>DKFC01000032.1:0-21843 GCA_002452745.1 Firmicutes bacterium UBA6806
CTTACCTCTCTTTCTTAAACTACTGTTAACGCCTGCTATCCTCTGCCTTCTTCCTGCGGACTTGGAACCGCCATAGGTGGCATTATAGCCGGCGGTATTCGCCGCCGTTTGTGTGTCTGTGTTGCCTCTAATTTTTCATTGCCTTATAATGGTATTACCGGCTCCGCTAAAGCCGGAATACTTATAAAGGAGGCTGCACTATGGATAATCTAGCGCATGAAATCGCTTTAATCGTTTGCCGTCAATGCTCTAAGCAAGACAATGAGAGCGAAATCGAGTTTTCAACTAGGTTGTATGACGTTTATAATTCGTGTCTTGATAACGTAGATACACTAATTGAACGTGCCAACGAACCCGATGAAGCTACTCGTAAAATGATCCAAAACATGTTATAGTTTCGTGATTAGCGGTAGTATCGTTTGCGCATCTTCTAGGATCCTTTGCGAACGGTCTACCGTTATTTCTTTTTCCTTTAAAAGTTTAATAACCTCTAAAACTGTGCTTTCGTCTGCGCTGTCTGCTTTTAGATTGTAATTTCGTTTCGTTGCTGCGCTTTCGTAAAAACCTTTCCCCATTTTTCTACTCCTTTCGTGGTTGCTTTGTGTCGTTTTTACTTGCTTTGTAAGTATATATTATCACCATGTAAGAATTGTGTCAATGCTTTTCTTTCTTTTTTCTTGCATTGTGAGTAAAAAGGTGTTATATTGATTTTGAAAGGTGGTGAGATCGTGAACGAACGAATAAGGGAATTGAGAAAAGCATTAGGTCTAAATCAAGTTGATTTTAGCAAGCAGATTAGTGTAGGATCTTCGACGCTTGCCATGTTCGAAACCGGCGATCGTATTCCTAAAGATATACACATATTGCAAATCTGCTCTGCTTTCAACGTAAATGAGGAATGGTTAAGAAACGGAACCGGCAACATGTTTGTAGAACCGGCTACGTTTTCTTTAGATGATTACGCAAGATCGAATAATCTAAGGGATATGGAAATTAATTTAATTCGTGGGTTTATGGAATTGGATCATTGTACTAGAGATGCACTATACGATTTATTTAAAAAGGCTTTTGCTACTGAACACGATGAAAAGAATGCATATGATGATAGTCCAAAATCGCCCGACGAATTAGAAAAGGCTTTTCCACCTGTGGATCTGCAGGGCAATAAAGACACCAATGTAGGATAGGGTGTTAATCGCACCCAATCTTATTATGTTCTCGCTAGAATAGTAAGATTAGTTGTATTTTGCCTACGAAATCTAAATTGTAATAAATGGTTTCTGTACTCCTGTAGTAAAGCGCATATACTTCTTTTCTCTTATACTTAATATGTTTTTTTATCATGTTCCGCATGCCCCTTTCAAATTTTGTAAAGAATGGGTGCATGAATATTATAAAGTTATACAAATTAAATTGATATTTTTTTAACTTGAAGGGAGGCTAATGTTTTGAGCGATATCGTTAAATCTGTTTGTAAAAATGCAATTTGTGAAATGCTCGGCATCAATTCAGCTAAGCGCATGTTTTCTAGTCAGTCTAAAAAGCCTGTTTCTGCTGTTCGTGCTGCCACTCCTGCAATTGAACCTATCAAAAGTTATACGTGTTCGGTTGTTGGTACTTTTGCCGACTGTGCTTGTCCTGCAGGCGCTACACGTGAAGGACAAATAAGAAAAATGAAGCCTAACGAAACTTTGTACTTAGAAGAATTTGAGTATGAAGGCAAACCGGCTTTTTATGTTTGCCGCACTAAAAATCGTGTCGATATCGGTTGCGTTCCTGCTACTACTGCCGCACGATTAGTTGATAAATACGCCGACTGCGAATATAAGGTCGTT
Source organism: Firmicutes bacterium UBA6806 (assembly GCA_002452745.1). GTDB lineage: Bacteria > Bacillota > Clostridia > Peptostreptococcales > Acidaminobacteraceae > Fusibacter_A. The sequence continues at coordinate 1,836 of DKFC01000032.1, forward strand.
ATCCTTGAAAAGAAAAACGATCATCATAACAATGCAACTTTTCATATTCGCATTGACGTTTACAAAAAATAAAAAAAACAACCGCTACGCTGCGAACGTAACGGCTGCTTTTCACCTATAGGATCTAGGCTCTTATAATTGTTTCTCGACAACTCAATTATACCATAAGCCTAGAAACGCTCATAGGCTTATTTTTTTATGCTTATTTTTTAGAAAGAAGGTGTTTCCGATTAGGCTACCAAATGGCTACGGCTCTATACGCAAATTGTCCGGCAAACGCCGGAAACCTTTCCACGTGCAAAAGACTGTCAGTTATACTGTTGATGTCGAGAGTAAGAAGGTTGTACAAGAACGTGTAACGATAGGATATTACGCAACTAGGCAAGAGGCTTTACAGGCGCTTGCTGATTATAACGCAAATCCATACGATATAAACGCCTCTAAAATCACTTTTTCAGAGGTCTACGATAAATGGTCGGAACGTAAATTTAAAGAGGTATCTAAATCTAATATTAACGGTTATAAGGCATCTTATAATATATGCGGCATGCTTTACGATATGCGCTTTGTAGATATAAAACTAGCGCACCTGCAGGAAGTTGCCGACACTAGCGGCAAGAATTACCCGACGCTAAGAAAATTAAAAGTTCTGTTCGGGCAGCTGTTTGATTATGCTGTTATGAACGAAATCATTACTAAGGATCGGCATATAGTTGAGTACCTCAATATTAAAAATGCAGGCAATCCCGATAGGTACGATCGCATGCCTTTTTCCGCTGTCGAAATTGCTTTGCTTTGGAAAAACGTCGGCACTAATGAATACCTGCAGATCGTTCTCATGCTGATTTATTCCGGTGTCCGCATTTCCGAGATGTTGGATCTAAAGAAAAGCGATGTGCATCTGCAGGAACGTTGGTTTTATGTTCGAGATAGCAAAACCGATGCCGGCATACGTGCGGTTCCCATTGCTGATAAAACTTATAAATTCTTTGAGGCATGGTATAGCAAGAATGATTGCGAATATTTGTTAAGTACGCCCGACGGCGAACACTTTTTATACAGAAATTATTATGATAGTTATTGGATTAATCCTTTGAATGATTTAGGCATAGATCACAAGCCACACGATACACGTCATACATGCGTTTCGCTTTTGGCTAGTGCTAAAGTGGATCCAACTACTATTAAGAAAATAGTAGGGCATAGAGGTGCACAAACTTTGACTGAAAGAGTATACACCCATCTTGATATAAACGTTCTTTTAGATGCAATCAATAAAATATAATAAAGGGCGGCGCAGCTATGGCGTTGCCCTTTAATTTTATATCTTGTGTGATTTATTTACGGTCAATCTTAGGGTTTGTGTTTTTTCTGCTCGTATCGTCCTGCTGCCGGTTGCATCGTTTATATATCCCTCTTTCAAATAGATATAATAACCCTCTTTTTTATCATATGACATACTTTCGATCATTTCGTGGTATTTCTTCGGCACTTGCCACTTGTCAAGCTGTGCCTGCTGTTCTGCTGTTAATCCATGCTGCATTTTTAATATTCTGCTGCCTGTACTGTCTATGTCGGCGCATATCAGCATATAGATGTATTCGTTTACGCTTTTTCCGGATCCGGAAAGTGCCTGCTTTATTTCTTCCTTTTTGCCTTTTGGTACTGTTAGGTTGATCCGGTCGTAAAGTTCTTTTATTTTCTCGTTAGCGTACTCGGTTCGTGTTCCTTTGTATGTCTTTTTCCTCATTTTGCGCCCCCTTTGCAGGCTCATTATAACACTCTTTAATGATTTGCGCAAATCAGAATAAATTATTTTCGATTTTGTTCTCTGCGTGTTCTCTGTTTGTTCTCTACGGTCGTTTTTTGTGGTTTTTTATGGTTGTTTCAAATAGTGATGAAAATAAAGAAAACCCCGAAAACGCTCATGTTTTCGGGGTTTGTGTGTTTTTGACATTTTTAAAAATGCTATCTCTTTGTTAACGTTTCGAGAATTGTGGTGCTCTTCTCGCAGCTTTGAGACCATATTTTTTTCTTTCTTTCATTCTTGGGTCTCTTGTTAAGAAACCAGCTGCTTTTAAAACAGGTCTGAATTCAGTGTCTACTTGAAGCAATGCTCTAGAAAGACCATGTCTAACTGCGCCTGCTTGACCTGTAAATCCGCCACCTTCTACTTTAACAATAACATCATATTTACCAGCTGTTTTTGTTAAATCTAGAGGTCTTTGAACTTCTTTTCTCAAAATTTCATAATCGAAATATTCATCTAAAGTTTTTCCGTTTACGATATATTTGCCTGTACCAGGTAATAATCTAACTCTAGCGATTGAAGTTTTTCTTCTACCTGTACCTTGATATTGAATCGACTTAGCCATCAGTTACCCTCCCTTACAGACTTAATTCGAGTACTTCAGGTTTTTGAGCTTCATGTTTATGCTCAGGACCTGCGTACACTTTTAATTTTGACGCCATTGATCTACCCAATGAGTTATGTGGTAACATACCTTGGATTGCTGCTTCTACAACTTTCACTGGTTTGTTTTGCATCATATCTCTATAAGTTCTCTCTTTCATATGACCTACATAACCTGTGTGCCATCTGAACATTTTTTGATCTAATTTTTTACCTGTTAATCTAACTTTCTCTGCATTTACTATAATTACAAAATCTCCTGTATCAACATGTGGAGTATAAATTGCTTTATGTTTTCCTCTTAGGATTTTAGCAACTTCTGAAGCTAATCTTCCTAATGTTTTACCGTCAGCGTCAACTACATACCACTTTCTTTCGATTTCTTGTGGTTTCGCAACATAAGACTTCATCGAATGACCTCCTTGAAATTATTTCACCGTTTATATCTTAAAACCCGGGGCAGGATTTTATCGATCGTATCCATTGGTCCAAGTACAGACCACAATCTATTATATAGTAGCAGCGCACCTATGTCAAGAACTAATCGTGATGCTTTTTTAAGAACTGCATTTCTTTAAGACAACCATTATGACTGTCGTATTCCATTTAAAATCACATCATAGTTCAGTGGATAATGCACTTTTTTAAGATAGAGTCCATTCGCAGGCGCTGTCCATTTAGCTCTATTTCTGTCTTTGGATAAGATAATCTTTGTAACTTCATTTGGAGGAATTTTACCTCTCCCTATTTGAATCAGAAGCCCTACAATGATTCTAATCATATTGTATAAAAAACCATCTCCACTAATTCTGAACCTCAGATCTCCACCCTCTTTTAACAGCTCAAACTCGTAAATGTTTCTTATGGTATTTTCTACACTGCTTCCAGACGCCATAAATCCCGCAAAATCATGTGTTCCTTTGAAATGGGGAATCGCCTGTTCAATTGCTTCAATATCAAGTCGTTCAGCAACATAATGACAATAATTATGCCTAATTGGACTCGGTTTAACATCTTGATTTATGAGATACTCATACGTCTTCCCAATAGCATGATATCTCGCATGAAATATCTCAGGCATTTCCGCAACAGTCTCTATATAAATGGAATCTGGCAATGCCCTATTGAGGGCATATTTAAGCTGTTCTGCGCTGATATTTGCCTCTATTTCAAAAGATGCAGTTTGCCCGGATAAACTGTGTACCCCTGCATCGGTTCTCCCAGCGCCGTTTATTTGAACCGTTTCATTGATTAATTTGCTCAACCGCTTTTCTATGGTTCCCTGTATACTTTGATGACTACTTTGCCTTTGCCATCCACTATAGGCAGATCCATCATAGCTCACTACCATGCAAAATGTCCTCATTTATGACTCCAATATCTTCACGAATGACTCGTTTTATCTGTTGTTCTAGAATACGATGCAAACACCAAGGTAGACAATCATTGAACCAAGTCCAATCGCATCGTATTTTGTGTATTTAAGCACTTTCATGCGCGTACGCCCTTCACCGCCTCTGTAACATCTTGCTTCCATAGCCATTGCCAATTCATCGGCTCTCCTAAATGCACTTATAAAAAGTGGAACAAGCAACGGGATCAATGCTTTTGCTCTGTTCATAAGATTGCCACTCTCAAAATCTGCTCCCCTTGCCATCTGTGCTTTCATAATCTTATCCGTTTCTTCAAGCAATGTTGGAATAAATCTAAGGGCAATAGTCATCATCATGGCAAGTTCATGAGCCGGAAGTCCAATTCTTTTCATTGGACTCAGCAGATATTCTATGCCATCTGTCAGTTCAATTGGAGAAGTCGTTAGCGTGAGTAGAGAAGTCCCGATAATCAGTAAAACCAACCGCATGGACATAAAAAAAGCACGCTCAACCCCTTCTAAGGAAATACTGATGATGCCCCATTTAAAAAATGGATCTCCTGGGGTCAGTAAAATATTGAGTAGAAATGCAAAGACTATGAGCATAAAAATTGGTTTGAGTCCACGCATGACAAAGCCAACTGGAACCCTTGAAAGCGCTATTATAATACCAATAAATGCAATGACAAAGCCGTATGCATATGCGCTTCCAATTAAAAATAGGGAAATCAAATAGAGCGTTGACGCTATAATCTTAAATCTTGGGTCCATCTTGTGAATAGGCGATTCCACACTGTAGTATTGACCAATGGTTATATCTCTTAGCATGTTGAACCTCCCTTTAGATGACTTTTACGCTCCTTAGAAGGCAATTGTCCAGCCAATGCTTTGACGGCCTCTTCTATGGTGATAATTTCATCACTCATTTTGAACCCAGCCTGATTGAGTGCCCTTGCCAGATAAGAAATCTGCGGAACGGCCAGACCAATCTCTTCAAGTGTTTCTATTTCTTTAAACACTCTATGAGGTGAATCATCAAAGACCACTTCTCCTCGATTCATAACAATCAAACGATTGGCAATTTTAGCCATGTCCTCCATGCTATGCGAAACGATGATTACAGTCAGCTTATATTTATCATGAAGTGCCTTTATTTGACCTAGTATCTCATCTCTTCCCCTAGGATCAAGGCCAGCCGTTGGTTCGTCTAAAATGAGCACTTCGGGCTTCATAGCTAAGACACCAGCAATGGCAACGCGTCTCTTTTGACCGCCGCTTAATTCAAATGGCGATCTATCCTTTTGAGTTTTGTAATCGAGTCCAACGATTTCCATAGCCTCCAACACTCTTGCCTTTATCTCTCTTTCAGGAAGGCCTAAATTTGTCGGCCCAAATGCGATGTCTTTTTCTATGGTCTCTTCAAACAACTGATATTCAGGGTATTGAAAGACAAGTCCCACTTTTCTTCTAACTTCAAGCAATTTCTTCTTACGCTCTTTTGCCATCTGTTTTTTTCTGCGTCTTCCTATTTTTTTATCAGCTTCATAACTATAAAGGCCATCTGTTATATTGAGTCCATTGACGACAATTTCGCCTCTTGATGGTTTTAATAACCCGTTCATCTGTTGAATGAGGGTGGACTTACCAGATCCAGTATGACCAATTAAACCAATAAATTCGCCATGTTCAATCTGTAAATTTACATCTTTTATTGCCACGGTTTCATTGGGTGTTCCCTCATCATATATATGTGATAAATTCTTTATAGAAATTGACATAGTTCCTCCACAAGTTCCTGCACGGTTAAACTCTCAGTGGATATATCATATCCTTGATTCTTTAATTCATAGGCTAATTGAGTTATTTGCGGCACATCTAATCCAATTTTTTTCAGGTGATCCACTTTTGAAAAGATTTCTCTTGGAGTGCCTTCAAGTACAATTCTGCCGCCATCCATTACGATAATCCTGTCTGCATTAATAGCCTCATCCATATAATGAGTGATGTGAATCACAGTCATTTTTTCCTCTTTGTTGAGCCTTTCAATGGTAGAAACCACTTCTTTTCGTCCAGATGGATCTAGCATCGCTGTTGGTTCGTCAAAAATGATGCATTTGGGCTTCATGGCAAGTATCCCCGCTATGGCTACCCTTTGCTTCTGTCCCCCTGATAGATGGTGGGGAGGCTTCCTTTTATACTCGGCCATTTTGACCACTTCTAGGGCAAAATCAACGCGTTCTCGTATCTCACTTGAAGGCAAGCCTATATTCTCTGGGCCAAAGGCCACATCTTCCTCTACAATTGTGGCCACAAGCTGATTATCTGGGTTTTGAAAAACCATTCCAGCATTCTTTCGAATCTCCCAAATTTTTTCCTCATCAGATGTATCCATGTCATCTATATATATTTTGCCGTCTGTTGGCAAATAAATTCCGTTTAGCAGTTTTGAAAGTGTCGATTTACCTGAACCATTGTGTCCAATAATGACGACGAATTCGCCATCCTTTACTTGGAGATTGACGTCTTTTAGTGCAAACTTATTTTCATCTTTTTCATCTTGATATCTAAAATATAAATTCTCTGTCTTTATCAACTCGGTCACCATCCCTTGTCTATTAACACGAATTTCTCTATGTCAGTATACTCTTTATATGTGAATTTTTCTACTTGATTCTATGAGATTAAATGATTTGGTTAATTTAAATTATTCTAAATTTTCCAAATTCGTATGTATTGATTTGTCGATTATATGAACTCTATAGAATCTGTAAAAATATGACCGATTCTGGAACTTTTATTTAATAGTTATTCTGAAGTACTCATAATAAAACTGGCAGACATCTATTCCTATGTTTTTTCTTGATTGCTTTTGTAATGGCATTAATAAGAAAGGGACTAAGCTCATCACTTAAGTCCCTCACATTACTAGATTAACTCTAATTTGCACATTGGTGCAGCATCGCCTCTACGTGGACCAGTTTGAACTAATCTTGTGTATCCACCATTGCGTTCTTTATAATTAGGAGCGATTTCATCGAAAAGTTTTTTAACAACTGTCTCTTCAGTTACAAAAGCTAAAACTTGTCTTCTTGCGTGAAGATCGCCTCTCTTAGCAAGAGTAATCATTTTTTCTGCAAGTTTTTTAGTTTCTTTCGCTCTAGTAACAGTTGTCTCGATACGTCCATTCTTTAATAAAGAAGTCACTTGATTTCTAAGCATTAAATTTCTATGAGATGTTGGACGTCCTAGTTTTCTGTAACCTGCCATCGTCTTCCCTCCTTTACTCGTCTTCTAATCTTAATCCAAGGTCTAATTCTGCAAGTTTATGTTTTACTTCTTCCAGAGATTTTTTACCTAGGTTTCTTACTTTCATCATGTCGTCTTCGCTTTTATTCGTTAATTCTTCAACTGTGTTAATACCTGCACGTTTGAGGCAGTTGTAAGAACGAACTGATAAATCGAGTTCTTCAATCGTCATCTCGAGAACTTTTTCTTTAATGTCCTCTTCTTTTTCAACCATGATTTCCACACCATTGATGCTATCTGTCATATCTATGAACAAGTTTAAATGTTCTGACATAATTTTAGCACCTAATGAAGTTGCTTCATCCGGTTTAATAGTTCCATCTGTCCATACTTCAAGAGTCAGCTTGTCATAATCAGCAACTTTACCAACTCTTGTTTTATCCACAGTGAAATTGACCTTACGAACAGGCGTATAGATAGAATCCACTGGAATGATGCCGATTGGTAAACCGACTTCTTTATTGTTCTCAGCAGTTACATATCCTCTACCTTGTCCCAATGCTATTTCCATATACAATCTTGAATTTTCTTCAAGTGTACAAATGTGCAGATCCGTATTTAAGATTTCAACATCAGCATCGGCAATAATATCGCCTGCGGTGATTTCTCCGGCAGTATTTGCCTCAATTCTGAGAATTTTAACATCCTCGTCTGAATGAATTTTAGCAAAGAGTTCTTTGAGATTAAGAATGATCTCAATAACGTCTTCTTTAACGCCCGGAACTGTTGAAAATTCATGAAGAACATTTTCAATTTTGATCCAACGTACTGCAGTTCCCGGTAAAGATGAAAGTAAAATTCTTCTCAAACTGTTACCGAGTGTCGTCGCATAGCCTCGTTCAAGAGGCTCCACGACAAATTTACCAAATTTGCCGTCTTCACTTAGTTCTACACACTCAATCGTTGGTTTTTCTATTTCAATCACTAGTTAAGACCCTCCTTCTCTTTAAACTCTACATCATAACACTTGAGGGTATCACATGCTCAACGAAGCACTATTCACAGATAAACAATTTGTATTTGACTACAAGATTGCTTATCTGGAATTTGTGATATAAATAATATCAACCTTATCTAGACTATCTAGAGTAAAGCTCGACGATAAGATGCTCTTCGATTGGTAAGTCGATATCATTTCTTACAGGCAACGCTGTAATTTTCCCTTCCATCTTTTCGAAGTCAACTTCTAACCAACCTGGAGCGTTCTTAGCTGCTTCAGCTAATTGCTTAAATTTGTCAGAAGATTTACTTTTGTCTTTAAGTGCGATTGCATCGCCAAGGCCTAAAGTCATTGATGGAATATCAGCTTTATGTCCATTTAAAGTAAAGTGTCCGTGAACAACAAGTTGTCTAGCTTCTTTTCTAGAGTTAGCGAAGCCTAAACGGTACACGACGTTGTCAAGTCTTAATTCTAATAATTGTAAAAGGTTTTCGCCGGCGATACCTTTCATTTTTTCTGCTCTCTCATAAGTCATTCTGAATTGACCTTCCAAGAGACCATAATATTTTTTAACTTTTTGCTTTTCTCTCAGTTGAGTTCCATAGCCTGAAAGTTTACTTCTTTTGGCACCATGTTGACCAGGTGCTGTTTGTCTTCTATTTAAAGTACATTTGTCGCTATAGCATCTATCGCCTTTAAGATATAGCTTTTGTCCTTCTCTACGACAAATTCTACAAGATGGTCCTGTATATCTTGCCAATTAAAACACCTCCTAATACTGAAATTAATTACACTCTTCTTCTTTTTGGCGGTCTACAACCATTGTGAGGAATTGGTGTTACATCTGCAATTGATGTAATTTCAAGTCCTGACGCTTGTAATGCTCTGATTGCAGCTTCACGTCCAGATCCTGGTCCCTTTACGAATACAGAAACTGTTCTGAGGCCATGTTCCATAGCACCCTTAGCAGCAGCTTCTGCACACATTTGGGCAGCATAAGGAGTTGATTTTCTTGAACCTTTAAATCCTAAGCTACCAGCGCTTGACCATGCAAGTGCGTTGCCTTCAGTATCAGTTAAAGTGACAATTGTATTGTTAAATGTAGCTTGGATATGTGCTTGTCCACGCTCAACATTTTTGCGGTCACGTTTTTTACGAGTTTTACGTGCTTTTTTAGCAGCAGCCATGTCTTATACCCCTCCTTCGTTACCTATTTTTTCTTCTTACGGCTAACAGTTTTCTTAGGCCCTTTTCTAGTTCTAGCGTTCGTTTTAGTCTTTTGACCACGAACAGGAAGTCCTTTTCTATGTCTAATTCCTCTGAAACATCCGATTTCTTTTAAACGTTTGATATTCATAGCGATTTCTCTTCTTAAATCCCCTTCAACAAGGACAGATTCTTCGATGAGTGCTCTAAGTTTACTCACTTCTTCTTCAGTAAGATCTTTAACTCTTGTATCTTCACTGATTCCAGCTTTTTTTAACAGCTCTAGAGAAGTAGGTTTTCCAATACCATAGATGTAAGTTAAGCCGATAACAGCTCTCTTCTCTCTAGGCAAGTCAACACCTGCAATTCTTGCCATTGAATTACACCTCCTATATGTGTATAAAATGTGATGTGTCTTCTATATTTTTCAAATATAAAGAATTTCAGCCGCGCTTTATATTTGGTACACACAGTTACCTAACCTTGTGTTTGTTTGTGTTTTGGATTTTCGCAAATAATCATTACTTTGCCTTTACGCTTAATGACTTTGCATTTCTCACACATTGGTTTTACCGATGGTCTAACTTTCATTGTTATACCTCCTTATCCCTTACCACGCCATGTAATTCTTCCTCTTGAGAGGTCATATGGCGATAATTCTAGTGTTACTTTATCTCCAGGTAATATCCTAATAAAATTCATTCTTAGTTTTCCTGAAATATGAGCAAGTACTATATGTCCATTTTCCAGTTTAACTTTAAAATTTGCATTTGGCAGTGCTTCCACCACTATGCCTTCAACTTCTATTGAATCACTTTTTGCCATTAGAATCATCCCTCCTTTTGGATTAGATTAAGCCTGTTTTTTCAACTTCTTTTCTCAGCATTGCATTTGTTATCTTTTTCTCTGAGGTTATCTTCTCATGAAGATCTTCGCTGAAGAATTTGAGCTTATACAAATGCTTTGCTTTTTTGACTTTCGGTTTTTCAAGCTTACGAATGTCCCCATCTGCAATTTTTACAAACTGCTCATCGACAATTTCAATGACGATGAAGATTCTATCCTTATCTCTTCCTGCTCTTGATTTGACAAATTGACCGATTTCAAGTTCCTTAGATGAATTAAGCATCCAGTCACCTCGCTTATATTAAACTCGTCAGAAGTATTGGATCATTTTCGGTGATGACAATTGTATGCTCATAATGTGCAGACAATTTCCCATCTTTCGTTACAACCGTCCAGTCATCTCCAAGTGTTCTAACATTAAAGTCACCTTCGTTTACCATAGGCTCAATTGCAAGCACCATTCCCGGTGCAAGCCTTGGTCCCTTTCCTGCCGGCCCAAAGTTTGGTATAGCAGGTTCTTCGTGGAGCTTCGTTCCGACGCCGTGTCCTACAAAATCTCTCACAATACTGAATCCGTTTGACTCAGCATGCTTTTGAATAGCATTTGAAATGTCGAAAAGTCTATACCCAACTCTGCAAAATTTCAAACCTTCAAAGAAGCTCTCTTCAGTAACTCTAATTAGTTTTAAAGCATTTTCACTCACCTTGCCAACAGGATGAGTTCTAGCAGCGTCAGCATGATATCCGTTTTTAAATGCACCGACATCAATACTGATTATATCACCATCTTTTAATTTTGTATCAGATGGTATGCCATGAATCACTTGTTCGTTGATTGAGGCACATATGGAAGCCGGAAAGCCTCCATAACCTTTAAACGATGGAATCGCTTCATGCTCAAGTATTAGGGTCTCAGCAATTTGATCAAGCTCTCCTGTTGTAATACCAGGCTTTATGGCTTTTTTTATTGCTTCATGAACTAATGCAACAATACGTCCAGACTCTTGCATCAGTTCAATTTCATGTTTAGATTTTATTACAATCATGTCTAGCCCCTTAAAGCTGTTACAATGTCTTCAAAGACGAGCTTGATATCCTGTTCACCTTCGATGTCCACTAAATTACCCTTTGAAGAATAATAGCTGATTAATGGTGCTGTTTCATTCATATAAACATTAATTCTGTTTTTTACAGTTTCTTCGACATCATCAGTTCTTTGATAGAGTTCTCCACCACATTTATCACAAACGCCCGCTTCTTTCGTAGGATTGTTTGTCACGTGATAAGTTGCCCCACAGTTTTTGCAGATTCTTCTGCCAACTGCTCTTGAAACCAAAACATCAGGATTAACTTTAATATTGATAACCGCATTTAGAGAAACTTCCATTTTAGTCAAAACCTTGTCCAACTCTTCAGCTTGAACTTCAGTTCTTGGGAATCCATCCAGTAAAAATCCAGATTTACAGTCCTCTTCTTTTAAGCGATCTTCAACAATTTCGACCACTAGTGAATCCGGAACCAAAGCGCCTGAATCAATGTACGATTTAGCTCTTTTTCCGAGTTCAGTGCCCTCTTTTATATTTTTTCTAAATATATCGCCTGTTGAAATATGCGGAATGGCATATTTCGAAGTGATATATTCAGCTTGTGTACCTTTACCAGCGCCTGGAGGCCCCAATAAGATTAATCTCATATTTGACCTCCTTAGCTCAAGAATCCTTCATAGTGTCTCATCAACATTTGTGCTTCAATTTGTTTCATCGTTTCAAGTGATACAGATACGACAATCAGAAGAGATGTCCCTCCGAAACTGAAGTTTGTATTTGTGAGTGCTCCTAAGAAGTTTGGTAAAATCGCAATTGCAGCTAAGAATAAAGCGCCGACAATTGTAATTTTGTTAAGTGACTTGCCCAGATACTCCGATGTCGGTTTACCTGGTCTAATACCCGGTATAAATCCACCGTTTGTCTTAAGTCTATCTGCTACTTCAATTGGATTAAACGTTACATTCGTATAGAAGAACGTAAATGCAAATATCAATAAGCCATAGAATATATTATACAAGAATGATGTTGAATTTAACCATTTTCCAACGAAAACTGCGAATCCCGAACTTGGGAAGAATTGTGCAATTGTGATTGGGAACATTAAAATTGAAATTGCAAAGATGACTGGAATAACGCCCGCTTGGTTTACCTTCAAAGGTATATGCGTGCTTTGTCCACCATACATTTTTCTACCAACAACGCGCTTAGCATATTGTACAGGAATTTTTCTCTGTCCTTGCTGGATAAAGATTACGCCTGCGATAATTGCTATTGCCACAATACAGAAAATAATAATTGAAATCAAGTTTACTTGTCCAATTTTTAAATTGTTGATTGTTTTAAGAGTTGTCGTAGGAACCCTCGCAATAATCCCAGCGAAGATGAAAAGTGATATACCGTTTCCGATACCCTTTTCTGTTATTTTCTCACCTAAGTACATTAAGAAAGCAGTTCCTGCCGTTAAGGTCAACACAGAAATGAATGTTGAAAATGCACCTGGGTTTAAGAAAAATCTTTGGAAATAACCTAAGCTAAATCCAATTCCTTGAATCAACGCTAAAACAACTGTTAAGTAGCGTGTGTATCTAGCAATTTTCTTTCTACCTTCTTCACCTTCTCTTGCTAATGCTTCAAGTGAAGGGAATGCAATTTGTAATAGGTTCAACACGATTGAAGCGGTAATATATGGGCTGATACCCAATGCGAAGATGGTAAACGTTTTAAAGTTACCACCACTCATTAAGTTGAAAAAACCCAAAAGACCGTCTTCGTTGTTAGCAAAAGCTGCTGCCAGCTTAGCGCTATCAATTCCTGGTACTGGTACTGCAGATCCCATTCTAAAAACAGCGATCATCATGAAAGTATAGAGGATTCTCTGTCTTAGATCTGGAATTTTCCAAGCGTTTTTAAGTGTAGAAAACAATTAGATCACCTCTGCCTTTCCTCCAGCAGCTTCAATTTTAGTTATCGCTGACTGAGTGAATTTGTTAGCTCTTACTGTGAGCTTTTTATTCAATTCTCCATCGCCTAATACTTTTATACCATAATTGATTTTACTTACTACTCCGCTCTCGAGCAACAATTCCGGCGTAATTTCAGTGCCGTCTTCAAAATTGTTTAACAGTTCAACATTGACAATTGTCCATTGTTTTTTGAATTTATTGTTGAATCCTCTTTTTGGAATTCTTCTGAATAATGGCATCTGACCACCCTCGAAGCCTGGTCTTACACCACCGCCCGAACGTGAATTCTGACCATTCATACCGCGTCCAGCCGTTGTACCTAAACCAGAACCCGGACCTCTACCAACTCTCTTTCTAGATTTAGTAGACCCTTCTGCTGGTCTTAAATCATGAAGTCTCATGGTCGCACCTCCTTTAAGATTACTCTACGATTTGAACTAAGTGACTTACTTGATTAACCATGCCTCTCATTTGAGGATTGTCTTGCTTTTCAACCACTTGACCGATTTTTCTAAGGCCTAACGCCTCTACAGTTTTTTTATGCTTTGGCAATACGCCGATTGTACTTTTAACTAACTTAACTTTAATTGTAGCCAAGGTTCATACCCCCTAACCTAAAATTTCTTCTACAGTCTTTCCTCTTAATCTAGCAACACTTTCTGCTGTTTTAAGATTCATAAGACCGTCTAAAGTTGCATTAACCATATTTCTAGGGTTATTGCTTCCTAATGACTTAGCTCTTACATCTTTAATTCCTGCAAGTTCTAATACCGCACGAACAGGTCCACCAGCGATAACACCAGTACCTTCAGCAGCAGTCATAATTCTAACTGCGCCTGAACCATAATGTCCTTCGATGCTATGTGGTACAGTTGTTCCAACTCTTGGAACGTTGATTAAATGTTTTTTAGCATCTTCAATTGCTTTTGAAATCGCTTCTGGAACTTCTTTAGCTTTACCAGTTCCGATTCCTACATGGCCGTTTTCATCACCAACAACAACTAATGCGCTGAATCTGAAATTTCTACCGCCTTTAACAACCTTAGTAACACGATTTATATTGATAACCTGTTCTTTGAGGTCTAACTTACTAGCATCAATCAATTGACGACTCATTTGCATACCTCCCTAATCTAGAATTTAAGTCCTGCTTCTCTTGCGCCTTCAGCGAGTTCCTTCACTCTACCATGGTAAAGGTAACCACCTCTATCGAAAACTACATCTTCAATGCCTTTTTCAAGCGCTTTTTTAGCTACTAAAGAACCAACTAATTTAGCAGCTTCTTTATTTCCAGTATTTGAAACCGCATCTTTAACAGCAGTTTCAAGGCTAGAAGCAGCAACTAAAGTGTTTCCAGTCACGTCATCAATAACTTGCGCATAGATGTTAGTGTTTGATCTGTAAACATTCAGTCTAGGCTTAGCAGCTGTACCAGAAATTTTCTTTCGCACTCTCATATGACGTGCTTTTCTATTATCATTTCTACTTGCCATTAGTTATGCCACTCCTTTCTTATTTTTTCTTACCTGTTTTTCCTTCTTTTCGGATAACTTTTTCGTCAGCATAGCGAACGCCTTTTCCTTTATAAGGTTCAGGTTTTCTCCACTCTCTGATTTTAGAAGCATAGTTACCAACTAATTGTTTGTTGATACCTTTTACGATGATTTCAGTTTGAGTTGGAACTTCAACAGTGATACCATCTGGATCTTCCATCACAACTGGATGAGAATGTCCTAATTGAAGTTCTAATTTTTTGCCGTTTTTAGCAGCTTTGTAACCAACACCAACGATTTGAAGTTTCTTTTCAAATCCTTTAGTTACACCTGACACCATGTTAGCAATAAGTGCTCTTGATAAGCCGTGTAATGCTCTGTGTCTTTTATTATCAGATGGTCTCGTAACTGTTAAAGTTTCGCCATCAATTTCGATCTTAATGTCTTTGTCTATTTGCTCTGACAATTCTCCTAGAGGACCTTTTACAACGACTTTATTTAAGTCAGTAATTGTAACGGTAACCCCTTGAGGTATTGTAATAGGCAATCTACCTACTCTCGACATTGTCACACCTCCTAGTTATTCGTATTACCATACGTAACAAATTACTTCGCCACCAACGCCAAGCTTTCTAGCCTCTCTATCAGTAATGATACCGTTAGAAGTCGAAATGATTGCTACACCTAATCCACCTAAAACTCTTGGAACATCAGTTTTCTTTGCATAAACTCTTAAACCTGGCTTAGAAATTCTCTTAAGACCAGTGATAACTCTTTCTTTGTTATCTCCATATTTAAGTTCGATTCTAATAAGACCTTGCTTACCGTCTTCTATTACGTCAAATCCTTTGATGTATCCTTCTTCCATAAGGATCTCAACGATTTTTTTCTTAACATTTGATGCTGGAACATCTACTGACGTGTGTTTTACCATATTTGCATTACGTACACGTGTCAATAAATCAGCAATTGGATCTGTCATAGCCATGAATATTTACCTCCTTCCGATTTCTTACCAGCTAGCTTTTCTTACGCCAGGAATTTGACCTTTGTATGCCAATTCTCTAAAGCAAATACGGCAAATTCCATATTTTCTAAGATAAGCATGTGGTCTTCCGCAGATTCTACATCTATTGTATTCTCTAGTTGAGTATTTTTGTTTTCTCGACTGTTTTACTTTAAGAGCCGTTTTAGCCACTACAATCCCTCCTTACTTGACAAATGGCATTCCCATTAATCTTAATAGTTCTCTTGCCTCTTCATCAGTTTTTGCAGAAGTAACAAATGTGATATCCATACCTCTTACAGTATCTACTTTATCAATGTTGATTTCAGGGAAGATCAATTGTTCTTTCACCCCTAAAGTGTAGTTGCCTCTTCCATCAAAAGAATTAGCACTTACGCCTCTGAAGTCTCTAACCCTTGGTAAAGAGATTGTGATGAATCTATCTAAAAATTCATACATTCTTTCGCCTCTGAGGGTTACTTTAGCACCAACGTTCATACCAGCTCTAACTTTGAAGTTTGCAACTGATTTCTTCGCCTTTGTAATCACAGGTGCCTGTCCAGCGATTAATGTCAATTCATCTACAGCAGCTTTGATTATTTTAGGGTTATCTTTACCATCACCGAGACCCATATTAATAACGACTTTCTCGATTTTAGGAATTTGCATTACGTTCTCATATTGGAATTTTTCCATCAAGGCTTTAGCAACCTCGTTGTTGTATTTATCTTTAAATCTTGCCATGAGTTAAACCTCCTTTCTCACTGGATTAGTCTATTACTTCACCTGTTTTAACAGATATTCTTACTTTTTGTCCATTTTCAAGAACTTTGTATGCCACTCTTGTGCCAGCTTTTGCTTTTGCATCATAGTACATAACATTTGAAACATGGATAGGCGCTTCTTTATGAATTCTTCCGCCTTGTTGAACCTTCATTGAAGGTTTTTGATGCTTAGTCGCCATGTTTACGTTTTCAACAATAACTCTATCCGTTTTGGGATTAGCGCTTAAGACTTTGCCTTTTTTGCCTTTATCTTTTCCAGCAATTACGATAACTGTATCGCCCTTTTTAATATGCATTACTACACCTCCTAAGTTTAAAGAACTTCTGGAGCTAGAGAAACGATCTTCATGAATTTTCTATCTCTTAACTCTCTAGCAACGGGTCCGAAGATACGAGTTCCTACTGGAGATAAATCATCTTTTATAATTACTGCAGCATTTTCGTCAAATTTGACGTAACTACCATCAGGTCTTCTTAAACCATAGTTGCTTCTAACTATAACAGCTTTAACGACGTCACCCTTCTTGACAACTCCGCCAGGTGTTGCATTTTTAACGCTCGCTACTATAACATCTCCGATATTACCGTATTTTCTCTTTGAACCACCTAATACACGGATACAAAGTATTTCTTTCGCGCCAGAGTTATCAGCAACTTTTAAACGAGTTTCGTTTTGGATCATGCTTTTTTCCTCCTTATTAGCTAAATCTACTTAGCCTTTTCAACGATTTCAACTAGTCTCCATCTTTTATCTCTGCTAAGTGGTCTAGTTTCCATAATTCTTACTTTATCACCTATACCACATTGATTATTTTCATCATGTGCTTTAAATTTCTTTGTTCTTTTTACTCTTTTTCCATAGAGTGGATGACGAATAAAGTCTTCTACTGTAACGACGATAGTCTTATCCATTTTGTCGCTAGTAACGTATCCAACTCTAACTTTTCTTCTTCCTCTTTCCACAGCGTAACCTCCTCCGCTTATGCGTTGATCTCTCTGTCTCTTAAGATCGTTTTCGCACGAGCAATGTCCTTTTTAATTGCTTTAATTTGCATAGGATTATCTAATTGCCCAGTTGCTAATTGGAATCTTAAGTTGAAGAGCTCGTTTTTCAACTCGACAATTTTATCATTTAATTCTTGCGATGTCATTTCTTTAATTTTATTTGCTTTCAACTTATTCACCACCCTTTTCGATAGTGTCTTCTTTCTTCACGAATTTACACTTGATTGGTAATTTATTAGCAGCAAGTCTCATTGCTTCTCTTGCAAGTTCCTCATCTACTCCAGAAAGTTCGAACATGACTCTACCTGGTTTAACAACTGCAACCCAGTACTCAGGAGAACCTTTACCAGCACCCATACGTGTTTCAGCAGGTTTTTGTGTTACTGGTTTATGAGGGAAAATTTTAATCCAAACTTTACCGCCTCTTTTAATTCTTCTATTTATAGCAATTCTGGCTGCTTCAATTTGATTCGATGTAATCCAAGCAGGCTCCATAGCAACTAAACCGTAATCTCCGTAAGTTACTGTGTTCCCTTTTTGAGCAGTACCCGACATTCTACCTCTGTGAACTCTACGGCGTTTTACTCTTTTAGGCATTAACATATGGTAGTTGCCTCCTTTCACAAAACATTCTTATTGGTTATCGTTATTTCTTGGTCTTCTTGGTCCTCTGTTTTGGCCGCCTTGGTTATTTCTGCCGCCTCTTGAAGGACGTTTATCAGATGCTTTTCTAGCTTCTTTTCTTCTGAGTTTTGTTTCTTCACTTACGCTTGGTAAAATTTCGCCTTTGTTAATCCAAACTTTGACACCGATTTTACCATAAGTTGTATCCGCTTCCGCAAATCCATAATCAATATCAGCTCTAAGTGTAGAAAGTGGAACGTTACCTTCAGAATAACCTTCAGTTCTAGCCATTTCAGCTCCGCCTAAACGTCCAGAAGTTTGAACTTTAATTCCTTCAGCGCCTGATTTCATAGTTCTTCCGATTACTTGTTTCATAGCTCTTCTGAAAGAAACACGCTTTTCTAATGAAAATGCAACGTTTTCTGCAACTAATTGAGCATCTAAATCAATGTTATCAACTTCAGAAATATCCAATTGAATTGATTTTTTTGTCAATTTTTCAAGTTCTTCTCTTAAAACTTTAATGTTTTCGCCACCTTTACCAACAACCATACCTGGTTTAGCAGTAAAGACATTGATATGAACTTTATCATTTGCCGCTCTGTCAATATAGATTCTTGAAATACCAGCAGTAAAAAGTCTTTTCTTTACGTGCTTTCTGATTTCATGATCTTCGATTAATAAATCTGAGAAGTTTCTTTTATTTGCATACCATTTTGAGTCCCAATCTTTGATGACTCCAACTCTGAGTCCGTGTGGGCTAACTTTTTGACCCATTCAGTGCACCCTCCTTTACTCTTTTTCTGCGACTACTACGCCAACATGACTAGATCTTCTTAAGATAGGATTAGCTCTCCCCATAGATCCAGCATTCCATCTTTTAAGTGTCGGTCCTTGATTTGCGTAAATTTCTTTTACAACAAGGGTTTCAACATCTAAATGGTGATTGTTTTCAGCATTTGCAACCGCTGAATTTAAGACTTTTAAAAATATCTCTGCACCTTTTCTCGGTGTGAATTTTAAAATTGATTGTGCTTCTTTTACATTTTTTCCTCTTACTAAATCAGCAATTGGCTTCATTTTTCGAGGAGAAATTCTTACGTGCTTCGCTTCCGCTCTAGCTTGCATTCTTGCCTGCCTCCTTTCGGATTAATACGATTTATTTACTCTTTTTATCGCCTGCATGTCCTCTAAAAGTTCTTGTAGGCGCGAACTCACCTAATTTGTGACCGATCATATCTTCTGTTACATAAACTGGAATATGTTTTCTTCCATCATGAACTGCGATAGTATGACCAACCATTTGAGGGAAAATAGTAGATGATCTCGACCAAGTTTTGAGAACTTTCTTCTCGTTATTCGAGTTCATTTCTTCTATTTTTTTCAAAAGTCCTTTATGAACAAAAGGGCCTTTTTTAAGAGATCTTCCCATGATCTGTCCTCCTTCCAGATTTAACAACTATCTATTTCTTTCTAGCAGAAACAATATATTTGTTTGAATGTTTGTTTTTCTTTCTAGTTTTGTAACCAAGTGCAGGTTTACCCCAAGGTGTCACTGGATTAGCTCTACCGATAGGAGATCTACCTTCACCACCACCATGAGGGTGATCGTTAGGGTTCATTACAGAACCTCTGACTGTAGGTCTGATGCCCATGTGTCTTTTTCTACCAGCTTTACCGATAGTGATGTTTTCATGGTCGATGTTTCCAACTTGACCAACAGTAGCTCTACACTCTTTTCTAACATATCTAGTTTCACCAGATGGTAATCTTAAAAGTGCGTATTTGCCTTCTTTAGCCATTAATTGCGCTGAGTTACCTGCCGCTCTAACCAATTGTCCGCCTTTTCCAGCTTTCATTTCGATGTTGTGAACAACAGTACCCACTGGCATATTCATAAGAGGCATTGCATTACCTACTTTGATATCTACTTGGCTACCAGAGACTACAGTATCGCCAACTTTAAGTCCGTTTGGATGAAGAATATATCTTTTTTCACCAT
>DKFC01000032.1:21880-23608 GCA_002452745.1 Firmicutes bacterium UBA6806
TCTTTTGAAATCAATCATTCTATATTTTTTTGTCGCTCCGCCACCTCTATGACGAACAGTGATTTTACCTTGATTATTTCTACCAGAGTTCTTTTTAAGAGTCACGATTAATGACTTCTCCGGTTGTTTTTTAGTAATCTCTTCGAATGTAGACACTGTCATTTGTCTTAGAGCAGGTGAAGTCGGTTTAAATCCTCTAATTCCCATGGTTTTACCTCCTTCGAGTTTTTATTACATTCCTTCAAAGAATTCGATAGTCTTGCTATCAGCAGTTAATTTTACAATCGCTTTTTTCCAGCTTCTTGTATAACCTTGGTTTTTACCCATTCTTTTAAGTTTTCCGCGAACGTTAAGTGTGTTCACTTTTTCTACTTTAACGCCAAACACTTCTTCCACAGCTTTTCTGACTTGAGTTTTATTCGCATCTCTGTGTACTTCGAATGTGTACTTTCTTTCAGCAGTTTGCATCATAGAATTTTCAGTAACGATTGGTCTAATTATAATATCGTAAGAGGTTCTCATTACGCGTACACCTCCTCAAATTTCTCAATTGCACTCTTAGACACGATGAAATAATCGTGGTTTAAGATTTCATATACATTGATTTGACCAACAAATGAAGTGCTTACGCCTTCAATATTGCTAGCAGAGTTTACAACTTTATCTTCTTTACAGCAAGTAACAAGTAAAGATTTTTTACCAGAAACGTTTAAGTTTTCTAAAACTTTAATCATTTCTTTAGTTTTAGGTGAATTTAAAGCAAATTCATCAATAACAATCACTTCTTTGTCTCTTACTTTTGCACTTAAAGCAGAGAAAAGACCTAATCTTTTAACTTTTTTAGGCAAAGAGTATCTGTAGCTTCTTGGTTTTGGTGCAAACGCAACACCACCACCTACATAATGAGGCGCTCTGATGGTACCTTGTCTTGCATTACCAGTTCCTTTTTGTCTAAAAGGTTTTCTACCGCCGCCTCTTACTTCTGCTCTTGTTTTAGCAGATTGAGTACCTTGTCTTTGATTCGCTAAGTAGTTTTTAACAACTTCATGCATAACCGGTACATTAGGCTCTATTCCAAAAATGGATTCATTTAATTCTATTTCACTGACCTTTTGGCCTGAAATGTTTAATACGTCTAATTTAGGCACTGTGCTTCCTCCTTTCATCAGCTATTATTTTGTTGCCTTAACAGCTTTTCTAATTACGATTTGACCACCTTTAGGTCCTGGCACTGCACCTTTAACTAATAATAGATTTCTTTCGGCATCTACTTTTACAACTTCAAGGTTTAAAACCGTAACTTGTTCATTTCCCATTCTACCAGCCATTGGCATACCCTTTAAAACTCTTGCAGGATACGAAGCAGCACCGATTGAACCTGGGCCTCTGTGATACTTAGAACCATGTGTTTCTGGTCCTCTTGATTGATTGTGTCTCTTAATCGTACCAGCAGTTCCCTTACCTTTAGAAGTACCGATTACATCAATCATTTGTCCTTCTTCGAAAAGATCTGCTTTGATTTCTTGTTTCACTTCGAATTCTGATGTTGAATCAACTCTGAATTCTTTTAAAGTTTTTTTGTAAGGAACACCTGCTTTATCAAAATGTCCTTTCATCGGCTTGTTAACATGCTTTTCTTTTATTTCGCCTGTTGCAAGCTGAACCGCATTGTAACCATCTGTTTCAACAGTTTTGATTTGAGTAACAACCATTGGTTGAACTTCAACA
>DKFC01000040.1 GCA_002452745.1 Firmicutes bacterium UBA6806
TACACAGATAATCTTACACGCCCAACTTCATCTTGGCACTTACAGAGAATATATCCTCCTGGTTTTGTAATTCTTCTTAACTCTTTCAATCCGCTTCTGTATAGATTGATAACAGCGTCATGTGTTGTATATCTCGTGGTGTTATAACAATCAACCATACCCTTTAAATTTGTAATACGAGCATAAGGAGGATCAATAACGCTATGGTCAAAATAATTTTCGCAGTAAGGCAACTTTCTAAAATCAATCCCAGTTTTTATATCAGAACCAACTATAGTATATTTGGTTCTATCAATATCTTTCCAAAACACTCCTTTGCCATATGTCACATCAGCCACTCGATCCCCTTTATTAAAATATAGACTTACTACATCCTTAATTAATCCTGAATTACGAGTAAGATGTACGGTATATATTGTTTTAGAATCGTCCATTGATTCACCCCAGTTATTCATCGACGTTTGCTTTGTATGGATTCTTCACATACTCTCCATCCACTTTTACATATCTCCGCTCTATTTTTATTAAGGCCATCCCATCCCCGAAAATCCCCAGTAATTCCGCTTTGTGAGTCTCGTTTAGGTTTTTTAATATTTTTCTAACGTGCCTTGTATCTCCATTAATTTGCGTTACCAATGCCCTGTCTGAGTTTACAAAGTGCCTAATTACTCTCTGCTGTACTCTATTTTGCTCTGTCATTTTTTATTCCCCCATCAAACAATACTCTTTTAACTGTCTTGCCTAGCACTTTCGTCAATAAAATTTCGCTCTTCATTCCATCGGAAATATGTTCTGTGAATACCCACGTCTCATCACAGATTTTTATAAGCTCCAACCCAATCTCTAGCCCTCGTTCTCTTTGCTCTGCTATCTCATCGTTTAGAAAATCCCTATACATAACATGTGGGGCAATTGGGATGTATCCCATTTCTATTACAGTTTTGCAGTAGCCTTTCGCTCTTTCAACATTTCCCTCTATGTCCCCTTTCAGGGGTGAACATACATAAATTAGTTTTTGCTTAAACATCTTTTATCCTCCCTTATAAATATGATTTACCGTACCTTCTTCTAAATTCATCTCTTGTCCCTATTTTCGCTTCGTAGATCGCTTGACCAAGCATTTTTGACAACTTTTCTGCCATTGGATTTTCGTGGATACGCTCAATTATTTGGCCTAGGTTGTGACACTTGTTGCAACTTGGAACTTTTAGACCGTCTTTCTCTGCAAGCTCCCTATTTCCCATTCCAAATAACAAATGGTGGTCACATTGTCGTTTCCCTCCGCAAAAGAAGCAACGGTCTTCGTCTGTTATAATACTTTTACTCATTTCATTTTCTCCTCTAAATTGCTATTTCTTTTCTAAAGTCTTCCATCGTCTCTAATTTGTTTCCGCACATTTCAGGTAAATTAGCTCTAACCAGTGCCTCAGCGTATGGAGGCGGTACAGAGTTACCAACTCGCTTTACTTTTTCAACTTTTGAATACGCCTTTCCATTGACATCAAAATCAATGATGTAATCTCTCGGGAAACCGTTAGCTGGATAGAGTTCATGTGGTTCTAGCATTCGCATGCCAATATCAACAATTTGATAGTCAATACCTTCTACAGTCACAATTCCAAAACGATCTTTTGAGACAATTGTTCCTATAGGTTCATTTACCTTTTGTCCAGTTCCTTGACCGTAATATTTGATTAAGAATGCCTTTACTAAATTCGATTTGTTTACGGCTGTTAACGTTGCGCTTGGTTCAGTAACTAAATGGCCTGTTGAAGTTCCGAACTGCCGACTTATGAAAGCAGCAACTAAAGCATTATGATCTATACTCGTTACTGTTCCTAACGGATGTTTAATGTTTGAACCAGCGCCTTTATATCCTCCTGAGTAATGCTTTGAAATGAAAGCACTTACCATGGCATAACGTGGGCTCCCATCAATAGTTAGAATTGGTTTGTTTAGCTGCTGACCTCTAATTGAGTCTTTAGTTTGTTCAGTATGGTATTGAATGAGAGAAGGTGCAATCAACATCTGCTCAGCCTTGCTCACTAGCGTTCTAATTGGTTCCTGTACTGAATATGATCTATCATCTGAGTAACCAGTTTGACCAATTGCCGACATCACAGGTGATATTAAAGCGTTCCCATTCTTTGCAGTCAATGTGTTAAACGGCTCATTGATGCCTCTTGAATAGTGCCAATCGTTTCCACTATGATTCACTTGAATAATGAAAGGTTCAGGGTTATCTATAACAAATTTTTGAATACCCCTTGCAATCCTATTCATTGTGTTCTCTGCCAATGGTCTAACAGCTCTTAATCCATACTTTTGTTTAATCTCTTCAGCAGTATCGAATATAGAAGGGCATGGAAGCGACCAGTCAATGCATTCAGCGATTGTTCTGTAAGGCAGTAACTTGCCACTTAAGACGTCCTCACTCTTTGGTTCCCCATGAGTAGGTTCTGGCCATTTAATTGGCTTACCATCGCAACGAGCTATAAGAAAAAATCGTTTTCTTATTGTAGGTGCGCCATAGTCGCATGCTTTCAACTCCTGGTGGTCAACTTTATAACCTAATTTCTCAAGCTGATGCTTAAATGATCTGAATGTCTCACCCTTTCGTTTAGGGTCAGGATATTCATGACCAAATTCATTTTTAATCAAAGGGCCCCATGTTTTGAACTCTTCAACATTCTCTAAAATAATCACTCTTGGTTTTACCGTTGCTGCCCATCGAAGCGCAACCCAAGCGAGCCCTCTAATTTTTTTCTTGACTGGTTTTCTTCCCTTCGCCTTGCTAAAATGTGTACAGTCAGGCGAAAACCATGCCAGTGCAACGTTGCGACCTCTGCAAGCTACTTTTGGATTTATGTCCCAAACGGATTCACAATAATGTTCTGTGAAAGGATGATTCATTTTATGGAGTGCAATTGCATCTGGATCATGATTAATTGCAATGTCCACTGGTCGCCCAATTGCAAGCTCTATTCCAGTCGATGCACCACCGCCGCCAGCAAAATTGTCAACTATTATTTCATCTAATAAATTTACTTGTGCTGTTTTCATAGACTTTCTCCTCTAAATATCCATCCTCAACTGCTTGGGTTTAGGTTTGTAGTTCATCCATATTTTTTCTGTTGCGTCTTTTCCCATTTCACATTTAGTTGGCTTAGTGTCTGTGAACCATCCTTTTAAGCACTCGTTATAAATGTCTGAGTCATATCCGCTTATCATAACGGGACCCGGGTGCTCCTTTATTGTTTCCAATAATTTTATATGCTCCACTTCTGTCATTTCACATTTATAAATTCGGCCACTCCTTGTGCTTAAAAGATATGGCGGGTCTAAATATATAAATACATATTCTTTTTTGTATCTCTTTATTAACTCAACAGCTGGCATACTCTCTATCTGCACAATATTCATCCCATCATGTTTTAGTCGTTTAGCTGTTTTCAAAATTGATTTTTCTAGCCTGCTCCACCTGGATGAACCTGTGTCTACTGGTTTTATATTATTGCTCCATCCTGTTATGTCAGATGTTTTTGTTCCGATTGCTTGCCAGCACCTAACCATAAATCGCCTCGCCTTTTCTACGCCATCTTCTGTTTGGTTGTAACTTAATTCATATTCCGATCTAGACCACGGTGTTAAATTTATCGCTCTCATTAGTTCCAACGGATTTTGTCTTATAACTCTAAAGAGGTTTACAACATTGTCGTCAATATCATTGATTGTTTCAATTTTTGAACGCTTCTTACTAAAAAATATAGCCCCGCTCCCAAAGTACGGTTCTAGATATGTCATCTTTTCATACTCATCCGGAAAGTTGTCAATTATCCAATCCGCAGAACTCCATTTGCTACCCGGATATTTCAAAACTGTTTTCAAGGCACTAATCCTCTCCTTCTTTCATTTTTGTCCTGCATCCGTACCATTGTGTAACTCTGGTAAATTCGCCCAGTGAATCTATCCTCCCCGTTGTAGACCGTTTCTTGGTCTATGTAGTATCCAGCTTTAGGTCTTGGGTCTGGCATCCACCTTGTAGCTTTTACCACCTTTGTTTCTGGCTTTGGAATTATTAAATTGCGACTACAGCTGTAACGCTGTTTCCTCCCCCCATCATTTTCCCTAAATGTCTCTTCCGTTTCTTTTATGATGTATGCCGCTATTTTTTTGTATTGTCCTGTTTCGTCGAGGAGTTTGAAATATGGCCTCCCATATCCCCATAGTTGTCTTACAATTTTTGCGCCATTTATCCCTTCAGGCTGATTTATCAAAATGTGGTGATGAATTGCTTTTCGCTTGTACTCTGTACAGTGGATATATTTTAGTTCTACACCCAATTTTTTATAGACTTTCCGAAGCTCTCTTATGAATTTGTCTAATATCGCTTTTGCTTCTTCTGGTGTTGGTCTTTCATCTTTTTTATATGGAAGCATAATCCAAAGGTCATCCGTTCCAAAATTTGCATTAATTTTTAATCTTAGTTTTCTTTCAGAATTTAATTTGTTTATTTCTTTAATCTCTTCTGGTGTAGCTTTAACCTTGCCACCCCTCGATTTTGCCCCTTTCCTCTTTGTAAAACTTTTAATAACCTCAATCGTCTCGCCCGCTTCTATTGTTGTTTTAAAATATGCCATATTAAAATACCACCCTTGATACTAAAGTTAATAGTTTTAACAAGTTCTAAACGGCTACAATCCGCCGTCTTTTTTTGTTTTCTTTAGCCGCAAAATGTGGTATAATTTATTAAAGGTTTTTACATTTTGCGGCAACTTGCCAAAGAGTAGCTCTTAACTTATTCCAGTAGGTTAAGAGCTTTTTTCTTTTTGGATTTACAGTAAGGACACAGATACCCTTCCTTTGGAATACGCTTTTTTACACTAACGTTCCATGCCCTTTTGCATTTTCTGCACTTTTTATACACTGCTTTTTTTACTTTCGTCACGGCTTAATTTCCTCCCTATGGCCTTACCAGAGAATCGAGGCGCTTCACCTACAAAATTTATTTTTTCCGCTCTAGCTCTGGTCACGCTATGTCGATTCCTGTCCAGCATATTTCCAGATAAAATTATTTTTCCTGCTTCTGTTCTGGAATAAATTATTTCGTCTATACGTTTATAAATTATGCCATCGTTCTCTACTTCGCACATATGGACAAATGCCGTTTTTAGTTCCTCATCTGTCATCTGTCTCCCCTTTCTTTCACTGGTTTTTCCATAAAAAGGTATAAAATTAGAACAGCCATCAACACAAGCAATAGGTCTGCTCCATTAAATATTCCATCCGCTAAAAATGTCTTGGTTAGTAATCTAATCACCTTGTACCGTCCTTTCTAAATCTGTTCATTTTCACTTTTGCAATTTTCTCTTCTGGATTGTTTTTGCTTCTCTCTTCTAAAATCTCCCTTATCTCTGTAGGAGTTAAATCGACAGAAAAAATCTGTATATCATTCCTTGCTCTCTTTCCCTTAGATGTATTAATGTCCCCAGATACAATTACTTTTGCCATGTTTACCTCCTTATTATTCTAGCTTCAAACCCAGCCAATAACGGCCATCCTTCTTCTGTCTTCCTATCTAAATCCGATATCTCCACTTGTTCCCATTTGTTGTCATTCAAAATTTCAAGCGTGTCTCCTTTGGAAATTAAGAATATTTTCCCTGTTTCATGATCTTCTAAATATGGTGGCTCATTTTCTTCTATAACAAGTCTTCCCACTTTGTAACCCTGTATAATGCAACTTGTTTTTCTCAAACTTTCTTCCAATAACATCTGTAATAAGCCTCCTAATCTTTTTCTATTCTGTTAGTTTTCGGTGTCATCTGGATTTATATTGCTTTCAGATTTAATTGGTGGCGCAAATATAGACATATCTATTTTGGGGACTTTTCTGTATGCCTCCTCAAACTCTTCCATTGTGTAAATTCCATGCTTATTTAAGTACGCCCATGCCAATCTTTTTCGTTCCTCTATCTCCTCAGGTGTACAATCTCTCAAGTTCTTAGCCATATTATTTCTCCTTTCCTCTTGTGTATGACCGCCTAACTTTCCAGCCTCTAAAATTTTCCTTTTCATTTATCACTTTAAACACCTAACTATTACTAGCATCAGCGTAATCAAAGTTGCAACAGCATTTGAAACCGCAAGTATCGTAATTAACTTTAACAGCTCACCCCCAGTTTTCTCATCATGCAAAAGTTTAAAATCAATCATGCTTTTTAACGCTCTTATGTTGTTAAATATAAATTGTTCTCTTTCGTCTCTTCCGTCTTCTATTTCTCCAGTATGGTACTGGTATTTCGCTTTCCCTCTCATCCAATACTTTTTTGAGAACTCTTCTCTTGTCAGTTTTGCATCTGAAAACGATTTATCTTTCCTCATTTTTTCCTCCTCTCTTATGTATGAGGCTGAACTTGTCAGTCCTCTAAAATTTTCCTATTTTCCACCTTACGCATCTATTCTCATTTTGTTACAATTAGTACATAGTGTTGAGATTAGAAAGGAGGTGATACCAATGAAAGATTTCAACGATTTTATAGATATTTTGAATCCCCAAACTGAATCTGATGTTTCGATTTATAAAAGAGCAGCTGATAACATGATGCAATCTTTTGAAGAAACTTATGATGATTCTGACGATTCTACACTTCAACAAGCCAAATTGCATGGAGCAATTATTGACTCAATGCAACAGTTTTCAATTGAATTATTAGAGAAATATCATCATTGGTTACATGATGACAATCAATAACGTGACTTTTGTCTTCTAGACAATTGTTCAGCCACTTTCTTTACCGATACATTTTGGTATTTTGAAGATTCTGTTATCTGAACTTCAATCCGATTCTCTTTCAAAGTGTTCTTGGTTTGAAGTTCTTTTAACAGGAGTATTACTTCATTGCTTTTATTAAAAAAATCTTCTAGTGTACACGATATCTTGATTTCAAATCTTGTTTCTTGCATTCACTCACCCCCTTTCTATGTATGAGGCCGAATCTATCGACCTTTATTCACACTTAGTGTACTTTATCTCCAAAAAAAAGCTCTCCAACTGATTTTCCATAAAACTGTGCCAATTTCAATTTTATCTCATCCCTAGGTATTCTATCTCCATTTTCATACATTGATAATGCTGACACACTTATACCAATTGTATTAGCTACAAATTCTCTTGAATCCGAACCTCTTAGTTCTCTCAAATTCTCTGCAATTTTTTCCTTATTCATTCGTCTCCCTCCTTGTGCACGTTTTGTGTACTTTCATATTAATCCATCATTTCATTTTTGTCAACACGTTTTGTGTACTTTTTTCATTTAATACACTTTTCGTGTTATTTCGTGTTGAACTATAACACTTTTCGTGTTATAGTTTTAGTGGAGGATGTTATGAGCAAATTTTCTAATAATATAAAAAAACTGCGTTTAGATCACAACCTAACCCAAAATGAACTTGCACTTAAACTTGGCGTATCAAAAAGTACCATCAGTATGTACGAAAATGGCAATAGAACTCCTGATTTCGAAATGCTTGAATCTATTGCTGATTTCTTTAATGTTTCAATTGATTCGCTTATTGGTGCTCAGAATAAAGTTTCTGGTTTGTCAAAAGAATCTTCTGATGAAACTGAAATTAGAACTCTCGCAGCTCATGCTGTTGGCGACTTGACAGAAGAAGATATGAAAAAAATAATTGAGTATGCTAAGTTTATTAAATCTCAACATACTCAAAAATAAAAATCCATATTTTGATATCATCGGTTTTACCGCTTGATATAAATACAATTTAAAAAGGAGACTACATACAAATGGAAGAAAAGAAAGTAAAGGTTAAAAAACCATTCTATAAGAGATGGTGGTTTATTTTAATCGTTGTGTTCGTCGTTATTTCCGCAATTGGCTCTGCTGGTGGCGGTGACGAAAAAAAATTGGACTCTTCAACACCTTCGCAAGAAACTAGTTCTTTACCAAATGATGGATCATCTGACGCTACATCTGAAACTCCAGCTGATTCAGAACCTGCTCCCTCCGCCGAACCAGATATCGTCAAATTTAGTGATGGGCTATACAAAGTTGGCTCTGATATTCCATCTGGTCTTTACAGAGTAGATACAGATGGTCTTATGAATTTAGCCTACTTTGAAAGACTTAAAGACTCAAACATGAATTTTGACTCTATTATTTCTAACATCACTTTTAATAACGACGGTTATGTTAGGATTTTAGATACAGATGCGTTTTTTAAAGTTCAAGGCGCAACTATATACCCTTTTGACATCGACTCTGCTCAACCTAGCTTTTTAGACGAGTATGAAGATGGAATTTTCTTAGTCGGAATTGATATTGCCCCTGGTGAATATAAGGTTGCAGTTACTGATACTTTAACAGGTATCGGTTATCTTGAAAGGCTCAACGATGTATCTGGCTCTTTTAATTCAATTATAGCTAACTCCGCTTTTGAAAACCAAACTTACATTACTGTTGATGCCTCTGACTTTGCTATAAAAGTTCAGGGGTGCAAGTTAACAAAATCTAATTAATCTTAAAATAAAAAGCCCTCTGTGCTACCAACACAAAGGACTCTTTAGGTACTATTCAGACGAGATGTCCGATATAATACACAACGCAAGTTTATTATATCATCTAATACACCTGTTCTTCAACGGGTGTTTTTTTGCACGTGTTATACGCATATTTTTCTTTACAATACGTGTTATACGTGTTATAATTATATTGTAAGGAGGCGGTCATGAAGGGAAAAGATTTGGTTAAGTTATTAAAGCAAGATGGTTGGCATGTCGAACGTATAAATGGAAGTCACCATATCATGAAAAAAGATGATAAGACAGAGATTATACCAGTACATAATACAGATATCCCAATTGGTTTACTGAACAAGATTTTAAAAAGGACGGGGCTGAAATAAAGCCCCTACCTTTAAACACATATAAATTAAGTTTAATGGAGGTAAAAGTATGTTAAGAGTATATCCCGCAAATTTTCACGAGGAAAATGGTTCGTTTTGGGTAGAGTTTCCCGATCTCGAAGGTTGTCAAACGACTGGAGATTCTTTGGAAGATGTTTTCGAGTTGGCGCAAGAAGTTTTAGGTCTTTATCTAGCTTCTAAAATTGAAAATAATGAGACCATTCCCTCCCCTTCTGATATCAAAGATGTCGCTTTTGATGACGGATTTTTAAGCTATGTGGCGACAGATGTCGCACAGCATATGAGAGATACTGCTCCCGTCAAAAAAACACTTACCATTCCAAAATGGTTGAACATTGAAGCAGAGAAAAAGCATATAAACTTTTCTTCTACATTAAAAGCTGCCCTTTTAAAAGAGATTGAAGGTTGATGTCATGAAAAAAAAGGCCGCTCTTTATGTTCGTGTGAGTACATCTCATCAGGTTGACAAGGATTCCCTACCCTTCCAGCGTCAAGAGCTTCAAAATTATGCAAAGTATGTGCTTGGGATTGATGATTTTGTTCTCTTTCAAGACGCTGGCTATTCTGCAAAGAATACAGATCGCCCAGACTACCAAAATATGATTCTTCGTATAAAGTCTAGAGAGTTTTCTCATCTTCTTGTATGGAAGATTGACCGCATCTCTCGTAATCTAAAAGATTTTACTGAAATGTATGAAGATTTAAAGAAATACGGCGTTACTTTCATATCAAAAAACGAGCAATTTGACACATCCACCGCTATGGGCGATGCCATGCTTAAGATAACGCTTGTCTTTGCTGAACTCGAAAGGAACATGACCAGCGAGCGTGTAAAGTCTATTATGCTTGATCGAGCATCAAAGGGCATTTGGAATGGGGCGAGAGTTCCTTTGGGTTATAAGCGTATTGGCAAAGAATTTCCCACAGTGGACGAGCATGAGGCTTCCATAGTTAATTATGTATTCGATTCCTATATAAAGTTATCATCTACCACAAAAGTCGCTCAGAGGTTAAATTCGGAGCATATATTGACAAAGTCTGGTAGCAAATGGACAGGCAAGACCGTTAACGATCTTTTGAGAAATCCTTTTTATATCGGCACATACCGATACAACCATAGAGTTAGTAAAACCGCCCGCATTAAGGCTGAATCTGAATGGATAATAGTTGAAAATAACCATCTTGGTATTGTTTCGCCAGAAAAATTTGAAAAGGTCAATAATATGTTGACCAATAATTACAGAGGCAATGGTACTTTTCAACGAGAGAATACGCATACTCATATATTTGCTCGATCACTTATTTGCGGCAAATGTGGTGCATCTCTCATAGCTGGGCAAGATGTTGCAAGAAAAGATGGATATAGGCCTTCCCGTTATACGTGTTATTCATCAAGAAAATACAATGAGCATAGTGTTGGGCGCTGCAACAACTTCATAAGTGATATAACACTTCTTCCCTTCGTACTAAGTTATATTTCAAACTTTATCAATCTTTACAATCGGATTGATAAACAACATTCAGCTAGGGATGTCGAAAGAACACTTCTCAGAGGTTCTTCGTTTGTTGATGTTGCTGGCATAGATAATAATGGCCTGTATGGTGTTTTAAATTCTATCAGCGGAGAAAATCGTACACCAGACTATAAAGAAAAGAGCGCTACTGAACCAGCATTTAATATGGCTCTTGAAACTTTAAAGCGTGAAAAGCAGAAATTTGAAAAGGCTCTCACAAGGCTTGAGGATTTATACCTCTTCTCAGAGGAAGCCATGAGCGAAAAAGATTTTATTTTTAAGAAGCGGGATATCGTTGCCAACATCGAGCGCATAAACAGTGAGCTTTCAGAACTCCATAAAACTAGTTCAGACCATCGCATCACTTTTGATACCGCTTTCTTAAGCAAGGTCAGCAACTTCGTAATTTTAAATGAGCTTTCCACCAGACGCACATTTGACTTTAAGGAACTACTCAACATCGTATCAACTGATGAAATTAAGGAATTTGTAAACTCTGTGGTGACTGAAATCGTTGTCCAAGATAAAAAAGTCCTTTCAATAACTCTTGCAAATGGCATTAAAACCCACTTTGCTTATAGACTTCCCGAAGAACAAAAGATTAGGACTCGTGAAAAATTTCTTTACCGCTCATATGAACCGATGCTTTTAGATTATTTCAAGAACCACGATTCAATTTCTAGGCATGAAGCCGAAATTCTAACAGGCATGAGCCGTGGCGCATGCCTTTCTATTTTGACCGAATTCATGGATCGAGGCATCTTAATCAAAAAAGGCAATTCGGTTGCATCAAGGTATTATTTAACAGAAAAAAA
This sequence comes from Firmicutes bacterium UBA6806, assembly GCA_002452745.1. Taxonomy (GTDB): domain Bacteria; phylum Bacillota; class Clostridia; order Peptostreptococcales; family Acidaminobacteraceae; genus Fusibacter_A. The sequence goes on from DKFC01000040.1 coordinate 11,275, forward strand.
CCCGCATGAGTCATAAGACTTGCGGGTTTTTGGCTTATTATGGTAAAAAAATCGTTATTTTTGCCATCGGTGTTTTCGTTGGTATTTCAATATTTTCCAGATATCATATTTCGTTTTACTTTAGGTCAACCGAGCGTTGCAAATGCTACTTTTTGCATTTATAACTCCTATTTCAATTACCTTCATTTTAATATTCTATCGTCTCATGAAGACAGGTCGCCCACTGCGTATTGAAGACAGGCAACGCATGCCATACCAGCGGTTTCAGTCCTGAGAATTCGCTTGCCCAGTGTCACGATTTTTGCACCGCCATCGAGGAGCAATTGAACTTCTGCTTGGTCAAAACCACCTTCTGGGCCAATGATAACTGCGATGTTTTTATAAGTCATTTCAACCAGCACATGATTGAGATAGTTTTGGGATTCACCTTCATAGAGCATAATAACAAGATCGTAATCTGAAAAGCACAATGGCAGTTCAGTCAACTTTAGCACGCCTTTTACTTCAGAAATATAGTCCCGCTTAGACTGTTTCGCCGCTTCAAGCGCAATTTTATTATAGCGGTCTAGCTTTTTTCCAACATCTTTATCTTTAAAATCGACAATACAGCGCTTGGACGTCACTAAATAGAAGTCCCTGACGCCAAGTTCGACGTTTTTTTGAATAATAAGTTCCAATTTCTGCCCTTTGGGAAGGCACTGAAAAATATCTATTTGAACAGGGGATTCATTTTCTGGCGCTGTCTTTTCCACAATATCAAGTAGGATTTCCTCATCTGATACAGCAGTGACTTTGCCCAGATAGACCACAGATGGCGTACAGATAGAAATTTCCTCTCCCGTGTTGATTCTAAGTGACTTTTGAAGATGCCTTACAGAATCCAAATGCCGTATGGAAATCTCAGTTTCTCTGACAATATCCTCTTGATTTAAAAAAAACTTATACATATTGGCTCCTTGTATTAAACGCTTTTTTTAGAAACAACCACAGCCCATTCACCTTTTTCTATGACTTCAAGCACTTCAAAACCGCTTTCCCTTAGTTTGTCTGTCACCATGGAAATACGACTTAGTATAATGCCCGAAGCAATGAAATACGCATTTGGCTTAAGTACCTTGTCAATATCATCCACTAACATGACGATAATTTCAGCAATGATATTGGCAACTACTAAATCGCCCCTTTCAGATATGACAGATACCAAGTCGCCATGTCGAACACTTGATACGGCTTCAAGGCCATTATGTGCTAAATTTTCTTTGGCAGTTCGGACGGCGTTCTCATCTATGTCGACGGCAATAACTTCCTTTGCCCCCAATAACCCTGCTGCAATGGACAGAATACCACTCCCACAACCGACATCTATTACCGTGTCCGTTGATTTCATATACTTTTCAATCATTTCAATACACATCGAAGTTGTCTCATGTGTGCCAGATCCAAAGGCATTTCCAGGATCAATTTCGATGATGATGTCACCTTCTTTTTCTTCAAATGTCTCCCAGCTCGGTTTGACCACCATGTGATCTCCGAGTCTGAATGGCTTGAAGTATTTTTTCCACTCGTTTTCCCAGTCTTTGGGATTGACGGTGCTATAACTTACTTCCCCCAGTCCTGCGTCAAGGCCAAATCCTCCCAGTTCAGAAATTCTTTGCTCTATCTCTAAAATGCTCTCTGTGATATCCTCTTTTTCGATGTAGCCTGTTACGAGTACACCCTCAAAGTCCAATTTGATGTTTTGTGGATCATAGTAATCCCATTTCCCCTGGTCTTGATTGTGAAAATCAGGATCATTTGGGTCTAAAATCATAACGCCACCTGCACCGGCTTCACATAATATATTTGAGACAGCTTCAATTGCCATTTCACTTGTCTTTATCTTAACTTCGTACCAGCTCATATTATTATCTCCTTCTTTAAACGCCCTAAAAATAGGTTCTTACAAATTATATCTGATATTCCCCAATTAAAAAAGAAAAAAATCTCTTGAATTTCAAGAGATTTATATTTGGTTTGCCTAATGAGACAATGAACTTAGCCTTTTCGACTAGCTGAGTACATCTTTCATTTTGTCGAAGAATCCTTTGTCATTTTTTTTTTTAGGTTTTGGAGAGTCCTCTGTGCTTGGTTTTTTACCCGTCATTTCAGCATCAAAAGCTTCCAAAAGTTCTTTTTGTTTTTTATTGAGACCTCTGGGAATCTCAACACTTACCTTGACATATTGATCGCCTCGACCATAGCCATTGAGAACAGGAACACCTTTTCCCTTCAGTTTAAATTGTTTTCCGCTTGGCGTTCCCTCAGGAATGACAAATTTTGCTTTGCCATCCAATGTCGGCACCATGACTTCAGCACCCAATACAGCTTGTGCGTATGAAATCGTCAAATCAAAATAGATGTCATTGCCATCACGTGTGAACTGCTTGTGAGGTGTCACTCTCAGTACCACGATGACGTCGCCTCTCGGCCCTCCATTTTGTCCAAGGTCTCCTTCTCCGCGAATCTGCATGTTTGCTCCGTGGAAAACACCTGCTGGGATATCAACTTCTTTGGAAATTCTCTTTTTGATCTTCCCATGTCCCTTACATTGGTGACATGGCGTGTCGAAAGTCTCGCCTTTTCCCTTACAGGTTGGGCAGACCTTTACGCTGATTGACTCGCCGAAGAGCGATCTTTGAGAATACCTGATTTCCCCTTTTCCGTTACATGCTGAACAAGTATGTGTCTCTGTCCCCGGTTCATTTCCCGCTCCGTGGCAGACATCACATTCTTCTGTTCTCAGGTACTCAATTGTCTTTTTAACGCCGAAGGCAGCTTCCTCAAAGGTCAGGGTTATATCAACTCTTGTATCTGCACCTTTTCTAGGCCCATTTCGTCTTGACGAAGATGAAGAAAAACCAAAACCGCCACCGAACATCTCATTAATGATATCTTCAAAGCCACCAAAACCATCAAAACCCGAAAATCCTCCGCCGCCTGCGCCCATATTTTGATTGACGCCTGCATGACCGAATTGGTCATATAACCTTCGTTTCTCTGGGTCGCTCAGCACTTCATAGGCTTCATTAATTTCCTTAAATTTGGCTTCTGCCTCTTTGTTGTCAGGATTTCGGTCCGGATGGTATTGCATAGCAAGTTTTCTATAAGCTTTTTTGAGCTCGCCTTCGTCAGCACCTTTATCGACTCCCAGCAACTCATAATAATCGCTTTTACTCACTTAAATACCGCCTTTCATAACTTTTAACTTAGGAAGGCACCCTAAGGTGCCTTGTATTAGTCTACCACTTCATAATCCGCTTCGTCAACAGTATCATCAGCTCCTGAACCCATATCTTGTGGTCCTTGTTCAGCTTGAGCTTTTGAGTAGAGCTTTTGAGCCAATGGTTGGAATGCATTGGTAAGTGCTTCAAAATCTTTTTTAATAGCTTCGACGTTATCAGTTGCCATAGATGCTTTTAACGTTTCTATTTTGGAATTGATGTCTGACTTTTCAGCTTCTGAAACTTCATCGCCTAAATCACCTAATGATTTTTCAATTTCATAGATCATGTTATCTGCTTTGTTTCTCTCTTCGATCAATTCTTTTTTCTTTTTGTCATCTTCTGCAAATTGTTCCGCTTCTTTAACTTTCTTTTCGATTTCATCGTCAGAAAGATGTGTAGAAGCTGTAATGGTTATGTGTTGCTCTTTTCCTGTGCCGAGGTCTTTCGCACTGACATTTACGATACCGTTTGCATCAATATCAAAAGTTACTTCAACTTGTGGAACCCCTCTTCTTGCAGGTGGGATACCATCGAGTTGGAATCTACCAAGTGTCACATTATCGCCTGCCATTTGTCTTTCACCTTGAAGAACGTGAATATCAACAGCCGTTTGATTGTCAGCAGCAGTTGAGAAAACTTGGCTTTTCTTAGTTGGAATCGTTGTATTTCTCTCGATGAGTTTTGTGAAGACGCCGCCCAGCGTTTCGATTCCAAGAGAAAGCGGTGTAACGTCTAAGAGCAATACGTCTTTAACGTCGCCTGAAAGGACACCACCTTGAATTGCAGCGCCAAGTGCAACACACTCATCTGGATTAACGCCTTTATGCGGCTCTTTTGCTGTGAATTTTTTTACAGCTTCTTGTACTGCTGGAATTCTAGTTGAACCACCAACCAAGATAACTTGTTCTATATCGCTTGGATTCAAGCCAGCATCTTTTAACGCTTTTTTACTAGGTTCCATTGTCATATCAACTAAGTGTTTACTAAGTTGTTCAAATTTAGCTCTTGAAAGGTCAATGTTTAAGTGAAGCGGCCCTTCAGCTGTTGCTGTGATAAATGGAAGATTGATATTTGTCGATTGTGTTGATGAAAGTTCTTTTTTTGCTTTTTCAGCAGCTTCTTTTAATCTTTGAAGCGCCATTTTATCATTTCTAAGGTCAACACCATGCTCTGCTTTGAATGTTTCAGCAAGGTGATCCATGACCACTTTATCAAAGTCGTCACCACCGAGGTGATTGTTACCATTTGTCGCCAATACTTCGAAGACGCCATCGCCGATTTCTAGAATCGAAACGTCAAATGTACCACCGCCAAGGTCAAATACCATGATTTTATGTTGCTTATCTGTTTTGTCGAGTCCATATGAAAGCGATGCAGCTGTTGGTTCATTAATGATTCTCTTTACATCAAGACCTGCAATTTTACCTGCATCTTTTGTCGCTTGTCTTTGAGCGTCCGTGAAGTAAGCAGGAACTGTAATAACAGCTTCTGTAACAGGTTCACCTAAATAACTCTCAGCATCTGCTTTTAACTTTTGAAGAATCATTGCTGAAATTTCTTGTGGTGAGTATGTTTTGTCGTCAATTTTAACTTTATGGTCTGTTCCCATTTCTCTTTTAATAGAAATAATTGTTCTGTCAGGATTTGTAATTGCCTGTCTCTTAGCTGTTTCACCAACAAGTCTTTCACCTGTCTTTGTAAATGCAACGATAGATGGAGTGGTTCTATTGCCCTCAGCATTAGGAATGACAACTGCTTCTCCACCTTCCAACACTGAAACACATGAATTTGTTGTTCCCAAGTCAATACCAATAATTTTAGCCATTTTATGCCTCCTTAAATTTTCATCATCAATTTGAGTTGTTTTTTATATTTTAGTTTGATACTTTCACCATGCTCGGTCTGATAACCTTGTCACCAAGCGTATATCCTTCTTGGAACACTGCTATAACCGTTTCTGATTCAACCCCTTCTGCTTCTTCAGTCATCACTGCATGGTGTTTATCAGGGTCAAAAGGCTGATTTAAAGCATCAATTTTTTTGACTTCATTTTTTGTAAAGAATTCATCAAGTGATTTCTTAATCATCTTTATGCCGCTTAGTACTTTGTCTTCTGCATGTTCTTCTTCAAAAGAAGATAAAGCCCTTTCAAAGTTATCCATAATTGGCAGCATTTCAATCAGAAGTTTTTCATTTCCGTATTTAAAAATATCACTTTTTTCCTTCTCAACACGTTTTCGATAGTTTTGATATTCCGCATTCAATCTGAGGTAACGTTCATTTAGCGCATCAAGCTCCGCATTTGGATCGACCTCTTTTTCTTCCTTTTCCTCATCAGGTGCACTGTCTTCTGCGACTGCTTCTTTTATTAACGCTTCAGTCTGCTCTTCATTAAGTTCCTGATCCTTTTTCTTTTTACTCATTTAGCTCATCCTTTTCTATCCTGTATTCAACACTCTACAAATATATGCCTGAGAATAAATCTGAAAGTGTATTGCTGATGTAGTTGACGATTGATATGACGTTGCCATAGTCGATTCTCTTTGGCCCTAAAATGACGATTTTTCCATCTGACTTTCCGTCTACTTTATATGAAGAGGAAATCACGCTGCAATCGTCCAGTTCGCTTATGCCAATTTCTGTTCCAATCTTAATGGATAGCTTTTTTGAATCCACAAGATCAACCAACCTAACGAGGTTGTCTTGATTCTTGACAAAATTGAAAATTGACTTCGCTCTTTGTGATTCAGAAAATTCCAAGATTGACAAGATGTTTTCCTCACCTGCTATGTGAATTTCGTTATCATCTAGATTTTTTAGCGCATCCTTTAAAATAGGAATCAGATAATCGACAATATTTCCAAACCCGCTGAGTTTTTCCTTGAGTTTGACAATGGATCTCACATCTATATTTTCTATGGTTTCACCGTGAAGATAAGAGAGCATCGTATCTGATATCTTATCTAGGATATACTGATCTGTGTTCGAAAATGCCAATTGAATGTTTTTGACGATGCCGTTGTCCGTCACTAAAATCAACAAGACCTTGGTATCTGTTACTTTAATCATCTTCAAGTTGGCCAGTCGACACTTGTTAAACTGCGGAATTGTCACCAGAGAAACAAGGCCTGTAAAATCCGCAAGTAATTTAGCCGTTTGGTCGGCGATGTCGTTTGCTTCTATGATTTTTTTGAGAAGCAATGACTGGATGATTTCTTTTTGTTCAAAGCCAATGCTGTGCAAATTCGTCATAGAGTCCACATACAATCTGTATCCCAATTCAGATGGAATTCTACCAGCAGAAGTGTGTGGCTGTTCAAGGTAGCCCAGCTCTTCTAAATCGGCCATTTCATTTCGAATCGTAGCAGAACTTATTCCCAGAGGATATTTTTTAGAGATGGTTCTCGATCCCACCGGCTGTGCCGTGTCAATAAAATCTCGAATAATGGCCTCTAAAATTCTAAGTTGCCTTTCAGATAACATGTAGTCACCTTCCTTTGTTAGCACTCACCTTTATGGAGTGCTAATTCTATATATAATATACCTCCAACCACTTGGCTTGTCAACCTTCTTTTTGAATATTAAAAGTCTATTCACATTTCCATGACAAACTGCACAACCTGTTAACAGACTGTAAAAGCAAAAAAAGATACAGCTATCAAACTGTATCTTATATCTTATATCTTTTATCTTTTAAACTCTATTGGCATGAAGCTAAAATCCAGAATACTTAAGCCATAAAAGCTAAGAATACCTGATTTGACAAATCCCGTCCCCTGTCCGTTAGCGACATTCGGTTTCGCCCTTCACTCATGACGATGAGTCCCTGTTCTTCCAATCTTGAAATTGCCTCCTGATACATAGATAGAAAATCCATGTTATATGCAGCATTGATAGCTTCAATCTCAAGGCCTTCATTTAGCCTAAGCCCCAGTATAATCGTCTCAAACAAATCTTCCGATTCATCAATTTGAATTTCCTCTTCCACTGGCTTATTGCCCTTTTCAATCGCACTTGTATAAGCCATCATATTTGAATAATTGTTGAAGCGCACAGAATCCATTTTGCTGTGGGCAGCAACTCCAAACCCGAGATACGGCTCATTTCGCCAATAGGTGAGGTTGTGGCGAGATTCCAGTCCCTCTTTTGCAAAGTTTGAAATTTCGTATTGATGGTAACCCCTTGTCTCAAGCTCTTTGCAGATAACCCGATACATGTCCCTCTCAGTGGCTTCGTCAGGCAACACCAAAGCGCCAGATTCATAGAGGCGGTACATTGGCGTTCCCTCTTCTATTTTGAGAGAATAGGCAGATATATGCTCAGGCATTAAATCAGCAAGTATCTTAACCGTATGGAGCACGTCTTCTAAAGTCTGCCCCGGAAGCCCAAACATCATGTCCAAGTTGATATTTCTAAAGCCCTTTTCCCTTATGCCATGATAAGTTGTCAAGAATTCATTGAAGGTATGAATCCTGCCAATGGATTTAAGCAAGCTGTCCCTTGAAGACTGAACGCCCATGCTAACACGATTTATACCAGCAGAGAGATAGGCATTGATCTTTTCTTCATTAAGAGTTCCTGGATTGACTTCTATAGTAAATTCTTCAAGTGCTGTAAGTGGATTAAACTGTTTGAGGTGATTTACAATCTCTAGTATATACCTTCCTTCAATACTAGATGGAGTTCCACCTCCAATAAAGATGGTCTTTATGTGAGCTCTGCCGAGCTCATCCTTATAAAATGAAATTTCTTCTTTTAGTGCTTTAATATAGGTCTCTATAGATTTATGTTTTTCCGCATCGCTTACTTTATAGGATACAAAATCACAGTAAAGACATTTTTCGACACAGAATGGTATGTGTATATAAAGTCCAAGGTTCTTGTTTTCTTCCATATTTACCCCTCCTATAGTCCCTAATATGCATTGATGCATTTTTATGGCTAAATGGTTAAAAAAGCAACCGGATATCCGATTGCTCTCTGTTTCTAATTTTCATCAAATTTAAGAACGGACAAAAAGGCCTGCTGCGGAACTTCCACTGTTCCAAATTGTCTCATTTTCTTTTTACCCTCTTTTTGCTTCTCTAAAAGTTTTTTCTTACGTGAGATGTCTCCACCGTAACACTTTGCCAAGACATCCTTGCGCATAGCGCTAATGGTTTCCCTCGCAATGACCTTTGTGCCAATTGCGGCCTGAATAGGAATCACAAACATCTGTCTCGGAATGACTTCCTTGAGTCTCTCGCAGATTTGACGACCTCTGCTCTCCGCTTTCGTCTTATGAACAATCATAGAAAACGCATCTATGTTCTCCTTATTCAAAAGAATGTCCATTTTCACAAGCTCGGATTCTCTATACTCTAAGAATTCATAATCCAGTGATCCATAACCTCTGGTTTTAGACTTTAAGGCATCGAAAAAATCGTAGATAACTTCGTTTAGAGGCAATTCATAATGAAGGATAACCCTCTTTGGATCAAGGTAATCCATATGAAGCATAACACCTCTTCTATTTTGGCATAGCTCCATGATATTGCCGACATAATCATTTGGAACAATGATGTTGGCCTTTACAATTGGCTCTTCCATCTTCTTGATTTCAGTTTGCTGAGGCAAGTTAGAAGGATTTTGAATCATCAACACTTCATCGCTATGTGTTGTAACTCGATAGATAACACTTGGCGCAGTTGCTATGATGTCTAAATCAAATTCTCTGTCCAAACGCTGCTGAATAATTTCAAGGTGAAGCAATCCCAAGAATCCACATCTGAAACCAAAGCCCAAAGCCACCGACGTTTCAGGTTCAAAAGAGAGCGCTGCATCGTTTAGCTGTAATTTCTCAAGGGCATCTCTAACCTCATCATAGCTCTCGCCTTCAGCTGGATAAATCCCGCAATAGACCATGGAAGTGGCCTTTTTATAGCCTGGAAGTGCCTCAGCAGTTGGATTGAGTGCATGTGTTATGGTGTCACCCACTCGACAGTCCTTTACATTTTTAATGCTGGCAGTGATATAGCCAACATCACCAGCTCTGAGTTCGTCAACTGGAAGCGGGCCAGGAACCGAAATACCCACTTCAACCACATCAAATTTCTTGCCAGCAGCCATCATGAGAATTGTATCGCCTTTTTTAACGGTTCCTTCAACAATTCTCACATAGGCAATTGCACCTTTGTAACTGTCATAGTACGAGTCGAAAATAAGCGCCTTAAGTGGTGCGTCCTCATCACCATCTGGTGGTGGAACCGCTTCCACTATTTTTTCAAGAACATCTTCAATGTTGAGGCCATTTTTAGCTGAGATTTGAGGGGCATCTTCTGCAATGACGCCGATAATTTCTTCAATCTCATCTATAATTTCATCTGGTCTGGCACTTGCAAGGTCAATCTTGTTCAGAACTGGAACAATTTCAAGCCCTTGTTCATCTGCCAAGTGGACATTGGCAAGTGTTTGTGCCTCCACACCCTGAGTGGCATCCACTACCAGCAAAGCCCCTTCACAAGCAGCCAATGACCTCGATACCTCATAGGTAAAATCCACGTGGCCAGGGGTGTCAATTAAGTTCAATAAATACTCGTGCCCATCTTTCGCCTTGTAGACAAGACGAGTTGTCTGAAGTTTAATCGTGATGCCACGCTCTCTTTCCAGATCCATACTGTCGAGAATTTGCTCCTTCATCTCACGTTGTGTGAGCAAACCTGTTTTTTCAATTAACCTGTCTGCCAACGTTGATTTTCCGTGGTCAATATGAGCAATAATCGAAAAGTTTCTTATATACTTCTGCCTTTCACTAGACATTCAAATGCCTCCTTAAAGTGACGATCTATTCCAACTGTTTTACACATTTTTCTTCTTAAAATCAAGTGGGATTTTAAACCCACGTCAAAAAATTTGTACCTATCAATTATAACATACGTTCTATTGCTTCTCAAATAATTTTAAAAAAAACTTGCTTTCTAAACAGGTGCGTGATAAAATTAGTCTGTTGAAAAACTATCGGGGAGGTGAACACGAATGGCTAATATTAAATCTGCTAAGAAAAGAATTAGTGTAATCAACAAAAAAACTGCTGTTAATAAATCTAGAAAATCGGCTCTTAAAACTGCTGAAAAAAGATTTGTTCAAGCGTTAGAAGCTGGTGATAAGCAACTTGCTGAAGAGAAATTAAGATTCTTCGAGAAGAAAATGACTCAAGCTGGTGCTAAAGGTACAGTCCACAAAAATGCAGCTTCAAGAAAAGTTTCAAGATTAAGAAAAAGATTAAACGCAGCGGCTGAGTAAGACGTTTATATTTTTTTAGTTTTGAAATCCCCGAAAAAAAGACCGTGTCATTTAATATTTGATCAAATATTAAAAAAAGCGTACCATTTGGTACGCTTTCGTCCTTTTTTGAACCGTTCTCTTCTTCAGTCAATCCATATTATTTGAACCAACTCTCAGTAAAAAATTGCCTCATAGCAGATATTTTATGAGGCCCTCTATACATTCCATTGATTATGCAACTCCATTTATTTCAAATAACGACTTCTCAATCAACAAGTGAGGTGATAACCCTGTAGACTTCATTTCAAGATCGGTTGCCTCTATAATATTGACAATTTTATGGAGGGCATCAAACGAATACTGATTTGCAAAGTGAACAGCCTTCTTTGCCACAAATGGATGAATTCCCAGTTTCGTTGCAACGATGTTGCTCGTATACCCGCTTTTTACCAAGTACTTTGTCTTGAGAATATTTCTGAATTGTTGATTAATGAGGTAAAACACCTTGATTTCTGGTTCTCCTCTGCCCAACAGCTCATTTAAAATCAATAAGCTCGTGTCAATATGACGTTCGCTGATGGCATCAATCATTTTAAAGATGTTGTGTTCAATTGGAACTTCCAAGTACTGATTGATGACGCCTTCCTTGATTTCACCCTGCGTGTTGGCAAGTGATTTAATAACATTATCAACGTCGTAGAGATTCTTTTCCGATTCCTTGTCTAAATAATTGCTCATTTCTATAAAATAGTGAAGCGCATGATTTGAAATATCCTTTTCGTACTCTCTAAATTTCTTGCCCACCCACTTGACATACTCAGAGTGTGTGAGCTTGTCGACCGAAACCACCGTTCCGTTTTTCTCCATGAGTTTATACAGTTTTTTCCGTTTATCGGTTTCACGTTCCACGATAATGAGGATTGACTCTGGTGAAATTCCCTCCAAGAGTGATATCAGCTTCTTTTCAGCCTCATCTTTAACAGCCTTAAAAAGTCCCACGTTATTAATCAGGACGATTCTTCTAGCATCGAAAAACGGCAGGGTTTCAAGGACACTTCCCATTTGATCGACATCAATGTTTCCCTCAATCGTTGTAAAATTTAAATCTCTATAGGCAGGGTTTAAAAATGCCTCTTCAATCATCTTCACCGTATTGTCTATAAGATACTGCTCCCTTCCGGTTATCAAGTTGATTGAATTCAGTGTACCACCCTTTAATTGCTTGTAATAAGTCATAAAATCTATCATCTGTCTATCTATCTGCGCCATTTCGACGCAAGCTCCTTTTTTCATTCTTATAAAAGGATATCAGTAAAACGGGAAAAAATAAAGTTCTATTCGAAAAAACATTTTATATCTCTGCCCTCTAAAATAATTTCGCCCTTTAGATAAGTGGTCAGACAATTAGCACCGGCTCTAACAACACTCTCTATAACTGGTTCATCTGGAAGGCCATATTTATCACCGTGGGAAATAATGGCGTTTTTAAAATGACCTCTTGTATAGAAAGTCTCATTAGCCCCTGTATCAGAACCATGATGCGCTACTTTTACGAAGTCATAAGCGTCACGCCTCAATGGAATTTCATCAAAATAAGAACCGCTTAAATCGCCTAAAAAATAACCTGACAAATCTCTCGACTGGTACTCCACAACAATGGCGTTATCGTTGGTATCGTTTGATTTAAATGGCAGCAAAGTCAAGGTCCAATCCTCATTTGAAAGTTGCATTTGCTTTTCAACGATGATTATTTGAATGTCTTCACCGCATATTTTCTTCACTTTTTCATAGGTTTCAAGATTGCAGTAGACACTATTGACCTTCATGTTTTCAAGCAGTGATTCCAGACCGCCAATATGATCTGCATGGGCGTGGGACAGAATAACCGCAGAGACGAATCGCACGTCATTTCGGTAGAGCAAGTCAGCAATATCAGTCTTGCCATCACCTGTATCAATCAGAACCGTCTCCATCCCCTCTTTTATCCATGCGGCATCACCATGTCCAACATCTACAAAATGGACTTGTGCATCTTTTCCATGAATATTTAAAACAACCATGATTGCCAACATGGAGAGTACAAGTCCTCGCTTCACTTCCCTTCTTTTAAAATTGAAACAATCCACAATAATTAGCAGCACGAAGAGCAGGATAAACACAGGCCATTGTCTCTGTGCCAGAACATTGCCCTGAAATTGCCCTATTGGCAGGTGCACTGCCATCCATTCAACTGCGGAGATATAACCCCCAATAAACGGAATAGGCACAATCAAATACAGTAAGAGCAAAGGGAATAGCAGTGAAATCATCGGAACGAGAATTAAATTTGGCAAAAATGAAATGAGATTGACCTGACCAAAGTAATAAGCCTGAACAGGCAGCAGAACAAGCTGAATTACAAGGGCAAATCGCACAGCTTCCATAGCACCACTTATTTTATTCAATAATAAATGCAGTATTTTAGAGGTACATTTGAAAGATGGGGCATACGTTCCCTTCTTATAAAAATAAGCAACTGCCAAATAACTCATAAATGAAAGATGATAAGATACTGATAAAATTGCGTAGGGAAACAAAAGAAGCAGAACCAGATTTACCACTGCAACTGACGAAATTAAATCAACTTTACGCCCCATAAAATGTGCCACTTCCACGTAGAGTATTAAAAAAAGAGCCCTTCCAGCACTATATGGGAGTCCTAAAATCAACCAGTAACCTGATAATATCCCAATTGTCATCACAGCTTTGGGCAGTCTCGGTATTTTGAGCAACCGCTTAAGCATCAGATAGAGCAGTCCAAAATGAAGCCCCGATATTGCAAAGACATGGGAAATTCCCATCTCTTTATAGCGGTCACGTAGCAACATCTCATCGCTTTCTCCAAGTACTAGCGCTTTAAAATATGGACGAACGCGCTCGTCACTTACCCTCTTCTCCAAACGGTATTTGAAGAGCATGCAAAGAGACTCTAGAGACTTAGATGCCTCGGGGATTGGTTCAATCTCGTTTACCTTGTATTTTTGATAGATGCCATTTGAAAAGAGATAGCGATCATAGTCGAAACCATAGAAGTTATGCGTTCCCCTGTACTGGCGCTCGTTTTTATTTACCTTTACCAGATAGCTTGTAAATCCACTGTCGAGCCAGTCACTCAATTGCTCTGTATCCTCTACAAACAAAAGCAGTTTCATGGGATATCCATCTACCTTAATCACCATCTGTCCCTTGTTTAAATCTACCTCTACGACCCGTCCTTCAATTGCCTCAAATTGTTTTTCAAGTGTGATGCTGGTGGGATGCGCCTCTCGGTAAGTGAGCACCGTTTCCGTGTAAACTTGCTGAATATGTAAAAAGACGAGAAGAGTTGATAATAGGCTCAAAAGCACCACTCCACGCGTCTTTGAAAATACAGTTCTAAAATGAATCATTTGCCACCTCCATGCCCGTTCTCTCTCAATCATATCACAGGCTTTACAAAATGGCAATATTTGGAATTAATAAGTGTTGCCTAGTTTATAGGTTACGACAACATTGAGCTTATCCTCGTTGGGATCTTGTGAAATAATCATGAGTTTATCACCATTTGGAGATATGGAAGAGGTAACATACTCCCCCTCAAACTCGTAGATTTTGGACTTGCCCTCACGATCCAGTTTATAAAAGGTATTTGAATAGCAAATAATATAATCGTCATGATTTTTGACGTAGACATCATCATCAGAAATCGCCATTAAATCCGCATATCGCTGAACACTTTGAGTGGTTAAGTTTAAAACTGTCAATTGATGATTTTCTTCAGGCAAGAGAAGTAATTCACCACTGACATCATACTCGCAATCTGAATTTATAGAAGTTCCTTTAAAGGTGCTGATTTTGTTTTTTTCATCTGTGTCTGGATTATAGAGCACTATTTCATCTATTATAAAGCGGCCTTCGTCATAGACACCTGTAAAATAGAACAGTCGATTCTCGTCGATTGGCTTGTACAGGTGAAAATATGTCTCTGTATCTGCTGCTGTCAAATATTCTATATTGGCTTTATCCAAAGAAATGACACCAATCCGCTTACCAGATACATGGTTTTCCATACTTCCAGCATATAGATAGTAGACATAGTTGCCATTCTTAGAAAAAATCGGGTTAATCCCTTCAATCATATCCACATATTGTTTTCCACTATCAGATCCAAAGCAGTTAAAAGCTCCCTGCACAGATTCCAGTATATACCCGCCGCTGGCAGACAGACTCACGGAATTGTAAAAAGAACTATCTTCAATCACATGGCTGATAATTTTTTTCTTATGTGTTTCAAAATCATATGTGACCATTTTGGAAGTGCTGTCTTCAAGATAGAGCATTTTTTTGGCATTTTCAGAAATGAGTACATAGGGCTCATCAGATTCATTCACACGCATATGCTCCGTTATTTTTTTATAGTTTCCCTTTTCATCAAATGAGTAAATTCCCCTTATTGATGCATCCCTTATATAGAACACAGACATCGCCTCGTTTTTATACAAAAGGCGTCTATCAGAAACCGTCGTCTCTCCAAGCATCAAAGGTCCCAGTTCATCCATTTCATCCGAAATTGAATTGACGCTGAGTTCATTTAAATCCAATTCATAGAGGGATTCTGCCGCACCATCTTTATGTCCCATGAAAGTCAGTAGTTGATTATCTGTCCACTTGATCTGAGTAAAAGTCTGTGTAAAGCCGTCTAGGATAATTTCAGATTTCTCCCTGTAAACATCCCCTGCCTCAAAGGGCTTTTCGATTTGCGCCACTTCACTTGACTGTACTTTGGGTCTTAATATGATGACTGCTGCAATGACTAAAATAACAGCTGCCGCAAGCGGAAGCCACTTTTCATACGGTTTTTTTTCCTTTTTAATGACTATTTTCATGTATGCATCCTCCCAAACGCCCTTAACCACTTTATTTCTTCATCTGTCAGCTCAAAAAACTCATAAAGGAATTCGTTGATCGCTTCTATTGACTGCCCTTCCAACATTTTCAATTTATTCAGAACAGAATCTGAAACAGGTATTCCCTTTAGTGGTGTTGCATATAATTCAAATGCCTTGCCCTTCCGCTTTCCCCTAAAAGCCAAATAGAGCAAAACCATATCAGAGTTCAAATAAGCTGCCAATGCCTTCAAAGTCTTTTCGCTCTCATTAGCATCCGCCTCTACACAGCTGAGAAGTTCATCCCTCAACGTGATGAAATAAACATCCGCCGAAGCGTAAAAAGGCTCTTTTACATAGGCAAAGTAATTGCGCTTAGCCCTCTGTGGCGCCACAATTTTGGGTTTTAAAAAAAGCTGCCCATCTCTTGGCCACGTAAGCTCGTACCAAGCTCTAGTGCCCTTTACGACTTCTCGTCTCTTAGACAGTTTATCATAAAATGGAGAAAGTATGGCGCTGATATCTTGAATTTCCTCATTTCCAAGGCTTTCTCGTCTTGCATCCAATAGACAAAATTCATTTTGAGGGTCGTAGTTCATTTGTTTGATGGCACTGTTTTTATAAAAGGGCCTGAGAAGTTTGCCAAGGCTCTTTGGAAGGCCTTGAATTTCATCTGTCCTATACACAAAAACCGGCATTTTGTCATCTCTATCTGCTCCTGTGACAATGCCCTGACTTACTTTGCAAATTGCATCCAACTGTTCCGTGCAGCACATTTCAAGTTTTGTCAACATTTGCATGGCCAATTGATCCCCTACAATGCTTATATTTCCAGTCTTTTCAAACAACATTGTATACTCGAGATCAAAAAAATCAGTCGGAAGTGATTCGTAGATACGTACGGTTTTAGGTCGTTCTTTACTGAGTGTGTAGATACAGGCATGCAGTTTTTTGTTGAACACTTGACGTTCGCTATAATCCAAAAGACTCCCCATAAAAAATTGAGTTTGAATAAAAGCCCTCAACTGCTGAGCACCATCTGCTGTGAAAAAATAATTTGAAGTCAAAAAACACAAGACGCCATCTTCTTTAAGAAAGTCATAGGCCTTATAAATAAAAAAGTAGAAGTAGTCCATTTTACCTTCATAATGCTGTTTTCCCCATTCACTTGCCCTTATCTCTGCAAAAACCGCTCGATGGCCCTTTTCTCCTATGTAAGGGGGATTTCCAATAATAAGATCTACCTTGATGATATCATCACTGAGAAGGCTGTTTCTGAGCCGAATATTTGATAAGTTAGCCGTATTTGTGATTTTGTACTGCGAAATAAAAGCCAATGCCGCCTCTTCAAAGAGAGAAATGGCAACTGGATTAACATCAAAAGCATAAACCCTGTGCTCAAAAAAAGATTGCAACCGCTTTCCAATTTCATCAGAGTCCATGCCACAGCACTTCATGAGCATGCTCAACAACTCTGCATAAGCGAAAATGAGATTTCCCGTTCCACAGGCCATATCCATAAGCGATAACGCTTCGAGACGGTCAAGGAATTCCATGAGAGTCTGTTTGCCAGTCTCTTTAGGTGGTTCAGTCAGTCCTTCAATCTCAAAATCACTTTTTATATATTGATTTAAGAGCAACTCCCACTCATAATTGAGCATGTCCTTTTTTTTAAAATATGTCACCAGCAACATATAAACCATGTTGCGACTGACTTTATCAGGGGTATAGACTGTTCCCGCAGCATTTTCGTCAGATATAGCCAAAACATGCGCCTCATCTTCAATGAGGGATTTTAATGTTTGATAGTTTGATTTCATTATGACTCCATTGAGAAAAGGCCATTGATATCAAGATACCAATGACCTAAGTTTTTAATATTTTTTTCTTCTATATTTACCGTATCCAATTTTTTCGACCCCATCCATAGACATAATGATCTCGTCTACCAATAGGTCAAAATCTCGTATGGTAATGTCAATCCCCTTTTTCTTTAAAAATTTCATAATGGTTATCAATCTAATGTGATACGAAGATGGATTCTTAAAATAGGGGTGTTTTTCAATCACACTTTTTACAGATTCTTTGTCAACACTATCCAGCTCTCTCTTGGCCTCAAAATCAATTTGCGTCTCAACTTCGTCTAGGTATTTTTGAAGCTCCAAAGCGGGATTATCGTGTTTTTCCAACAACTCCTTAATATCCTTTAAAACGTCATTCATCTCTAACTTTTTACTGGGGGGATACTCCTGGGCGGGAAGATCTGATGAAGCATTTAACATAGTCTTTCAACTACTCCTTTCAATTTTCATTTAAATATTATGGTATTATATTGATTTTACTATTTATGATCGGTATTTGTCAAACAAAACTAGAGTAATTCATCTATTGTTAACATATGTCTCTTGACAAAGACCACATTTTCGGCATCAATTTCGCTTAAAATTTCAACGAGTTTGGACAGCATTTCTTCTGTTAGACAGAGCACAGAAAAAGTCTTTGTCTCTATCTCAATCTCAGCTAAAATCCCCTCTTCATTGATTAATTTGTAAATTCTATCGTCATCTTCATCCGCTTGTAACGAGTAAGGCATTTTCAGCAAGAGATCAATCAATTCATCGTAACTACACTTATAGGCAAAAATCGATTCGTAAACAGCATAATTTTCTTCCAGAGCATTTTCTTCGAGAGTCTCTGTGATAATTGCTGATAAATTGTAAAACATCCTGCTTTCCCTTTTGATAAATGCGTCCAGTTTGATGAGCGCCTGATCTGAGCATGTCTTGTTATACAGTTCAAAGATTGCCTTACGAATGCTCTCCTCAAATGACTCATCCATTTCAATGACATCTCCTATCAAAAAGAGTTTTTCTTCCATTTGAAGAACTCTGGCATTTAATAGCCCTGACGCATAACTGAGATCATGCCCCGCCGCAAGGGTATCCCCTGTGAAAATATCTCGGAGGTACAAGGTTTCATTCTCTTCAGTGACTTTGAACACGCTCCTATAGGACTTGCTCAACAACTCGCCTATACCGCTTGCCTGTTCTTGCGCATAGAGCTCTGCAATGGTCTGACCCCTTTCAATAATGTCAAAATTAAAAATAAACCACTCTGTAAATCCGAGAAGATCATGCTTTGCCCCATCCGAAACAAAAACCTCTTCAGCAGCCTTGTATGCCGATTTGAATGATTCCGACACTGCATATTCAATGAGCGCCTCGTACTGCGCCTCAATATTTTGGTACTCCATATTTGACCTCCTCTTTCTTCCTGTCAAATAATATTATATACTATAAAGGGTTTTAAATTCTAACCTTTTAGCAATAAATGGAGGTAATTCATGAAAAAATATTTGGAAGATTCCTACTGCCTTAACTTTGAGTCGATACTTCAAGCGGTCAACTCATATGACGATACACTGGCATCCATACAGCTTGCCACAACTTATTTTTACCCTGAAGGAGGCGGTCAACCGGGAGATCGTGGTACAATTGATGGCATCGACATTTTAGATGTGCAAATTTCTGATACAAAACCACCTATTATCCATCATTTGATTTCATTCGCCGATCAGGATAAAGCTATTGAACTTTTAAATAAACCTGTGAACTGCAAAGTGGATCAGAAGCGTCGCCTGGCACTCATGCAACAACACAGTGGACAGCACCTTCTCTCTGCGGCGGCTGAAAAGCTCTACAATGCCAATACCATAGGCTTTCACATGGGTGCTGACTACGTGACCATTGACCTTGACCAAAGATTGACTGCCAAACAAGTGGAGGCCATGGAAACACTCGCAAATGAAAAGATATATGAAAATCTTGAAATCATAGCGCATTACCCTTCATCAGAAACATTGAGTCAAATGCCGCTTCGAAAACAACCGAAAGTTACAGAAAATATTCGCGTTATTGAAATCAGTACATTTGATTTTTCTCCTTGTGGGGGAACGCACCTCAAGACAACAGCGGAAATTGGCATCATCAAAGTCAAAAAAATAGAAAACTACAAACAGGGGATTCGCATTGAATTCGGATGCGGTCTATTCGCCCTCAACATGATGCGATACAGAAACGGCATCATTAACGATTTAACTGCCATTTTGTCTGTCCCAGACGTTGAAATTGTGGCGTTTATAAAGCAAACACTTGAGGGCATTAAACAAGATAAAAGAGTAATTTCTTCACTGACCCATCAGCTCCTTGAAAGAGAAGTTAAAGAGATTATGCTCGACACTGAAGAGACCGAAGGCATCAAAGTAATCCGTTTAGACGAGGAAAATGTCTCCATGAACGATTTGAGAACTAAAGTACAGATAATTTGTCAATCACCAGATTTTGTTGTCCTTGCCAGAAGCGTTGAAGGTGATAAATGTCATGTCGTTTTGGCTAAATCAAAAGAGGCGTCTGAAGAACTAGCTGCTGTCAAAATGAACGATCTCTTCAAAACCTATGGCGCTGAAATTGGCTTAAAGGGCGGCGGAAATCCCAACATGGCTCAAGGCGGAACTGCCAGTGACCAAGACACAGATGGTTTTTTTGATAAACTAGAAGAAGCTGTAAATGCAATTCTTGCAGGCTAAAATGATCTTTGTGTTTTCTACCAATCCACTCGTACAGATATGCACGCTATAAAAATAGTGCAAAGTAACAAACCCATGCAGTATATTACAGAAAAAAGCCCGTTGACTGAAAGGAGGGCACTGAAAATCTAATAAATTTAAGAACTGTAACCCTGAATAAAAAATAAACCACATTCATTTTTC
>DKFC01000018.1 GCA_002452745.1 Firmicutes bacterium UBA6806
CTGAAAAAACGGTCTGTGGCAAGGCCATTGCAAAAGCGGTTGCCTATGCACTGAGTACCATGGAAGTGAACGCTTCAATGGGGAAAGTCGTTGCTTCGCCGACAGCAGGCTCATGTGGTGTCCTTCCAGCAGTTTTTATGACGATGAAAGAACGCTTTGATCTTGATGAGCAAACGCTTGTTAAGGGCCTTCTCGCTGCCAATATGGTCGGAAGCATCGTTGCAAGAAATGCTACAATCTCAGGTGCTGAGGGTGGCTGTCAAGCCGAAGTTGGCACAGCATCTGCCATGGCTTCAGGAGCAGTGGTCCATATGATGGGCGGTAGTGTGGAAGAGGTCTTTAATGCAGCAGCCATGTGCTTTAAAAATCTACTCGGACTTGTGTGCGATCCGATTGCGGGTCTGGTTGAAAGCCCATGCGCCAAACGAAATGGTATGGGCGCTGCAAACGCACTATTATGTGCCGAGATGTCCCTAGCAGGAATTAAGAGTATTATCCCATTTGACGAGGTTGTAGAAGCTATGTATCGGGTTGGCAAAGCCATGCCCCCATCCTTAAGAGAAACCTCTATGGGAGGACTTGCAACCACTAAAACAGGCGTTCAAATCGCAACTGATTTATTTTCAAAGTAAGCCTAATTTCAGCTTATCTCAATTGTCAAAAAGGTGTTATCAACATGCATAAGCATACTGATAACACCTTTTATTGTAGAGCATTAGTTTTTATCCAGCTTTGAGCAAGAATCTTCCACTTGCGAAAAGCAATTAGATGAGAACGATAACGACAAAACAAGGTTTTGCGTTAAATGCACCTTAATCCAATTTGATATGGCAATAGCCGCCTGGATTTTTCTTTAAGTACATTTGATGATATTCTTCTGCTGGATAGTAATAGTCTAAAGTGGTCACCTCAGTCACAATTGGCTTTTCATATTTCTTCTGCTCATCTGACTTTGATTGCTCAATCGTCGGAAGATCAGCAGGATCCACATAGTAAATGCCTGTTCTGTATTGCGAACCAATATCGCCGCCTTGTCTGTTTAAAAGTGTTGGGTCAATGACCTTCCAAAAATGGGTCAACAAGGTCTCTAGACTAATTTCCTCAGGATTATAGTGAATATCTAAAACTTCTGCATGTCCTGTAGTATTGCTGCAAACTTCTTTATAGGTAGGCTCTTTTGTCTCACCATTAGCATAACCCACTTCTGTTTTTTCAACGCCTTTGAAACGTTCGAAGTAGGCTTCCATTCCCCAAAAACAGCCACCTGCCAATACGATTCTCTTCATATCAATCTCCTATTAAACTCGATTAATTAGTGTCTCTAATTTAATTATAGCGATTGAATCAAACCGTGTAAAGCCTCTTATTTTAAGCCCATAAGAACTGCTGCAAACATGAAGACACTTGCAAAACCAAATAAAACGACTTGGAATTTCCATTGGAATTTAAACCATTTATTCCAATCTAATTTCGCAACACCTAAAACGCCCATTAAGCAGCCTGATGTTGGTACAATAAGATTTGTAAAACCATCTCCAAGTTGGAAGCCTAGTACAGCAACCTGCTTCGTAACGCCAACGAGTTCAGCAAGTGGTGACATTAAAGGCATCGTAAGCGCTGCTTGTCCTGAACCTGACACGACAAAGAAGTTGAAGATCGATTGGAATACATACATAATCCACGCTGTTAAAATTGATGGCATTCCGCTTAAAACATTTGACATACCTGCTAAAACAGTGTTTAAAACAGATGGTGCATTTGCCGAGCTATGTCCTAGAACAAGGACGATACCTTGAGCCATACCCACAACTAGGGCTGCGCCCACTAAATCCTTAGCACCATCTTTAAAAGATTCTGCAATTGAGTTTACACCCATATTGTTGAGCTTAAATACAACACCTATAATCCCTGCCACTAAGCCCATTGTAAAGAAGACTGTCGCAATCTCAGGAATATAGTATCCATGTTTTTGTACCCCCCAGATCGTCCATACGATACCGAGTAAGATTGTGGTTAATACCAAAACGTGACCTATTTCAAGCTTGTTTGTAGAAATATCTTTGTTAGAGAATTCCTCGCGATATTGGTGGTCTGATTCATATGCAACTGATAATGTTGGATCCTTCTTGATACGTTTGCCGTAAAGCATTGTAAATGCGATTCCTAACGCTGTGAAGAAAATCCACATAACAATACGGAAACCTGATCCTGAACCAACCTGTATCCCTGCAATTCCCTGAGCAATTGCCACTGAAAATGGATTCATCCATGATGTTGCAAATCCAATTTGAGTCGCACCATATGTGATTAAAATCCCCACAATCGCATCATAGCCCATGGAAATCATAAGCGGTACGACAATCATGGCAAATGGTATTGCTTCCTCTCCCATACCAAAGATTGCACCACCTGCTGAAAATGCTAAAAACAATACTGGGATTAAAACGATATCCGCATTCTTAAATTTAGTGATGATATTGATGATACCAGCGTCTACAGCGCCTGTTTTAAGAATAATCCCAAACGCACCACCAACAACGAGAATAAAGGCAACTACACCAACTGCTGATCCCCATTTATCACCTGTTACAAGACCCTCAAACATGTAATTTAGGAAACCGACATCGCCCCACTTTTCAAAAACCTTAATGGCCTTTGTCTCACCTGTGTTGACAAAATCTTTATATTCTTGTACCACAGTGGCACCCTCAAGTTCAACTGCTTTTGCCTTTGATTTCTTGATACTGCCCATTTCCTCTTCACCTTTAAACACATATGTTTTAGATGAATCTGTTGCATCAATTGTGTAGCTAACGCCTTCAATTTCAACATCTTTTACCGAATTGTCTTCTACTGATGCAATCACTTGATCATTGGTATCAAGTACTACATAACTTACGTTAAAAAAACCTGTTGGAACCACATAAGTTAATAATGCTGCAAGTAAAACAATAAAGAATATGATGACGTAAGTGTCTGGCATGCGCCATGTTTTGTTAGACATAATATTTCCCCCTTATTTTTTTGGTCATACTAGTATAACGCAAAATAAATGCCAAAATTATAAGACGATATTTGTCAAAATATTTGCTAAAAAACCCTGTATTTCTTATTTAATGGTGGTTTATGGTGATTTGTGTTCCTATAAATCAACCACAACCCCTTGAGTCACCAATTAAAGACTAAATTGACTGTAGGCTTTTTCTGTCAATTGTATGCCGATTCGCCCCTTATGAATCTCTAAAAGTTCTTTGTCTTTTAAGTGATTCAAGATTCTTCTGACTTGATTCTCCGTCCTAACGAAACGAGAGGATTGACTTGCCTCTGCTAAAGTCTTACGACTGATTGCACAGTCTTTCCGTGTGAAATCAAATATCATATCAAGAAAGTGCTTTTCTTCCTCAGTTAAGAATAGGCTTTCACCATGATGCTGTATATCTTCAGAAGTGTGAATTAGACTTGAAACTCTTTCAGCTGATTCAGACCGATTAAAAAACTGGTCCATGGGTAAATCTTCCACTCTCAAAGTATCTTCTTTTCGAACTGCAAGCATATAGGTAATGGAATTCTTCAGTTCCCGAATATTGCCTGGCCAATGATAGGCAACAAGCCTTTTAATAAGTTCTGGTTCAAATTGTATAGCTGTGGTACCAATGCTTTGATTGATGTGCTCACATAAGACCGGAATATCTTCACGTCGCTCTCTTAATGGCTGTAAATGTATAAATCCCATTTTAAGGCGATAATATAAATCCTCTCTAAACTGGTTTTTTGCAACCATCTCGCTTAAGTCTTTATTGGTCGCTGCAATGATGCGCACGTCAATTGAGCGAATCTCATTAGCACCAATGGGCATAATTTCTTTTTCCTCCAAGACTCTTAATAACCGTAACTGGACTTTTAATGAAATATCACCAATTTCATCTAAAAAAATCGTACCCCCGTTGGCCTCTTCAAACAAACCTGTTTTACCACCTTTTTTGGCCCCTGTAAATGCGCCCTCTGTATATCCAAAGAGTTCACTTTCTATAAGGTCATCTGGCAAGGCACTAAAATTCACCGCCAAAAATGGTTCTTCAGCACGATTGGAATGCTTGTGAATTGCACTGGCTGTAAGCTCCTTACCGGTACCACTTTCCCCCTGAATCAGTATGGTCATATCTGTCTTAGCCAGCTTTCGAACGACATTTCTCACCTGTACCATGCCTGAGGATTCTCCCACTAGGTCTGTAAGGTCATATTTAGCCACATGTCCCTTTCTCAAAGCCTCTAAACGCGCTTCCTTGGCTTGATAATGCGCTTTCGAAGACTTAAAGGATGCACAAATCAAATCATTCTGATCCATCTTGAACTTAGTGACCACATATTCATTGCCATCTAAATGGATGTTTTGAGATTGATCCATTTTTTCGTCCATTAGAAACAACAAAAGCTTTTTATTATGAATGACTCTATTGAGCATGTTTCCTACAAATTTATAGCCTCTTGCTTTGAGGATCTGTTTGAGAACATCGTTAAAAACGACAACTTTGAACTGCTGATCAAACATGATTAAGCCTTCATTGAAGCTGTCAATGACGCGTTCCAAATTTGAATTTAACTTGACCACTTCATTTCTTGACTGGGCCAATCCCTTGGCTATTTTAATAATTTTCTCCAGATACATTTTTGAAAAAGAACCTGAGGATACTTCAAGTAAATTTAAATGTGATAATATCTTGGCTATGGTGGTGAAATCAAATATTCTCGGTCCAATATCTATAATATGATCGATATGGATTGGAACATATTGAACTTCTCCTGGCGTAATTGCAACTTTGTATTGCGACAGATCAAGGTCTGCCCCTGGATAATATAGCCCCATATCAATGTGGTCTAAACCTATTTCAACCATGGCAAGGCGTGTTTCTTCTACTGTAAGTTCCAAATCATTGACGAGTAAAACAGGTGTCCTGTCCGGTATGGAAACCACGAGATCAAGCTGATCATAATTAATCGTCCGCTTCCCTATGATTTTAGGCGTTGTGGCTTTAACAAGCCCCTGTGCTAGAACCTCTTCATACATGGCCTTACTTGAATAAATCTCCAAGTCACAGGCTTCAATCGAGGAGATACCATCATCACCAATATAATTTATGATTTCAAAATCCTCAGGTATAAAATCACCAAGCTGCTTTCGGAGTGCTTTAGATGTTTCACCTGATCCTGATATCAATGCAATTTTACTCATTTTGCCTCCACTATCCCATACAAGCGTTCTCTTATAAAAAGCCTAATTACCTTCGAGTCTGCCTACATGTAAAAAATGCCGTATATTAATCCTCTGATTATATTATACAGCATTTCTCTAACTTTTCTATTTTTCAAATGTACCCCGTTTAAGGATTTCTCCATCACGCATCATAACACTACCCATTGCAATTACATCCGTAATCTCATAGGATACTTCATCGACGAAAACAAGATCTGCATCCTTACCCTGACTTATTTCACCCTTGTTCTTAAGTTTTAAAATATTTGCAGGGGTCTTTGTTATTGGCAATAAGGCCTCTTCAATTTTCATTTCATGCTGTAAGATGAGCTCCTTTACACTTTCATATAGCGATGAAACGCTTCCAACATCTAAACCAACAAGCTTTCCACCCTTATCAAACAGGGGTAGGGAACCTTGTCCATCCGAAGTAAAAGTCATATGACTTGCCTCTATACCAAAGTCTAATCCCCTAACGTAAGCATCAGACGCCCTTACTTCTCCTTCTTCAATAAACTGTGGTACTGTAGAAGTTGTGAAATCTATAAAACCGCCCTCCTTGGCATAGACTAGGGCTTCGTTATAAAGTTCTCGATTTCGATTGGCATGCGTCGGCAAAAACTGACTTGCAGGAATTTCCGTGTTTCTAATCATGAAGAACAAATAATCCAGCATTTCTTTACCATCACCTAAATGAACGTTCACTAGGCCTGCCTTGCCTGATAAAATACCACCAACTCTTGCATCAGCACAAACCCTTGAAAACTCATCAATTGTAGGGGATGAGCTCCTGTGATCTGACAGTGCAATTTCACCAACACCAATAATTTTATCGATCATAAGTAGATCTTTTTGCACAGAATCTGTAAGGGTTTTAAGTGGCAATCTATAAGAACCAGTATAAACGTAGGTCGTAATCCCTTCTTCTTCTAACCCCTTTGCTTTGGCAATTAAACTTTCCATATTTCTTGTAACGCCATCAGTGCCAAGACATCCCACTACTGTTGTTACTCCACCTACAATTAGGTCCGAAAGCATGATTTCAGGGGTTCTTGTCTTGTAACCACCTTCTCCGCCTCCGCCTAAAATATGCACGTGGCCATCAATAAATCCAGGAAATACAAGTTTACCACTTGCATCAATAACTTCTATCAAGTCAGGATTTGCCTTTAGCTCTATCGTGTCCTCCACAGCCGCAATGTAATCGCCTGCTATCAAAATGTTCTTTTCGCCTAAATACTTAGGTGCATACACCTTGGCATTTTTTATGAGTTTTATCATGTATTCCTCCACTTATTATTAGATTATCATGCCGCCCCTTTGAGTTCAATTCAGAAATAAAATAGGGGGGTAAAAGTGACAGCATACACAACTGCCACTTTTGGATGGGTCTTATGGAAAGCTTATGGGTTAAGCCTTTCTAAATATTGATTAAAATGCTTGAGTAGTTCAAGACCAAGTTGATCTTTTGAAAAGCCCAACCTTGTCTCAGCACCTTCTTTTTCAACAACCTTAAAGGTCGCTTTTGATATTTGATTACCGATTTTTAACTTTTTAATCAAGTAATCACCGACATCTTCATTGAGAACTGCCACATCAATTTGGTTTTTTAACAATTTCTTTATAAGCACTTCGTCTCTACTGACAACAACCTTCTTAATGGCCTTGTCTTCCCTTAATCTTTTAAAATAATTATATCCACTCACGACACCGACCTTATATACCTGCAAATCCTCATATTGTTCAATGGCTTTCCCAATCGTATAAAAGGTGTATACACTCTGGGTTCTATAAGGTTTGCTAAAGTTCAAGATTGCAGTTCGATCCTCCCTATAGCTAATGGTAGGCAAGATATTCGACAGGTTTTCCTGAATCATTTTAAGAGAAGTGTCCCAGGGTACAAGTTGAAATTTTACAGGTAAAGGATAGTTTTTAAAAGCCTCTTGGATAAGACTTACGTCCTTGCCGCTAAAGGTACCGTCTTCATAGATGATATAAGGATCATAGGGTGATGTGGCAATGATAATCGCCTCTTGAGCCTTACTCTCTTCTTCAAGTAGGTCAAAGCCTGCTTTTTCAATATCTGTCACTAGGTTTGTAAGTTTTTCAAGTTCGCCAACTTCGTCGCTTAAGTGGGATTTAATCTCCTTAATATTTTCATTGACTTCCTTTGAATCTGAAATGAACTCAGTGACATTTCGAGATGTTTCATTAAGGCCATGGGTCATACTGTTCTTTAGGTTGCCAATCATAGTATTGGTTCGAATTGCAGATTCAAAGGTATCCTTTATAGAATCCATTTGCTTGATACTATCCACAACATTTTGAGAATCCAACTCGATCGTCTTGACAATATGAGTCATGCCCCTAGAAATATCACTAGATTGCTTGGTAAATATTTTAATGAAATTCATAAGATTTTGAGTTACAAGATCCGTTTCCAGCGATAATTTTCTCACTTCATCCGCAACAACTGCAAAACCTCGTCCATATTCTCCGGCCCTGGCTGCTTCAATAGAAGCATTAAGTGCCAACAAGTTTGTTTGAGAGTTGATTTTTTTTATTTTATCAATCATAGAACTGGCCTGAATCGCCAAGGTATTTAAGTCTTCCACTTCCGTCCTTGAACGTTGCAAGTCCTCTGTTGTCTCTTTCAGTTTCACTGCACTTTTATGGGTATTTTCTGTTGTATTTATAAGCATTTCTCTAGATTTAATCAGTTCATCTGACAGTTTACCACTTTCACTTGAAAATCTTCCAAAAGCATCTGTAATGCTTTCAAATTCAGAATACATTTCGTTGACATTCTGCATCTGACGGCTTGATACAGCTTGCAGTAGACCTGCATTTACTTCAATATCAAGCATATCCATCTTTATATTATCAACGTTCACTGAAAACTCTGTAATAAATCTTAACAATTCTTCAGAAGTTGATCTCATATGCGCCCCTTTACCAATCTAATTTCCGATTAATAAGTGACGATTGCGCTTTGTGAAGGCAATCGTCACTTCTAATAATCCTATTTTAAAAGTGTCTCTACTTTTTAGGAATGTTTAAAACTTGACCTACCACTAATTGATTTGGATTTTTAAGTGCATTTGCCTTCTTTAAAGCCTCAAGGCTCACACCATGATTTTTAGCAATTTTCCAAAGGGCGTCTCCTTCACGCACTGTATACAAGTCAGCTCTTTGAATATCGATTTTAACGGGATGGATATCCATTTCTACATTTTCAAATGAATATAAATCTGCAGCACCGGATTGTCCCCAATAACCTTCTGTTGTCTCACCATTTCTAAAGGTAAACTCAAACCCATTTTTTCCTTCACCAAAAAGATAAGTTTTAACTTCAGATTTTGCTTCATTATCAACCAGTTCAAAGGCAATAAAATCTCTAAATCTTTGATTTGGACCCATTGAGCCACCTACTACAGTCTCTGGTGTATTGAGATATTCATAGCCTAAAGTCGTATACTTATCAGCATCCATGAGCGCAGTGTGTGTGCTTAAATCATATTGGTCATTGCCTTCTATATAAGATACTAAGAACCCATCATAGCCATTTCCCGATCTTGCATTTGTTGCATCTAAGATAACCACGCCGCCAGTACCTGCCACTCGGATCATCTGAGTTCCCGCATCGAAAATAAGCGCTGTGTTCTCTTCTACACCATATGCGTAATTTGATACAGACTTATGGTCATAGGCAACTACAGCCAAACGTCCCAACCTTGCTTTACGATCAAAATGTTGGTCTACAATACCATCCTTAAAAAAGCCTAGGCCCTTAGTCACCACAAGACCACCAGCATTCTGATAATCTAATGAAGAATCATCAAAATTCTCAGTATAGCCATAGTCCAAAGCACTTAAACTATCCCCACCTGCGATCATGGTCTCACTCATAATGGCTGCACCAGCACTTGTGCCACCGACAACGCCACCACCATGATACATTTTCTTCATGGCAGTCAATACCAATGTTTCTGAGCCGTCAGCATTTAACAAGACATCTGTAATTCTAATTTGATCTCCCCCGATGAACCAAATTCCTGTAAGACCTTCAACTTGCTTGGCAACCTCAGCATTATTACCATTGTTAATCCAGTCTGACTCATCAACCTCTTCCGTTTTTGAATCGTCTTTTGTCAACAATGGCAAAACCACCACTTGAGATTGATCAAGGCCTCTTGCCACCATATCTTCTGTAAACATTTTTGCGTATTTACTCGGACTGCCGCTTGCAGCAGGGACGATACCAATTTTAGCATTTCCTACGCCACCAGCTAGTTCTATAAAGGCATTATAAACATCGTCGTTGTCAGCTCTTAAAGCACCCCCAACAATCACAAGTTTTCCATAATTGCCTGTTTCATTTGCAAAACTTGGCATCATTGAAAACATCAATACAAAACACATCAATAAACTCAATAACTTTTTCATTTTCCCCTCCACTAAATCTAAATTTGTATTTCTCATGTCTTTTAATATACGCAAATATGATGCCATGCCATATGGCTTAAAATAAAATCATTCTTTGTGTCCATTTCACCCTGTTCAACCATTTAACCCCTTTATCACACATTTAATCCTTTTTTCCACCAATCCCAATCAACCCCTCCCCCTTTTATGCAAAAAAATAAAACCCTATTCTACAAATGCTTAAAGTTCCTCTCAAAATCAGACCATAAAATCTAATATTATGAAGAATCTTACATTATTAAAACAGGGTTTTAATTTAATGATTAAATTTTTAAAGGGCTTTTAGTAAAACTCTTGCCGGTAAGCCTTCCACTTTAGAGACTTTTATCGGCAGACATAGCATCTCATAATGACCTTCTTTGATGTTTTTAAGTGCAATACCTTCAATAATATAAACATGGTTGCCAAGCAATATCTTATGTGTCGGATGTTCTGGCTGGCTTCGCTCAATCCCAAGCGCATCAATGCCTACGCACTTAACCCCACATTCAAATAAAAACTGAGCACCGCTTTCCGCAAGAAAGACATACTCAAAATCAAAGATGTCAGTGAGACTATTTACCGTTTTAAGCACTACAATTTCACCCGCTTTGATTTGATCTTTGTAGGCCAACAAGTGGTGTTTCTCAATCTGTTTATCCTGAATGCCTGTAAGATCTATCACAAAACAATTGCCATTGACCGCTTCAATTTCAAAAACATCAGAATCTTCACCGGATTCTATCATGTGAAGGGGCATGTCTATATGCGTCCCTGTATGCAAATCCATGGTGATGCTACTTTCATAATGACTGTGCGTTCCAAAATTAGCGCGATTGATAATAATCGGTTTCTTAACTTCTAAATTTTTATAGACCATCATCTCTGGTGAAATGGTCATGGTCACATCTGTCCATTCCTTAATGTTCATTGTTTCTCCTTTTTAAGCTTTCAAATTATTGCTTTAAATAAGCTTCATTTTCCTATTCATATTGGTAAAATGCTCTTTCACCTATATAGGCTTCCTTCATCTATATAGGCTTCCTTCATCTTATAGGTAAGTTAAAAATTGACCCCACTCTGATTTAAGCCTTTCAATAATTTCTGACTCGTCTTTATAGATGTGAAGCCTTTCATATTTCTTGAGCTGTTCCAATTGATCTATAACCTTCCACGAACTTTCAATCTCATCCCATCGTGTAAAGAGGGATGCATCATCGTGGATGACATCCAAAATCAATTTTTCATAGGCTTCAGGTGTATTCCCCATGACATTACACAGATGACAATAATCCATCTTCATCGGCATGACATAAGATTGAAGGCCAGGTGCTTTGCCGTTGAAAGTCAATGCAATACCCTCTCTAGGGGCAATTTCAATGGTT
This sequence comes from Firmicutes bacterium UBA6806, assembly GCA_002452745.1. GTDB lineage: Bacteria > Bacillota > Clostridia > Peptostreptococcales > Acidaminobacteraceae > Fusibacter_A. The sequence continues at coordinate 11,101 of DKFC01000018.1, forward strand.
AATGTATTTTTCTCAGGCTGACCACTTTCAAAGAAGAAATTTGAATTTTTAAATGTAATGACAATGGCAGCTCGTTTTGAATTCATTTTCTTTCCAGTTACCAAATAAAAAGGCGTATTAGCCCATCTTTGGGTGTTGACCGACATTTTAAGTGCAACAAAGGTCTCTGTTTTGGAATCGCTTGGAATACCCTTCTCAGATAAATAGCCGTCATACTGGCCATAAATCATGGGACTCGAAAATTCAAGGTTTTCGAGGACCTTTACCTTTTCATCCTTTATAAGCCTGTCATTTAAGCCATTGGGTTGATCCATGGCTACCAAGGCAAGGGTTTGAAATAAGTGATTTTGAACCATATCTCTTAGTGCGCCAGAACGGTCGTAATAGCCGCCACGCTGCTTTACAGTTTCGGTCTCAAAAGCATAAATTGTAATGTGCTCAATATTATGGTGATTCCAAATGCTTTCAAAGATTTTATTTGCAAATCTAACCATCAAGACGTTTTGGAGCATTTCCTTCCCCAGGTAATGGTCTATCCGATAAATTTGGCTCTCCTCAATTAACCCGAGGAGTAAGTGATTGTATGACTTTGCCGTCTCCAGGTTTTCACCAAAGGGCTTTTCAAAGATGATTTTATCCCGCATATTGCTTCTAACCACCAAATTATTTTCCACAAGTACCTTTGCAATTATGGGGAAAAAACGAGGTGCTGTGGCCAAATAATATATTCTTTCTTGAGCGCTATTGACATTAATGCTTTTCATATAGCTTTGAAAGTCACCGTAGGCCTCTTCATCTGTAAAATCCATCTTAATGTATTTAAGGTGGGTTTTAAAGGCATCCCACTCCGGAAAATCACCCTCTATCTGTCCCTTAATGTGTTCGATAAACAAATCATTTTCAAAGGGTTGACGACCGATTAAATTAACGATGAAATGTGACGGTAACTGATCATCCGAGAATAGAACATAAAGCGCCGGTATTAATTTTTTAGTTGTTAAGTCGCCTGTTGCTCCAAATATTGTAAAAATCATACCTTCACCCTATTCTTTATATATTTTATGACCACCAAACTGATTTCTTAGTGCTGCTATTGATTTCTCGCTAAAGCGATCCTCATCCTTAGATTTAAATCTTGTGAAGAGGGATTGGGTAATAACAGGGGCAGAAACCTTGAGTCTTAGCGCCTCTTCCACCGTCCAGTCCGCTTCACCCGAAGCGTCAACAATACCTCGAATACCCTCCAAGGTCTCGCTTTCTTTAAAAGCTTCATGCATCAATCTCATTAAAAGACCTTCAATAATAGAACCGTTGCTCCAGACCTTTGAAGTGAGTTCAAAATCCAAATCATATTCAGATGCCTTTAAGATATCAAACCCCTCACCAATGGCTTGCATCATACCGTATTCAATGCCATTGTGAACCATCTTAACATAATGGCCACTACCCGAAGCACCAAAGTAACCATAACCGTCTTTTATCGCTATCTTTTGCAAGACCTCATCCACATATTCCACTGGTTCTGGATCGCCACCTGCCATGAGACAAGCGCCATATCTTGCGCCAGATATACCACCACTGGTCCCCACATCTATGAAATCTATACCCAGTGCATTTAGCTTGGCATATCTTCTTTTAGTGTCCTTGTAATTTGAATTACCACCATCAATGATGATATCCGACTGCTTTAGCATTGGTATGAGCTCATCTATAAGCTGATCTACCGTTTCGCCAGCAGGAACCATGAGCCAGATGACCTTTCTGTCATCCAAGTCAGCTACGAGTTTTTCCAGCTCATAATAGCCTTCTACACCTTCTGATTTAATAAGATCCACTTTTTCTCTAGAGCGATTAAACGCCCTGATATCCACGCCTTGATCCTTCATATTAAGTGCCAATGCATAGCCCATTTTTCCAAGTCCAACTAAACCAATCTTCATATAATCCCTCTTTTCTCACTAATTTATTCTAAATAAAGACACTCGTAACCCTTTAGTACCCCATTTAAAGGTGTAAAAAACGCCTTTAAGAAAATCTTAAAGACGTCGTCTCTTATTTTTCACCCAAAAGGAGTGGAACATACTCTCTATCTGTCTTAACAATGTGCAAGACAAGCCAATCTGCAACAAAATTCAGCAGTTCAATTAAAGTCTCTTTTTGGTTGGAATCTATTGTTTCCAAGTTGGCCATGTAACCTTCAAGTTTTTTGACGAACAGCTTGTGCTCAAACTTATGCGACATACTTCCAATATAGTCCACAGCGTCAAACAGTTTTTCCTCATCTCTAAAATGTGTCACAGTGTAATTCTCAAGTTCTTTGAGCATTGCCACAATTTCATCAAAATAGTCTTCTCTCGTATCATCATTTACAAGTTCAAATAAGCTATTGCCGATTTCTATAAGTCTCTTGTGTTGATTATCGACTTCAGGAATCCCAAACTCAAACTCCTTTTTCCAAACTAACATAAATTTCCTCCACTTTCTCCTTTATCCAGTGAAAGGCATATGTACACCTGTTGACCCCTTCACATTCTAGGAACTATCATTTCTAACAATATAATTGTACTCATTACAATGATAGCTCAATAAATTCAAATATTCCAGTAGCGGATTATTAATTTTTTGTTAATTCAGCTTATTTGTTGAATTTTACCACCTAATCTTGCCGGATTATCCCACTTTATTGTTTGAGGCGATGATCTTAAGCCTGTCAGGAATAACGCTGATGTCCATTGGAAATTCAATTCCCGCCTCACCATCCAAATCTGAGCAAATACTATCATCACACATAATCCTCAGTTTTGACGACGTAAAATACTCAATATACTGGCTCTCTGGATGTTCGCCGTTCCAAACTTTTATCAGCAGGGGCATGAACTCGAGAACAGGACATCGCTTGAACAAGAGGACATCAAATAGGCCGTCATTAACTTTCGAACTAGGTGCAATCTTTCTAAAGCCACCTGCTGACTTGCCATTCATGACAAGGGCAAAGTAAATATTCTCTTGATAGACGGCATCATCTGCAAATACAGTGACATCAAAGGGTTTCAATTTCGGAAATTCCTCAATCCCCTTCAAGTAATATGCCAGAACACCAATAATATTTTTTACCTGTTCATTAACTTTTTGGCTGATATCTACCAGATATCCAAAACTCGCCACATTTATAAAATACTTGCCATTTGCCAGCCCAATATCACATGGAATCACCTCACCATGCAGTGCTGTTTCCACCATGCCCTCTATGGTTCCGGGAATGTCGAACATCTGTGCAAAGTCATTTGCCGTTCCCACAGGGAATATGGCAATTGGAAGCGACCAATCGAGCCTCATCAACTCATTGACCACTTGATGTATGGTTCCATCTCCACCTGCAATAATCACTCTATCATATGCGCTCTCATCCTCATTATCAAGGTATGCCCTAAGCCTCTCAATTGTGTTTAGCCTATACGGAACCACAAATACGTCCCTTTGCTGAAATTGGTTGATAATATAATCTAGTTGATTGTGAAATCCCTTTAGTCCCGCTCTGGGGTTGTAAAATAATAGCGCTTTCATAATTCTCTCCAAATGTCTTACATAATTTTAGTATGAACGATGAATTCATTTGTGCACTTCTTGCAAGTGATTTTAACCTTTCCCTTGCCCTTTGGAACTCTGGTTCTATGATGGCACTCCGGACAGCTTTCCACAGTATAATCAATCAGAGCATCTATCTTAGCTCGATCCAGTCCAACCACGCTCTCATCTCCTATGATAAAAGCCGGAACACCCATCATTTTTCTAGACATCATCTCCTGCCGCGCCACTGGGTCAAGTTGTACATTTTTTTCAGTATACTTATACCCTCTTTCCTCTAGGTAAGCCCTTGCAGACTTACAATGTGGACACGTGCTGCTTGTAAACATAATGATTTCCTTCATGAGGCACCACCTTTCATTTAAATCATTTCCCAAATAGGGCCTTTATATTTATACCCCATTTAACGTGATTTAGTCACATGGAGTACAGTATCAAACGCTTCAAATCCGAGTGATTTATAGAGCCCAATTGCCCTTAGATCATCTGCCTGCAAATAGACATCACCACCTCCTGCATCTGTTAAAATGGCCTTTACGCATGCTTTGGCAAATCCTCGCCCCTGATACTCCGGCGCTGTTGCGACCCCCACAATAATACGATTGTCAAAATCCGTCTGAGCCACACTGGCCAATTTACCATCCTTCCATATGCCTCGAGCAATCCCCCTTCCACTAATGAGTTTTGATTCCATATAGGCTAAACTCGCAGATCCAGAAAAAACCCGTTTATATAAGGCATCCACTTCATAGAGGGACTCAGCGAGAATCGGCACCACTTCATCTGATTTTATCTGTCCCTCTGAGTCTCCTTTGAGTTTAAAAAGTTTGGCTCCTTGCCGTTCAGTTGTCTCTCCCATAAAAGCTGCTAGATGAGCAAATGTAGACTCTGGAACGATCATTTCTTTAAAGGGTATCTGACTCAATTTTTCCTCAAGCGACCTCAAATGAGTTGAAGCGCCTTTGTACAGTTTAAACAGCTCCCTATCTATTGCCACTTGAAGATTGCCTGATTTTCTGTAAAAGAGACCTAACGCAGGTCTCTTCTGATATTTGAGCACATAAATATCTCTATAGGCTCTCATGCCCTCTTCAGCTGCCATGCAGATAAAATAGTTTCGGGCAGGGTCTGCATAAATGAGCGCTCTCAAATCTGAAGCTATTCGTCCTTCATGAACTTCATAAATCATAAGTCCTCCAACCTTCAATTTGGGCAATTACATCTTCTGTCAGATTCTTGCGATATGCCGTCGGTATTGGAAAGTCAGCAAGTGCCTCCAATGAAATCCATTTCACTTCTGGGTCGTCGATTGAAATCACCTCTTCTACATTTATAAAGTAAAAGGTCATATGCCAAACCCTATGTGTGAAAACATGTTTCTTGACAGCTTTATGGTTCAATACTTTGCCCATAAGGCCATACTCCGCTTCTAAAAGCGACAAAATCATTGATTCTGAAAAGTTCTCATCATCTTTTGATTTTAGAAAGGTAGGAAGCCCCCACAGTCCTTTTAAAAGGCCTTGAAGATTTCGCTTTTCAAGCATGATTAAATCATCTGAAATCAGTATGAGTACAGCTGCATGAAATTCAATTTTTGCTGGCTTGGGTGATTTTACTGGAAATTCAAGTTGTCGATTGCCTGCATTTGCCATGCAGTGACTGGAAATCGGACAACTTGCACAATCGGGATTTTGAGGTGAACAGTGAGTCGCTCCAAGTTCCATAAGTGCTTGGTTAAAATCCCCTGCCTCATGCGGAATGATTTCCATGATTTTCTCTTCGAAAACCCGTCTACTCTTAGGATTTGCTATATCCACATCAATCAAAAATACTCTGGAAATAACGCGCATGACATTGCCGTCCACAGCAGGCACGCTCTTATTAAAGGCGATACTGGAAACAGCACCGGCGGTGTAAGGGCCAACTCCAGGAAGTTTAATTAAATCGGATGCCTCTTCAGGAAATTTTCCCGCCCACTCTCTGACCACTGTCTTTGCACATTTGTGCAAATTTCTTGCTCTGGAATAATAGCCAAGTCCTTCCCAAAGTTTAAAAACATCGTGCTCATCCGCTTCCGCTAAATCATGCACTGTTGGAAATCGCTCTGTAAATCTCAAGTAATACTGAATGACAGTTGCCACCTGCGTCTGCTGCAACATCACCTCTGAAAGCCATATCTTATAAGGATCTGAAGTCTGCCTCCAAGGCAAGTTCCTCTGATTCTCTCTATACCATTTTAACAATTCTTTTGTCATTCTTCACTCCTCATGTCTAGTCTAATCTGTTATGATATAAAAGGCAACCTCAAACTCGATGATAGATACATCCGTGTCAGGGTATACAACTAAATGCGACTTCTACATATAACTACTTTTACGAAACGGGGTTCAACTGTCTATGAAAAAACAACAGAAGAAAATCTCTGGAAAGTCGAAAACATCCAACACTTTAAATAAAATGGACGCTTTAAAAGAGCCGCTCATGTCATCTCTAAAAATATGCATCACTTATGTCATATTCGGAACGTTGTGGATTCTCCTCTCAGATAAACTGCTTCTGTTTTTGAGTACCAGTCAAGAACAGTTCTTTAAGATAAGCGTCTACAAGGGGTGGCTCTATATTGCAGTTACATCGTCGCTCTTATTTGTTCTCATCTACAAACGCATGAAAGAAGACTCAGAGCTAACCAAGGAACTGGATAAACAATTTAAAACGTTACAAGAGACAGAAGGCAAGCTGCAACAGAACATCGTCGATCTCAGAAAGAGTGAGATAGAGCTAAAGACCAGCCAAGAACGCTATAAGCTCGTCCTCGATGGTGTCAACGACGGCATCTGGGATTATAATTGTGCCTCAGGTGAATTCTTTGTATCAAAACGCTTTCACAATATTCTCGGTTTCGAATACGTTGAAGATGAATACTTCACTATGACCGACTTCGAAAAGCTACTGCATCCGAACGAAAAAAGTGTCGTCATCAACCAAATGAATACCTACTTAGACGGAAATCTCGATCACTATGAAGCTCAATTTAGAATCAGAAATTCCAATGATGAATACATCTGGGTTCAAAACACAGGCCAAGCAGTCTGGGCCCCCGATGGTTCTCCTATCAAGATGGTTGGTGCCTTAAAAGATATTACGGATTCCAAGCGAATTCAAGATCGAATTGAACACCTCGCTTATTATGACCATATTACAAGTCTCCCAAACCGTGCCAGACTTAGTGAAGTCGTCAATTCTCTAATTGAAAAGAATCATCAAGTTGGACTCATCTACCTGGATATTGACAACTTCAAGATGATTAACGACCTCGTCGGTCACAACGAAGGCGACAACCTCTTAAAGCAAATTGCCAATAAACTCCAAAACCTCAAACTCCATTACCATCTTCTCTCTCGAATCAGCGGAGATGAATTTGGATTTATCATCGTGGACTTTAAAAATGAGGCCACTCTTGAGCTATTGGCAAGTGAAATACTGGAAATCATACGAAAGCCTTGGGATTTGATTGGCAGAGAATTTCACCTCTCTTGCAGCATTGGAATCGCCTATTCTCCTGAACATGGAAACACCTTTGAAACGCTTTTTAGAAAAGCTGACACCGCCATGTACGCCTCTAAAAACAATGGCCGAAATCAAGCCACTGTTTTTAAGGAGTTACTCCACGATGAGATTCTTGAATACGTCGAACTCCAGAGCAACTTGAAAAACGCTTTAATCAATGGCGAGTTCGAACTCTTCTATCAACCTCAGTTTGATCTGACATCAAGCGAGCTCATCGGCGCAGAGGCACTGATTCGATGGAACAGCCCTGAAAAGGGTATGATTCCGCCAGATCGGTTTATTAGTATTGCAGAAAAGACTGGGTTTATCATAGAGCTTGGCGACTGGGTTATCGAAGAGGTCTTCAGACATGTCAAGGATTGGGAGAGACGAGGTCTTGACTTTAAGAAAATCTCGATCAACCTCTCTGGCGTCCAGATTCTAAATTCCAATTTCCTATCGAAAATCACTGAAGCAATCGTAAACTTTGAAATTCCACCTAGGAGCATCGTCTTTGAAATCACTGAAAACGTCGCCATAGACGACAGCGCCACCACTATAACGAAATTAGAGGCCCTTCGCTCTTTGGATTTCGAGGTCGCCCTTGACGATTTTGGGACAAACTACTCCTCCCTTAGCTATCTAAAAAAGCTGCCCATAGATTATCTCAAACTGGACAAGTCCTTTGTCTATACCTTGGGGCAGGATGATCGAACAGGCGCCATCACTGAATCCATTATCTATATGGCGCACCGCATCAATTTCAAAGTCATTGCAGAAGGGGTTGAAAAGTTGGAGCACATGGATATTTTAAAGCAGTTCAGCTGTGACTACGCTCAGGGATACTTGTTTAGCCGCCCAATTCCAAAGCTGGAGTACGAAAAAATTTATCTTGACAAATAAAAAATTTTCAGCAAACTTAACCAAAGGAAAAGACCCTCTGTTCACAAAAGGGTCTTTTGATAAAGCCTAATACGTCTTTAACTCTTTACAGTTATTGCATTGCCGCCTTTACTCTTGCTCTTTTTCATGAGTTCGTAGCTTCTCTGGGTGAGCTTTTCCGCTGTATCATCTCGATGGACCACGGTGGCGCCAACAGATACTGTTACTTCAATGTCTTTGAACGTCTCCCCTCTGAGAGATGAGTTTTCAGATATCATGCGAATTCTCTCGGCAAGCATTTTTAAGGAGTCATGTCGAACCCCTTCAAAGACGAATATAAATTCATCCTCACGCCATCTTCCAACCAAGTCGGCCATCCTAAAGGCCTTTGAATAAGTTTCACTCAAGACCTCTATGACTTTATCGCAGAGCTTTCTGCCATAGGTGTTGTTAAATTCTTCAAAATTGTCGATATCCACCATGACGACGCCAAATCCCATTCCAAGTTCTCTGTAGTTGTTCATCTTGGAGTTGAGGTAGTAGTCTATCATCATCCGGTTTGGCAAATGTGTGAGTTCGTCTCTCAAAGTTCCAACCAGCGAATTCTTTCCGAGGCTGATTTCCTTTTTGATGTGATTGTCCTTCTCAGTATTCTCAGTGAAAATCTCCACCGTTGCGATGATTTCTCCATCTTCATACATTGGAAAACTCCTGATTTTGACGGGAAGTCGATGTCCCCTTTTATGTTGCAGATAGACCAGCATTTCACGGATATTGCCATCACTCAATGTCTGATGGAGAGGACATCCATTTAAACATAGATTCTTACCGTATTCATCAACATGATTTAAAATATTGTCATGACAAAATCGCCCCATGACTTCTTCGCTCTTAAATCCACTGATGCGCCTTGCACCTTCGTTCCAGTAGATAATGCGACGATCCCTATCGACTATGTAGACGCCCTCGTACAATTGATCCAAAATCAGTTTAAATTTTAAGTCCTTCATCATAATGTCACCTACTTTCAAAATCTACCCAATCGTCAAAAAATTATATACCCAAAGTTTTTTTAGAAAATTACAATTTTATGAGAATACATCAGTTTAAGTATTCTTTACCCATCTCTTGTATTATAATAGTCATATGAAAATATGCGAGGTAACCATATGGCAACAATTGAAAAGCATCAAACAATCTATATTGTATTTACTAAAACGGGAACTTGGCTCGCAAGGGCATTAAAATATTTTTCTGCAACTAAATACGTTCATACATCCATCAGCTTCGATCCCAGTTTTACCTCTATGTACTCCTTTGGTCGAAGCAACCCAAACAACCCCTTCTCAGGTGGCTTTGTCAGGGAGAACATCTATGATGGTGTCTTTAAAAAATACAAAAAAAGCGAATGCCTCATCTTTGAAGTGTGGGTCACTAAATCTCAATATGACGGTCTTTTAGATGATGTTCAGAAGTTTGTCACAAACAAACACCTCTATCGGTACAATTTTCTAGGTCTCTTTGGTATCTTATTCAATCGACCACTTGATCGAAGCTACCACTACTTTTGTTCTCAATTCGTCTATTCCATGCTTAAAAAGCACGATATCGTGACATTTGACAAAGTCCCCGGTCTTGTACAGACCATAGATTTATTTGAAATTGACAACAAGAGCATTCTATATGAGGGGTTCATACACGACTTAGAGCAAAGCCATTATCCCTCTTTTGAATTTTAAATCTGAGTCATCGCTAAAATCCATACTTATCCAAAAATACAGTTATAGTCTCCAGATACTTTTCATGATTTACATAAATAGAAGAAGCATGTTTTGCACCTTCCACCAGATAGAGCATCTTGGGTTCTGGCTTTAAATCATATAGTATCTGCGTATGACGACTGGGTACATAATCATCAGCCAGTCCGTGGATAAACAGGACTGGTTGATGCACCTTTCCAATAACCGCAAGTGGCGACATCTCAGAAAACCAAATTCCTCTCCTCAGCTTATTGATAAAAGACGCTACCTGTAAAAAGGGAAACGCCGGCAGGTGATTCTCAACACTTAGCCTGTGTGCAAAAATAGACTCTGCACTGCTAAAGCTACAATCCGATATGATAAAATCCACTCTTGAGTCCATTGCCGCATGTTGAAGTACGGTGGCTGCTCCCATAGATTCCCCATGAGTGCCTATAATGCCCTCTTTTCCAATGCGTTTTTGAACGTAATCAATGACCTTTTTTAAATCCTTCTTTTCCTCATATCCAAAGGTTGTGTAATCCCCTTCGCTCTTTCCATGATTTCGATGATCATAGACAACTGCATTATATCCTCTGCTTAAGAACGGTTCAAGATATTTGAGCGATCGCACATAGTTGTTGGTAATTCCATGTGAGATGACAATTGTTTTATTGGATGTCCCTTTAATCCAATACCCCACTATTTTGAGGTTGTCCTCTGACTCGATCTCAACAGATTCTTTGTCCAAAGACTCAAAGTATCTCTCCCCAATCAGGCCCTTTTCAAACTCCTTTTGAAAAGTCTCTTCATACTGCCAGTTGTGGGGATAAACTGCCTTCTGATTAAAATATATTGCCGTCCCAACTACGAAAACACCTGCAAGGACAAATACTATTATCATGAAAAAAGCCATTGATGCCTCCACACTTATTTATAACTATATCATAACATATTCTCTGTCCAGATTTCAGGTTATAGCAACATAAATATTTATGCCGCCCTAGAGAATATAAAACAAAAACTGCCTGTCCAAATAGCCACAAGCAGTTTTAAGTTCAATATTTTGGATTCTAGCTGTTTGGGACTTAATTCTGTGTCTTTCTAATCTCTGATAAGAACACATCCAGCGGTTGGTTTCCAACAAACTCATATTGATCATTGATAACGATTTTAGGAACACTTGACACATTGAACTTATCTGATAACTCATAGAAGGTTTGAGCTTCCACCATTTCAGCATTTATCATGTCACTTTCCAAAGCCAGCTTATGAGCCTTTTGAACTGCACCAGCACAGTGTGGACAGCTAAGTGTGACAAATACCTTGATATTGACAGGTTTTCCAAGAGCGCTAAGCTCTGACTTCATATCCTCTGGAAGGGCTTCACCTGCACCAGACACTTCTAAAATTCCTGGAATAAATGAATTGATTTCGTGACCAGCTGGGATGCCATTGAACTTTACCCCTAGGTAACTCTCTGAATCATCCAATAGGACAATGCTCGGAACCATTTTTACTTCAAATGCATTCGCCTTTTCAGCATCTTTTTCAATATCATATTTTTTAAGGTGAATTCTATCACTGAGGGTTTCTATCTCTTCCATAAAGGAAAGGGTTTCCTGACAAGTGTTGCACTCTCCCTCTTTTGTAAAGACAGCCAAAGTGACGTCCTTTTTCATATCTGCAAATACTTCTGTTAATTGTCCTCTTAATTGATCATTTAATAAATTCATAATCGTAATCCTCCTTTAAAGTCTATCATTTTTCATCATGCTATTAAGCATTTCTATTGAGATAATCATTTGCAGTGAGAGCCGCTTTTGCCCCTTCACTAGCTGAAATTATAATTTGTTTATAAGGTACATCTGTCACATCACCTGCTGCATAAAATCCCTCAACATCAGTTTGGTTTTTGGAATCGACGATGACTTCACCACGATCGTTGAGTTCCACCAGTCCTTGAACCAATTCATTATTTGGCAAATATCCGATTTCTACGAAAATACCTTCTGCTCCTAAGAAATTCTCTTCCCCAGTTTTCTTATCCAGCACTTTGACGCCCTTTACCAGTTGTTCGCCAACCACCTCAACTATTTGTGTCTCCAAATAGACCGATACGTTGTCGAATTCACTTAACTTGTCAATGACTATTTGATCTGCCCTGAGCTGACTGCGGTGTACGAGTTTTACAGAATTTGCAATTTTGGCAAGGTCAATTGCAGCCTCGACAGCTGAGTTGCCACCGCCTGCCACGATTACGTCCATCCCCTGAAAAAGAGGCCCATCACATATGGCGCAGTAGGCGACGCCTCTTCCTCTATATTCGGATTCACCCTTTACCCCCAGTTCTCTGGGCTTGCTTCCTGTGGCTAGGATAACCGTTTTGCCCCTATAGGTTAAACGATTGCTGGCATTCACTTCAAAAACACCATTTGACTTGGAGATAGCTCTCACCTGCTCATCTTTGAGAATCGGAATATCCAGCGTTTTCACATGGTCTAAAAAATTGCTCACAAGGCTTTCCCCTGTTGCATCTTGAATGCCTAAGTAGTTTTCCACAGATGATGTATCCATCACTTGGCCACCTGATTTAGCACCCATCACTGCCACTTCCATGCCTTTTCTCTTTGCATAAAGTGCTGCATTTAGTCCAGCTGGCCCAGCACCAATCACAAGGACATCATATACTTTTTCCGCATCGACAGCCTGTTTCTTGTTTCCATTCATATTAAAAGTCAGTTCCATATGAGTTTCCTCCTAATCGCCCTAAGGGACGTTACTTGAATTTTCATTTTATAAAAATTGCATGTTTCTCATCCATGCAATTCACATGCTTGTGACAAAATCTTGCAAACCGATGACTCTGAAAGACCACCGAATACCTCTCCCAATTCCTTCAGAGAGAGAAGACTGTTTTTTCTAAAGAGATAAATCATCTCATTTCTAAGGGGCTTGTCCTTGATGAGCTCTTGAACTGTCATTTTACGTTCTCTGGCGAGTTCCCCCAACTTCTCACTTGCTTCTTCCACCGTTTCCATACAATTCTTGCAGTTTTCTCTCCTCATGCAAACTGAGTCAACTGCCTCGATGGATACGTTGTGGTTTAATAAGATAGACAGCGGCTCAATATCAATTAGCATCTCCGCATCCACGCTGTTCTCATAATAGCAGAAACTATTAAATTCATCAGATTTATCAACAGAATGCAGTTTCTCTATGAGAGCTTTCAACGCTTCTGAATCCTCTATCTTTTCACTTTTATAACGGTCTTTAAAGAGCTTGCCATCGCACTTTGCATACATGGCATAGGCGATGTTCAGCGATTTCATAACTTTTGATAAGTCGCTTCCATTTGTGAAAAGTATCAGGTGATATTTGTTGGGTTGCTGCACACAATAGGCATAGAGCTTAAATCCATATTTTAGTCTGGCTTGACTTAGAATCTCCAAGAACTTAATTCTGTCTTCTCCAGTCTCAAACAGCAGCCTTGAATCTCCCCCTGATTGGGAAACATGATACAGTCCGTTGACATCCACATCTCGTGCTTTACGTGCCATAATCCATCACTCATTTCCTGTTTATAGTCTCATTATAGCATGTAAAAACAGAAATTCAAGTACCGTCCCCTCGCTTTAACAATTTATTTACATTTCATCAGATTCTATTCCGGCATAAAGGTTAGAACCTTGTTCAAAAACATTTTCAATTCAATGCTTTGAGGGTTATCCAACATAGATTTGGGCCCATGTTCAACAATTTGGCCATTTTCCATGAAAATAATATAATCGGCAACGCTTTTTGCAAATCCAATTTCATGGGTGACAATAACAAAATCTTTTTTGTCCTCTGCCAGTTGCTTAATGGCGCTGAGCACTTCATAAGTCAGCACAGGGTCCAGTGACGACGTCGGTTCATCCAACAAGATAAGCTCTGGCTTAATGGCAAGCGCTCTGACAATAGACGCCCTTTGTGACTGGCCTCCGCTAATCTGATGCGGCAGTTTATGGGCATGTTCAATAAGCCCAAATCTCTCAAGGAGTTTCATAACAGTTTCTATGACATCCTCCCGCCTCCTCTTATGAACTTTTTCAAGGACAAGCAAGATGTTGTCCAAGATAGAAAGATGGGCGAATAGATTGTGATCTTGAAAGACAAACCCCACACTCTTCCTGTAAGCATCTAACTTGCCGCTGCTCATAGAGCGTTCGTTGACGATGATTTCACCTTGCTGATAGGGTTCAAGCCCCGCTATCAATCTCAATAGTGTCGATTTCCCGCTTCCTGATGCCCCTAACAGTGCGAGTATCTGTATATTTTCAAGTCCTATATCAATATTGTTCAAGACGATTTTATCGCCGTATAGCTTAGTCAAATGCTTTATTTCCAGCTTCATATCCTGCTCCCGTTTTCTTAATCTCAATGCATTTCTTCAAATTGTCACAACATCCAGTTTCTATATATTCGTGCCACTCTTGTAATTGACCTTCTGCTCCAGATACCTGACCAGTAAAATAAGTGGTACTGTGAGGAGCAAATATCCAGCAGCGACGATTACAAATCCCTCTGAATACTCATAACTTGCTGCCTGAACCGTTTTAATCGTGTTCAGGAACTCATCTGTTGACATGTAAGATAATAGAGCACTTCCCTTAATCGTCAGTGCAAATTGACCTGCCAACGGCGGTAAAATGCTAATCATCACCTGAGGAAACACCACATAACGGTAAGTTTGAAACTTCGTAAAGCCAAACATCTTTGCAGTCTGCCACTGGTTGATATGGATGGACTCCACAGCGCCTTTGTATATATCTGCAATATAAGCCCCTATATAAAGTGCCAATGTGATGACCCCAACCCAGAATTTTGACCTCACACCAAATGCATTTCCAATATAATAGTAGGCCACAATGGCGATAACCACCAGTGGCGTTCCAAAGACAATCATTTTGTGTATCTCTTGCAGGTTCCTGACGATTCCAAATCGAGAGGTACTCATCCAATAGAGTATAAGGCCCACGATAAGGGCCGCTAAAAGAGCCAACACGCTGATCGCTATGGTGGTTACCCATCCGTTAAAAATCACCTTTCGATACTGAATATAAGGTTCATAGCTCGTTCCTGATTCTAATGACTTGTATTTGACATAATAAAAGAACAACGCATATAGTGATAACGCCGCTATAAAATTTGCAATCCGCTTAGCTGTCTTCATATTGCTACCTCAATTTCTAAAATAGGCGGGGATGCATGGCATCCCCTCACTTTCTGCAACTATTTCTCTCATGTGCACTTCTCACAATCCCTAGAAGAAAAACTCAAGTCCATATTGCTGGAATTCTTCCATTTTATCTTTTAAATACGTATTCCTTATATCGTCATAGGTTCCATCTGTCTTGGCTGTTTTAATAAACTCGTTGATTTGATTTCTAAGCTCATTTTCACCCTTTCTCATGGCGATTCCCCATCCCTTTGTATTTGGAAGCGGTTCCAAGATAGCTCTAGTTGTGTCCTTGTAGTTCTCGTGATGTCTGATAATTGAAAGCGGATCGTAAATAAATACATCTGCATTTCCCTGAGCTACCTCAAGAACCGCACTGGCCTCTTCATCTATGTTCAGTATCTTCGCATTTGGAGCATTTGACGCGGCCCAAAGCGCTCCGATTGTTCCCGTCTTTGATGCAATTACCACATCACTGTTGTTGAGATCATCTGGCGACTGGACTTTTGAGTCTTTATAGACCAACATCATGAGCTGACTGTTGGTATATGGGTCAGAAAAGTCAACGACTTTTTCACGTTCCTCTGTTATCGTCATCGAAGAGATGATAATATCTATATCGCCTTGTTCCAGCGCTGGAATTAAGCTCTGATATGGTGTGTCTATAATTTCTACATCTCTTCCGAGATATTTTCCAAGTGCCTCTGCCAACATCACTGATGCACCAGCAGGGTTTCCATCTGCATCTTTTGTTTCAAAAGGCGGATATTTTAATTCCATGCCCACTTTTAAGACGTTGTTCTCTGCCGAAGTGGCCTCTGGCTTTGAAGCACATCCAACTAAGACCAATACAGCTATCAGCATCAGTATTGTCAATTTTTTCATGATAAGCCTCCATTCATTTTTATAACTTAATCCTCAAATAAATACATGTACGCCTCATACCCCAGTGCCTTCATTTGTTCTTTGGGGATAAATTTGATTGCCGCAGAGTTTATACAATAACGCAGCCCTGTGGGTTCAATCCCATCGTCAAAGACATGACCCAAATGTGCATCTGAATAGGCACCTCTGACCTCAACTCGCTCCATAAAGTGACTGAAGTCCTTCTCATAGGAGACTTCTGTTGCCTCAATGGGCTTCGTGAAGCTAGGCCAGCCACATCCTGCGTCAAATTTGTCCTTTGATGAAAACAGTGGCTTTCCAGAGATTATATCCACATAGATTCCCTCTTCTTCATGATCCCAGTAGGCATTGTAAAAGGGCCTTTCTGTGGCGTTGAATTGAGTCACCTCAACAGACAGTTCACTGACCTTTGAAAGTCGGTCTTGCTTCTCTGATTCTGGCATTCTCACCTCTGTTTTTTTGGCCTCAATGAGTTCTTTCAGCTTTGTTATCATATTATCCTCCTCATCAAACTCTGATTTATCTATACCCTGATAAATGTATTGCTAACGAAAAATCTCAGCATAGATATTTATGAAAATTAACATATGATTTTATCCCTCTCCCTTTTTCAGCGTCTCTAAATCTGTTACTATCAAATTATGCTGTAATGTTAATGTTCCAATTTATGAGAGACATGCACTGAGATTTCTATGTCTCCTTTGAGACAAATTTATAGAACGGAGTAAAAAGATGACTCATTCACCTTTAAAGCGAAAACCACAGTGGCTAAAAGTTAAAATCCAAAATCCAAAAAACCTCAATCACGTGAACAGTTTGATTCAATCACTCAATCTCAATACCGTTTGTCATGGTGCAAACTGTCCCAACCGTCTGGAGTGCTTTTCGAAAAAAACGGCAACTTTTATGATTCTGGGAAGCATTTGTTCAAGACATTGCAAGTTCTGCAACATAGAAAGCGGAAAACTTCTGCCGCCAGATTTGGGAGAGCCGTTCAGAGTTGCAGAGGCAGTTAAGTCACTGGAACTTAAACACGCTGTGGTTACCTCCGTCACGAGAGATGATTTAAGCGATGGCGGCGCCGAGCATTTTGCACAGACCATCAAGGCCATTCGAGCATCCTCACCCAGCACCATTATCGAAGTTCTCATTCCAGATTTCAACGGCAGTCTGGACGCACTCAAAGTCGTTCTAAACGCGAAGCCACATATTGTCAATCACAATGTCGAAACAGTTTCAAGACTTTACCAGAGCATCCGTCCCGAAGCAGATTACGAGCAAAGTCTAACTTTGTTGTCACGTATCAAGGAATATGGGGCAGGGATCTTTTCAAAATCCGGTTTTATGTTGGGTCTTGGGGAATTGGATTCTGAAGTGAAGCCGCTAATTGATGACTTGTATGCAGCTCACGTGGACATTCTGACAATTGGTCAGTACCTACCACCTTCTGAGCAACACGCACCTTTAAATGCTTATATTCATCCAGATCAATTTGATGCATACGGTCAATACGCCAGTGAAATTGGGATTTCTAGCGTTGCTTCATCACCTTTGGTCAGGAGTTCTTATAACGCCCTTGATGTTTTTAAAAAGTTGACCTGTGCCTCTACAGATGAAACCACCCTTGGAAATTAGAAATTATCACGTCTCTACAGTTGAATATCCCATGATTTTACTTTAAAATAGTAGTTGAACTAGGAGGGTAAACTATGAGTATCATCATCATCACAGATTCCTGCTGTGATTTGCCACTGACTTATGTGGAAGCTAATCAGGATATACTCGAGGTCCTCGGTATGCCAGTACATATAAATGGTGAAGACTACATTGACGATCTTGGACAGACTTTGAGTCATGACACCTTTTATGAATACCTTAGAAATGGCATTATGCCTTCGACTTCACAAATAAACGCCTATCGCTTCGAAGAAGCTTTTAAGCGAAATATTGAACTGGGACATGAAATTTTATATATAGGATTTACTTCCGGCATGAGCGGAACCTATAATAGCTCTTGTGTCGCTCGTACGTTGATACAAGAGGAATACCCCGATGCCAGAATCGAGCTTGTCGATACGCTATCGGCGTCTATTGGTCAAGGTGCCATTATAGTTGAAGCAATAAAGAAACTTAGAAAGGGCATTGATCTTCTGACACTTAGAGATTGGGTTCTAGATAACAAATTGAATTTTAATCACTGGTTTGGAGTTGACGATTTAAATTATCTAAAAAATGGCGGCAGAATCTCCGCCGCAACCGCCATCGTTGGCAATGTGCTCAATGTCAAACCTACGCTAATTGTCGATCATGAGGGAAAACTCAAAACTTACGGAAATGTACGTGGGCGTAAAAAATCTATGGCCTTTCTCGTCTCAAAGTTAATAGAACACTGCACTGAAATCGAAAATACCAGCATCATCATCGGACATGGCAATTGCCCTGAAGATGCAGATGCTATCAAGGAATTGGTTTTATCAAAAGCAACACCTGCCGAAATTATTGTCTCAGAGCTTTCTATGACGATTGCCTCTCATGTTGGCCCAAATATGATTGCAATGGCCTTTTTGGGAGATCAGAGAGAGCCCTGATTTTTTTAGAACTGATATTCAATAACCGACTCAATTATTGACGATTCGGTTATTGAATACACTCAAATTTGCTCAGGCAATCATGCCCATAATCTTTTTTTTGAATTATCATCTCCCAAAGAGCTTTAGCTGTCCTTGTTTTTTGAGTCTTGGGGTCAATATAAAGCATTGTTCCCACAGCATGGGTGATGAACTTATTGATGCGTTCAGCATGCGTCAATACATAATTTGTGCTCAATAAATGGTCATAGTAATCCATATACAGCAGTGAATACAAATACGTCACTGCATCTATTTTGTTAGGAGCAAGCGTCACGATGCCTTTTGTCTTTTTTGGGTGCACTAAAATAGGGATTCTTAAGGATTGAAGTTTTATAAGAAGCTGTTCGTTGAACATCGATTCAAATGCTTTTCCATATATATTTACATATAAGCAGATAGCGTCTACTCTGATGTTATGAACACAGTAGTCAATTTCCTCAATTGCTCTATCTGAATCTTCCGAATCAATGATGCCGCAACTTCTGAATTGCTTGGGCGCATTTGCCTTCATAGTCTCAACATTATCATTAAAACATCTTATAATCGACCAAATATCAGGTTGAGACATTTCCCAAATTGGGTTGTCATCCATAACAAGATAGCCAATTGATTTGCCATTCTTCTTCAACTGCTCTTTAAGCTCATTAAAATCCCACTGTGTCATTTGAACCTTTTCATTATCATCAGCCCGTTTCCCATATGCCTCTATCACTTCAATAGGATTTCCATGCAAATGTATTGATTTGCGCTCAAAATCAGTTGTTTTGAATCCATTTCCGGTTTTTATCGGATTAAATGACACTTTTTCTGATCTAAAAATTCTCTTTGCATTGTTGATAAAAATATTCTCAAACTGCTGTTCAGATAAATCTGCCTTCATGAATTCTTTTACGAAGTACTTGTATTTAGTTGGCGCCCAGCACAAATCACTGCCAAATACTAAGTGATTTGAACCAAAGAACTCAAGCGCCTGTGGCAGCGCATCCTCTGGATATGCAATAAGCGACGTATCGGCAAACAACTGATGTCTCCAGCTATCGAATTCCATTTGAATATGAGGGTTTTCAATGCTCAAATCGCTGATCACCGTCTCAATTACCGCTGGCAAAACACCACCTCCATGTGATAAAACAAAGCGGATATCTGGGTATTTTTTATGATAGCCACTTCTTAAAAAATCAACTATTGTTCTAGTTGTGTCCATCCTGAACATATAGGTATAGTTCAAAAGCATGTACTGCTCTGCATCAATAGGTGATGTTGGATGAATATAGATAACGACCTTTCTCTTATTAGCTTCTTCAAAAAATGGAGCAAAACTAGGATCTCCTAAGTAATAGCCTCCTAAATTACTCAAAATTCCGAGTCCATCCATATGCAACTCATCTATTGCATATTTAAGCTCTAATACTGCTTTTTCTACATCTGGCAACGGTACAACACCAAATCCTCCAAGTTTTTCAGGATATTCTTTAATTAACCCTGACATATAATTGTTGATTTGCCTGCAAAGCATACTACTTTTCACATTATCTCCAAAATAGACACCCGGTGTAGATATTGACATAACCACTTTTCTCATATTAATTTTTTCCATCCAGCCAAGCATTTTATTTACAGACCATTTTGGATGTGACAACCCGTTAACTTTCTCATATCCTGCCTCTTTACATGCTTTTTCGTAAAAATCAGGATTAATATGATGATGCGTGTCCCATTTTGTAAATGAATCAATTTTTCTGTCCATTAGAATTCTCCTTTCAAACTTTTTATACTAAATTCGTATTTTAAGTTTATAATATAGTTTCACTATTCATTTGTCAACACTTTATATACTTTATGCCTCTGTATAGTTTATAAAGTTTGACTTTTGTGCAAGATTCTTTTATAATAGCATTGATTAAGGGGGAAAAAAGATGAATGGTCACGACAGGCGACGTCATAAAAAAATGCTGGAAATAAAATTGGCTACCTTTGCTCTATGTAATCAATATGGTGTTCACAAGGTTTCAGTTGATGAAATCGCTGACAACGCAAATGTATCAAAAGCAACTATATACAATTATTTTGGTTCAAAAGAAGAACTAATTGATGCTGTAACCGCAGATACCCTTGAAAAGATTATTAAGGATACAAGTGAGCTTATTGATCGGGATGGTGATTTCTTTGAAAAACTAGAAGCCATTATGACAATTAAATTCGCATCTGTTGCCACAATGAAAGGCGACTTTTTAAACGAGATCTTTTCAGACAGCAGCAACGCTTCTTTAAAAAAATATAACACTGAAATCAAATCACTTATGCTCAAATTTTTTCAGCAGGGAAAAGAACAAGGATACATCGACTTTTCCACTGATAATGAACTTTTGTATACTTACAGTGAAATCTTTAACTCAGGATTTCAGGTCATGTACGCATCTGGCAAACTTCAGCTTATTGATTCAGTCCCTTTTAAACAACTGATTCAATTATATTTTTACGGTATTATTCAAGATAAAAAAAATGAGGAAATTCAATGAAAATAGCAGTTGGTATGAGTGGCGGTATTGATAGCAGTACCACTGCTTTGCTTTTAAAAGAAGAGGGTCATGATGTCATCGGCGTTACCATGTTTCTCTTTGAGCATCAAACCAGTGAAATAGAACATGCAAAACTGGTTTGCGAAAAACTAAAAATTCCGCACTTTGTCATGGATTACAGGGAAGCCTTTCAAAATCATGTTATTTCAGAATTTATCAAAACCTATGAGGCTGGGCACACGCCAAATCCGTGCATTAGATGCAATTGCCTATTCAAGTATGGCCAGTTAATCGACGATGTCAAAGCTCTAGGGGCAGATGCTTTTTCCACAGGGCACTATGCAAAAATCCAATTTAACCAAGATTCAAAGGAATTTGAAATCCACATGGCTGTCAACAGACGTAAAGATCAGTCCTATAATTTGTTTCATCTGAGTCAAGAGACTCTCGCCATGCTTCATTTTCCACTAGGTGATGTAAAATCCAAAGATTCTGTCAGAGATATCTTTCAGTCTGTCAACATTGAAACAGCAAAGAAGAAGGATAGTCTAGGCATCTGCTTTATAGAGCACAAACAGCATGAGCTTTATCTGAATTCTGCTAACAGCAGTGCCATGAAATCAGGTGAGATTGTGGATAAATCGGGAAAATTTTTAGGTTATCACCAGGGAATTGCAGGTTATACCGTTGGTCAAAAAAAAGGACTCCCTGAAAGGGAATCCGGAAAATATGTGACAATCGGCATTGATGCCGCTAAAAATCAAGTGATTGTAGGCGACGAAGCAGATTTAATCAAGTTTTCTATTAAATCCAATGATTTCAGTTTCATAAGCAATCATCAAAAGTTGCCTTTGGAAGTGTCTGTAAAAGTCAGCCAATGGTCAACTATCTATGCAGGAAAGTTATATGCACTCTCTGCCAGTGAGACACTTATTCAATTCAAAGAACCCGTTAGAGCGCCAGCACTTGGTCAAGCTGTTGTTTGCTATGAGGGCACTAAGCTCATTGGCGGTGGCACTATCCACAAAGCTGACTAATAAATCCGCAAGCTAAACCGCAAATTGATACACTTATATCTGACTTTTGAATTGTGTCAGCCACGCCTTTGTTTCTATATCTGCAAAACTGCCTTCTAATGCGTTTTCATAAACCGTTTTGCAAAAATCTGTCTCAATATCAAAGGCCTTCTCAAGACACTCAAACTCTCCAGTCATGCTGGTATTGGAAACCGTTCTGTTATCTGTGTTTAATGTTATCAAAAGGCCTTCCCTTTCAAAAGGCAAAATGGGATGGTCTTTTATTTTCTCAACTGCACTGGTTTGAAGATTACTGGTCGGACAGCACTCAATAAAAATTCCCCTTTCAGCAACTTTTTTCTGAATTTCAGGGTTATCCATCATCGCTACTCCATGCCCAATTCTCTCAGCCCCTAGAATCTCGATTGCATCTACTATGTTTTGCGTAATGCCCGTTTCTCCAGCATGTATAGTCACATGATACCCCAGTTTTCTTGCATAGCCCATGGCCTCTTTAAATCTAGGTGCAAATAAATCCCTCTCTCCGGCACATAAATCTATTGCCACGACGCCCTTTCCAAGATATGGCTTTCCAGCATCCAAAACACTATAGATGCCCTCTACATCACTATTTCTCATGTAAGAAAGAATAACATTCCCTCTAATTTCAAATATCTGCTCCGCTCTTTTTACGCCCTTTACAACACTGCCTATAATTCGATCATAGTCCAACTGTCCTTCTGTATGAAGCTGAGGTGCAAATCGAATTTCCACATATTTGACCGCTTCCTTGGCACAGTCTTCCATGAGCTCAAAAGCAACTCGCTCCAGCACTTCCTCTGTCTGCATCAGATATATGGGAAGTTCAAATCGCTTAAGGTAGGTATCTAATGAATCGCAATCATATGGTGCAACCAGCAGTGTTGTAACTGCTTGAAGTCTAGCCTCTCTATTTTCACCTAGGCCTTGTAAATACTTTTCCGTTGTGTCTTTTGAGGATTCTATAAGTTCCAAAACAGTTTCAGGTCTAAGGCTTCCATCTAGGTGGCAGTGCAGTTCAATTTTAGGCACTTTTCCATAATTCATATACTTCCCTCCAATATTTAAATCCCATAAATAAAAAACGCTTAATTACGAAGAGAGCATCATAAAGCCCTCCTCGTAATCAAGCGTTTGCGGTGCTTGGTAGAAACCCCCGTTCCTTATCAACAGGGTTATACGACGACATCTTTGAATCTGTATTTCTTTATTATCTGCATTCTACATAATCTGCGCTCTCACGTCAAGAATTTTATGGAAATTTCATAAATAGCAGCTCGTCATCTATCCTGCTTTTTACTGATTAAGTGAAATATTCCACTAATATTTAGAAAAATTTAAGAAACGGAAAAGGTTATTTTAAAAAACAGGTTTTATACTGACTATAGTTTCAACATACAAATCCCTATTTGTATAACCCCGGAACTGCAAAACCCTTATTTGTCACCGACTCTAATCATCGGTGATTTTTTTTATGCCTTCGTCTGCGCCTTCCCTTTTTCTTTAATCCAATCAGTCTATCCCCTCTAAAATTTGACTGTACCTGCTATTGCTATTGCGTTATAATGGTAGCAATGAACTGCTTATACTGGAGGCACTTATGCGCAAGACATACCCTGAAATACACCTTTTGAGGATTTTAGCTTGTTTGATGGTCATCGTCATCCACGTAACAGCAACACCGGTGGTAACACTGATACCAAACTCCATCCCTCAG
Source organism: Firmicutes bacterium UBA6806 (assembly GCA_002452745.1). Lineage (GTDB taxonomy): Bacteria > Bacillota > Clostridia > Peptostreptococcales > Acidaminobacteraceae > Fusibacter_A. The sequence continues at coordinate 34,901 of DKFC01000018.1, forward strand.
TTGTTTTTCATTTTTATAAATCGCTTTTCAAAACCATCAGTACCGATTTTTATATTTATCAGCGGTTTTCTACTTAAAACACCATCACCATCAACTTCATTTTATAAAAATAAAATCCCGAAGCTGGTCGTTCCATACATATTGTGGGCAACTGCATACTATGTTCTATTTGTGATTTTAAAAATATATCCGCTCAGTTTAAACTTCTATCTTCTTGGCCTTTTAAAGGGGACTTTTGTCTATCATCTGTATTTTATGGTCATCATTCTACAGTTGTATTTATTGTTTCCCCTCATCCAAAGAGCCTATACCAAATGGGGGATTTTACCTGTTTTTTTGCTGTCACTTGCTCTCCAAACGGCAAGTGGTCTAACTGCATTTCCAATGCAAGATAGACTGTTTCCAACTTATATAGGTTACTTTGTTCTCGGAATGGTCTTGCGTGAGAACAAACATACTTTTAGCTTGTACAAAGGTAGCACTTTGATATTGACAGGGCTGCTTTACACCCATCAATTTATTGAATCTCAAAACAACGGGATTACACTTTCATTTCAGCTCGTTTCACTGACTTACATGCTATTTAGTCTCTACTCATGCTATGTTCTCTTGTGCCTCATGCAACAAGCAAAGGCGCTGTACCATCGACATGAACAGACCTATAATTTTCTAAGCCGCTCCACACTAACCGTTTACTATGCGCATCCGTTGATTATCATGATTAGCGATTATCTTTTATATCAGCTTGGGGTCATCTCTGTTAGCCTTCATGCATTAATCGCCTTTATTGCTATTCCTCTGATTTTGCTTCCACTTCTACGCTGGATTTATCAGGTTAAAGAATCACATATATTGTGAATTTTCAGTAAATGTTTTAATGAGGCATTGACTTCCAACTTGTTCAAGCGTATCATAATTTATGGAATTATCAAATATTCAATTTGTCCAAAACAGCAAACCTGATATCCCAAGTTTTTTATCTTAACACCATTGATTAAGGAGGCCTCAATATGGTCAGAAAAATTGAAATTGTAATTGTATTGACTTCTATTGTCGTTCTAACACTATTCAGTGCGTCGTTTGCAGATCATAAATCACCCCACGTTCCCTACGATAACGACTCTGGTTTCTATGGAAGAAACATTTTAATTGAACCGGAAACACCCTCCCAAGTGGATATTTCCAAGGACATGGATACTTTCTTTTGGGGCGTTCCAGGATTTGACTTTTTCTAGATTTTTAATTGAAGGCATTTGCCGTAAAATAAAAAAACAGCTCTTAGGGCTGTTTTTGTTTTTAATAACTCAGCTTAAAATCTGCAAAGCGAACTGGCGGGAATGTGTAGGAATCGAACCCACCTAACAGGCTACTAACCTCTCACACTGGTTTTGAAGACCAGAGGGCACACCAGCACCCATCCACTCCCACGACGCCATTTTATTATACCTTACTTTGACACTTTCCTCCACCCAATTTCCTCATTTATATTGATAAAATTTAAAAACAAAAATGATTTATCCATTATATTCCATTTTAAAAAAGCATCATGACGACTTTCCTTAAACAGACGTCACAATGCTCTTAATTCATCTTTTTAGATTTACCAATTCACTATTTTAATCTCTTGAGAACCTCACATAAAAAGTCATAAACACGCTTTGTTGAATCAATACTGAGTTTTTCAAACGGCGTATGAACATCATACAGATTTGGTCCAAGCGAAACCATATCTATATCGCCCACTTTTTCTTTCAAGAATCCACATTCAAGCCCCGCATGAATCGCATCTACTTTTAATTCTGCTTTGAACATGTCGCTGTAAACAGTCTTCATCAACTCTCGAATTGGAGATTCCAATTTAAATTGCCATTCAGGGTAATCTGCAACCAAATAATTTTTAGCACCTGTCATCTCACTGATAACTGCCATTCTCTCACTGATTTCAAATTTAAGAGACTTCACTGAACTTCTGACTGCATTGGTCAACCTTACGACGTTTCCATCTTGTTCTAAAACCCCTAAATTATTTGAGCTTTCAACCAGTCCTGGAATGCCACCACTCATCGTCTGAACACCAAATGGTGTCAATCTGAGAATATTGGCAATATCTTTTGCAGATTTTTCAGTCATAACAGTCTTTGGAAGATCAACTTCTGAGAGAACAAGCTGAATCCCGCCATCTGCTGCTGCAAATTCGTTGACAAACATTGACTCCAAAGATGGAACCAATTGTTCAAGAATTTCAACATCACTTCTCTTAACAGCAAAAGTTATCTCTGATCTCTTGGCTATCGCATTCATCTTCTCTCCGCCTTTTATCTCAGCCAAGTCGAATTTAAAATGCCCTTCAAATGCCTTTAAAACACGTCCCATCAGTTTAATGGCGTTGGCTCTGTTCTTATTGATTTCAATGCCTGAGTGGCCGCCATTGAGACCTTGAATGACCAATTTGAAGCCCTCATCCATAGCTGTTTTACCAGTTTCAAATGGATATTCAATAATATTATTGACCCCTCCAGCGCAAGACGCCAGCAGTGTTCCCTCTTCTTCTGAATCTATATTAATCAAAATATCGCCTTTTACATTTTCGGGAATTAGAGAGACAACGCCATCCATACCTGTCTCTTCAGCCACTGTAAACAACGCAACTAAAGCTGGGTGTTCCAATTCTTTAGATTCCAAGATACTCATTGCCATTGCCACTGCAATACCATTATCTGCGCCAAGAGTTGTTCCTTTTGTCTTGACGAAATCACCCTCAATTACCAAGGGAATTGGGTCTTTTGTAAAATCAAAATCCAACTCGTCAATCTTAACGCAAACCATATCTGTATGGCCTTGTAAAATAACTGTTGGACCATTTTCATAGCCTTTTGTAGCAGGTTTCTTGATAATGATATTATTTGACGGTTCTTTAATCACTTCGAGTCCTAAATTTTCAGCAAATGAAACCAGATAGTTGGCGACTGCTTCTTCATTTCCCGATTCTCTTGGAATTCTTGTGAGAGCCTCAAAGTTTTTAAAAACGCTTTCAGGTTGTATTCCTTTTAATACATCTTCCATTATAATTCCCCTCCTTTTACCCATTGATACGTCTTCTGCCGACCTTCTATGATTTCACCTTTTTCAATCATTCCAGTCAGAATTTGATTCAAAATAGCCGTTGGATCTTGAACAACAGCCTTGCTCTTGCTCCAAAAAAGCGATGCCTTCGTTCCCTGAACCGCGTCAAAGAGATCTGTCCAGTTCTGAACACTGCTTTTCATAAATGCTTTTCTGACTTTCTTTTCACTGCGATACATAAGCTGATTCAGCATTTCTTCTGATTGACGCTGTTTTTTCACATATCCCCAAGCCATCAGAAACGTTATAGCAAATGCAAATAATATGATTTCCAATAAAACAGTAACCATTTTCAAAATCCTTTCGACAACCTAATTATCACACTTCTATTTGTTCTTTTCAAGTTTTATGAATTCATTATTTCTTAAGATATTGACATATGAACCCAATCTTTCGTAAAGCGGCTCCACCTTATCACCAAACTCATCTCTAAATCCCATTGCAATATCTTCTATATTTTTGACACCATCAATAGAGACCCAAATATAACTTCCGAACTCGTCTAAATCTATTTTCATCATCGTTGGCGTTTTGAAAAAAAATCTGACGACTTTATCAAGCCAACTGTTTCTGTCTATTTGAATTTGTACAATTCCGTCTTCAAGAACAATCCACCTGACCTTCTCGTTTTTACTCGGTATAAAGTCTAGAAAATTTTCTTGACTTTTCGCTTTTTTAGCCATTTTTCACCTCATATTCGCTGACTTTATTTTTCCAATCTGGATAGATTCTCTTCAACCTGATGTATAAAATTCCTAAGAGGGAATCCCCTCCTAGGAATCTATGATAAATTAACCCAATTTTAAACCACTACTTTGAGTGTTTTCTCATAACTGAGAAGTGAACTAAACTGTAAGTCAGCACTGCGAAGAAAGCAAGTGCGCCCCATTGACCTATCCCCGAGCTAAGCGCAACCTTAACTCCAAACACTGCAAATACCGCAAGAAGAATACCAATTAAACCTTCTCCAGCAATAAGTCCAGATGCATATAAAATACCAGAATCAATTTTGTGTTTGATTTCTGACTCTTCGTTTGCTTTTCCTTCTGCTTTGCCAAGTTTTTTGTCAAGTACGCCTCTTACAATACCACCCACCATAATTGGTGTTGAAAGATGGATTGGAAGGTACAAGCCAATTGCAATTGGAAGAACAGGAAGTCCTAAAAGCTCTATTGTAATACCGACGCCGATCCCTGTGAAGACAAGTGACCAAGGCAGATTTCCACCCATAACGCCTTCAATAACCAATTTCATAAGTGTTGCTTGTGGCGCAGGAAGTTCTGAAGAACCAAAGCCCCAAGCGTTGTTTAACAAAATCAATACATAACCAATTGCCAATGCAGCCGCAACTGCACCAATTAATTCACCAATTTGTTGTTTCTTAGGTGTTGCACCAACTAAGAAGCCCGTTTTTAAATCTTGTGATGTATCGCCTGCCATTGCAGCAATAATACAGATAATTGCACCTACTGTTAAAGTGGCAATCATACCAGATTGTCCGTCATTTCCAGTTGCTTTAAACGCAATTGCAGTGATAATCAAAGTTGCAATTGTCATCCCTGAAACAGGGTTTGAAGAGGAACCAACAAGACCAACGATTCTTGAAGATACTGTTGCAAAGAAGAAACCAAAGATAGCGATTAATAGACCCCCGCCAAATCCAACAGGAATAAAAGGAAGCATCATCATAGCTAAAACAACTGCTAAAGCACCGATAATTACAACTTTCATTGAAATATCAGTATCAGTTCTCGTATTGCCACCACCAGTTGTTGACCCTAAATCTTTCATTGCATCTCTAAAAGTTGAAACGATCAATGGAAGCGATTTAATTAAACTGAAGATACCACCAAATGCAACTGCACCAGCACCAACATAGCGGATGTATGAATCCCATACGCCCCAGTATCCAAGTTCACTAATAGGAACTGATGCAGGGTACATAATTACATCGCCCATGCTACCGATGTTTAAAATCATTGGAATAAACCCAAACCAACCTAAAACGGCACCCGCTAACATATAAGCAGAAATTTTAGGCCCAATGATAAATCCGACGCCCAGTAAAGCTGGAAGAACATCAGCACCGATTGCCGCACCATGATAACCAGGAATTTCAGTTTCAATTTCACTTGGGAATAATTTAAGGCCATCTGCAACAAATTTATACAGTGCGCCAACACCCAAACCAATAAATGTTACAGCTGCTTTTTCGCCGCCTTCTTCACCTGCAAGAAGTACCTCTGCACAAGCAGTTCCTTCTGGGTAAGGAAGAACACCGTGTTCTTTAACGATCAACGCTTTTCTGAGTGGAATCATGAAGAGTACCCCTAGAGCACCACCACAAAGAGCAATTAAAGTGATTTCAAGGATACTAGGTGTTCCCATTCCCCACTCTTTCATCCAGATGAACATCGCTGGCAATGTGAAAATTGCACCAGCTGCCAATGATTCACCAGCAGAACCAATTGTTTGAACCATGTTGTTTTCGAGAATTGACTCTTTTCTCAAAACACCGCGGATAATCCCCATAGAGATAACCGCCGCAGGGATAGACGCAGAAATTGTCATACCGACTCTAAGGCCAAGATATGCATTTGCCGCACCAAATATGATTGCTAATAAAACCCCTAATACAATTGATGTCGCGGTAAATTCTGGCATTACCTTGTCTGCAGGAATAAAAGGTTTAAATTCCTGAGAATTGTTTTTTGACATAATTTATTTCCTCCCAAATTTGATTTTTTCTACTGTCAAACATGCGCATAGTATGATAGTAGTCAATTATTCATCTAAACATCACTTCATCTTCTCCCCTTGACAATTGAGTCAAAATCAATCATGCTTAAATGAATAAAAGTGTATCTGATCGGAAGCGCTTCTTAGGGACATTATATGATGATGCTATTTTAAATGCAATCCCCCGCAAATTGGCCTTTAGTCGATTGATATTCAGTAAAAACAACGCTTTCAGAGAATCTACCGAGCGGTAGAATAGCATTTCCCTCACAAACCTACCGATAGGTAGTTTGTTGTTAGAGTCGGTCAAATGTTGTTTTGAGAGCCGAAAATGACGTAAATGAAAAAAAAAGCCATTAATTATGGCTTTTTCTTAATTTTCGCGCTGTATGATTATGCACATATTTTGAATATTTCGGTTTTTTATTCAAATATTAAATTTGTGAAATATCGTTTTTTTCTCATATTTCTCTCTTTTTTTCGTACTGATAGTTCATTTTCCATCCCAATTCTGAAATCTACACTTCGAAAAGCCTCCTTAAACTTACTCTTCATAGACTTTCTTAAAGACAGATACTTTTAGAAGTGACGCTACCACCACACCAAAACAGATTACAGTTCCCAGCTTTCCAAATCGAACGCCAAGGTCCAAATTCAATCCCAAGACTGAGAAGATGGCGAGTACCACGCCAATCATACCCTCGCCGGCAATTAGCCCTGAAGCGTATAAAATACCATTATCAATCCGAATCTTACGTTCAAATGAGTCTACCCTATCTTCCTCATAATCCAATAGTCCGCGTATGAGGCCACCAATAAAAATAGTTGAGGTCAATTGAATTGGAAGGTATAATCCTATGGCAATTGGCAAAATCGGCATTTCCAAAAGCTCGAAGATAATGCCAACAGCAACACCTATAAAGATAAGCGTCCAGGGGAGGTTCCCCTGCATCACACCTTCCACAATAATTTTTACCAAAGTCGCTTGAGGTGCTGGCAATGCAGGTGATCCAAACCCCCATGCCTTATTGAACAATGTCAGAACACTTCCCAGTACAAGCGACATCATAACAACCCCTATCATTTCACCAATTTGTTGTTTATAAGGCGTTGCACCCACCAGATATCCTGTCTTCAAATCCTGTGAAGTATCTCCAGCCATTGCGATGATAATACAGACAATTGCCCCAACCGTAAAAACGCCGAAGACATGATCCGTTCCAGTTCTTCCTAAAACCCTATATAGAAAAGCCGCCAAAATCAAAGTGGCTAAAGTCATACCGGAAATAGGATTTGATGAACTCCCAATCACACCGACAATCCTCGATGAAACCGTTGCAAAGAAGAAACCAAATACCGCTACAAATAGTGCTCCTACAATGCCAACTTTCATAATTGGTACAGCCGCAATAAAGGCTGTTACCACCAGGGTTGTCACCACCACAGTTGACATGGGAATATCTTGATCCGTCCTCAAAAAACTTCTACCTTCTAAAACGTGATTGTACTCCCTCATGGATTCCACAAACGTATCAACAATCAATGGAAGTGATTTTATCAAGCTAATCAACCCACCAAATGCAACCGCTCCTGCTCCAATATAGCGAATATAATAATTCCAAAGCTCCTCCGTTCCAAGTTGCGCAATGGGAACTATAGACGGAAAAATAGCAGTGCTGTTCCCATCTCCAATCAAAACAATTAGGGGAATAATCACAAACCAACCCAGTATAGATCCTGCTAACATCAACCCTGCAACTCTCTTGCCGATGATAAATCCCACACCTAGAAGTGCTGGAAGCGTTTCAAATCCAAAGAAGGAGTTAATTGGCTTGCTAATTGCCCACTCCAATCGAGATGGCACTACCATGAGACCATCTGATATCAGTTTAAAGAGACCCCCAATGGCAAATCCCTGAAAAGTTGCTCGTGCCTTTTCGCCGCCTTCTTCACCAGCGAGCAGGACATCTGCACAGGCTGATCCCTCTGGATATGGTAAATTTTCATGTTCTTTGACAATTAGAGCCTTCCTCAGCGGAATCATGAACATGACACCTAAAATTCCACCGCACATGCCGATCAAGGTAATCAAAAGTATAGACGGTGCTTCTATGCCCAACGTTTTGGCCCATAGAAACATGGCTGGAATTGTAAATATGGCCCCTGCTGTCAGCGATTCCCCTGCCGAACCAATGGTTTGCACCATGTTGTTCTCCAAAATGGAATCCCTCTTCATAATGATTCTGGTAATGCTCATAGAGACCACTGCAGCTGGAATAGATGCACTGATGGTCATTCCCACTTTTAGTCCCAAGTAGGCATTGACCACACCGAACATAATTGCCAAGACAATTCCAAATAAAACAGAGGTAAATGTCAGTTCGGGAATGGATTTATGAGCCGGAATAAATGGCCTAAATTGATCTTTCTTCATAGTTACATGTCCTTTGTTTGTTCTTCCGTTCACTTCCTATTCTACAGGTTTTACAGATAAGTGTACAGTTTAGTTTATGATTTTCAGATTTCGTGATATAATAACCTAACGGAGGGTAGGCCCATGACAACACGTGATAAAATTATTTTTGCAGCACTCAGAAGTTTTCTGACCATTGGTGTGGATCAGACATCACTTTCGAATATAGCTGACGCTGTCAATATTAAAAAACCATCTATTTACTATCACTTCAAATCCAAAGAGGATTTAATCAATCAATGCACTTTTAATATTCTCGATGATTTAGAGCACCGAATTGACCTCTCGTTTGAGCAAATTGACTCTCCGAGAGAACAACTTGAAGCCCTTTATGAGTGCATGATTGAATTTCATAAGAATTTGTCCCTGATGGTCTATGAAAATCATCACCAAATCGTAAATCTCACGTCTTTCTTTCAGCGAGCCTCACTTGAGAGTGACCAGAATAAGCAGCGAATTGACGGCTACTATCATGCCCTACAAGTTAAACTTATCTCTCTTCTCTCCAATGGACAAAAACAAGGGATCATTAAAAACGCCATCAACAAGGAAATTGTCTCCATTGATTTAATCGCTAGAATAGACGGCATGATTACGCTCAGTGCAATCTATGAAGGCGCTAATATAAACACTCAGCGCTACGGTCTTTATGAAAGCGTTTGGGATAGCCTCAAAGCAGAACACACGCCAAAGAAGAAAAAAATGCTTGATTACAAGAGCTTTGACCTCGGTCGAAAATGGTAAGGGGCTGTTGCAAAATAGCCCCTAA
>DKFC01000035.1 GCA_002452745.1 Firmicutes bacterium UBA6806
ATATTCAATAGGGGGGAAACTTATGAAAAAATGGATTCACTGGAAGCTCGTTCTATCAATCAGTATATTTCTATCCATCTTACTCATCACAAACGTCATTTATAGAGATTATATGTCGCTTCCAAGTGAAAACTGGTCGAAATATATAACTTTATACCAGTCTGCATCAACAGAAGATACGAATAACTATTATAATGATATTCTAGATGCAACGTCTACTGATGATAATCTACTGATAACCTTTTCAGATAAAAATACTCTCAACCTTCAAAAATTAGATGAAAATGGCAACATTTTAAGCTCCAATACATTTGAAATGACTTCGCCAGCTTTCAAATTGTCTATTTCGAAAAATGCTGGCACAATTGATGTCTTGGTAGCCCATGAGTATTCGATTTTAAAGTATAGCTTCAATGAGAGTACTTTGGATTTCATTTCCGAGTATGAAGTAACCTCTTCTTATGATGATGTGAAATTTTCAGACGGAACGGCTCTCTACCTTATAGAAGATACATTTTATTTTTTTAACGGAACATCAACCGCTATTGCTGGTTCCAATAAGCTCACTGAACAATTTGACTATTCAATTAAAGACGACAGTGTTTATATTAGCATTTTAGAATACGATTATGGTTATTACTACTATGCTGTTCAAACATACGATCTGATGCAAAGTAAAACCAGCTATACACGAATTGAGAAAATCAGTACTATTTCAGGCACCATTTCTTTGGATATAGATAGCATCATCCACAATCAAAAACTATACGGATGTATTATATTAAAAAACACTAAATTTGGACAAAACTATATCGATACTAGAGTTTTAGATTTATCCAATTTCTCACTTTTAGAATCCTATGATGCCACCAATATGAATTATGATCCCAACATGCACATAGTTGTCTATAACGATCAAGTTTGCATGGCCTATAATGATAAAAGTTTTATTGGCAAACATGAAATTGGATCTCAGTTTTCAAACTATACTAATGTCTTTTTGAAATCCATCGATGATGTAACACCAATTGACCATACAGCAACTAAAATTCTGACCAAATCTCAAAACTATGCTCCAAATATGAAATTGATATTGTTTAAAGGTCATCATTACCTATTCACTTCAGAGATTTTAAATCAAGCGAACTATATCTATCTGTCCAGCGATATACCTTCAATTATTGAAAAAAGTCTTAATATGACCTTTGATGAATATAAAAATATATTGTTTGGAGCACTGACTTATATCCCGACATCACTCCTGACCATTTGGTCTGTTATCATTGGATTGATTATTCCAGTTGCCTTTATTGCCATTCCAATTGCAATTTTTAAAATGAACTGGGTTGAGCACAATCACGGCAAAATGCTTAAAGCAACACTGGCTGCCTATTTACTCATCAAGATTTATTATTTCTACGATAACTGGAATTCCATCTATCTTCCATTTGGTGATTTAGGCGCAACACCATTTCATCTAAGTACTGTGCCGGCTGTTTTTGCCACTTTTATATTTACAACTGGAATCAGTTTTATCTGCCTTTACCTACAGCGGAAACGCAACCCAGAGACTCATTTTATCACCTCGTTTTTTAGTTTCTTTGGTTTTGAAATGATTCAATATATGCTCTACATCACAGTTTATTTGACCATGTTTAAATAGCCTTAAGTCAATGAAAAAACCTTTACAGGCTACGAAAATACTATAAGTAAATAAAAAAACACCTCTAACTCCAAACATTGCTGATGTTCAAGAGTTAAGAGGTGTTTTTATTTTAAAGTTCTCAATTATTCAGTTTCAGCGGTGTGATTCTCTACAGTTTGGTTTCCTTCAGATTCTTCATCGGAATCATCTTCTTTAATCACTGCAATGGAAACAAGATTTGTCTCATCATCCACTTTCATGAGTTTAACACCTGATGTAATTCTGCCAGTTACAGAAATATCTTCAACTTTTATTCTAATCAAAACGCCATTATCATTTATAATCATGAGGTCATCGGCATCTTCAACTACTTTTGCACCGATAACATCACCTGTTTTGCTGTTTAAATTATAGGTGATAATTCCCTTACCACCTCTTGTTTGCTGTCTGTATTCAGTCAGCGGCGTTCTTTTCCCATATCCGTTTTCCGATACGACTAAAAGTTTAGCAAGGTCATCTACAATATCCATTTCTATAACTCGGTCATAGCTTGCCAGTTTGATAGCTCTAACACCTGTGGCAGTTCTACCCATTGCTCTGACATCCGCCTCATTAAATCTTATGGATTTACCCTTAGCTGTTATGACGATGAGATTGTCTTCACCAGATGTTCGTCTAACAGATATCAGTTGATCATCATCTTTTAGATTAATGGCAATCAAACCCGTTTTACGTGACGTATCAAACTGATCCACTGTGGTCTTTTTAATGATTCCCTGTTTTGTACACAGCGTTAAATAACCATTTTCAAAGTCTTTTATAGGGACTATTGCCGTTACATTTTCATCAGATTCAAGTGGAAGCAAATTCACGATAGCAGTTCCCTTTGAAATTCTAGAACCATCTGGAATCATATAGGCTTTCATTCTGTATACTTTTCCAAAGTTCGTAAAGAACAGAAGATAATCATGTGTTGAAGTGGTAAAAATATCTTTGACAAAGTCCTCTTCTCTCGTTGAAAGGCCTGTCTTACCCCTTCCGCCCCTCTTTTGAGAAACGTACTCGCCTGTGGATACTCTCTTGATGTAACCTGCATGCGTCAAGGTGATAATCACTTCGTCTTCCTCGATTAAATCTTCATAGTCAATTTCATCAGGATTAATGCTGATTTCTGTTCGACGTTCATCGTTATATTGTTTTTTAATTCTGAGAAGGTCTTCCTTGATAATTGACATTAACAGCTCTTTATCCTCTAAAATTGAAATCAGATAGTCAATGAGTTTTAAGAGTTCTTGATACTCATTTTCTATTTTTTCTCTTTCCAATCCCTGAAGTCTTCTAAGGCGCATGTCAACGATTGATTTTGCCTGTACATCTGAAAGGTCAAATCTTTCCATCAGTCTCGCTTCAGCATCATTATAGGCACTTCTAATAATTCTGATGACTTCGTCTATATTGTCAATTGCAATTCTTAGTCCTTCCAGTATATGAGCTCTATCTCTTGCTTTTTTAAGGTCATATTGAACCCTTCTAGTTTCTACATCCATTTGATGTTCGATGTAGACATTCAGCATTTCTCTAAGGTTCATAACTTTTGGTTCACCTTCAACAAGTGCCAACATGATAATGCTATAAGACACTTGAAGCTGTGAATTTTTATAAAGCTGATTGAGCATGATATTCGCATTGACATCTTTTCTTAATTCTATGACAATTCTAATGCCATTTCGGTTACTTTCGTCTCGAAGATCGGTAATGCCATCAACACGCTTGCTTTTTACAAGTTCAGCAATTCCTTCAATCAGTTTTGATTTATTGACTTGGAACGGAATTTCAGTGATGATAATTCTGTTTTTTCCGTTTTTCATTTCTTCTATTTCAGCTTTTGAACGCAATATCACCCGACCGCGACCTGTTCTATAAGCGCGTTTGATTCCCTCAACGCCCATAATTTCAGCGCCTGTTGGAAAATCAGGTCCCTTAATGCATTCCATAAGATCATAGACATCCGTCTCTGGATCATCTATCAATCGAACGGTTGCATCAATAACTTCACCTAAGTTATGAGGTGGAATAGAAGTAGCCATCCCAACGGCAATCCCGTTTGAACCATTTACCAGTAAGTTTGGAAAACGGCTTGGCAAAACAACTGGCTGGAGTTCAGTCTCATCAAAGTTAGGCATGAAGTCCACAGTTTCTTTTTCTATATCTCTCAGCAATTCGCCAGCAAGTTTAGTCATCCTAGCTTCGGTATAACGCATTGCTGCCGCACCATCACCATCAATTGAACCAAAGTTACCATGACCATCTACAAGCATATATCTCATGGAAAAATCCTGTGCAAACCTAACCATTGCATTATAAATAGACGAGTCACCATGTGGATGGTACTTACCGATAACTTCCCCTACAATACGTGCAGATTTACGATGCTGTTTGTCATGTGTAAATCCAATTTCGTTCATTGCATACAGTATACGCCTATGAACTGGCTTAAGTCCGTCTCTTGCATCTGGAAGCGCACGGCTAACAATAACACTCATGGCATAGTCTATATAAGACTTTTTCATTTCTTCCATAATGTCAACATGAATAATCGTCTCTGATGCGTTCATTCTCTCATCTATTTCTTCATTGATGTCATCATCTTTAAAATCACTCAACTTTTATTCCCTCCTAGACATCAAGATTTGTGACATAGCGTGCATTGGCTTCGATAAAATCACGTCGTGGTTCAACTTTCTCTCCCATAAGGGTTGAGAAGATCAAATCAGCCTCCACTGCATCATCAATAGTGACATTTACAATTGTTCGAACAGCTGGATCCATTGTCGTTGACCAAAGTTGCTCTGCATTCATTTCTCCCAGACCTTTGTATCTTTGTAATGTAATTCCAGTTCGTCCTATTTCACCTAGTAATTTATTTAATTCTTTATCTGAATAGACATAATAAATACTCTTGTTCTTTTTGACTTTATAAAGGGGTGGAATGGCTATATAAATATGGCCTTGCTCTATAAGAGGTCTCATGAATCTAAAGAAAAATGTCAATATAAGTGTTCTGATGTGCGCACCGTCAACGTCTGCATCGGTCATGATGAATATTTTATCATAGCGAAGTTTTGATACGTCAAAATCCTCACCAATACCACATCCAAATGCCGTAATCATGGCTCTAATTTCAGCAGAACTAAAAATTCTTGAAAAATTGGATTTTTCAACATTTAAAATTTTACCTCTAAGCGGCAAAATAGCTTGTATAGATCTATCTCGACCCAATTTTGCCGATCCACCGGCAGAATCCCCTTCTACTAGATATATTTCACATTTTGAAGGGTCTCTTTCAGAACAGTCAGCCAGTTTTCCAGGGAGCGTTAAGCCATCTAAGACCCCTTTTCTCCTTGTGAGTTCTCTTGCTTTTCTAGCCGCTTCCCTAGCCTTTGCAGATCTCAAACACTTTTCAACGATTATTTTAGACTGGTTGGGATTCTCTTCAAGAAATACTTGCAACGTTTCAGAGCAAATGGATTCCACAATGCTTCTTATTTCGCTATTTCCAAGTTTTGTCTTAGTCTGCCCTTCAAATTGAGGTTCTTCAAGTTTAACTGAAATAATTCCAGTAAGTCCCTCTCTAACATCCTCACCAGTTAGATTTTCATCTTTTTCCTTGATGATCCCCTTTCGGCGGCCATAATCATTTATGACTCTAGTCAGTGCCGATTTAAAACCAACTAGATGTGTTCCACCTTCGTGGGTATTTATGTTATTGGCAAAGGTGAATATATTTTCTGAATAGCCATCTGTATACTGCATGGCTATTTCAACTGTACTCCCTTCTGAAGTTTGTTCATTGTAAATGATATCTTCATGAATCGAAGTTCTATTGACATTTAAATAGCTGACAAATTCCTTTATCCCGCCTTCATAGAAAAATCTTGATACTTTAGGTGTTTCTCCTCTAAGGTCTGATATGGTGATTTCTATTCCCTTGTTGAGGAAGGCAAGTTCTCTAATTCTAGATTCTAAAACAGAAAAATCGTAAACCAATTCATCGAAAATAAGATGATCTGCTTTAAATGTGGTTTTAGTCCCTGTCATTTCTGAATTTTCAAGATCTCCAATCACGTGGAGCTTCTCACAGGTAATTCCCCTTTCAAATCCAATTTTATGAATTTGTCCATTTCTCTTAACTTCAACATGAAACCACTCTGAAAGTGCGTTGACAACAGATGCCCCAACACCGTGAAGCCCACCAGATACCTTATAGCCTCCACCGCCGAATTTTCCGCCGGCATGTAAGACCGTGTGAATAACCTCCACTGCCGGTATCCCCATTTTATGATGCATGTCAATTGGCATACCGCGACCATCATCTTCAACGGTAATGATATTTTCCTTACCAATTGCGACATTGATCTTCTTGCAATACCCCGCTAAAGCCTCGTCAATGCTGTTATCCACGATTTCATAGACAAGATGATGAAGACCTCTGAGGCTGGTTGAACCGATATACATACCGGGGCGTTTCCGTACAGCTTCAAGACCTTCTAACACCTGTATCTGGTCAGCATTGTACTCTTGATTTGACATTTCTACCTCCTACTAGCTTTGAATGCTTCCATTTTTCACCTGTATTAACTTTGAAGCATTTATATAATCATCTAATAGATTTTTTACATCTGTTGTTGTGATGATTGTCTGTACATTTTTTAAAGTATAGATGAGATCTCTTTGCCTCTTATGGTCAAGCTCACTCATGACATCGTCCAATAAAAGGATTGGATACTCTCCAACTTCTCTCTTAATGATTTCAATTTCGGAAAGTTTGAGTGAAAGAGCAGCTGTTCTCTGCTGTCCTTGAGACCCAAATGATTTTATGTTGATGCCATTGATTTTAATATCAATATCATCTCGATGTGGACCCACTGATGTGAAGCCTCTCTTTATATCGCTTTCCTGGTTTTTTTTGAGTCCCGCCATTAAGTCACCCTTTATTGTATCATAATTTGTCAGGTTCTTAACAGAAGTAATATAATTTATTGATAAATTTTCAGTTTGACTGGTTATATTTTTATGAATCTCATGGCTAATATCATTTAAGAGTCCAACAAAACTCATGCGCTTAACGATGATTTTAGCGCCTTTTAGAGCCAATTGTTCATCCCAGATATCCAGTGTTTCTTTAAAGGCCGGCTGATAAAAAATCTTTTTTAACAATTCATTTCGCTGTATTAAAATACGATTGTATTCAATAATATCAAGACAATAGATTCTGCTGATATGAGACAGCTCTCTGTTAATGAATTTTCGCCTCTCCTGAGGACTATCCTTAATGAGCTTTAAATCATCTGGATAAAACAAGACAAGATTTATCGTTCCGAGTAGTTCAGATATTTTTGTGATGTTGACCCCATTCACCAAGAATTCTTTTTTATTCTTTTGGTTTATTCTGTATTCAATCGCCTGCTCATATCCATTTTCCTGTTCAATTTCAATTTTTACTGTGGTTGTCTCCTCTTCAAAATTGATTAAATCAGAATCTTTATTGGTTCTAAATGACTTTCCAAACCCACAGACATAGAGTGCCTCTAAAAGATTGGTCTTTCCTTGGGCATTGTCACCAATGATGATGTTGAGTTTGTCATCTAGTTCGAGCTTTTGATAGTCATAGTTTCTAAAATTTTTAAGTGCGATTGATTTGATTTTCAAAGTGTATCCCTACGCTTTCACTTTAACCTTTATTTGATGAAGTTCAACGATATTACCATCTTCATCTGGAATCAACACTTCCACTTCATCAGCTTCTCTTATCTTTTTACCTCTTTGGACACAGACATCTCCATTTACTTTTACAAATCCATCTTGAATCAGTATCTTTGAAATACCGCCTGAATCCACAATCTCAGCAAATTTTAGAAGTTGGTCCAATTTTATAAATTCCGTTTCTATCCATATGATATTCATGTGTTAACCCCTTATTTTGAAATTCTACATGGCAATACCAGATAGGTATAATTGTCATGATCTATTGGTTTGATAATACATGGGCTTACGTTGTTAATCAACTCCAAGGTAATGTCTTCACTGTCTATAACTTTTAGCGCATCAATCAAGTACTTTGGATTAAACCCTATTTCCAAATCGTTGCCTTCAAGTTCTATGCTAACTTTTTCCATGGAACTTCCCATCTCAGAACTAGATGAAATTTTGATGAGATCATCTTTGATTTCTAGTTTTATAGCGACGTTTTTATTTTCTCTTGCCATGAGGAACGATCTGTCAATACAAGTCAGAAATTGATCGCTATTTACTTTTGCCACAGATTTAAAATCACTTGGTAAAATCTGAGTATAATTGATGAACTCCCCTGCCAGTAACCTCGAATAGACTTTCAAAGTATCCAGTGTAAACAGAACTTGCTTGTCGTCAAATGAAATTTTTAAATCACCTTTAGAATCCACTTGAGAAATGATCTTATTGATTTCATTTAAAGTTCTACCTGGAACAACGGCTTTATTGCTAAGTGCCGTCTTGACATTAGCTCTCTTAATGGCCATTCTAAATCCATCTATTGCAACCATATTGAATTTGCCATTTTCGATTTCGAGCAAGGCGCCTGTCAGTATAGGTCTTGACTCATCCTGTGAAATGGCAAAACTGGTTTGTCTAATCATATTAGAAAATAGTTCTTTATCAATTTCAAATGAATTTTGATCGTCTATAGCAGGTAATTCTGGATATTCGTTTCCAGGAAGACCTACAATTTTAAAACTTGAATCCACACAGTTTATAGTAATCACATTGTTTTCGCTCACATCAATTTCAACGCTGCTGTTAGGCAGTTTCTTAATGAGTTCTGTTAAAAGTCTTGCTGGTATAACCACACTTCCCTGTTCAGAGATGTTTGCATCCATAAAAGTTTCAATGCTCAGGTTCAAATCATTTCCGATAAGTCTTAATTGATCACCTTTCGTTTCAAAATAAATACCTGATAAGATAGGCAATGTCGTTTTACCTGAAACAGCTTTAGAGACTAAATTAATAGCTGTTGATAATTCTTGTTGTTGGCAAGCAAATTTCATGGGTGATCCTCCTTTTATAAATAAATAATAGATTAAGATTTAATTAGTAATAGTAATAGGGCCTGTTGATTTGTGGAAAAGTACTCGAATCGAAGTAGACAGCACAAAATCCCTATGAATTACATGTGAATAAAATGATGAAAAACTTGAAGGTTTTCCACTGTGGATGATTTGAGAAAAATAAAAACTTATCAACAAAAAAGTTATACACATGTACACAGGGATTACTCGCCTTTAATTTCTTTAATAATAGCATCTATTCGATGTTTGAAATCAAAATCGTTGCTCATATCGTTATTGATTTTTTCACAGGCATGAATAACAGTTGTATGATCACGTCCACCAAATTCTTCGCCTATCTTTGGAAGAGAGAGATCGGTCAGCTCTCTTGAGATATACATGGCAATTTGTCTTGGATAGGCAATTTGGCGGGTTCGCTTTTTAGATTCGAAGTCATCTACTTTTATATTGAAGTATTCTGCAACGGTAGCTTTGATGAGTTCAATATTGATCTTTCTTGCTTTATTAGAGGCAATTAAGTCTTTGAGAGCTTCATTTGCAAGGGATATATCAACCTCTCTCTTTGTGAGGGTTGAATAGGCAACCACTCTGTTAAGTGCCCCTTCTAATTCACGGATATTAGACTTGATCTTAGAGGCAATGAATTCAAAGACTTCATTAGGGACGTCAACTTTATCCCGTTCTGATTTCTTCCTTAATATAGCAATTCGAGTTTCAAAGTCTGGTGCCTGAATATCTGTGATAAGCCCCCATTCAAATCGAGATCTCAATCGGTCTTCAAGCGTTGGTATTTCTTTAGGCGGACGATCGGATGACACGATGATTTGCTTATTGGCTTCATAGAGCGCATTAAATGTATGGAAAAATTCCTCTTGAGTTCTCTCTTTTCCAGCGATGAATTGAATATCATCGACTAGTAAAACATCAACGGTTCTATATTTATTTCTAAATTCTTCATTCTTATCGTCTTTTATGGAGTTGATGAGTTCATTTGTGAATTGTTCACTGGATACATAGTATATTTTGGCATTTTTATTTTGAGAAAGAATATAATGGCCAATGGCATGCATTAAGTGAGTCTTGCCCAGTCCAACGCCTCCGTATATAAACAGAGGGTTGTAAGCTTTTGCAGGAGATTCAGCAACTGCAAGGGATGCAGCATGTGCAAATCGGTTGCTGTTGCCGACGACAAATTCATTGAAGATATATCTCGAGTTTAAATTTGTGGATTCTAGGAGGTCGTTGACTTCTTGCTCCATTGAGACCTTATTTTTTTCAAGGGTGTTTTCTTCAGGGATGATGTATTTAATGATGTAGTCTTGATTGGTGACGTGTTTGATTGTGTTTTTGATCAAATCGTTGTATCTGGTTTCAAGAACACTTCTATTTAAGACACTTAGTGTCTGTAAGATGATGATGTTGCCCTCAATCATAACTGGGTCGATGGTTTCTATCCAAGTATTGAAACTAACGGTCATTAACTCGTTGCGCATAATCTCCCTGGCTTGATCCCAAATGGTCTGCAAATAATTATCCATGTGTTATCCTCCTAATAAAATATACTTATCCACAAAAAAATGTTGAAACTGTTGATAGTTTTTTGAAATAGGCTCAGTTTTTTTTATGGTATAAAATTGTGGATAAATATGACTCCATATGACTTATCAACAGAAAATGGGGTATTTTATCAACACTATCAACAGTATAATATGCAAAAAGTCAAAAAAAAATTGATAAATAATCAACATATCATACTTATCCACAACTTCATGGTTTAGAAAAAGGTAAATTGTTAGTACAAATTATTTTATCAGAGATTCGATGATTTTTCAAACTTATCCACAAAAAATTAATGTAAATTAACAGGGTTTTTATTGTGGATATCTTTTTGGCTAAAAAAAAATCTAAAAATTTTTTATCCCCTGTGGATAAAATTACTTTTTTTTGCACAATGAAATTTTGATATGGCACAAGATGAGATTATCTATGAATGGTTTATTACTATATATAGTAGATAAATATGGGATATAACATAATATTAATAAGGGGGATTTAGAACTTGACAGGGCTAGTGCTTCAAGTTATAATATTTTAGCGGACTTGTGTAGAAATTTTGTTAATATATATAGTATGTTTTCAAGTTAAGGAGGTGTCTGGTAATGAAGCAAACTTTTCAACCTAAGAAAAGACAAAGAAAAGTTGAGCACGGTTTCAGAAAAAGAATGAAAACTAGCTCAGGAAGAAATGTTCTTAAAGCAAGAAGAAGAAAAGGTAGAAAAAAATTATCTGCTTAATGGATTAAAAGACCGCAGTCAGTGGTCTTTTTTTGTAATTTTTTTAAGCAACCTTCATCAGACCTATAATTGATGAGGGAATTCTCATTTTTTTGTGAGAGGGTATTGGTGTGGAGGTCCTATGACTTATGAAAGTTTAAAAAAACCTTCAGAGTTCAGTAAGGTATATAAGCGAGGAAAATCTTTTGCTGATAAAAATTTAGTAATCTATATGCTTCCAAATAAGTTGGATTACACACGCGTAGGACTGTCCGTCAGTAAAAAAGTTGGAAATAGTGTTAGACGCAATCGGGTTAAAAGATTAATCAGGGAAACCTTTAGATTAAATTATCATGAGAATTTTGGCTATGATATCATTTTTATAGCGCGCGTCAGGGCAAATACTGCCGATTTTGCCGCAATTGAAAAATCTATGAAATTTTTATTAAATAAAATGAATAGTAAAGCGTGATTTAAATGAAATATGTTATGATATTTATGATAAAATTATATCAAAAGTTTATCTCCCCCCTATTGGGCAGTAATTGTAGATTTATGCCTACCTGTTCGCAGTATTCAATCGAAGCGATCACTAAATACGGGGCAATAAAAGGTGGCTTTTTAAGTGTGAAAAGAATATCAAAATGCCATCCTTTTCATCCAGGTGGGTATGATCCATTAGAATAATTAAAAATAGGAGGAACATTCATTGGCTATATTTGCGCAAATTTTTGGTTACTTATTAGGTGCGATTTTCAGCTTTGTTAAGGATTACGGGATTGCTATCATCATTTTTACATTGATTACAAAATTGATTCTTCTGCCTCTTACTATCAAACAGTTAAAATCTTCTAAAGAAATGGCAGCGATTCAACCTAAAATAAAGGAAATTCAGGATAAATACAAGAACAATCCTGAAAAGCAACAGCAATTGACTATGGAATTGTATAAAGAACATAATTATAATCCACTCAGCGGCTGTTTGCCAATATTGATTCAATTTCCGATAATCATCGGATTATTTACTGCGCTTAGACAACCGGAGTTATACGTTTTTGCAGGAAATCCGGATCTCTTAAAAATTGCGACACAGGATGCTTTTTTATGGGTACCGAATTTATCTCAACCGGATCTCTTAATGAATGTTATTCCCAATGGACCTGAATGGCTGATAACACTTCCGGGAATCTTACCAATCACTTCTGCTGCACTTACTTATTTCCAAATGTCAACGATGAATTCTACATCTGCAACAAGTGATGCAGCGGCAACTCAAATGAAAGTTATGCAAACTATTTTTCCGATTATGATACTATTTTGGGGTAAATCATTATCTGCCGGTTTGATTTTATATTGGACAATCGGTAATTTATTCCAAATTGGTCAACAATATATTATGAATAGGCAAGTTAAGGGGGATGCATAGTACATGAAATTTGTCGAGAAAACTGGAAAAAGTGTTGAGGAAGCACTTAGACTTGCATTGATTGAACTGGATGCCGGACGTGATGACGTTGAGTTTGAAATCATCGAAGAAGGTTCTAAAGGTTTTTTAGGGTTTGGCGCTAAAGAAACTCGAATCAAGGTCTTCAAGAAAAACAATGCGGATGATGTGGCAATTGAGTTTTTGAGGACATTACTTCAAAAAATGAATATTTCAGCCGAAATCGAAACTGAGTTGGTTGAGGATAATCTGTCTATCAACATGATTGGTCAAGATATGGCGATTTTAATAGGTAAAAGAGGACAGACCTTAGATTCCCTTCAATATTTGGTGAGTTTAGTTGTCAATAAAGATAGAGATGACTATATTAGAGTGGTTCTGGATACTGAAAATTACAGAATGAAGAGAAAAGAAACTTTGGAGAATTTAGCCGGAAAATTGGCTTTCAAAGTGAAGAAATCTCGAAAAAATGTTATTTTAGAGCCAATGAATCCATACGAGAGAAGAATCATACATTCTGCGCTTCAAAATAATCCATATGTCAGCACAAAGTCTGAAGGGGATGAACCTTTTAGAAAAGTGGTTATATATTACGATTATAAAAAAAATAGAGCTAATTAGACAAAATAACCCAGTGAAAACTGGGTTTTATTTAAATTTACAGGTACTAAATGAGGAATTTGCCTTAAAGAAGGAGTGTTTAAATTGATCTTTGATACGATAACCGCTATCTCTACACCCATTGGGGAAGGTGCGATTGGTATAATTAGAATGAGCGGGCCTGAGTCATTTGAAATATTGGGGAAAATTTTCAAACCATTTAATAAAAATCTTTCTAGTCTTGAGATGAGGAAGATGTATTATGGACATATTGTGGAAGACGAGAGGGTTATTGATGAAGTGATGGTTGTCAAACTGCCTTCGACAGGTTCTTATACAATGGAAGATGTGGTGGAAATCAATTGTCATGGTGGGATGATGCCCTTAAGAGAAATTCTCGCTATTGTCTTGTCAAATGGAGCTAGGCTTGCGGAAAAAGGTGAGTTTACAAAACGTGCTTTTTTGAATGGAAGGATAGATTTGACACAAGCAGAGTCAGTTATGGATCTCATAAGCGCGAAGACAACTAGAGGCTTTGATATTGCCATGAATCAGTTGAGAGGTTATGCATCAGATAAGATTAAGCAGTACAGGGATCACTTAATTTCTTTAATGGCTGAAATTGAAGTGTCTATTGATTACCCGGAAGAAGATATTGAAGAAATTACTTATGACAAAATCGGATCAACTCTTTCTGATATGGATTTGTCTATTTTAAAATTAATTGACAATTCAAAATCGGGAAAAATCATAAGAGAGGGCCTTAAGACCGTTATTGTGGGAAAACCCAATGTTGGAAAGTCTAGCTTGATGAATGCTCTTTTAAAGGATTCACGTGCAATTGTAACAGATATTCCTGGAACGACAAGAGATGTTATTGAAGAGTTTATGAATATATCTGGTATTCCAATTAAACTCATAGATACTGCTGGCATAAGACAGACTGAGGATGTTGTGGAGAAAATCGGAGTTGAAAAGTCAAAGCAATATTTTAATGAGGCGGATTTGATTATTTTTATGTTGGATTCTTCCATGCCACTGACAGATGAAGACCATGAAATCATGAAGCTTGTAAAAGATAAGCATTCAATTGTCATAATCAACAAAACAGACCTTGAAAGTCAGATTGATTTGCAGTATATTAATACTGTTTTAAAAGATAAGTGCATCATACCGACTTCAGTTCAAAATGAACAAGGCCTTGAAGCCCTTGAAAATGAAATTCAAAAGATGGTTTTGGGAAATGAAGTGGATGTTCAAAACAAAGAAATTCTAAGTAATACGCGGCATATACAACTTTTAAAAGATGCACATAAAAATATAGTGGATGCGCTAGATGCTGTAAAGTCAAGTATGCCATATGATTTTATAGAGGTGGATGTTAAGAATGCCATCTTGAACTTAGGGCATATAACTGGCGAAAGCGTGGAAGAGGACTTGATGAATACGATATTCAGTAATTTTTGTTTAGGAAAGTAGGCATATATGGTAAGAAGACATGATGCAGGTCACTACGATTGTATCGTTATAGGAGCAGGTCATGCAGGATGTGAAGCTGCACTTGCAAGTGCGCGCATGGGCGTAAAGACTTTGATACTCTCAATTAATTTGGATTCAATTGCAATGATGCCTTGCAATCCTTCAATAGGAGGGACTGGTAAAGGCCATCTTGTTAAAGAGATTGATGCCTTAGGCGGTGAAATGGGACTCAACATAGATAAGTCCTTTGTACAGAGCAAGATGTTGAACAGTTCTAAGGGGCCAGCGGTTCATTCGTTAAGGGCACAAGCAGATAAGCATCAATATCACACTGAGATGAAAAAGGTAATGGAGAACACTGACAATCTCTATGTTAAACAAGGAGAAGTTGTTGAAATTATAATTGAGTCTGACGAGATAAAGGGTGTTGTCACCAGTACTGGCAACAGATACACTTGTAACGCAGCGGTTTTAGCCACTGGAACTTACCTAGGAAGTACTATTTTTATTGGAGATGCTGAATTAAAGAGTGGCCCAAACGGTCTTTCAGGGTCTTATGAGCTCACTGAATCTCTTAGAAGCCATGCGTTTGATTTGAGGCGTTTCAAAACTGGCACGCCTGCTCGTGTGGACAAGAGAAGTTTGGATTTTGACAAAATGGAGATTCAATGGGGAGATGAGGATTATGAGCTCTTCTCATTTATGAATGACGAGTTGCCACTTGATGAAATGCCTTGTTGGCTCACCTATACGAACCAATCAACTCATGAAATTATTTTGAATAACTTAGATAAATCAGGTCTTTTTACAGGTGCAATTGAGGGAACAGGCCCTAGATATTGTCCTTCAATTGAGACGAAGCTCATGAGGTTTACAGATAAGCCACGACATCAGCTCTTTATTGAACCAGAGGGAAGAGATACAAATGAGATGTACGTACAGGGGATGTCAACAAGTCTTTCTGAGGATGTTCAACTGGCTTTTATGAGATCAATTCCAGGAATGGAGAATTGCGAAATCATGCGTCCGGCATATGCAATTGAGTACGATTGTATTAATCCACTTATGCTCAGCTTGTCTTTGGAGCTCAAGGATGTTAAAGGATTGTTCTCAGCGGGTCAATTCAATGGGACTTCGGGTTATGAAGAAGCGGCTGCTCAGGGATTGATTGCAGGCATCAATGCTGCACTTAAAGTCAAGGGAGAACCCCCTTTTATCCTCGATCGTTCAGAGGCCTATATAGGGGTTTTAATTGATGATCTTGTGACAAAGGGGACAGATGAACCTTATCGGATGATGACTTCCCGTGCTGAATACAGATTGGTATTAAGGCAAGACAATGCCGATTTGAGACTAACTGAAAAGGGATACCAAATTGGTCTTGTAAAGGAAGAGAGATACAATAGGCTTTTAAATAAACTCAAGATGATCGATACTGAGCTGAATCGTATTAAATCGGTCACTTTAAAGCAAGATTCTTTAAATGAGGTTTTGCATCAGATGGGGAGTAGCCCTGTCCAGCAAGGTACGAAGATATTTGATATTTTAAGAAGACCAGAAGTTTACTATGATCATTTATCTGAAATTGATGAAACACGTCCTATGGAGCTGACAAAAGATGTCATCAAACAAATTGAGGTCTCTATTAAATATGAGGGCTACATCCAAAAGCAGTTGCAGCAAATTGAAAAGTTTAGATCTTTAGAAGAAAAGAAATTGCCACTGGATATTGATTACGATAAAATAGACAGTTTGAGACTTGAAGCAAGGCAAAAGCTAAATGAAATTAGACCAGAATCTATTGGGCAGGCTTCCAGAATTTCGGGTGTTTCACCTGCGGATATTTCTGTTTTATTGGTCTATATTGAACAGTTCAGAAGGAGGGAAAAGCAGTGATTGATTTACTAAATACATTTGATATCTCTCTTTCTGAACATCAATTAAGTCAATTCAATCAGTATTTTGATTTTTTAGTTAGCGAGAACGAAAAATACAACTTAACGGCGATTACTGAAAAGAAAGACGTTTATGTAAAACACTTTTTGGATTCAATGTTGATTTCAAAACTTGATATTGAGCTAAAAGGTGCAAAAATTATGGATATTGGGACAGGTGCTGGATTTCCTTCGGTGCCAATTTCTATTTTAGAACCATCGGTTAAGATTACGGGACTTGACTCTTTGAATAAGCGAATTCACTTTTTGAATCAACTTGCAGCCTTAATTGGAATTCAAAATTATGAATTCGTTCACGGTAGGGCTGAGGATTTTGGTCAGGATAAAAAGTATAGAGAAACTTATAATATAGCGGTTTCTAGAGCTGTTGCAGAATTGAGATTGCTACTTGAATACGTGATGCCGTTTGTAAAACCAGGTGGCTATTTTATCGCGTATAAGAGTGTAAACAATGAAGTTGAACTAGAGAGTGCAAAAAATGCACTTAAGTGCCTAAAAACTTCTTTAGTGGATGTGGTCAAATTTGACTTGCCCTTAGAAGCAGGGGAACGCAATTTGATGATCTTTAAAAAAGAGGCAAAACTAGAGAAAAAATATCCTAGAAAAGCTGGAACACCGAAAAAAAATCCACTATAGTCTCATTGCATGATTTCTTTACTTTGAGGTTTTAGGATTTTAGTTTAATGTTTTTATCTCTATATTCTACTTAAATGAGCAGAAGGAATTCTTCTGCTTTTTTTATGTTTGCATCATTTAGGCCTTTATGTTTTTGAGGAGATGATAACTACAGATGCACGATTAGATAAAGCTGTATATCGTGATAGATAATGCCCATGTCGGTATTTATAGTTGTATTTGTATTTGACGCAAGTATTATTGATTTGACGGAAATATTATTGCAAATTGAAATGACCAATCTATACGAATGTATATTTATTCATTTTGTATAAAGTGAATTATCTCGCATTTGGGCGTTGGTGTTTCAGAACTTTCATTTTAATTCTTTTTACTTTACAAGGTCTTATTGTTTTTAAGTGATTGTATTCTTAACTTTCTGTAGGATATCTTTTGGTGTGTATATCTATTATTAATGGTATGAATTCTTTCATTATTTAATGATGATGAAGTTTTAACTAGAGATATTTTATCATTCAATGGTTATTTAAATTGAGGATATTCATACACAATAGTAATATTTCAAATAGATAAACTCTTTGTAATTGCTTTGTTTTATCTGAATATTGATTTATTATTGACTTCTTTTACGATTTTAATATGAAAGATATAAATCAATAAAATATTTATATTGAGATAATTAAAATTTGACATATTTGAATTGTATTTAGTTCTTATATTTAATAGATGATTTTATTATATGCAGATGATACCATATAATCCTGTGTGTCGCCACATAGGTAACTGGACTATTTCTGTATTTTTAGCTGGTATTATGTATTCGGTTATGCATGTAAAATAGCGTAAGATTATGATTAAGTACATGTATAAATATCCACTTTATAATCAAATCCCTTATTGACTAATTTTTATCCTTGATAAATGTTGATTTGCTTTTATAGGCTGAATAATATAGTTTATGAAGTAGCATACTCTGGTTTGTTTATTTGAAGTTTTTTTAGTATAATATAGCTAGTATTAAGATGTGGAGGCAAACATGGGCAAATCTATTGCTATATTCAATCAAAAGGGTGGAGTCGGCAAGACGACTACTGCTGTAAATTTAGCTGCCGGTATTGCAGCGGCAGGAAAAAGAGTTTTGTTGGTTGATAACGATCCTCAGGCAAATTTGTCTAGTGGCGTTGGAATTGATAAATATTCTGTAGAAGACACAATATATGAAGTTTTAATTAATGATTTTCCGATTAGTGATGCTATTGTTAAAACTCAATTCGAGAATCTTGAAATTTTACCTGGCAGTGTAAATCTGGCTGGTGCTGAAATTGAAATGATAGATATGGAAAGTCGTGAGAGTATTTTAAAGAAGCATCTTGATTTAGTAGCAGATAACTATGATTTTATTTTTATTGATTGCCCACCTTCGCTGGGAATGTTGACAATCAATGCACTTGTTGCCGTTGACAGTGTTATCATTCCCATTCAATGTGAATATTATGCTTTGGAAGGGGTTAGCCAATTATTAAACACATATAATTTGATTAAGCAAAGTATAAACCCTAATATTGAAATTCAAGGTGTCCTTCTCAGTATGTTTGATGGTAGGACGAATTTATCCATACAAGTTGTTGAAGAAGTAAAGAAGCATTTCAAAGATTTGGTTTACGCCACAATTATCCCAAGAAATATAAGACTTGCTGAAGCACCAAGTTTTGGCTTGCCAATTATGCATTATGATTCCAAGTCTAAAGGGGCAGAGGCTTATTTGGAACTTGCAGATGAATTCTTAGAATTAGAGGGGTTGAAAAATGAATAGAAAGACAGGACTTGGAAAAGGATTAGGGGCTTTAATCCCAAATGAAATTGTGGTAGATAAGAAAAGTAAGATTAATGAAGATGGTGAGATGGTTGATCAAATAGATATCAATTTGATTATACCGAATCGAGATCAGCCAAGAAAAGACTTTGATGATGAAAAGATTAAAAGCTTATCTGAATCAATAGAAGAATTAGGGTTATTACAACCGATTGTCCTAAAACGGAAAGGCAGCTACTATGAAATAGTAGCAGGAGAGAGAAGATGGAGAGCCTGTAAGCTAGCTGGAATGAAAAAAATTCCTTCAATTATTAAAGATGTAGATGAATTTACAGTAGCTCAACTTGCTTTAGTTGAGAATGTTCAGAGGGAAGATTTAAACCCAATTGAAGAGGCTTCTGCATATAAGAATCTGATTGAGGATTTTGAAATTACTCAAGACAAACTGAGCCGAATTGTTGGGAAGAGTCGGTCATATATTACCAATACAATTAGGCTTTTAAAATTAGAATCTTATATCCAAGCCTCTATTTCAGAGGGGATTATTACAAATGGGCATGGTCGTTCTCTTTTGGCGCTTGATACTGAGAAGAAACGTAAAAAAGTTTATGATTTTATTGTTTCTGAGGGATTAAGTGTAAGAAAAACAGAAGAATTGGTGAAGAATTATGATGCCTATTTTAAACCTGAACTTCATAAAGAACAAAAGAAAAGCATCAAGAAATTGCCTGAAATAGTAGATATAGAAGAACAATTGGCAATTAATATTGGTACGAAGGTAACTATAAAAGAATCCAATGGAAAGGGAAAAATATTAATTGATTTTTATAATATTGATGACTTAAATCGAATTCTTGATATTATCAATCAAAAATAGTTTCACGTGAAACATTGAGTTCTCATTTATTTTATATTGATTTGATTATCTCTTGTTTGCTATAATAACTTGTTAGATAAATAATAGCTCTTATAATGCCCGATAAACAGTCTGGGGATATGAGAGCTTTTTTAGTTACACTGCTTGAAACCTGTAAATTATAATGTTGAGAATCAAAAAACGATTATCAATTAACGATGAACTCATATATAAATAATATATGGTATTTGGGGTATACAAGTAGAATACTTATTCGATCATATAAAAAAAGATGTGTCTAAAACACTTAAATTGTAGTAAATAAATGAAAAGAGCTGAACAATGCTTCTTAGGAATGAGTCTTCAATAATCCTTATTTTGTACTCATTAATCAATATTCAGTGAGTAATATACTTAGATAAATAGGAGCATGTATTTTACACATATGCGCTGATTTATTAATTCATCTAATGCATATAAAGTAATGATTGAGTTGAAATTATATTTATTTATATTTTATTCAATTGTATATTAGGAATTGATTCTATATTAATTATCTAATAGCCATTAATTGAGTAGGTGCCTGATTCTGTGGTTTAGATCTCTATTATTTAATGATGATTCATAAATTTATATACAGGTTTTATAGATCAATTTAATTGTAAAAAAATTAATGCAATGAGAATGACCGAGTATTATTTTTTAATCAAGAGTGATTGATTCGTAATTTATACATGAATTTTTGATAAAAAATACATTTAGACAAAAATGTTTCACGTGAAACATAAAAATTCAAAACAAGAGGATGAATTTTCTGACAAATAGGATTTTTGCTCTCAAATTTAAGTCATATTGATTGCAAACTATGAATGGATATATGTATCAAGAAGATAAATAAAGTCTAGTAGAAGAGAAAGCATCACACCAGTGGGCGTAAACATTGGAATTTCAGTCTATACAATACTTTGAAAAATATACAGACATAATAAGATAACAATTAGTTCAATTTACTTGGAATCAAGCATCAATTAGATAAAATAGAAAATTCAATTCACGGATCAAACAAATTTACTCAACCCAAATCACAATAAAATGAAGTAAATATTTTTGTTCATTATATATGAATATAGTATAATTATTGTATATAAAACAAACAGAACAACAGAAATAGATTTAGACTAAACATTTACAGCGCAGGAAAGAATAAAAAGGAATAACAAAGAAAGATAAATTTAGATTGAAATTTTATATAGTTATTCCAAAGAGCATCGGAGCAAGGGTTATGCAAAAGAGTCTGCGAAGGCAATACTTGAATATGGGCTAAAAAGTATCGCATTAGAGATTATAGCAGCAGCATATATGGATAATGTAATTTTAAAAATGTGTTGAAACATATAGGTATAAAATATATCGGCAAAATAAAATGGATAGTGGTTAATAAGTATAAAATCAGAATGTTAGATGAAGTTATAATAAGGATGTAATATATATTCTTGTATGAAATAGAGATTAATGATTTATAAAATAAAGGTTAAAAACCTGTTCTTAAAATATGAATTAGGACAAAGATATAGAAAATGAAGTTAAATCAATAGAAGAAAAAATCAAGGAATATGCGGAAAAAAGGGAAATTGTGGATATTCTACTTTCTATTATTTCTATAGAACTACTAAGAATTTGTAACCATAAACATAAAAACGAGGAGTATCTTAATAATGGATAAACGAAAAGTACTACTGATAATCAATCCAGTAGCCGGAAATGGAAAAACCATTCAGCAGCTCCCCAAAATAAAAAATAAAATAAGAAATCAAAAAGGAATGGAAATTGTTATATTGGTATCGAAATATGAAGGACATATTACAGAATTGGTAAAACAGTATTTTAGTCAAGGATATAGAGAATTCTTGGGGGTCGGTGGTGACGGGACACTATCAGAAATCATAAACGGAATAAATTATAGTGTAACTGATAATATAATTGTGGGAATTATACCAAATGGAACTGGCAATGATTTTATTAGAAATTTTAGTAAAGATTATTCTATGGAGGCTATTATAGATCGACTAATAAATAGAGACACAACTAAAACAGATATAGGTCGTGTCAATGATTTCTACTTTATCAATGTATGTTCTTTGGGAATTGACGGGCCAATTGTAAAAAACACAGAAAAACTGAAAAGGTATATCCCAGGTATGGGTGCATATCTAGTGAGTACAATTAAACATGGAATTTCATTTAAGGCAAGGACAGCTGAAGTAAAAATTGATAATGTGGTACATAGAAATGATTATTTGCTGATTGCAGTGGGAAATGGAAAATATATTGGTGGAGGGATGAAGATTTGTCCTGATGCAGAAGTAGGAGATGGAAAATTTCAAATTTGTTTAGTGGACTCAGTCAAAAGAATCCGGTTTCTCAAAAAGCTGCCTAAAATCTACACTGGAAAGTTAAAAGCACTTGATGAAGTTAATTATATGGATGGAGAAACAATTGAAATAAAGGTTTTAGGTGATGAGTACTATATCAATGCAGATGGAAATATAATTGGTGATACACCGGCCCGTATCAGCATTATAAGAAATGCAATTAATTTTATTTAAGGTAAAATATGTAATAAAAACGTTGTTCAATTTGAATGAAATATAAGTCTGTCAACAAATTGGTCGAAATGAGCATAAAAATTAACTGAGGCGAAATTTGAGACAAATAGAGCCGATGACTATTTAAGGGGTGCTACATGAATAATATCCAGATACAAGAAGCAAAAAAACAGTTTTTTAAAACAGGGCGACTAAATCACAAAGTTGTCAAAGATCAAATATCAAAATCATGGTATAAATGTCATCTGACTCATGTGAATAAATCTCAGTTGATTTCAAAAGTTGAATTAGAAAGAGAAAATCAAAAAAATAATCAACTGAATGGGATTGTTGAAAAAGTATTTAATTTAATTGGAAATCATGAAAATCTATTGATTGTTGGATTAGATGGTGAGGTTGTTGATGCCAAGATAAATGATGATTTATTAAAGTCAATCAATCATGTAGATGAACAATATCTAGGAACCAATGGTATCTCCATATCACTTCGAACAAGTACTCCTTATAAAGTCTCACTTGATGAACATTATTTAGATCAGCTTTGTTCTTATTATAGTGTTGGCATACCAATTTTGCTTGAGGATAAAATGATTGGTGTTATTGGACTTGTAAGCACTTTAGATTATTCTGAATATACTCTGATGGAGCTTGAGAATAAATTAAAGTTAACTCACACCCAAATTGGAATGGATATAGTTCCAGAAAAAAGTGAAACAGAATCCTATGAATTGGAATCACTTTTTGTTTATCCAGATGAAATTAAACAAAAGTTCAAAATGGATATTAAGCGAACTATTGATGTAAAATTGCCTATTTTGATTATGGGAAGTGACGGTTCTGGAAAGACTACTTTAGCACTTTACCTTTCAAAAAAAATTGGAATGCAGTATGCACTTATTGATGCAATAGATTTTCCTTCTCAGTTTTTATATGAAGAAATCATCAATAGATTGATGCAAAATGAAACAGTTATTTTAGAAAACTTTGAGCTCATTGATGCAAAAAGTCAAAAGTTGTTAACTGTTTACATCAATGAAAAAATGATAACAAATTCATCATCTAAATATAGTAATTACAAGTGTTTTAATTTAATTCTGTCAACTAGTTACACAAATCTTGATGCCCTCTATGAAATCAATATTAACCAACGATTACTCGAAAAGATTAAGAGCAATTATATACTTTTAAAAAACCTATATGATTTTGACGAAGAAAAGTGTAAACTAGTTAACACTGTGTTGAAATCACATAAAGTATCATGTACCGATGAGTATTTGAGTAAGCTGATGAAATCAGATCAGCAAATGTCCTTTAAAGATATTGTTCAAACCGTTAATAAATCTAGACTTTACCATAAGGATATAAGTGTTTACAACACACAGCATTTACAACATATAGAAGATGAAAAAATGATGAGCTATGAAGAGATGGAGCGTCATTATATAGAGAAAGTACTCAATAAAACGGACTATAATTTAACACTTGCATCTGAAATTATGAAAATTAGTAGAAGTACACTCTATAGAAAGATACAAAAGTATCAAATTGACACAAAGAAGTAAAAAAGCAGAATTTTAAAAATGAGACACCTTTTGAGAATGTACTAAATTGCGACATT
The DNA here is from genome assembly GCA_002452745.1 of Firmicutes bacterium UBA6806. Lineage (GTDB taxonomy): Bacteria > Bacillota > Clostridia > Peptostreptococcales > Acidaminobacteraceae > Fusibacter_A. Next base: position 24,029 of record DKFC01000035.1, read on the forward strand.
CTCTTTTTTTGAGGAGAGATAAAGGAGAATAGAAAATTCGATTCTAGAGGTCATATGATGGATAGGATGATAAAAGTTAAAGGTATGTAATTGGCAAATATGGACGCCCTTATAAATGGCTGTAGAGAATCTCTCACAAATGGCTAGAAGGGATTAAAAATAATGCTGGATGTCATTTCAAAACGTTAAAATATTTAATTGTGGCTATTTTAGGAACAATATTTCAGATTAATATTAAAAAAAATTTGCAGTATTGATATCAATAAAACGTTTAAATTTGAACAATGTTAAAACAAACTGTTAACTTGTAAAATGGTGTGAAATGGTAAAAAGTGATATGTTAATACTTACTAGTTTTAGCTTAAATCACTGAAAAAACTGAATTAGATACTAGAATAATAGGTTTGTAAAAATAAATTGTAATTATGAATTAAATTATGTAGAATTAATATAGACATCAAAAGGCTGTTATATAGCGTTTTTTGAGATTTACAGTTAATTAACAGTAAACTAAAGGGGGTGATGTAATGTATAAAGTTAGTGAAGCGGCAGATATAATTGGCGTCGAAAAAGTTGACATATTTGAAAAGATGATTACGCATAAGGCTTTACTGGATCCGAATATCACTAAGCAAGATGGGGTCACGTATTTTGATGATAGAGGGTTAGAAATTCTAAAGACATTATTTCACACGACTTTAGAAATCGGAAGCGATTTACAAAGGGAGACAGAAGAATCGCCAAAAGAACTCAAAGTAAATAAACCTAAGACCAGACAGGATAAAGAATATGAAATTTTAAAGAAAAAAATCGATATTCTAACAAATGAGCTAAATAATTTAGATCGGGAACTCAATGTGAAGGATGAGCTCATTGGAAAATATCAGTTTAAAATGCTTGAAGATTTAGATTCAATCAGTAAGTTGCAATATAGTTTACTAAAGAAACTTGAAAGGTCAGTTGATTAATTATGTATAGAGTGATTGAGGTTGCCAGAATGCTGGGTGTCAGTAAGGTGACGATTTACAAGAAGATCAATAAGAATAAAAAGCAATTGAAGCCTCATATACACACGAGGAGCAATATTACTTACATTGATGATGAAGGCGTTGAGATCATCAAGGACAGTATTGAAATCGTCACACCTTATATTTTAAACGAAGACACCGATCTTGCAGAATTTAAGCGAAATAGCATGGAAGACTTGAATCAGATGATTGGGATACTCAGTCATCAGATTGAGGTTAAGAAAAAACAGATTGATAAAAGAGATGAGATAATAGAATCATATAAGAGCATTTTAAAAAGCAATAGAGGCAAAATTCAGTATTTAGAAAGTCGATTAAATGAATTATAAATCACAGGGAGGGTAATGTCGTGGTACCTAAAAAAACACTTTTTGAAAGAATGGGTTTGGTTGAAACGGGAACAAATGAAGTTGAAGAAACGATAGTTGATCAAATTCAAGGGAGCGAAGCTGATGAGACTGCATTGGATGAAAGTCAAATTCCCGATTTGGAAAATGTGCCCGATCTGACACATTTTGTAAGTGATTCAAAACCGGGAACAGATTTTACAGTTGATGAACCTGTTAAACCTGAGCCCAAAAGCGATTCAGGTGAAATGAACGATATTCCAAAAGATATTGGCGATAAGTTGGATTTGCTAATCAATGCCTATGAAAAAAACAAGATGCTGACAATTGATGAAATCTACAGAAATTCTCATCTAGAGACAGACTTGAAAAAATCTATTTTTATGGCAGATGTTTATATCAAGGCCATTCCAGAAAATCTGCCAATGGATGTAAAACGGGAAACTGTACTCAATATTATGAACGTTTCTAATGTTAGCTTAGATGAACTCTTAAACGATGCCTATAAGAGAATTGATTCACTTAATACTGTTTTGGAAGAAACGGTTTCGACAACTCAAGAAATTTTTAATAGAAATGACGCAACCATCAGAGAACTCGAAAAGAGAATTGAAGATTTGAAAGAAATTAACAAAGGGCGTAAGAAATTCCAAGAAGATCAAAATACGCTGATTGAATATGAAATTCAAAAAATAATCAATTTGGTCGAGTTTGTAAAACCAAAGAAGTAGGGTGCTATGTCCATGAAATATACGACAAAGGGTAAAATTGTAATAGGTGCATATTTGACTGTGCTATTGGCAGTTATAATCTTTTCGGGCAGTTATGTCGTCAACTATTTCACTGGTGCGCCCATCCCGCCAGAAGTGGCTATTAAACCAGAGGTTTCTGAGCCCAAAGATGAATCTTCAGAGGTGGATCAGGTGCAAAACCCTGTAGAAAATGAGTCATCTGGTATTGACAATTCAAGCGGAACACCTGATAATAGTATGGGTGATGTTGAAACAGAGCAAAGTGATATCGTTGATAATTCTGACACAAATTCTGGAACAGAGACTTACTCTGAGAAGGATTTGAATGTTTTGAGAGAAGGATTTATTTCTATCTACTTTGGTATACAGTCATTTGATGTAAGCGAGAACAATCTGGAAACGCTTAAATCTTTTGTTGAACTTGCAGGAAAATATCCTGATGAACAAATTGTGATTGAAGGTCATAGTGATGGTTATCCTAACTTTGAAAACACTGCAATGGAGGTTTCACTGGCTTCTGGAAGGATAGATGCTGTGTATGATGTACTTGTTCAAAACGGCATTGAGTCCGATATGATTATTACCGTGAATGCAGGATCAAAAGATCCCGTTTCAAAAAAAGAAAGCGACAGATCAAAAAATGATCGTGTAGATGTCTATTTTATTGATCATGTACTCAATGATGTCAAATCAAAATAGTATAATCAGGATCATCAGATGAAAAGTGATATAAATTGCTTGTTGAGCATCTTTTTGCAGGCTGCTGTTCAGGCAATTACTATGCCCTCATAGTTAAATGGATATAACATGCCCCTCCTAAGGGCAAATTGCAGGTTCGATTCCTGCTGGGGGTGCCAATAGAATTTCTATGAAAAATACCCTTGTCTTCTATTGAGACAGGGGTATATTAGATTGAGACTGGAGCAAGGGAGGCTATATGAACGATCACTTTCAAAATTCAAATAACAGTTTGTGGCAAAGTGACACATTCGCTGCCTATGTCAACAAATATGGAAGCCCAGAAGAGGCGGCTAAGAAGGTTTTGAAGAACCCAGAGAGAATTCTCTTTCCTATGAAAGAGGATATTGGTAATTTGAAATTCAAAAAAGTTGCAAATTTGATGGGATCAGTTGGCCAAAAGGCAGTGGCTCTATCCCTACTCGGGGCAGACGTAACGGTTTTCGACTTATCCAATAGCCACAAAATCTATGCACAGGCGCTTGCAGCGGCATGTGGAACATCCATCCACTATGAGGTGGGAAATGTATTAGACATAAATCAGGCAATATATGGCGATTATTTTGAAATCGCCATAGCAGAGATGGGAATTGTACATTACTTTACGGACTTAGATGTTTTTTTTAGAAGCGTTTATGAAATTCTAAGAAGAGATGGTGTTTTCATATTAAGAGATTTTCATCCAGTGTCAACAAAGTTGATCTCATCCAGAGGATCTACTGCAAAAGTTCGAAAACACAAAGTGACAGGTGACTATTTTAGTAAAGAACTGGTGGAACAAGAAGTTGCATTTTCAAAATACTCAGAGAATACAGTTGAAGAAAAGGTCATGCTTAGAAAATGGACATTGGGTGAAATTGTCACATCACTTGCAAATACGGGTTTTATCATAGAGAAATTAAGAGAAGAACCCAATTATTCGTCAGAATCTTTTGATGCGGGGATTCCCAAAACTTTTACGGTTAAATGTCGGAAATAGGTGATTAAAATGCTTGATAACAAGGCCGCTTATTATATGAAAGAGGCACTAATTGAAGCAAAAAAGGCGTATGATTTAGGTGAAGTTCCCATTGGCTGTATTATTGTTCAGAATGACAGAATTATTGGACGAGGACATAATACGAGGGAGTTAAGTGAAAATGCACTGGCCCATGCAGAGATAAACGCCATACGGCAGGCCTGTGAGAATAATGGGCACTGGAGATTGACAGACACTGAACTCTATGTTACAATTGAACCCTGCCCCATGTGTATTGGGGCTATTTATCAGTCCAGAATCAGCAAAGTGTACTATGGTGCGCCAGATTTTAAAGCAGGCGCTTGTGGTTCTCTGTTTAATCTGTTTGACATAAAAGGGCTTAACCACTATACTGATATAGTGGGTGGTGTAGAAGAAGCTGCCTGTTCGGAACTGATGAAGCATTTTTTTAAAAAGTTGAGAAAATAATGGAGAGGTGTCCGAGTTGGCTAAGGGGCACGCCTGGAAAGCGTGTAAGGCTGTCATGGCCCCGCGGGTTCGAGTCCCGCTCTCTCCGCCAGTTTAATATATGCCGTGCTAGATGGGGAGGTAGCGGTGCCTTGTAACTTGCAATCCGCTGTAGCAAGATTGAAGTCCATCTAAGGGATACCATTGTTGAGTCTGCCCATAAAAAGTGGTGTTGATAATTGGGTCCTGCGCAATAAGCACTTGTGAACTCCGTCAGATCTGGAAGGAAGCAGCGGTAAGCGAGACCGTTTATGTGCCGCGGGGGTTCCTGGTTTGAGCTAACTGTTATGGTAACGTCTGTAATAGTTTTTCGAAGATGGATGCACGGCTTACATAGCAAAAAAAGTTGTCTTTATGACAACTTTTTTTATTTAACACCATTCAAGGGTCTAATTGATGAAAACAATCAGAAAAACCGGAGGATTCGATGTAGGACGTTTTTTTATTTGCGCCATTAACTTTATTTTTTTAGGTATTTCTAATATAATTTACATAGTGATGTAAATTGTTGGGGAGAAATCATGAAAAGGCAAATTGTCAAGCAATCTGTGAGTTTAATACTGATGACATTGGTGGGACTGATAATGATCAATTCCGTTGTTTTTGCTGCGTATTATATAGATTGTTTTTGGGACAAAAGCGAAAACAATCCAATTTATATAAATGAGGCTCTATTTGATAATTTTGTGAAACCAGTTAATACCTTCGCAACCTTTATTGAAGTTGAAAGCGAGAGTAAGAAGCAGGCAAGTGTCTACGTTGGATTGATGGATATCGTGAAAGGATCAGACATCAACATAAGAGGCGCGCATTATACCACTGCTGGGGGAATGAACTACATGGATGGTTTCAGGCAGCTCAGATACGATCCTAGGGATTTGGATTGGTATGTGAGCGCCATTGACACTGCCTATATTTCAAAACCCTATGTTGATCCATTTAACGATCAGAAAATGATTACAGTTAGCAAGAGAATCGAGGATAAAGAAGGGGTTTTATTAGGCGTCTTTGGCGTTGATTATGACTATCTCTATTTTGAACAATTGGCAAAATCTACTTTGCCAGTCAACTACAAAAATACTGTTTTATTAAGGATTAAAGATTATAACAGTAAAGAGTTTACTTCGCTGTCTATCCCACATTCAAATTACTATTTTGATATAGAGACGGATTATTGGAACGACATGAAGGAGAATTTAAATCACTTTTCAACGTATCTCTGGCTCATTTTGATATTGTTTGTTTTTTCGGCGTCAATTTTCGTAAGAAAGAATTTAAAGATTTCTGAAACCATTGGATTTGATATGGAAGCGAACTACTATAAAGGACAAATAGGGGGCTGTCTGATAGATGAGTACCACCAAATCATGTCAGGTCTTGAATCTATTAAAGAAGATATTGATAGAAAATATCTGAAAATAAGTGAGTATCGGGTAAAGGAAAACGATCTAATTCAAGAGATAAGACATAAGACGAAACAATATGAGGAACTCTATAAAAATAACAGTGTCTTAAAAAACAAAGATATATTCCTCAAATCCTTTTTTGACAATATTTCAAACAACATGGATCAAATGGTTTGGATTGCAAGTGGAAATGGCGAGATTATCTATTTAAATGAAGTGTTAAAAGAAGTCATCAAAATAGACAGCTCAGTTTCTACCGAAAAAATGAGTGACTTTCTTGAAGGATTTGATGATGGACTCGGTATTTTGATGGAGCGTGATTTTAAGGCCATCAAATTTACCTTTAAGAATCATTTGTTTTCAGAATCTCTAAACGGAATGTCAATTAGGATTAGAGAATTCAATCGAGTGGGTGTAATACTTTGCATCTGCTCAAAGAGCAATTTTGAAGATAAAATGAATCAGAACTATATGAAAAAGAGTAGAGATCTGCACTTTATCAATGAAATTGGTAAAATTACGGGCTCTAACAATAGCATTGAAACGACTTTACAAGAAGTTTTAGACAAAGTCGCATTCTTGGCAAATCTCAATTTGAGCACGATTAGGCTTATTAACGATAGCAATCATTTAGAGCTAAAAACGGTTTCTGGATATAGCAATGAATATCTTATGGAAAAAGAGCTTACAATACAGGGAAATCACATCGGGTATAGCTTCAATGAAAATAAGATTATTTTAATCAATCATGTTGAGGATTTGCTGTTTCCAGAGGCAAGAATTGAGAAGATACTGGCTGAGGGAAGGGCAGTTGCAATTATCCCACTTGCCAATTATCAGAAGAGTTTCGGGGTAATGACCATTGTTAGTGATTATAAATTTAATACTGACTATCTGGTGCTACTGGAATCTATTTCTATAAACGTGACTATTTCCCTTGAAAAAGTTTTGCTCTTCGATCAGCTGAAAGCAAATTATTTTAAGACAGTCGAGGCCTTTGTCACCGCAGCCGAAATCAAGCAGGAGAGATTTAGCGGTCATTCTAGACGTGTGGCTAAAGTCAGTCAGCTAATCGCTGAACGGCTCTATTTAAACGATTCTGAAATTGATGATATCTATATTACAGGGTTACTACACGACATTGGAAAGCTAGGCTTTGCAGACAATTCGTTGGAGTATTTCTTTGATATAGATGATCATGGAACTATGGGAAGACATATGATTGAGAATGTTGGATTTGAAAGGGATATATTAGAGGGGATTGAGTTTCATCACTTAAATTATGATTTGTCTAATTTAGAGGAAGTCAGTTTACAAGAACAACCATATTATGCACAAATTATAAGGCTGGCAAATGATTTTGACCTCTATATGAATTACAGCAATTCGGATCTGGATGGTTCAGCTTTTACAGAGAAGATGTTGCAGGATTCAGGGCGGCTTTATTCACCTCAGCTTTTGAAAATATTAGGGGATATCATCAAAAATCAAAATGAACAGTTAATGAGTATCTATGTCGCGTCAAATACTGGGGAGAACTATGAGGATTAAATACTACCAATATCAAAAATGGATGATTCTAGTATTATTCATCATACCAATTGTGGTTTGCAATTTGGGGCTATATAAAGTGGTCATATCTCAACATGATAAGAACCAATTGAATGTTGCAGAGGGGAACATGGATCGTGCAGCTGAGCAAATTTACATTAAATTGAATGGCGAACTTGAAGACCTCAAACGTGCAGGTAGAAGTTTAGAGGTTATGGGGGTAAATAGCTTTGCAGCTTTTGAAAAGTATCGTGTTGAGGAAGAACAGCAATTATATTGGTCTCGCATTGATAAATATTGGGATGCTTTTTTTAAAAGCAATCCATTGGAAGGGGCAGGCATTTTATATAAGGAAAACGAGGATGTTATCATTCTGTATACAGTGATGGAAAATGGTGAAATAATAGCAGAGTACTATACGACACCAGCGTTTTATGAATTTATAAGTACCCCTCAGTTTACGACTATGATAACGATTGATTCTATTCAACTCGGTGAAGCAGAAGATTGGCCACCCATTGTAAAGAATCACCTTGAATATACGGATACAACTTATTACAAAACCTATAGTTATGACGAATATGGGATAGAGCTGTCCCTAAAAACACCCAAAAATCTGTGGCCAATTAAACCGATTAGCAATCTTTCATTTATTTTTATTGGATCAATTCTTGGGAATTTACTTCTCTATGTTTTCATTAGCATCTCAATAAAGAAAGTGAAGCATCCAATGGCGCCTGTCATATCGCTATTGGAATCGCTTAAAGAAGGTCATATGGGAGAGGTATTGTTTGTAAAGGGTCTTTCATCAGATGATGCTCCCCTTAACCAGACCGTTATGAAAGTTATCCATGAAATCCGTGAAACAGAGAAGATGCTCAATGAACAGATGCATTTATTAGAATCCTCTTGTGCACACTATAAGCAAGAGATAGAGGCTATAACAATCAAGAGCAAAACTTTAAAAAAGGAACATGACACTTATTTTGAAGAAATGTCCACAAAGGAGTCACTCAATGACACGCTCTTTAACTTTGTCAGCCAAATTGTCTTTAGACTCGATTCCGAAGGCAATATAATTGAGGTGAACCATGCCTTTGAAAACAGACTTGGATTTAAAAAAGATGAAATTGTCGGGATTTCGATTTTAAAACTTCTGGTAGATAAGAATAAGACATTTGATGCCCTTAACAAGGTTTCGGAAGAGTCGGTTTTTATAAATTTTAAAATGGGTGGATTTAATTCAAATGCATCACAGTATTTAAATATAAAAATTGAGGAACTTCCAAATGGTTCTTATCTCTATATTGGAAAATCGGTTAATGATGAAATCACATTACAAAGTCGTATTTTGAGAAAAAATAGAGAGCTTGAATACATCAACCAAATCAATTCATCTCTTATCAGTAATTGGGGCGTCAGTGAGCTATTGGTGAACATTATCAGGCGGATTGACTACTTGTTTAATATCGTCACGGGTATTATTAGAATTAGAAACGACGGGGGAAATTGGGAGCTTAAAGCTCAAACAGAAAAGGGCAATTACCATCATGAAGCTGAAGTCACTGATTACAAGAGGATTTATAATGTAGACTTAGCAGCTGATTCAGAAATTCAATTGATTGATTTGACAGAAGCTCATCGAGAGTTGTCTAAATACCCAGACGAATTAAAGCATATTTTATTTGCACCAATGGAGGTTGAAGGCGAGATTATCGCCATTATGGAAATCGGGCTTGAATCGCCTATGACTGCAAATGATTTGAATATCTTAAAGATGTTTAAAAATCAGGCCTCTGTGGTTATCCAGAGAGCGCTTCTATATGATGAGCTGCGGAAGCAATACTTCAACACCATTCAGGCATTGGTCAATGTAATTGAAGCAAAGGATAAGTATACAGAAGGGCATTCAAGGCGTGTTTCTAGATTTTCGGTTGAAATAGCACATGAAATGGGCTATAGTAATGAAGAACTTGAAAATATAGAAATTGCGGGATTGTTACATGATGTTGGCAAAGTGGGTATCCATCAATCTATCTTGACAAAACAGGGAAAATTGAGCCAAGAAGAGTACGAAATAATCAAACAGCATCCTGAAAAGGGCATTCAAATCTTGGCTTCCATAAAGCTAGACCAGAAGATTGTAGAGGGTATTTTATATCATCATGTGAGATATGACTTAAGAGGATACCCAACAAATCACAATTTGAGCGAATTGCCTCCATATGCCAGTATTATTGGAACAGCTGATGCACTGGACGCCATTACTTCTGAAAGGTCATATTCTAGAGCAAGAACCATAAAAGAAGGGTTGGAAGAACTCATTAGACATAAGGGAACGCAGTTTCATCCTGAGACAATAGAGGCGTTAATTGAGATAGGAAAAAGATCGCCTGAAAAGTTACAAATCATAATTGATGATGAATAATAGTAAGCAGTTTACAGAACGATAAGAGTCAAGCAGTTAAGTAAAAAAGGAGACAAAAATGGCGTATCAAGCACTTTATAGAAAATGGAGACCTTTGAGTTTCGATGAAATTATAGGTCAAAATCATATTATACTTCCCATTCGGAATCAAATTGTCAACAACAGCATTGGGCATGCATACTTGTTTTCAGGCACAAGAGGAACGGGAAAAACCACGACAGCAAAAGTGTTTGCAAGAGCTGTTAACTGTTTAAACAATATAGATGGAAACCCTTGTAATGAATGTGAGAACTGTCTTAGTATTTTAGACGATCAATTTATAGATGTCATAGAAATGGATGCTGCATCCAACAACAGTGTGGACGATATTAGAGATTTGAGAGAACATGTCAAGTTTGCACCTTCAAAGGGGAAATACAAGGTTTATATAATTGATGAGGTTCACATGCTCTCTCAAGGCGCGTTTAATGCCTTGCTAAAAACCCTTGAAGAACCACCAGAGTATGTCCTTTTCATACTTGCTACAACAGAGTCTCATAAAATACCAGCTACAATTCTGTCGAGATGTCAGCGGTTTGATTTTAAGAGAATTTCATATGACGATTTGCTTTTTAGATTAAAATTTATCTGTGACCAGATGGGGGTCAATTATGAGGATGAAGCGCTTAGATTGATTATAGAAAAAAGTGATGGGGCAGCGAGAGATTCCATTAGCAGTCTAGATCAATGTTTAAGTGTGGGAAATAATAGACTTCATGTGGAGGATGTTATTGAGCTCCTCGGCTTCGTGGAAAACACAGAAATTTTAAAGTTAATTGAGAATTTGGTGAACCTTGATGCAAATGCCTTATTTCTTCAGGTAGATGAAATCATCAAGAATGGAAAGGATTTAAATCAATTTATAAATTCCATTATTAAAATATACAGAGACTTACTGGTGGTAATCACAGTTGGCGAAAACTATAAGTTGCTGATTGATGCATCAGGGGAGTATATTGAAACACTAAAATCGCTTTCACAAGCGTTTACTCAAACCGAAATAACCAGAGGACTCAATCTCTTTATTGAACTTTCAAAGGGAATTAAATACTCTCAGAATAAACGCATTTTATTTGAAGCCACTTTGGTTAAAATCATGAACATAAAATCAGATAATACAATAGAGGGCCTTATTGAACGGGTTAGACGGCTTGAAAGTCTTATTGAATCGGGAAACATACCGTCAAGACGCATTTTAGCTGAGACCCTTCCAAAGGAAAGTGTTGCACCTGTTCATTCTCATTCCCATCCAAATCCCACAAGAGAGGCTAGGCTTCCAGCGGACTCTAGAGAGGATGTAAAAAAACAAGATGCAAAACCAGCGGCAGAATCTAGCAACGACATTGAATCCTTTGTGGAATTTACTGAAGGAGACCTTGAAATGGAAGGAATTCAAGCTGTCTGGAACGAATTTATTGGAACGATTAGAGTGGAAAAGAAGGGAATCATGCATGTCTTTGACAATGCAGTACCTTTGACGATAAGTGGAAATAGGATTACAATAGGAATAGCACCTGAAAACAAATTGTTTATGGCTATGATTCAAAATCCAGTCAATGTAAAGTACCTTGAACATTTGATGGCGAAGCTGGTCAAGAAGATGGTATCTGTCCAGTTTGAGATTATGGAAGACACTAAAAAAGAAGCACAGGATCCTGAATCCCAAGTGAGGGATTATTTTAAGGAATATAAAGATGTGCTTGAGATAAAATAAGATTTTAGGAGGAATAAAATGGCTAAGGGAAGAGGACCAATGGTGCCTGGTAATATGAACAACATGATGAAACAAGTTCAAAAGATGCAAAGAGATATGCAAGAGGCTCAGGAAAAAGTTGAACAACAAAGTTTTGAAACAACTGCTGGTGGCGGCGCTATCAAGGTAACTGTAAACGGTAAAAAAGAAATAGTAGCAATCGAGTTAAAGCCTGAAATAGTTGATCCAGATGATGTCGAAATGCTTCAAGACTTAATTTTAGTTGCAATCAATGATGCACTGAAAAATGCAGATGAAGAAATGAGTAAAGTGCTTGGCAAATTCACAGGTGGTATGAATATTCCAGGGTTATTTTAATGACAAAGTTCATTCCATCCATTAACAAGTTGATTGATGAGTTTTCCAGATTGCCTGGTATCGGCAAAAAATCAGCGCAGCGATTGGCCTTCCATATCATAAACATGGAGCAGTCAGATGCCTATAATTTTGCAGAGGCAATTTTGGATGTAAAACGTAAAATCAAATACTGTGAAAAGTGCTTCAATATAACGGAACAGCAATATTGCGATATCTGTAATGACCCCAAACGTGACGATCATATGATCTGTGTCGTTGAATCTCCTAGAGATTTGATAGCTATTGAGAACACAAAGGAATATCGAGGTTACTATCATGTCTTGCATGGTGCAATTTCTCCAATGGACGGTATTGGGCCAAATGAAATCAAAATTCGTGAATTGATTATCAGACTTCAATCAGATGAAACAAAGGAAGTCATCATTGCCACCAATCCCACGATAGAAGGTGAGGCGACAGCCATGTATATATCAAAACTCTTAAAGGGAACGGATATCAACGTTACGAGGCTAGCACACGGAATTCCAGTGGGTGGAGACTTAGAATACGCTGATGAAGTAACATTGGCAAAGGCACTTGAAGGCAGACGAACTATTTAAAGTAAAATCAAAGACAAAAATAAAAACTCAAGGAAACAGCCAAAAGTAGGTTTTCCTTGAGTTTTTTTAGTTTGCATAGAAGGTTTGAATAGAATTGATAATAAGTGCTATTTAAGTCTGATTCTTGACATAATCAATTCATCCACGTATTCACCATTTCGAATAGAGCCCATTTTCTTGACGCCCTCTTGCTCAAATCCCATGTTTTTATAAAGCTGGATTGCACGTTCATTGTCTACAAAGACAGTCAAATCCACTCTGACGAGCATCAACCAGTTATCGGCAATATCTAAAAGTGCTTCCATAAGTGCTGTGCCAACACGCATACCTTGGTAATCTTTATGAATCATGATGCCAATGCTCCCGCTGTGTCTCAATCTGGGATTTTCGTAGACACTGAGTCCGGCTGTTCCGATAACCACTTCATTGCCGTCGTCCAGCGTTGTCACTGCCACAAATTGATGTGAATTTGGTCCCATATTTTGAATAAAATCTTCGCTTCGTTTAAGTCTCTCTGATGGAATTCCCAGTATGTTTTCGAAAACCCCTGGCATTCTTCTCATGGCATTAATTCCCGATGCATCCTTAAGCTGTATGGATCTTATTTCATAATTCATAATAAACCCTTCCCTTCAAATTGATTTTTATTATTCTACCAAATTTATGCAGGGATAGCCAGCGACATTTTTGGATTCAACCCAGAAGTTGACAAATTTCGCCGTATTGGAGTAGAATTGAGACAAAAGCACGACGATAAAATTAGGAATAGGGATAAAAATGGATTCTAAAATAGTGGTTGGAAAGCCGGAACTTTTAAAGCAGATTAATCGCAATACTGTTATCAAGCTGATTTTTAAGCATGGTGAAATCAGCCGAACAGAAATTGCAAAACTGAGCAAATTAACACTCCCTAGTGTCATGAGAATTGTGGATGGGCTCATAGAGGAAAACTTGGTGGCTGAAGTGGGGAAGGGAACGTCAACTGGTGGAAGAAAACCAAATTTAATCAGTATGAACCATAGACATCTCTATATCGTTGGCGTGGAAATTGCCATCAATGTCGTCGTGGTGCTAACCGATTTATCTGGCAAGATACTAGATAGATGGGAAGACTCACAAATGCATTATCAGACGCCAGAAACCGTTTTAACAGCAATATTCGAACAAATTAACCGCATGATTGATGCCAATCACCTCAATATGTGTCAAATTGCTGGGATTGGTATTGGAACGCCTGGAACGAACTTCAAATACACCAAGCGCATGCTCCATTCAATATTAAAAGGATGGGAAGAGATGGATGTCAAAGGATGGTTTGAAAGCAGAATTGCCTGTCCCGTGTTTGTAGATAACGTGGCGAGAACTAGAACATTGGGTGAACTTTGGTTTGGGATTGGCAAGGAAATCAAGGATTTTATATATGTTTTTATAGATCAAGGTGTGGGCTGTGGCATCGTGACGCATGGGGCAATTCAAGAGGGGTACAATGGCGTTGCTGGTGAATTCGGACATACTATTATAGAGTTTGAGGGTAGGGAGTGCTACTGTGGAAATCGGGGATGCATAGAAATGTACGTGTCTGCGGGGGCCATTATTTCAGATGTCAATCAGCTTTCCGATATCCAAGTTGAACAGTCATTTTCCGAGGTAGCGAAGATTGAAAATTTGCCTCAGGTGGAGCAAACGATTAAGAAGAGCGCGATGGTCTTGGCGGCGGGAATTTCCAATCTCATTAATATAATAAATCCTTATGCTGTTGTTATAGGAGGGATTGTTCCTACAAGAAGTAAAGTGTTTACAGAACAGATAAAAGCGTCAGTTCGGGCGAGTGTTTTTTCAAAATATGCCATGGACACCAAAATATATTTGAGCGAAATTGACATGACATATAACTGCCTCGGAAGTGTTGCATTGGTCATAAATGAAATTTTTAAATCTGTAACAGTGACAGATCAAAGATAATTTCTATCTGTAAAGTATGGGAGACCTTTTGATGTAATTGACCTTCATAGACAAAAGTGATAAGATTATCTCAATTACTAACTATATGTTATTAAGTAATGGAGGTCGCATGAAAATTCAAATTGAACCGCGTCAAATAACCGAGGAAATTGCCAATAAATTAGAAAAAATTGGCGTTATATCACGTATTTGCCCTGGGCATGACCCCGTGTCAGCCGAGAGGGGTATGTCATCATTTAAGACTGTTTATTCAACGAATGAGTGTTTTGGCCCTCATAAACTGATCAGTGTCAAAATAAATACTGTCGAGCCTAAAAATTTTCTGTATCACAGTGATAAAGAGGACTTCATGTTGATCGATCATCCAGAGAGTTCCCCTTTAATTTTGTTAATGGCTCTTATAAAAAAAGATGAGCTCAATGAGAAGATTCAAAAGAATTGTCTTTCAGAAGATGATTTTATAGCAATCATTTGTGAAAAAAATCATCCATATTTTAGTTTTTTTACGATGAATCCCCATTTTGCACATGTGGAGACTTGTTTGGAAGTCAGCGATTTTCCACCGAGTTTCTATGTGACTGAACCCCGTGACATGGACGAGAATTTAATCGACATGGGTGACTATGTGCTTGAAATTGTAAAGCCATAATGAATTTGAATATTTTGCGGATGAAATGGCTCGTGGAAAAGGGCTCTAAATATATGATATGATAAAAGGAGAGTAATGTTATGAAGCGATCAGAGATTAATCAGGCAATCACTTGGGCAAAGGATTTGCTGGAGGAGAACAACATCAAATTGCCACCGTTTGGATATTGGACACTTGATGAGTGGTTGTCGGGAAAACACGATATTTCGACGATTAAAACGGTCATGCTTGGATGGGACATCACAGATTATGGAAAAGATAGATTTGAAGAGCTTGGAGCAGTTCTCTTTACACTTAGGAACGGTTCTTTGACAGATGCGTCTCTTGGAACGCCGTATGCAGAGAAACTCATTGTCTTAAAGGACGGACAGAGATTGCCGCTTCATCACCATGCCAGTAAAACTGAGGATATTATAAACCGTGCAGGTGGTGTAATGGGCATCAAGCTGTATAATGCCAAAGATGATGGCAGCGTCGATTACGATTCAGATGTGTCGGTGGATTTAGACGGCGTTAAGCATGTTGTGAAAGCAGGAGAAGAGCTTCTGATTCATCCAGGTGAAAGCATTACTTTAAGACCGTTCATGTATCATTTATTTTGGGCGAAGGAAGGCCGCGGTGATTTGGTTTGTGGTGAAGTTTCGTCCATTAATGATGATATGACGGATAACTACAATGCGGAAGAAGTCAGTAGGTTTTCAACAGTTGTTGAAGATGAGCCAATCTTACATCCGCTTTGCAATGAGTATGTAAAGGTACTTGGAGGAAAATAATGCTTGATATCCTTGCAGTTGGAGAGTTGTTAATTGATTTTACACCTATGGGAAAAGGGCAGTTTAAAGCCAACCCTGGAGGTGCGCCATGTAATTTTTTGACCATGGCACAGAAGCTAGGCGCTAAAACAGCTTTTATTGGGAAGGTTGGAGAGGATGCATTTGGCGTCCAGCTGAAACAAGTTTTGGATCAACAGGGAATTGACACAGAGGGACTTGTTATGGATAGCCGACATGGGACAACACTGGCATTTGTCCACTTAGCAGAGAATGGCGAGAGGAGTTTTAGTTTCTACAGGAAGGCTTGCGCTGATGTGATGCTGTCAATCGAAGAGGTAAACTTAGAGCTTCTGAATAGAACCAAAGTTCTTCATTTTGGGTCGCTGTCCTTGACAGATGACCCCATCCGCTCAACTGTATTTTCAATGCTTGATTATGCAAGAGCACACGGCAAGCTCATCACATATGATCCCAATTATAGACCACCTCTTTGGAACAGTGAATTTGAGGCGATTGAGTTTATGAAAAAAGGCATGGGCTATGCTGATATCGTCAAGGTTTCCGAGGAGGAACTGGAGCTTATAACAGGGGAGAAAACACTGGAATCCGGTTGTCAATTTTTGAGAGAAATGGGCGTACGGATGGTATTTGTGACTTTAGGTGAAAAAGGGGCTTATTACACCTATGAAAAGGGCAGCGGATACGTGGCTGGTCTAGAGGCGAAGGTCGCTGATACCACTGGAGCTGGAGACACGTTTTTTGGTGCCGTTGTACAGCAGTTGGTGGAATCGGGAACACCCGTTACGGAAATTGAAGTTTCAAAATTGGAGCAAATCATAAGAGTTGCCAACACCGCAGCAGCAATTTGTGTGGAGGGCTTTGGTGGTATTCCTTCGATTCCAACAAAGGAACAAATACTGAACAGACTGTAACAGACAATAGGGGGATGTTATGTATAGAGTGGTTATCGCAGATGATGAACCAAAGGTTTCTCAGCTGATTAAGGCTCTAATTGATTGGGAAGCGCTGAATTTGGAACTGGTGGCTATTGCTGGAGATGGTATTGAGGCCTTCGAGAAGATTAAATTATTGCACCCTGATATCGTCATAACGGACATCAGAATGCCTGGCTATGACGGAATTGAGCTTATTAAAGCGGTGAATCAGGTTGAACGGGCAGTGGATTTTATCATCGTCAGTGGATACCAACATTTTGACTATGCGCATAACGCCATAAAATATGGTGTCAAAGACTATTTGCTTAAGCCTCTAAATAAGGCTGAAATCAATGAAACTTTGGCTAAAATTATCAAGAGATACGAGGAACGAGATGCTGAGAGTTCTCAAAAGAGTCGTGAGATTAAAAGCAGACGTCAACTTGAACTGGCAAGTAAGATTTTAAATAGAGATGTGGAGGCTGTCCAGAGGACCATGAAAAACTTGGACAGCCAGTTTCAGATGCAGTTTGATGGCGAGATTTTTCAGGTCTTTATCATCAAGCCTGACTTTGACTATGACGGTTCAAATGAAGAGCTTTTACAGATTTTGATGAGCAAGGTTTTGGCCATTTGCAATCAATATCTTAAATCGGTATTTCAGACTTATTTAACTCTGGACTTAAAGGATCGAATTGTCGTTGTCGGGAACTATCAATCCCTTGAAAAAAAGAGCATCAGAAAGGCCTTTCACAGAATCATTGACGAATGTCATTCCCTGAGGGATTTGTTCAATAGTCTAGTGGTTACGGTGGCTATTGGACAGACGGTTGATGGTCTGGCGAGACTATATGAAGCATATGAATCTGCAGACTTTACCATTTATCAAAGGCTGGATGCAGGCTGCGGCGGAATCGTAGACTGGAAAGACCATGATATTGAGAGGAATCGCGAATGGCTTCCGATTGAAATCAGGCGAAAGCTAATCAATGCAGTGGAATCCCTAGATGAAAAAGCACTGAGCGAATCCCTTGTTGAAGGTTTTAAAGCCTTTGAAAAACTCAGTGGTAGGCAGATTATGGAAGGCTGTCTTGAGATGATAGAAGTCGTGTCGTATGCCCTTAAGCACCATGCGGATTTTCATGAGGAATTTCCGGAGGCCTCTCTGAAGAAGTTAGAAATGCAAACCAGTAGACGTGCTCTTTACAGCTTGATTGAAAAAGCACTTTGCTTACAGCTTTCGGAAGCACTTAAGCACAGAATCAATGAGGCAAACAAACCGGTGAGAGATGCTCAAAAGTTTATTCAAGCACATTATGCCAGCAATATCAACTTGGATGAAATCAGTGGCATGGTGGGATTTAGTCCCTCTTATTTTTCCACTTTATTTAAACGAGAGACGGGCTATAATTTCTTGGAATATGTGACGATGATCAGAATCAAGCAAGCAAAGCAAATTCTATCGGAATCACACAAGAGTATTTTGGAAATTGCCTATGAAGTGGGGTATCAGGATTTGAAGCACTTTACGAAGCAATTTAAAAAGATCACGGGGCTGAATCCATCGCAATATAGGAAACTCTATTATTGACATGGACAGCGGTATTATAAATTTTTAAGAGAAATCATCGGAGTAAGAGGATGAAAAGACGATACTTAAATGAGAGAATTGAAGAGAGCATGATCCTGCTAGTCCTCACACTGGCAGGATTTGCTCTTTTTACATTATTGGTTATTATGGTCTATGGGGGACATTATTCACTTTATTTGATCTGGCTTTTATTTGTTCTTGTGTTTATTGTGATTGGCAGTCGATTTCACAAGGGGGTTATTGAGCCATTTAAATCGGCAGAGCGAAAATTGAAGAACTATCACTTAGGACATGACTCAGAAGCCCTAGGGCATATGGAAGTGTTTTATTCCGAGCATCTTGAGAAAACTATTTTGAAGTTTATACAGCTCTTTGACACGATGAATGCCATTAAACTCACCAACACTCACGCAGAATATAGAGCACTCCAAAATCAAATCAATCCGCACTTTTTGTACAACACACTTGAGGCCATTAGAAGCGATGCCCTTTGTGAGGGTGTTGAAGATATTGCGGTGATAACAGAGTCACTGGCCAAGTTTTTTAGATATACGATTTCAAATGTCAACAGCCTTGTCACTTTAGAGGAGGAAATTATCAACGCAGAGAACTATTTTGCCATTCAAAATTATCGCTTTGGAGATAGAATTCAGCTAAGAGTACTCACGCCAGAAGACGAGTCCAGTTTTTTAAAGTTGAGAATTCCCAAATTGACCTTGCAGCCAATTATTGAAAACGCCATTATTCATGGGTTAGAGCACAAAGTTGGAAAGGGCATGATTGAAATCAGTTTTGAAACAACAGAGGATCGCCTTTTAATCACCATAACCGACGATGGGGTGGGGATGTCAGAAGAATGTGTGGATGAAATCAACGAAAAACTCGCTCAGATACACATGGATACAAAGGGGAAAACTGAAACCCACAAGGGCGGTGTTGCGTTGGTCAATGTAAACAATCGCTTAAAATTACAATTTGGCGAAAAGTATGGACTTCTCCTCACAAGTGTTCAGAATTATGGGACTAGGGTTGAAATTGTTTGTCCACTGAAGGTCTCAGCAGTGGATTAAGAGTTGTTGACTGAAGGGAGATCGCTTTATGAAGAGGGAACGCTTGAGGCTTGAAAACATAACGTTGATGAGTCGTGAAATCAAGACGCTAAAAAACTTTAACCTCAATCTCTATGTGGGAGAGGTTCTTGGCGTCTTTATTAAAAGTGCTCTGGAAAAACAGCATTTTGTGGAATTACTTCAAAGCAAAGTGGAGCTTGAGTGTGGCCGAATTTGCTATGAAAATGCCCCAGAAGATCAAACGATTGGCTTTCACAACAAAATTTCTCTAATTCAAGCCACTTCAAAACTGATAGACGATTTGTCCATAGCGGAAAATATTTTTGTCATCAGAGAGCGCTTTCAGGGATATGTCATCCATCGAAGACTTTTGATGCATCAGACGAAGATGATATTTGACGAACTTGGCATAGATATGGATATACAGACATCTGTATCAAGGCTTTCAGCTTATGAAAAAACCGTTGTTGAACTTGCAAGATCTTACGCCATGGGGAGAAAAGTAATAATTTTGAAGGATTTATCCAGCTTTCTTGCCGATGATGACCTTCATAAACTGCATGAAATTATAGGACGGATTCAAGAGCTAGGCATATCGTTCATCATGATTGAAAGTTTTATTGAAATCCTAAAAAAATATGCTGACAGGCTCTGTGTCGTAAAAAACGGTCGGAATTTATGGACGCTCAAAAGAGAGGAAATAGAAGATGGTCTCTTGGAGACTTATTTTTTTAAACCCAAGCACGAACTAAAGGGAATTGGAAATTCAAATGAGGTCAGTATTGAACTTGTGCAGGTGGAGACTGAATCTCTAAGACCAATCAGTTTCAAGATTCACTCTGGAGAATTTATCAATTTGCTCGATTCACAAGGGGATGGCATCGAATCCCTTGCGGGATATCTGACGGGACAGGGCAAACTCAGTGGCGGTGAGATTCTCATCGGAGGAAGGCCTTTTGATCCTAAGAGGGCTTTAAAGGAAGGTGTCGCCTTTATTCCAGAGATGCCCACGGAGAAACTGCTCTTTAAGCACATTCGTGCAATTGACAATCTCTGTTTTTCCTCTGATGAAAAGACATCTCACTTTTGGCTTTGGAATCGGTTTAGGCAAAGTTGTCTTTTAGATTACCAATCGTTTTTTGAACCGGGAGAGCTGTTAAAATACACAGATGAACTCTCTATCTATACAAAACAGAAATTGACATATCTCAAATGGCATCTCTATAGGCCAAAACTTGTGGTTTGCATGCGCCCATTTAGTTCAATAGATGTTGAACTCAGGGAAATCACAGCTCAATACATGCAACTTTTGCTAGATAGTGGGATTTCCATATTGGCCTTAACTTCAAATCTCTCGGAGATAAACCCAAGCGGGACAAAAATTGTCATAACACCGAAATAATACACCTATTATTCAAAAAAATGCCCTTAGAAGAGGGCATTTTCATTTGATAGAATAAAGTTATAATAATTGAAAATCAAGGAGGCGCGTGTGTCTGAGTACATTTTGACGCTTGAGGGGATTTCAAAGTCGTTTCCCGGGGTGAAGGCTTTGGATCAAGTTTCGTTCAATCTAAAACCCGGTGAAGTACATGCCTTGTTAGGTGAGAATGGCGCTGGAAAGTCAACGCTTATGAAAATCATCAGCGGCATATACAGTTATGATGAAGGCACATATCTCATTAACGGTGAGGCGGTTGGTGAACTGACGCCTAAAAAAGCGCAAGAGCTTGGAATCGCCATTATACATCAGGAGTTAAACATGTGCCAGGATTTAACGGTTGCAGAAAACATGTTCCTGGGACGAGAAAAGAGTCGCTTTGGATTTTTGAGCCAAAATGAAATGAACATGGAAGCGGAGAAAATTTTAAAAAAACTCAAAATCGACTTAGCGCCGGAAACACTTATAAAAAAGCTCTCTGTTTCAAAGCAGCAGATGGTTGAAATTGCAAAGGCACTCTCCACAAATGCAAGAATCCTGATTATGGATGAACCCACCTCGGCCTTGACAGATCGGGAAATCTCAGAACTCTTCGAGATGATCCATCAGCTCAGAGCAGATGGGTGTGCAATTGTCTATATTTCTCATAGACTGGAAGAACTTGAGCACATAACAGATCGAGTCTCTATTTTTAGAGACGGTCGCTATATCACGACAAAGAATTTTGGGGAAACCACATTGGATGAAATCATCGCATACATGGTTGGCAGGGAAATCACCAATAAATTTCCGAATGTCTCCTGCGAAAAGGGTGAAAAAATCCTCGAAGTCAAATCCCTTAACTCTGGGATGGTAAAAGGGGCTTCATTTGAACTTTATAAAGGTGAAATAGTTGGAATTGCAGGACTTATGGGGGCGGGAAGAACAGAGCTTGTGAGAGCGATTTTCGGCGCTGAGGCAATTGAGTCAGGTGAGATTATTTTAAATGGGAAATCATTGAATATAAAATCCCCAAAAGATGCAATTCAAAATGGTATTGTTCTAGGGCCAGAAGATAGGAAACTGGAAGGTCTTTGCACAAAGCTTTCCATAAGAGAGAATATTGGACTCGCGAATTTGGACTTAATTTGCAATTCGGTTGGTGTGCTGAGCCGAAGCAAAGAAGAAGCTCTGACACAGAAGGCGATTGAAAATCTAAAGATTAAAACACCATCAGCAGAACAGATTGCAAAGAATCTCTCTGGAGGAAATCAGCAGAAAATCGTGGTCGGAAAGTGGCTTGTCAGAAACGCTGAAGTTGTAATCTTTGATGAGCCAACAAGAGGCATAGATGTTGCGGCAAAAGTTGAAATTTATAATATCATGAACGATTTGAAACTCAGGGGGATCGGCGTTTTATTCGTCTCTTCAGAGATGCCAGAGGTCATGTGCATGAGTGACAGGATACTGGTCATGTGCAATGGAAGGATTACAGGCAATCTCAAAGCCAGTGAAACCTCACAGGATGAGATATTAAAATATGCAACAAAGTATAATTGAGTAGGGGTGACATATGCATAATAAAGTGATTAGACAAATTCTGTCTATTAGGGGAATGGGACAGGTTATATCTGTATCAGTGGCACTGATTATCATGTCCTTGATATTCGGAATTATCAATCCGTCGTTTTTTTCGGCGGACAATACGACAAATTTGTTGAGACAAGTCGTTCCAATTATGATTATTGGGATGGGGCAGTCATTTGTCCTGATTACAGGTGGCATTGATTTGTCCATTGGTTCTGTGGCAGGCATGTCTTGTATGATTTCCGCCACTTTGATGACCGCTGCGGGCATGAATCCTTGGATGGCATCTATCATTACTATAATAGCTTGTATTGGACTTGGTTTAGTAAACGGTTTACTTGTGTCCAAAACAAAATTGCCTGCTTTTATTGCAACCCTTGGAACGATGATTATTGCCAGAGGAATCGCTCAATTAGTCAATGGAAATCTCAACACAGATGGAATTCCAGAGAGTGCAAATGGCTTTAAGGATTTATTTTACTATGGCAGTACATTGGGATTATACAACCCTATATGGATTGGAATTATCTTGTTTTTAGTCTTTACGTTCATCTTATCCAAAACAAGGACGGGAAGGCACACTTATGCTATCGGCAGTAACTATGAGGCAGCAAAATTATCTGGAGTCAATGTCGTTTTGGCAGAGACAAAGGTCTATGTATTCAGTGCTTTTTTGGCAGGGATTGTCGGATTGATGCTGACAGCTCAAAGCGGTATGGGGACAATGAATGCTGGAACCAGCTATGAGTTAAACGCCGTTGCGGCTTCAGTTATCGGTGGTGTCAGTACAATGGGCGGACAAGGCCTTTTATTCGGAACAGTTATCGGAGCTTTTATCTGGGGCGTGTTGAACAACGGTCTTCAATTTGCAGGGGCACCGCTGGCACTGAGAAATTTGGTTATTGGGATTGTCGTCATTATTTCAGTTCTAATTGACAGAATCGCACGAAGTGGCAAAGTTGATTTAAAAAAATGGTTCAAAAAAGCTTAAGCCGAAACCTCTAGTTTTTAGAGGCGATGTTTCAAAACTTTGGCTGGGTTCACAATTGGGTTTTAACCACGGCAATGCCGTGTTTAAATTAAAGTCATCACCCTGAAAAAGGGTGATCATGCCCGGTAAGTTCAGGGTATGTCATACTCCCATAACAATGTGGGAATAAAAAATAAGCGGAGGGTAAGAGTATGAAGAGAATTTTATCAATTCTATTGATGATGGCAATTGTCTTTACATTTTCGGGATGTGCGGCAAAGTCAGAACCAGCAGTTGCAGAGGGGAGTGCGTCAGCACCTGCAAAGACCGTTTACTTAATTACAATGGACAAAATGGATCAACACTGGGTTAATGTAGATGCAGGCGCTAAATCAATGGCGGGTGCATTGGGACTCAATTACAAATGGGATGCACCAGATGTAAAAGACAATGCAAAACAAATTGAAGCTGTAAACAACGCAGTTGCAGATAATGCAGATTTGATTTTACTTGCTGCTAATGATCCTCAAGCAATTTCAGAAGCAGTTAAAAATGCAAAGGCAAAGGGCGTAAAGATCATCTATGTGGATTCAGCAGCAGATGAACCTGCCATTGCAACCCTTTCAACAAACAACTATCAAGCGGGCGTTTTAGCGGGTCAAACAATGCTCGATGAATTAAATGCTGCTGGCAAAAGCAGTGGTAAAATCGGCATAATTGGTGTCAATACAGCAACTAATTCCACAATGGATAGAGAAAATGGCTTTAGATCAGTTTTAGAAGCAGCAGGGTACACACTTTTAACAACTGAATACAAAGATGGTGATGCAGCCGCATCGCAAGAAGCAGCTTATGGATTCATCGTTGGAAATGAAGATCTTGTAGGACTTTATGGAACAAATGAAGGTTCAACCGTTGGTGTTGGAAATGCAATTAAGGCCTCAAGCAAGGGCATCATTGGCATCGGATTTGATAAATCAGATGCAATCCAAGGACTGTTAAACGATGGCAGTTTGAAAGCGGCGATGGCGCAAAATCCATTTACAATGGGTTACTTAGGCGTTGCTCAAGCCTACGCAGCACTTAATGACATGAGTACAGGCCCAGCAGTTATAGACACAGGTGTTGCCGTTTTAAGAAGTAAATAAATCCCCCGAATCGGCAGTTAGGATAAAGGCAGAGCCTTTATCCATTTGCCGTTTTATCATTTGGTATTCTTACCATGCTCATGAATCCCACATTTTATTGTAAAATTGTGGGATTTTTTACGTTTTGCTATTTACATAAAATGTAAAATGAAGTATCATATTACCATATTATAGGAGGAAGCAGTGGAAAGAGAACTTTGGATATATACCAAAATGCCGGATCGAAAACTGGATCGAGAAATTATAAGTGCCTTTCCAGCGGCTCGGATAACGGAAAATGAAAGTGTTGCAATTGAGGTTTCCAAAGAGAAGACAGTGATCGTTCTCTCGCAAATTGAAATTGAAAAGCAAGTTGGGCTTGTGGATTTAAATACACTTTTCTATATAGGCGTCAGAAGAGAGAGGGAGGCAACTTTTGTATTTGATTCGATTTTTGAGTTGGGTCAGCAATTAGAGACGCAGAGAGAGAGACAAATTGAAGGTGTTTATCGAACTTATTTAGAGGGACTTGGGAATTTATCAGATGATGAGGTGCAGTACTTAAAAACGCAGGTGGAATATTTTGATAAATACAGAGATACCAATTCTCAAAAGGTAAAGAGAGACAAAGTAAAGCCTCGATTTAGAAAAAACACGCCCGAATATCGGGGCATTATCACTGTCTATAATAAACCAGAGCTTGCAGTTGCAATGGCAGATGCCATGAACTCAGAGTCACTGCTTTTGATGGAAGGCGATTTGCTCAAACCCTCACTGGATGAATATTTGAAAATCAGCAGGCTTGAGACAGCGGTGGAGAGCCATTTGACTGGGGTTGACAATACGGGGTTTAATATTGCGCTTGATTCACTTAGAAAGCACACAAACCTGGGAAGGGATATCAGCCATATTGTCAAAAAAAGAGGCAAGTACAAGGTGCTTCTTGGAAATTACAATGCCCTAAACTATGAGCACTATGAACCGGAATTGCTAAAGCAGTTTGTGGAGACCATCAGCAGATATTATGAATGTGTCATCATCAGTGCAGGAGCTAATATTTATGATTATCTGACACTTTTGAGCTTAAATATCAGCGACGTCAAC
Source organism: Firmicutes bacterium UBA6806 (assembly GCA_002452745.1). Classification (GTDB taxonomy): domain Bacteria; phylum Bacillota; class Clostridia; order Peptostreptococcales; family Acidaminobacteraceae; genus Fusibacter_A. The sequence goes on from DKFC01000035.1 coordinate 49,662, forward strand.
ATCATTTGCACTTCGGACAGTAAGAGCGATGTAAGGTGGATTAGACAAATGGTGGAGATGCTCAGGGTAAAACAGTTAATTGAACCCAGCAAGCATCATATTTATAGAATCTCAAATCATAATGGGATGAATCGCTATTCAAATCGGGTTATGGAGATTCTGTTTGGAAAGTCATTTAGAGGTGGATTGAAGAAGGCAGACGCTAAATCTGCAAATCGAATTATCAAGGAGTTGATGAAATGAGCGTCGTAAAGACTTTGAATTTAGAGACCAGACCAGAGCAAGAGGGATTTAGAATTCATCATCAGGATTCAGAGATAAATCGCCTCCTCGATGAAATCGTCATGAGATTTTCAAGTCTGATTGCAGATGTTGAGGATGGACAAGTGGATTCAGAGGTCTTAAAGGGTGAAATCAGCAAACTAGTGGATGAACAAAAGGGCATCTTCGACCTTGACTCCATAAAGAGGGTTCTGTTCAATACGATTTACGGCTATGGAGAGCTTCAAGTGTACATAGACGATGCGAGTATTTCAGACATAGATGCGGCCTCATATGATTTTTTTACAGTTAAGAGAAAGGGCATTGTGGAGCAAATTCCCTTTCGATTTGAATCGGAGAAAGCATTTGAGCGGTACTGCAAACTTCTGATTATACGAAACGGAGGTGTTATCAACGAAATTGATAACCATTGCAGGGTGAGTGATTTAAAGAATCACCTTAGAATTAATGTCTGTATCAGCCCTAGGAACACATCGGGGACTTCTCTCACCATAAGAAAGCATCCGAAAGATGCCTACGGTCTTCAAACACTTTTAGATCTTGAAATGCTGGACGATGAGTCGTTAAGGGTAATTGGAGAAGTTGTAAAGAAGCGGGGCAATCTCCTTATTTCGGGTAAGGGAGGCGCTGGAAAAACCACATTGCTCAGAGCCATTATTGAAGCCTCAGAGGTGGAGGAGAGGATGTTGATTTGCGAATCTGACGTTGAAATTGCCCCTAAGCGAAAAAATTGTATTTCTCAGAGTATAAAAAAGATGGTTCTGGGTGGAAGAAGTGTCACTTTAAATGATTTAATCAAGGACGGGTTGACCATGAGCCTTGATACGTATTGTATCGGTGAACTAACAGGTGGTGAGGCGTGGGAGTTCTTAAAGGCGGGGAACACCGACCATCGAATTCTTGGGACAATTCATGCGAATTCTGCCAGTGAGTCTGTACTGAGAATGATGACGCTGGTTGAGACTGAAACGAGACTAAGTGAGGCAATTGTCAAACAGATGATTTACGAAAGCGTTCACTATATCGTCTATCTGGCTTCATTTAAAGTGATGGAAATTGTGGAACTACGCAGAGAAGGTGGCAAAGAGCTACTTAGAACTTGTTATAGAAGAAAAGAGGTGAACGCCCATGATGATGGCAATCGTTCTGATACTGAATTTAGGGTGGATTGGCATGCTGATTCACAGCATCAATCAAGAGACGTTCATGAAACAAGAAGGCGTGTTGGTTGAAACACTTCACTCATTTAAGCCAAAAGCCTCTTCGTTTATGAACCGGTATCAGATGGCTGTAAAATCCCTTCCAGAGCAAATTGCACCTGTCTATGTGCAATTGTCATTGGCATATGAAATGGTCACGGCAACTGTGATTTTATTCTCGCCAATAGGCATGGTGACCAAAGCAATCCTCTGTGGTGCGAATCTCTTGGTGCCATATCTCGTCTTGGAGTTTAAATTGCTCCAAATAGAATATGGCATTGATGGTGAAATTCTGACTTTTTTACAGTATGTAAATGCATCGCTTCAACAGTCAGAAGACTTGATTAAGGCGCTCAAATATGCTGAGCGCATGACAAAAAACACCTATCTCAGAAATTTGCTCAGGCTGTTTAACAAGTCCATTCAGGCAGGGCTTGATGAGCGGTTGGCGTTTCAACAATTTTATAGACTTTCAGGTCATGATTATATGAGATATGTGGTTTTGAACTTTGAACAAGTCTATTTTCGAAGGGGAAACCTATTGAAACTCGTGAGTGGGCTTGAACAAGAGTACACTGCAATTCAAGTGGAAATCAACAAGCGGAAGATAGAACTCAAGCAGGACCGTGCTATTGCCATGATTAGTTTGGGGATTGTCGTTTTGACGGCGCGAAAAGTGATGACTGACAATGATTATATCCTGTCATTTTATTTGACTTCTGGCGCGGGGAAAACGCTTGTCGCCATGATGGTACTGATCTTTATTCTAGGCATCATCATTGTGATTCGAGCGACACAGATTAAGTATTGAGGAGGCGATTATGTACTGGGGACTGGGCCTTATAAATGCTGTGGCAGTTACCGGAGTGGCTATTTTATACAGTGAGCGTCAGAAACTGGCGGCACTTGGACATTCATATATGGATATCAAGTTATCTAGGCGCATGATGTTTGGAATTGGACTTGCGGTTATAGCCATTGCGTTTCCAAACCTCATATGGGCAATTTTGATGATACTGGTGAGTTTGGTCATCCTGAAGTCGAGTCAAAAACAGAGGGAGCGCTACTATACTACACAGAGCTTTTATAAGATTTATAAGTATTTTCAAATACAAATTGAAACTGGGGCGAGACCAGAAGAAATTTTGAAATCCCTTTTCAGAATTGTGGAGTACCCCAAGTTTAAAGAGAAGCTTTTTCATTTTTCAGCCATTATTTCACAGAGCCACGATGTACAGCAAGGACTTGATTACTTAAAAAGTCAGATAACAGATGCTGAGGGCAAAATCTTTATCAGCATCACTGAAAACATCGTTTCAGCGGGTGGAAAACAGGAGACGTTTTCAAGGCTCAATTACTTGATGTTTCAAAAGTATCTATCCAATATTCGAGAAGATACAAAGCGCATTAAGCGCAAGTATTTGTATGCGGTGATTTTATTCACAACAATGGTGACAATGATGCTTCTCATCCCATTGATTAACGAGATGATGGTGTCAACAAAGATGATATTTAATTAATGAATTTAAGTTGGAGGTAGATATGAAAAAAGCAATGAGGAAAGTGAATGACGATATCAATGTCCTAATCGTCAAAAGCTCAATAAGAGCAAGAATTATTTTGAAGAAAAGTCTTGTTATAAGGGATGAGAGAGGCGAGTTTGGAATTGGTTCAATTATCAGTGTTGCAATTGGTCTAATCGTTGGAGCTTTTGTATTGATTCCAGGGGCTCGGGTTTTTGCAACAACAGTGCTGGATGACATGAAATCATGGTGGGGAACGAACATTAAGAGCACATTGTTCCCAATTAACTGAGTATGGGCATAGATCAAGTATTGGTATTTTGCATTATTTTGGTAATTGGACTGTTTTTTTTCGTCACAATGACAGATTACATGATACCAGTCTATTTAAAACTTGAATTTGACAGTATTTGCAGAGATTACGTTCTTTTAATAGAGGCGCAGAATGGGCTAGATGAAAATCAAAAAAATGCTTTAAAGCAAGAACTCACTGACATGGACATCAGCATTTCCTCTATCACATGTTCCTCTCCGGGAACGATAAAAAAGGGGGATTGGATTGTGTTTTCTGTGGAAGGGGAATTTAGTCGGTCTATGATTAAAACGCTGTTCAGCCGAGAGGAGGAAACGTATGCTTTCCGGTTCAAACAAAACGTCGTTTCTTCGAAAGTTACGAACTGAAAATAAAGGGATGTCGGGCCTTGGAATTCTTATTTTCTTCATGACGCTCATGATATTAATCATCATTCCACTGACGGTGGGATCGCTTGAATACCAGTTGTTTGAAACTGAAAAAAATCAGATTAAAATCGCTGCTGAAAACGCAGTGTTCAGCACTCTTGAGACAGTTGATCCAGAGATGCTTGGCAAGGGAACTGCAGAGCCCGACCTCAGTGAATTTGTCTCTGCAATCGAATCCAATTTGGCATTTCAAAATTGCGGCGTAGTACCAGATAATCTAGATGTTGAAGTGGTAAACGGTGCATATATTGTGGTCACTTTTGACTATATTCACAGGATTAAGAGCATTCAGTTTGACAAGAAGATGTCCGTATTTTTGACGTATGATATTCCAAAGGACACTTAATCATTTAAAACGGTATTATTAAGGGGCAAGAGATGAAGAAAGTCATTTTTGTAGGGATTGTGATTCTGCTAAGTGTTGCAGTTACATTTTATCAAATACAGATTATCAGAAGAGAAACACTGCAAACTTTCACAGAAGTGGTTGTGTTGAGTCATAATATGGAAGCTGGAGAGCTGGTTCAAGAAAAGGACTTGGAGATGGGCCGGATTAGCAGTACTTGGTATTCTGGCGACTACTGCACTTCGAAATCGCAAGTGGTTGGCAAAACGCTGGTAACGGATTATGGAAAGTTTGGAATTTTGTCAAATAAGCTTTTGACAGAGACTGTTGGTGAGAAGCAATTGACGAATCCCGAAAATGCCATAACAACGCTGAAATTTTTACCTGAGGAAGCGCTCTGTTGGAATCTCAGTAAAGGGGATATTGTAAGGGTTTATCATATAGACCCCCTATTTGAAGCGATAGATATGGGACAAGTAACGGTAAAAGCCGTCTATGATAACAACTTGAAAGATGATGGGATGCCAATTTACTTGCTGGTGGAATCTGAAAGAGATGTCATCAGGGAAATCGTGAGACTGCGTGAGGCAGGAAGGTTTGAAGTTATCCTTGAAAACCCTGACATTGCGGTTCAAGAGAAAGCGGTTCTTGGCAAGTAAGGGGAGCCCTATTTTAAGAGCGATTCTGTTTTTTTGTGAATTATATTGACCAAAGTTTGATATAATAGAAAAAAATAGAATTGTTTGGAGTAAAGTAGGTGACTGGAAATGGACATGGAATACAGCAGGCTCTCTCGGGAAACACTTATTCATGAAATTAGACAGCTAAATCAACAAGTTGAAAAGCTGAAAATAGAAAAAGTAGGACAAGAGCTCAATATTGGAAGTCAGCTTGATTCCATAGAATTTCCAGTGTTTATTATCAAACTGGACTATAGCGTCTCTTGGGCAAATGCATATAGTGTGAAGCAATACAGGGAAGTTCTCGGGAGAAAGTGCTATCAAGTCTTTTATGGATTTGACGACATTTGTCCGGGTTGTCCCATGCAGGAAGTTCTCGATTATAAGACTCGATTTGAGACTGTTGTATCACCTGAGCCTGATTCTGAAAGGGTGGAGAAGCAAGTTTGGAGAAATCAGCTTTTCCCACTGATGACGCATGGAAAAGTCACGAGCATCTTAGAGTTTCAGGAAAATGTAAAGATGCGGGAGCAGTATGACGAGAACTATAAAGACATCATTCAAAACTTAAAGCATGAGAGCAGTGAGCTGAAGAAGAAAGTTCATCGAACCAATGAGTTTATTGATTATTTTATCCGTGAAATGAGAACGCCGATTCGTTCACTTCGAGGTTTTTTTGATTTGTTTGATCAGAGTTTTCTCACGGATATTCAGAGAGAATATTTAAGGGTCATCCGATACAATTCCGATTTAATATTTGAAATTTTAAACCGTCTTTTGCTGTATTCCAGATATGATGAAGGCAATTTTAAAATCGTAAAAACAGAGTTTAATTTCAGGCAGACGGTCAACGCAGTTGTGGATTCCTTCAAGATTTTATATCGAAGTGAGAAGCAAAATCGAATTCGGCTGGAATATTCCCCGACCATCCCGGATATACTCGTGGGAGATGCGGTCAAATTTCAACTGATTTTGTCGTATTTACTGGAGACCTCCAATTACCTTTGCCATGATGATGAAATCATATTGAGCATATCAGAAGTCACTGAGAATCGAGAAAAGATACACCTTAAGATAACCATTATAGATACAAGTGAGGGCAATCTCGGCAAGCTGATGGATTTAAGCGATTTTGACATAACCACGCGTTCAAATTTCAACAAAATTGAAGATTACGCAATTGCACTGGGTCTCCACCTTGCTAAAGAAGTGGTGCAGTCAACAGGGGGAATGATTGAAATTTCAAGCATCAAAGATAAGGGAATCAATTCCATCTTGTTCATGACTTTTGAAAAAATCAGTGTGAAATCCAAATTGCCAGAGAGTCCTGAATTACCAGATAAACAAAGAATATTGGTGGTGGATGCCGAAAAACCTCAGATTCCAATGGATTACTTTGAACGCTACGATATTTACTTTGCCAAGAGTGGGAATCAGGCCATAGAGCTGTTTTTTGAAATCAAGCCCCATTTGGCAATTATTGACGTCATGATAGAAAATTGTGATGGCTTTAGTGTTCTCGATGAGATTGAGAGGCGAAAGAACTATAATGTGCCCGTAATTGCCATTTCCAATAAGCTCATAGACAATGAGGCGGAGTTTATGAAGGATTATGGGTTTGACGATTACTATGCAAAGCCCATGACAGAGGATATTTTGGAGAACATCATCGCCAATTATCTAAGGGAAGCCCCCTAGATTGTAAAGAGACATTTGTCTCTTTTTTTATGTTATAATATTGTGTAGAAAAGCGCCTCTACGAGTTTAATGTGACGGTGAGGCATAGAATGGAGACTAATAATGAAATTTAAAATGATAGCCACAGCGGTGTTTGGAATGGAAGCCATTGTCGGCAAGGAACTTGAACAATTGGGATTTGAAAATATAGCAGTTGAAAACGGACGGGTTTTATTTGACGCAGATGAAAGAGGGATTGCCAGAGCGAATCTATGGGTGAGAAGCGCTGAGCGTATCTTTATACGTGTTGGTGAGTTTAAGGCCACTACTTTTGAATCGCTCTTTGACCAAATACACAAGATTTCGTGGGAAAACTACATTCCAAAAGACGGTTGTTTTCCAGTGAATGCGAAGTCCGTAAAATCCAAACTTTTCAGTCTTTCGGACATACAGAGCATTACTAAAAAGTCGATTGTCAAAAGGCTGAGCAAAGTATATCAGACACAGTGGTTTGAGGAAACAGGCGAAACCTACAGCATTTTGGTAGGAATTTTAAATGATACGGTAACTGTGAGCATTGATACATCAGGAGCAGGTCTTCATAAGAGAGGCTACAGAGAAAAGGGAAACGATGCCCCAATGAAGGAAACACTGGCGGCAGGCTTAATATTGATAAGCAGATGGCAGCCTAAGATTCCACTTATAGATCCGTTTTGCGGTTCGGGAACGATTATCATAGAAGCTGCAATGATGGCTAAGAATATTGCACCTGGATTAAATCGAAAATTTGACAGTGAAAAGTGGCGACTTATTCCGGAAACAATCTGGAAAGAAGAGCGAAAGAACTGTTATGAAGCGATAAAACACGATGTGGACGTGGTGCTCCACGGATATGACATAGATCCGCGGTCAATTAAGACGGCAATGGCCAATGCTGAATTGGCGGGTGTTGACGATATCGTCCATTTTCAGGTGAGAGATGTAAAGGAATTTAGCACACGTTATCAGTATGGCTATATTATATCCAATCCACCCTATGGTGAGCGCTTAAATGAACTGGAAGAGGTAAAGCAGCTCTATAAAGTTCTTGGCAATATTCTAAGACCGTATAAGACTTGGTCTAAGTATATCATCACCTCTTATGAAGCCTTTGAGAAGATATATGGTGAGAAGGCCACAAAGAATCGAAAACTTTACAATGGGAGAATAAAGACTTACTTCTATCAATATTATGGTGAAAAACCACCTAGACCGAAGAAGATCGTTTAAAAGGACACCTCTGTAGAATACGAAAGTTGGGACTTTAAAGGGATGAAGAGAAATTCAATCATACTTTTGTGCATTTGCTTAGTCATTGTTTTGCGATTTGACCTTGTAACGGCACAAGTATCAAAATTGATAAAAGAAGATTTTAAAATTGTAAACGATGTTATATACAATCAAAATGTCGATTTCGAATACAGGGCAGTTGTAAAGGGCATTGGCGACGAATACTGTGTTTTAGATCAGTCTAAACTGAAACTGCTGAACGGAGATGGCACGGCCATTTGGGAAAAGGAGGTCTCCACTCAAAACGTTCTCTATGAAACTGGGAAATCTAGTGTGGTCATGGTGGAAAAAAAATCAGGAGATATATTCATTATAGACCTCGATGGAAAGATTAGAGCGAGCAAGTTTGGGCTTGGTGCTGTTAAGGGTTTAAAGTATTTTGACGAACAGTATGTGGGGCTTTTAAAAACGGATGGAACACTGATTGTTCTGGACAATAAACTGGAGACCATCAGTCATACAGTTCTCCCCAAAGGTGAAATCATAGATTTTTCAATCAATATTGAACGTCAGGATATTGTGGCAGTTGTCTTAGACTTGAGCCGAAAGGACTTTAACACGAAACTTGTAATTGCCACCTTTAACGGAGAAATTATCAGTGGCAGCAATTTGTTTTCTGAGATTGCCTATGCACTATGGCTCACAAAGGACACCATTTATGTGCCGACAGATTCTCAACTCATGGTGTACGACTATGACTGCAATCTCCAATCCACTCAACCATTTGATAGAACTGTGGGGAAACTCCTCTATGATGAAAAGGGGCATAGATTCTATTTTAATGTTTTGAATGAGGCGGGGCAAATTGAAAACCCAAAGGCTGAAAACGCAATTTTAGTTTACAGCGAATCTGGAGAGGTAATCGCCGAATACGATGCTGTGCTTAAGGACATCAGAGGAATGCAGATGATGGGCAATCGCCTGATGATCTATAATAAGGAAGAAGTGGCCTTTTTTAATGAGAAGGGCGACTTGGTGGATCGTTATAAAGGAGATGATGAAATCGTCGATGTGATTGTGGCAGATAGCGACCATTTTGGCATAGCCTATATCAACCATGTCAATATATATATGAGAAAATAGTTCAGTTCGGAGTGTTTTTAACGAAATTCTAATGGAAGTGTGGTATGGTGTTCTAAAACTCGGGTTAATTTGAGAACCCATGCATGCAGGAGGAAGAAATGAACTGGACAGATGTCGTAGTATTGATTATCATCGGCGGTAATATGCTGTACGGGTTTAATAGAGGCTTTATAACCACGATTATCGGCTTGGTAAAGTGGTTCGCTGGTATTATTTTGGCTAAGATGTTCTATGTGACGTTTACAGATTATGTGATACAAAATATTTATGACCCAACCACTGCGATTCAAGAACATGTGAGGCAGTTTATCATGAATGTGCTGAAAATAGAGTCGGGTTCGGGTGCGTTAAATACACCGATGACGCAGGAACAAATCCAAATGGGAATACAGCAGCTCAAACTCCCTGAGTTTTACAGTCGAGGGTTGGCGCAAGTTCAGGGACAAACCACTTATACTGGCTTTGTGGATGGAATGGCTCAGCAGTTGACACATTTAATCGTATATGTTTTGGGATTTCTATTGTTATTGCTTTTAATCATGATGGTTTTAGGACTGGCGGAAGGACTTCTGAATCAGCTTGCAAAGCTTCCAATTCTAAAGGAATTCAACAAGAGTGGTGGACTGCTTGTGGGGGCAATCCTCGGACTTATTACCGTTTATTTTGTCATGATTTTACTAAACGTATTTGTGCCATTAAAATGGAGTCAAGAGGTTATAACGGCAATAGAGCAATCACAATTTGCCATTTATTTTTATAAATACAATGTACTTCAATACTTTTTTATCAGTTTTTTTAACAACTTATATGAGGCGGGATTCTTTAAACTTTCATAAAATGGGGTCAGAAGATTCAACGAAAGTTTTAAAATTCAGTTTCTCAGGGACTTAGGAGGTTGAAATGGAACTTAAAATTGACGCGAGGGGACTTGCCTGTCCCAAACCCGTAATTGAAACCAAGAAGGCGCTTGAAGGGTTGAATGAGGGCAATATCATTACAGTTGTGGACAATGTAATTGCCAGAGACAACGTCTCTAAGCTGGCGAAGAGTTTAATGCTGGACTATACAGTTACAGAGGCTGATGGAAACTTTGAAATCAGTATATTCAAGGGAGAGTATGCCGCACAGGCTGAAGATATGGTTCAGAAGAGACCAGATTTGGCAAATACGGTGATTTTGGTGGGCAGTGATGTCATGGGAACAGGTGATGATGTTTTGGGCGCTATTCTCATGAAAGGCTATTTCTATACGTTGACTGAGTACGAACCGTTCCCGAAGGCCATTTTATTTGTAAATTCAGGTGTCAGGCTTACGATTGAAGGGTCACCAGTACTTGAATACCTCAATAAGCTCATGGAAAACGGCACTGAAATTTTAAGCTGCGGCACTTGTCTAGACTTCTATCATTTAAAAGAACTGTTGGCAGTGGGTGGTATAACCAACATGTACACAATTGTGGAAACCATGCAGGAAGCCAACAATACCATAAGGATTTAATCAGATGAAGCGTTTAATCGTGTTCGAATCGACACATAGAGCAATTAAGCTGGAGAGAATGCTCCTGAATCAAGTGGAAATGGATATGATTCCAACACCTAGGGCTATTGGCGCAAGTTGCGGGCTATCTATTCTGTTTGAAGAACAGGATGTGGAAAAGGTAAAGGCAATTTTAGAGGGGGAATCGCTGGAGGACATTAGGCTCTTTAGGTATGATTATAAAAATGCTGTAGAAATATCATGGGAGGAATAACATGCCATTAAAATTAGAGGCAGGGGATGAAATTGTCACCAAAAAAGAACATCCGTGTGGAAGCAATCGCTTCATCATAACCCGTGTGGGGATGGACTTTAGAATCAAGTGCGCAAAATGTGAAAAGGAAATTTGGATTCCCAGAGTAAAACTAGAAAAAAGAGTCAAGGAAATCTACAGAGAAGGCGTTAAAGTAGAGAAGGAAAACAAGGGTTGACAAAGGAAATTCTTAGTGATAAAATACTTCTGTTGTAGTTGCGACCATGACGGTCGTTACTTCTCTGTCCTTGAAAAAGGACCATTATGTCCATAGGGAGGTGTAGAAAAGATGAGAAAGTACGAAACGCTTTTTATTTTAAGACCATCAATCGAAGAAGAAAAGAAAAATGAAGTTCTTGAAAAATTCAAAGGCATCATAGCTGCTGATGGCGAAGTTGAAAAAGTAGAAGAATGGGGTAACAGAAAGTTAGCTTACGAAATCGAAAAATTAAGAGAAGGATATTATGTCCTAATCAACTTCAAAGCGAATTCTGAGCTTCCTAAAGAGCTTGAGAGAAACTTCAAAATTTCTGACGACGTAATCAGATACATCATCATTAATTTAGAAGAAAAATAATTTAGGAAGAACGGGGGCTCATTCATGAATAGTGTAGTATTAATCGGACGTTTGGCGAGAGACCCAGAACTTAGATTCGTTCCTGGAAGCGGTATGGCAGTTGCAAACTTTACGTTGGCAGTTGACAAGGGCCTGACCAGAGAAAAAAAACAGGAGTTTGAAAGCCAAGGAAGACCTACAGCTGATTTTATAAGAATCGTCGTGTGGGGAAAACAGGCTGAAAACTGTTCTCAATATTTAGCAAAAGGCAAACTCGTCGCAATACAAGGATCTATCCAAACAGGGACTTATAAGTCTCAGGCAGGTGAAACACGTTATACGACAGAGGTGTTGGCAAACAGAGTTGAATTCCTCGAATGGGGAGAAAAGACTCAGTCATCAGGTAGAAGCGATGATTTTAGCTTCGGAAATACTAACTTCGACGACTATCAGGCGATTGAAGACGATGATGACGTTCCATTCTAATAGAAGGAGGGAAAAAATATGATTAAAAGACGTAGAAAAAGAAAAGGTTGTTCTTTTTGTCAAGATAAAATCGAATCAATAGATTACAAAGACACTAAAAAATTACAAAAGTATTTGACTGAAAGAGGCAAAATTTTGCCTAGAAGAGTTTCAGGAAACTGCGCTAAGCATCAAAGAATGGTTACTAGTGCTGTTAAAAGATCTAGAATCATCGCTTTATTGCCATTTGTAAATGATTAAGAATTAAAGACACCGCCTAGGCGGTGTTTTTTTATTGATGTCGATAGAGTAGTAATGACATTTATGAATCACTTTAACAGAAGGAAATCAGGCAAAATAAAGGTTTAGATATCTGATGTTTTTTTATTTTTTGTAACAATTTCGCACGATTTAGCATAAATGTAGTATAATCAGATATGAAGAAAGTAAAGTGGGAGGACTATATACTTGAAAACCACCAGACAAATTACAGAAGCGGGCCTATTTGCGGGAATCTTGGTCATATTCATCGTAGGCTCTTTTTATATACCATTAATCGGATCAGCACTGTACCTTTTAGCACCGCTTCCGCTGGTTCTCCTCAGTATCAGGAACACTAAAGTAAATGTTGTCGTTGCGGGCATTGTTGCAATGATTATTTCCAGCTTACTTGTCTCGGCAACAGTGGGCGTGAGTATGGGACTTATGGCTCTTTTAATTGGACTTCCACTTGGACTTTCAATCAAAAGATTTGATACACCGCTTAAGGCAATTGGAATAGGCGTCCTCGGAGGTGTTATTGCCCTACTTGTTACACTGGGAGTCCTTACCTTGATTATGGGGGTATCCTTTGAAGACACACTTGACCAGATGTTTGAGACTTCAAAGAGCATGCAGACTGAGATGGATAAAATGGTTGAGAGCTATGCCAAGGTACTCTCTACTGAGCAGCAGGCTCAAATTAAGGCAAATTTAGAAGATCAGGCTAAAATCATGGATAATATGCTCACAGTGGTTAAGCTGATTATTCCAGCAGGACTTATACTCATGGCGTGTATGCTTTCAGCACTGAATTACTTTGCAGCTATTCCAATCTTAAGACGCTTGAAAATAGCACATAGACCTTTGGGGGATTTTAGATATTTCACCTATCCCAAACACTTGGCCTACGGCAGTGCGGCAATGCTATTAGGGGCATATCTATTGGGCACCTATGAAGTTGTGGACTTTGGAGCAGTAATGCTCAATTTCATATATCTATTTATGATTCTTTTTTATGTGCAGGGACTGGCAGTGGGGTATTTCTTTTTTAGGAAGTCATTGTCGAAGGGAGTAACCATAGCAATTTTAACGGTTCTGAGTCTCTTTGGACTCATGGCCTACATTTCTCTGATAGGATTTATGGATGTCATGATAGATGTGAGAAGACTACAACCTAAAAAGAGGTGAAATGAATGGGGAATTCAAAGTTAAGCAATCCGTTTAAAGAACCGATGAACTTTTATTTGATTGTTATTGGCATTTTTGTTGCCGTTATTGCATATTACAACAAGCCACTTGGTATTTTAGGCATCGTGGTACTTCTTGCACTCTTGTTTTACAATTGGTATTCAGACCGGGCAAAGAGCAAAAAATGGCGAAAATACATTGATACGCTGTCCACCAGTATTGACAGTGCCGCTCGATATGCAGTCTTTAATCTACCAGTTCCACTGGTTGTTGTGGACATTGAGGGAAAGATCAATTGGTATAATTCGAAATTTACCGACATGGTCTCTGAGAAGAGTGTCATCGGCAAAAATATAGACAAGCTCGTTAACTCTCTTTCCTTTGAGACGATTAAGACAGGCGAGATGATAGAAGACATTCGAGTCGGAGACAGATTTTACAGTGTCTATGCAAACATGGTGGCACTTGATGATGAAAACCCTCAAAACATGATTTTCATGCTCTATTGGTTTGACAATACAGAACTCACCACCATGAATATGAAGTATGAAGATGAAAAACCTGTGGTGGCCTTAATTTATGTGGACAACTATGAAGATGTTATGAATGAGACAAAGGAAGAAAAAATCCCATTTGTGACGTCTGAAATTGAGAAAAAAATCAATTTGTGGGCCACTCGTATGAATGGGATGATCAAGCGCTATCAAAAGGATAAATACATGGTCATCTTTGAATCCAAGTATCTTGAAAATCTCGAGGCAAAGAGATTTACGATTTTAGATGATATTCGCGAAATAGATGCAGGCAATAAGATACCGGCGACGCTCAGCATCGGGATTGGGGTCAACGGCAAAAATCCAAGTGCTTTGGAAGAAGATGCCTACGCCTGTCTTGAACTGGCTTTGGGGCGTGGTGGAGATCAAGCTGTTATTCGAAAGAGAAATACATTTGAGTTTTATGGTGGAAAGACCAAGGCCGTGGAAAAGAGGAATAGAGTTAAGGCAAGGGTAATTGCGCATGGATTTAAAGCCATTATCGAAGAGAGCTCCAAAGTAATCATCATGGGACATCGCTCGCCTGACATGGACTCTTTCGGAGCGGCTGTGGGTGTTTACAGAAGCGTTTTAAATATGGGCAAGGAAACCTATATCATCTTAAATGAAGTGACTGATGCCATTATAAATGTGTATGAGACCTTTAAGGACAATGAGACCTATAATTTTATATCGTCTGATGAGGCAATGGACCTTCTGGATGAAAACACAGTTGTGGTGGTTGTGGACACTCATAAGCCAAGTCTTACAGAATGTCCTGAAATCTTAGAAGCCTGTGAGCGAATCGTCTTAATTGACCATCATAGACGAAGCACAGAGTTTATTGAAAAAGCAATTTTGAAATATCTTGAACCCTATGCATCCAGTACTTCTGAGCTCATCACTGAAATTTTTCAATACATGGAAAACAGACCAAAGATCGAAAAGGAAGAGGCCGATGCCCTTCTGGCTGGGATTACCGTGGATACAAAGAACTTTACCCTCAAAACAGGTGTCAGGACATTTGATGCGGCGGCGTATCTTAGACGTCAGGGTGCAGATACAGTTAGGGTGAGACAATTGTTTCAAGATGATCTCCTTACGTTTACAGAAAAGGCAAACATTGTAGGAAGTGCAGCGAGGTATAGGGATACAATTGCCATTTCAACCTCGGACATTCACTCCAAAAGCATTCAACTCATAGCGGCTCAGGCGGCAGATGACTTATTGAACATAAGAGGGATTACGGCTTCGTTTGTCATCGCAAAAAGGGACGATGGGACTGCGTTTATTTCAGGCCGTTCTCTTGGGGATATCAACGTGCAAATTATTCTCGAAACACTGGGTGGAGGCGGCCATCTCGAAGTTGCTGGGGCGCAGTTTAAAGATGGAGATATCCAAGAGATAAAAGGCCAATTAATAAAGTCAATTGATCAATACTTTCAGGAAGGAGTAGAAAAATAATGAAAGTTATACTATTAAAAGATATTAAGGGAACAGGGAAAAAAGGCGATATTTTAAATGCAAGTGATGGACATGCTAGAAATTACTTGCTTCCTAGGGGATTGGCGAAAGAAGCCACAGATGGAAATGTCAAAGAACTGGAACACCAAAATGCTTCTAAAGAAAAGAGAGCTGCTGAGGAATTGGCTGAAGCTAAGAAATTGGCATCAGAAATCGAAAAAATCGTCGTTCAATTTAAGACAAAAGCAGGGGAAGGCGGAAGGCTGTTTGGTTCTATAACCAACAAAGACATCGCTGAAGAGCTTAAATCAAAGCATCAATTGGACATTGATAAGAAAAAAATTGCTTTGGAGCAGCCAATTAGGACTTTGGGGACAACAATAGTAACCATAAAGGTATATCCAAAAGTTTCAGCACAGATGAAAGTGCAAGTTACAGAGGAATAAAAAAAGGGAGTCGGAAGACTCCTTCTTTTATCAAACAAATTATCTGAATAATCAGACGCATATGGGGGGACTTATGTTACAGGAGATTAAGAATGAGATGAAGAAGACGCTCATTGGAAAAGACCGGGCAATTGAGAGTGTCATGATTGCACTTCTTTCAGGGGGACACGTCTTGATTGAAGATTTGCCTGGACTTGGTAAAACAACGCTTGCAAAGACTTTTGCAAAGGTCAACAATTGCTCTTTTAGCAGGGTTCAGTTCACACCCGACTTGATGCCATCTGATTTAATCGGAGTTTCTATCTTTGATAAATCCTCGCAGCGATTTGAATTTCAGAAAGGTCCGATTTTTTGCAATATCCTGCTGGCAGATGAAATCAATAGAACTTCTCCCAAGACGCAATCGAGTTTGCTTGAAGCCATGGAAGAGGGGCAAATCACCGTCGATGGCAATACGTATGCACTGGAAAGACCATTTATCGTCATTGCAACGGAAAACCCAATTGAACAGCAGGGAACTTTCCCTCTCCCTGAAGCTCAGCTTGATCGTTTTATGATGAGAATTTCTCTGGGATATCCCTCCATAGATGAAGAAATTGACATTCTGACATTAAAGAAATCCGTAAGTGAAGTGAACAGTATTGTGGAAAAGGCGAAAATTGAAGCGTTGATTCAAGAAGTAGAATCCATACATGTGGCAGATTCGATTAAGGCCTATATTGTGAAACTTTGCAAGGCGAGCAGAGAAAATTCAGCGGTGAGACTTGGCGCCAGTCCCAGAACATCGGTTCACCTATTTAAAGCAGCAAGGGCAAAAGCCTTTTTGGAGGGAAGATCCTTTGTAACTGGGAGAGATGTACATGATTTATTTGAAGAGATTATCTCGCATAGAATCCTCTTAAAAGGAGAAGCTGTCTATCGAGGTGTCACCGTCAAGCAGCTGGTGGAAGATATACTAAAATCCATAGAACTGCCACGGGTGGAATCGTAGATATGGGGCGTTGGCGAAACAGGATCGTAATGGGGATAATCTTTTTTTTGATGATTTCTGCCCTTATGTCTGGCAGTAGAGAACTCTATTATCTTTTTTTCGTGGCGGTCTTGTTCAGACTGGTGATGCATTTAATTCTCGTGCACAATTATAAAAATCTCTTCATTATTTTCTATAGCAGTGCTAATAAAATAGAGACAGGTGAGCATGTAAATGTAGAGTACAAGGTCTCAAACACTAGTTTTTTACCAATTCCACATGCGAAAATTGAGTTTTTTATCAGCGAAAAATTTGATGTTGGCTCATCGCTAAAGGAGATTGCATACTTTAAAAATTATCAGATGATTAATTTTTCCAAAGAGATTGTCTGTAAGTACAGAGGCTATTACAAACTTGGAAAGGCAAAGGTGGAAATATATGATCCCATGTTGCTCAGTTCAAGGGAAATCGTCTTTGACAAAGAGATTGATCTCATAGTGAGGCCCAAAGTACATTCGGTAGCATCATTTTTAAAAGATACAAATGACCTTCATGGAACGATGAAGTCACATGAGAAAACAGAAGAAGACAGAACCAATATTGCGAATATTAGACCTTTTGAGCGAGGCGATCAGCTTAAGAACATTCACTGGAAGCTCACTGCAAAGACGGGTGAACTTCAGACGAAGGTGTTTGAACAGACATTAAGTGCCAGATTCTTTATCGTTTTAAATGGAAGCAGTAGCCAGTTTAAAGATGGTATGCGTTTTGAGGATGAGGAGGAGATGGTATCATGCTGTGCTTCTTATGTAAAAGATGCTCTTCAGAACGGTGTGCAGACAAGACTCATGATGACGGATATCCACAACACGTTCATAGAGGTGAAAGACAGCTCAGATTTTGAAAATGTAATTGAGAGCTTAACAGGCTTTGAATCCAATGGAGAACTTGATTTTGTAAGCAGTTTACAACAGCTTATGTTGCAAAGTGGAAGGCAGAATACATTTTATCTCATCACTTATTCTGTGGACAGAACCCTTCTCGATTTCTTGGATGCATCTCATAAACGTGGATTTGTTTTTAAGCTGATGGTTTTTAGAAGCAAATCATCAACTGGCCCAGAACTGTTGAGTCATATAGAGCGTTCACAGTTGGATATTCAGTTTAGAGAAAGGGATGTGATGAAGTATGAGTAGAAAATATCAGCTATTTTCTAGTTTTTTCATTTATGCCTCTTTACTCATGCTGTTAAATCACTTTATCGGATACCCGTTAGAGGGTCTGGCGTTTTTAGGGTTGGCAATTTTAAGTTATTCGGCGATATTTTTACTTGTAATGTGGCGAAAATGGGTGGCTAGGACTTTGGTGGCGCTTTTGATTTTGCTCTTGCTCCTATATGGGGCAGATGCCCTTTTGAAAAGTGTCTTTGGAGATGAACTCGTCTTTGATGGCAATCGGATAAGCAGACCAGAGGTATCTACTGATGTTGACGTAAATTCAGAAGGACTGAGACTAGAGGAAGGTCATACTGCGGGCGCTATTTTTTATATACGTATTCATCAGTTGAAACAGCAGTTGGATTTTGAGAGGGCTGCCCCTTTTTTCAAATGGCTTTTCAGCAGGGCAAATCAAGATGATAAAACAGAAAACCCTCTTTATGAAAGCATATATTTCTTAGGTGCAGCGACGTTGCTGTCGCTCTTGGTGATGTTGATTACGCACTATAAGTATAGTAAATACCTTCTTTTAGCTCCCATTGTGGCATTTGTGTTTATGTGGTATGGCTATGTGGATTTACCAAGAAAAATATATGCGGCTTATTTTATATCCGTATTTGCATTTTTTGTATTGGATGGACAGGCAAAGTTGAAGTCCAAAGCACCTTTATACAGTCATGCTCACTATGATTCGGGAAGGCTCTTCCAATATGCACTGGCTTTGGGGATGGGCGTCATAGCCCTTGCAACTGTTCTCACAGTCATATTTCCCCTTGAAGGGTTTAATCGCATCGCCGATCCACTGATGCCGAATCTCTGGGGCGGGAGATCTAGCTACGGTGGTGGTAGTGTCAAGATGTACTCCTTAAACGACACCCCTTTTCAATCCAATGAAAATGCTCTGGGTGGCCCTATTATGGGAATAGATCGAGAGACGGTACTCTTCAAGATCAAAGTGGAAGATGGTATAAAATCGCCCCTTTATTTAAAGGGAAATGTAAAAGATTACTACGACGGTTATCGTTGGCTCAGTCATGCCAACACCTATAAAAATCAATTTGAATTTTATAGTGGAAGTGAAGAAAATCAAGGGCTTGTAAAATCTGATGCGGTTCAGAAAATAAGGGGAACCATTGAACTTGAATCCCTTAAAACCATAACGCTCTTTGCGCCAATGGGCCTTTATGATACCAGTTTGGGCAATAAAGTATATGTATCTGTGGACAATGAGGCCTTTTACAAGTCTGGTGCATTTATAAGTTATTTGAAGTCGTATGATTTTTCAGCAACGGGAAAAGATTATAGTCTATCCGACGAGGTGGATTACTTGCAGCTACCTTCAAATATGGATCAAGGGCTTTTGCAGCTCTCTAAAAATCTTGGGAATTATGGGTATACAGATTCTGAAAAGATGGTTATTATGACGACGTTTCTTCTAAAAAATTATCGGTATACGCTCTACCCACCGCCTTATTCAAAAGATCGGGAGTTTGTTTCAAAATTTATTTTTGAGACCCGAGAAGGATACTGTACTTATTTTGCCTCTGCATTGACGGTGATGGCGAGGATTAATGAAATCCCAGCGAGGTATGTGGAGGGATTCAGAGTCGATCCAGGAAATGAGGATGAAGATGGGTTTGCAAACGTGACTGAAGGTGAGGCACATGCGTGGTGTGAGGTCTATTTAGAGGGAAAGGGATGGGTTATCTTCGAAAGTACACCTGCTTATGTAGAAAATGATTTGACGATAGACAAGCGGACGACAGAGGCTTTGGAAACCGTTTCAGAGGAGAGTTCTTCCATTTTACCGGTTTTGGATGAAGAGGTCAGCGATTTTAAAGAATCTATGCTTGAAGAGAACATGATTATAGGAGATGATGGTGGAGGCAGTGGTTATGTGTACAGTGAAGTCGCTGATAAAACTCAAACGAGGTTTTGGATTTATTTAGGGAGTGTCTTATTTTTATTTGCCATTGGCACTGCATTTATATACAATAGGTCTTTGATTAGGCCAAATGGAACTCGGAAGAGACTGCTCAGGATGCTTCACTATGTATTCTATCTCTTAAAGCGCATGAATCCGACGTGTGATCCAATCCCTGATTTACTCCTGACACATACATCTGCGACAATTTCAGAACAAGAGTTGATTTTGGCGTATCTCTACAGTCAGAGAAACGTGTACTCTTCGGAGGAGACTCAAGCTCTGTCGAAATTGACAGGTAAGTTGATCTTTGAGCAGGAGAAGGCCCTTTCAAGCACAGTGGGATTTTTGACCAGTTGGCTTTTAAGGGGGTTCGGAATCCACAAAGTTTTAGGCTAATTTGGGGGATTCATGTTATAATATTAGGCGTATTATAGAATAAATAGTTGAGGTGAGAGGCAAATGAACGTAAATTTAAAGACCATGCCGCATGATATAAATGCGGAACAAAGCGTTATCGGGTCTCTTCTTTTAGATAGTGATTTGATTGGAGATGTTTTGGAGACCATCACATACGATGAAGAATTTTATAATGAAGCTCATCGGGAGATCTTTAGAACCATCAAATCCCTCTTTGCAGAGGGGAAAACTGTGGATTTGATAACGGTTTCAGATGAACTCATGAAAACCCAATTGCTTGAGACCGTTGGTGGATTCGAGTATTTGACGGAACTTTCAGATGTTGGAACACTGATATCCAATGTTACAACCCATGCTAAGATCATACACGAAAAATACATTCTCAGAAGGTTGATAAAGTCTTCAACGGACATTGTCGAAAAGGGATATAGCAACCAAGATGTGGAAGATTTAATTGAAGAAGCGGAGTACAACATCTTTGAGATTTCTCAAAATAAGAATAAAAAAGGATTTCAGGCGATTTCGGATGTTTTGCAGATCACCTATGATAAAATCGTCATGCTTCATGAAGACCCGAATGCCTTGACAGGGGTATCCACCGGATTTGAAGCCTTGGATGAGAAGACTTCTGGTTTCCAAAAGTCAGATCTCATTTTGATTGCTGCGAGGCCTTCCATGGGGAAAACGGCATTTGCCTTGAACCTTTGTCAATATGCGGCGGTAAATGAGAAGAAGAGCGTGGCCATTTTCAGTTTGGAAATGGCTGCAGACCAGCTTGTTCAGCGTCTTTTAAGTGCGCAGTCGCTGGTTTCAATTTCAGATATCAGATCTGGAAATATCCAAGATGATGACTGGTATAAACTAGCTAGAAGCAGCGCTCAGCTAGCGGAAGCAAAGATTTTTATAGATGATACACCGGGGATTACAGTGGCGGAGGTCAGGAGTAAGTGCAGAAGACTGAAAATGAACCACGGATTGGATATGATTATGATAGACTACTTGCAGCTCATGTCAGGTGGTGGAAAAGTGGAGAGTAGGCAACAGGAAATTTCCACAATTTCACGATCCCTTAAACAGATTGGAAGAGAGATGCAGTGCCCTGTTATAGCACTCTCACAGTTATCCCGGGCTTCAGAGCTCAGAGCAGATCACAGGCCGATTTTATCTGACCTTCGTGAATCTGGCGCAATTGAGCAAGATGCCGACCTTGTTATGTTTCTCTACCGGGATGAGTATTATAACCCTGAAACAGTAGATGAGAAGCTCAAGGGAATTGGAGAGGTCATTATCGCCAAGCAGAGAAATGGTGAGACGGGGAAAGTGTATTTGGCGTGGCTTGGACAGTACACAAAATTTGCCAATACGTCTCAGATGAGGTGATGACATGGTGCCTGTATTTCGAAAGTTCAAGCGGGAAGATGTGTACCAGTTTGCAAAGTGGGGAGAACACAGTGACCCGAGGTTTTATCAGTACAACTTTCCCTTTGAGACAAAGGCCGAATTTGACGATTGGTATGAGATGAAACAGAAGTGGATTTTTAGGAAAGTCTATGGCTTATTTTTGGATGACTATCCACTGGGATTCATAACAATCAAAAATATCAATTGGTTTAAAAAACAGGCAGAACTGGGGATTGCCATAGATCCAAACCATTTAAACGAGGGATATGGCGCTCAGCTTCTCGAGGCCTATTTAGAGTATGTCTTTAGGGTTTATCCCATTGAGAAAATGGCACTTAGAGTGGCAGTTTTCAATGAGCGTGCGAAAGCCTGCTATGAAAAAGTTGGATTCAGAGAGGTTAGAAGGCAGATAGAAGTGTTTGAGGAACAGGGCTATAAAGACATTGTATTGGACGCATACCCAGATTTATTTCAGCTTGTGTATGGCGAGCTGTGCACGGAGTTCATCACTATGGTTGTCGAAAAGCGGGTGTTTTTAAGCGAAAGACAATCAGCGGAATAAAATAAAAAAAATGAAAGTATAAAACAGGTTGTTGAACAGCCTGTTTTTGTTATCCCATTAATCTGTGGGGCTTAAATTGCCCATCCGATAGAGTGAGTGTAAAAAATAGGAAAATACGCCGATGTTATTTGTCAGAAAATTTAGAAAAAATAATATTGACATAATTATGACTATATGTTAATAAATATGTAAGTTCAGCATACGAACTTATGTTCATATTATGAACTTGCCATGAGGAGGTTTAAATGGAGTCGAAGTTAACGGCAATCAGCAAGTCTATTTTAGTTTTGAAGGTTTTGGCGGAACCACCCTTTGCGTATTCTGTGCTCGAAATCAGTGAAAAGCTATCATTGAATCGAACGACAGTCCACAGGATACTCTCTGAGTTTCAAGATGCTTTTATTGTTGTACAGAACGCGGACAAGAAGTACACAATAGGTCCGGAACTATATCATATTGGTTCAAAGTATCTATATCGGGAGAAGGGGTTCAATCGAATCAAAGAGATTGTGGACAAGGTTGCCATACAGCTAAAGCAGAATATAGGTTATACTGTCATCGACAAGGGGCGGATTATAAATCTATATGAATCAGAATTGACCATGCCAGTGAAGATAACTTATGAACATGGCTCTTTTTTTCCGATTCACTGCGGGGCTTACGGAAAGACCATTATGGCACATGTGGAACCGCATGAAGTTTTAGAGACAATTGTGAATAGTACATCACTTGAAAAGAGAACTTCCAAGACGATTACAGATCCCAAACTGCTTTTGGAGGAATATGAGAAAATTCGAAAGCAGGGATACGGAATCAGCGACGAAGAGAACATGCCGGGGGCATATGGTGTGGGCGTGCCTGTTTTTACAAGTGATGGAACTATACACGGCTGCCTTGGATTGGCAGCTTTTAAAGAGACTTTTGACGGATCACAGCTGGAGTTTTATATTAAGGTTTTAAAGAAAGGCGCAAGGGAGATTTCCAAGTATATTGTATAGTGCCTTTCAACTATGCTGAGGAGGGGAATATGAGTAAGGAAGTTTCAAAATCGAAGTTTAAAATACCTCACACGTACGTCATCCTGTTTTCCGTGATTCTTATTATGGCATTATTGACTTATATCATACCAGCCGGTGTCTTTGAGCGAGTGGAAGATCCTAACACTGGTAGAATGGTAGTAGATCCAGCTTCATTTCATGCTGTGGAGCAAAGTCCTATTCATTTCTTCGATTTATTTCAATCAATTCCAAATGGGATGAAAGAGGCGTCAAGCATCATCTTCTTTATATTTATAGTGGGTGGTTCATTTCAAATCATTACTGGAACAGGTGCGATAGAGGCTGGCATCAGCAGAATTGCACTGGGGCTAAAAGGCAAGGACAAGTTGATGATTCCAATCTTTTTAGCGCTCTTTTCCATCTTTGGCGCCACAATTGGGATGGCGGAGGAGGCCATTGTCTTCGTTCCAATTGGGATTGCGCTGGCAAGGGCACTGGGATACGATGCCCTTGTGGGAACAGCCATGATTTCTCTTGGAGCGGCTTGTGGATTCAGTTCAGGTTTTATGAACCCATTTACAGTGGGGGTTGCACAGGGAATTGCAGAACTCCCGCTCTTTTCGGGGATTCAGATGAGGTTTGCCGTTCTTGCTGTAATGCTGGTGGTCACGACAGCTTATTTGCTTAGATACGGGCATAAGGTCAAAGAAGACCCAAGTTACAGCTTTGTCAGAGAATTGGAACTTGAAGAAAAGCATAAAGTCATAGATTTATCAGATATTCCAGCGTTTGAAAAACAGCATTATTTGGTTCTATTGACCCTTTTAATTGGATTTGGATTTATCATATACGGTGTTTTTGAAAAGGGCTGGTATATAACTGAAATTGCATCGGCATTTTTGGCAATGGGGATTATTGGCGGGCTTCTCGGCAAAATGGGACCAAGTGATATTTCAAAAGAATTTGTGGAAGGTGCAAGGGGCATCGTCTTTGGCGCATTAGTCGTTGGGATTGCAAGGGGCATCCTAG
The DNA here is from genome assembly GCA_002452745.1 of Firmicutes bacterium UBA6806. Lineage (GTDB taxonomy): Bacteria > Bacillota > Clostridia > Peptostreptococcales > Acidaminobacteraceae > Fusibacter_A. Next base: position 73,745 of record DKFC01000035.1, read on the forward strand.
TGATTATGCAAGATGGTTCAATTATTGACTCAATTATAAATGGCCTGGCAAATGGTATACAGAGTATGCCAAAATCAGTGGCTGTCTTGGGAATGTACATCGTACAAGTCATCATCAATTTCTTTATCCCATCGGGAAGTGGACAAGCTGCTGCAACCATGCCAATCATGGTTCCGCTGTCAGATGTGTTAAACATCAATCGACAAGTGGCAGTTATGGCATATCAGTTTGGAGATGGTTTCACAAATTCAATTATTCCAACATCTGCCGCATTAATGGGCGTTTTATCAGTGGCTAAGATATCTTATGAAAAATGGGTTAAATTCCTATGGCCATTGATGCTTATCTGGATTGGAATTGGCGGGATCTTCTTAATTATCGCCAACATAACCAATTATGGACCTTTCTAAAGTGACAAACTGGGGGCATAAATTGAATTATAAAGATTTTTACAGTGAACAGGAAGTAATCGACTTGGCAAGGGCACTCGTGCAATTGCCAAGTCATAAAGATACGCCAGGTAGAGAATGTGAAGTGGCGACTTATATCAAAGACTACTGTGAACGGGCAGGACTTCTTGTGACAACAGAATCTGTGGATGGAGAGCGATTCAATGTCTACGTGACCCTTAAGGGAAAGACTTCGGAGAGGGCGATTCTGTTTAACGGTCACATGGACACCGTTCCCCCATATAAGATGACCATAGATCCCTTTGAAGCGATAGTGAAAGATGGGTACTTATGGGGGCGAGGGTGCAATGATATGAAGGGGGCGCTTGCCAGTATGATTATCGCAATGCTGGCGATTCAGCGATCTGGAAAACGCCTTGAAGGCGATGTGATTTTAACCGCAGTGGTTGGGGAAGAAGAGAACAGCGATGGAACAGAAACTGTCGTTTTAAGCAAGCTCAAAGCAGAAGCTGCCATTGTGGGAGAACCCTCTAATTATGAATATGCAATTGGGCATAGAGGGCTTGAATGGCTTGAATTTCGATTCAAGGGGAAGGCAGCTCATGGCGGCGTTCCCAAAGAGGGGATCAATGCAATATCACAGGCGGCCAAATTCATAACCTGTGTGGAAACAGAGCTGATGCCTCAATTGGAGCTTAGGCTAAACGAATACATGGGCCCATCCGTGTTGAACTTTGGCAAAATAACAGGTGGAACCCAGCCTTCTACAGTTGCAGATGAATGCACGTTGCAACTTGATCGGCGGTATATTATCGGTGAAAGTGTGGAATCCGTATTGGCGGAGTTTCAGGATTTAATAGATAAACTCAAATGGGAAGACCCAACTTTTTTATGTGAGATGGTGCGTATGCCATCAAATTTGATGAATCATTTCGACCATATGTACCATTTCACATCCCCTAATGAAACCATTGTAAAAACAGTTGACAAGGTTCTTGAAGCCCATCTTGCCAGAAAACCTGAAATCACTAGGAAAAGAGGCTGGACAGATGCCGCGACGCTCTCTTACTATGGGCAAATTCCAACGGTTATAACAGGGCCGGGGGACATAGCAGCATCCCATACAGCGGACGAGAAAATAAGCATTCAGTCAATGGTTGACTACGTGAAAATATATGCAGAAATAGCAGTGCAATTTTTAGAAGCGGGAAGGTGATGGCATGGCGATAAAAATTGTCAATGGACAGATCCCCAATTTTGATAAGGGAACACTTGAGAGAGCAGATATTCTGATTGAAGCAGGCAAAATTGTAAAAGTGGGCAGTTTTGAAGGCGATACGGATGAAATGATCGATGCAAAGGGAAGAATTGTCTCACCGGGTTTTATAGACATACACATGCACGAAGAGACCTTCGATGCAGTTTCTGGTGTGCCTTACTTCGCCTCTGTGTATGAACTTATGATGGGGTCAACCACTTGTGTTGCAGGGAATTGCGGCAATAACAGGCAATCTATTCACAGCTTTGTAGAGCATGTAAAAGAGCATGGAGCACCGGTCAATTATATGACATTCTTAGGTCATAATTACCTTAGAAGAGCTGTTGGAATAGAAGATCGTTACAGAGCAGCTACTACGGCCGAAATTGAAAAGATGAAGGCGCTGATAGAGGCATGTATTCCCTATGGAATTGTGGGACTGTCCTATGGAATTGAGTATTCACCAGGAGTGGATTTTGATGAAATGGCGGAACTGGCAAAGGGATTTCCAAACAAGTCCTATTTGCTGTCAGCACATTTTAGGCAGGATGCAGATGGTGCAGTTGACTCCATTGAGGAGCTGGTTCGGCTGTCTAGAGTCACTGGACATCCTATGCAGATTTCTCACATAGGAAGTTGCAGTGCTTATGGTCACATGAAGCGCTCTTTGGAGCTGATGGCAGAGGCCAGAGCAGAGGGACTGGATATTTTGGCGGATTGTTATCCCTATGATGCCTTTGCAACCACAATTGGATCGGCTGTATTTGATGAGGGCTGTTTTGAGCGATGGCAGAAGGGTTACGAGGCAATTTTGCTGACAGAGTCTCCCTATGCAAACCAGTTTTGCACCAAAGAGTTGTTTGAATCGGTTAAACAGACCCACCCTAACATGATTGTTGCGGCCTTTGTAATGAATGAACACGAGGTCATAGAAGCGCTAAAAGACCCAAATGTGTTGGTGGGGAGTGATTCGCTCTACAAATTAAATCAGGGGCATCCAAGAGGAGCGGGAACGTTTCCAAGGGTTCTTGGAAGGTACGTGAGAGAACTTGGCGCAATCCCACTAATGGATGCACTTAGACGAATGACAGTGGCACCAGCCAAGCGACTGAACCTACAGTTTAAAGGAGAAATCAAAGCGGGCTATGATGCCGATCTTGTGATTTTTGACCCAGAGAACATCACTGATTTGGCAGATTTTGAGCACCCAACAAGTCCGCCTGCCGGAATCGACTATGTTATAATAAATGGAGAAGTTGCTGTCGAAAAGGGCACTTTGGAGCGAAAGAATCTTGGCACTTACATTCCATTTGAGACGAGTGAGGAGCGGGTGAGTGAATCTATCTTGGATTGAAATGGACGAAGTAAACTAGAATAGATGAAATCGAGGCATATCATGAATGAGGAACGCAGGACATTAAATGAAGAAATTAAACAATACGCGGAGGGGTTATTGCCAGAACTCATTGAGCTGAGTGAGGCGATTTATCAGCATCCAGAATTGGGAAATGAAGAATATAACGCATCAAGACTCCATGTTGAACTGCTTAGAAAATATGGTTTTGACGTGGAAATCCCCTATTTAGGTGTAAAAACGGGGTTTAAGGCAACCTATAAAGCGGCAAAGTCAGGTGCAACAGTTGCATATTTATGTGAATACGATGCACTCCCTGGAATTGGGCATGGTTGCGGTCATAATATTTTGGGAACCACCAGCACAGGTGCGGGGATTGTTTTGAAGAAGTTTGTGGACACAGTTGGTGGGACTGTGATTGTGTTTGGGACACCTGCCGAAGAAACCAGTGGCGCAAAGGTTCTCTATGCTGATATGGGAGCTTTTGACGGCGTGGATATAGCCCTTGTGGCACATCCAAATAGCAGTTACAATCGGAGTGGACGTTCACTTGCCATGGATGCCATTCAGTTTGAGTACTTTGGCAAGACGGCCCATGCGGCGGCAGCTCCTGAAAAGGGCATTAATGCACTGGATGCAGTTATCAATACCTTTAACAATATAAATGCATTGAGACAACAGATGCAAACAGATGCGAGAATCCACGGCGTCATCAAAGATGGAGGCAAGGCGGCAAATGTCATCCCTGAATACGCAATGGCGCAGTTTTATGTGAGAGCTCAGACAAAATCGTATTTGACGGAACTGGTGAAGCGGGTTAAAGCCTGTGCAGAAGGTGCATCAATGGCTGCGGGAACAGAGCTCAAAATCTCGAATTACGAGTACAGCTATGACAACTTGGTGTCAAATCAGATTTTATCAGATACATTTATGGAAGAGCTCGAAGCTGTTGGCGTGACTGATATTGAGCCGGAGAGAGATTCGTTTGGTTCTCTGGATGCTGGAAATGTCAGTCACAAATGCCCGACGATACATCCATATTTCGATATCGTTGGGAATCCAGAAGTGGTGGCACATACGAGGGAATTTGCAGAGAGCACTTTAACCGACTATGCCTATAAAAACATGGCGCTGGTTATAAGAGCGCTTTCTCAGACGGGAATGCGAGTCATGTTTGACGAAAATCTGCTAAAGGGCATAAAAGATGAATTTGCAAGCACGACCATGTAACAATAGACTTAAAACTCACACACATTGAAAAACGCCTTCGATTTTATTCGAAGGCGTTTTTCGTG
>DKFC01000051.1 GCA_002452745.1 Firmicutes bacterium UBA6806
CGTTACAGGTCATTTTTTAGTTAGGAGCTATTTTGCAACAGCCCCTTCTACTGTAAATCTAGTGTAGGCGTTGACTTCACTCTCAAGGAATATCTTGCCTTTTAGCTTTTGAGTGATGATGTTGTAGATTACATTCATCCCTAGGCCACTATTTCCCTTCTGTCGATTGGTGGTATAAAACGGTTCAAAGATTATTTTGAGATTTTCCTTTGGAATACCACAGCCATTGTCTTCATAGACAATCCAGAGCGTATCATTTTCAAGTTTACAGTCAATTTGGATTTTGCCATTCTCCCTACCGTCAAATCCGTGCTCAATGGAATTCATGAGCAAATTGGTCAGTATCTGAGAGTAAGCCCCAGGGTATCCCGTCACTTTAAGATCAGGTGGACAAACCAGCTCTATTTTGTGATTCTTGCGTTTATACTCTCCTCTGAGACTTAAAATCACATCATCGAATATCTCTTTTAAAATGAATAGAGCTTCCACTTCACTGCCCTGATCCACCGCTATTTTTTTGAAACTCTTCACAAGATTTGCCGCACGATCTAGATTGCCGCTCAGAAGCCTATTGGCCTCTGTTATATCCGTAAAGAATCGAGTGAGTCCTTGCTTTGTCATGGTTCCCTTCTCGATGGAATCCAGACTCGCCTTACTCAGGACTTCAATATGAGAAGCTGTTGAAATGCTTACGCCAAGTGGTGTGTTGATCTCATGGGCCACCCCTGCCACCAAATTGCCAAGCGAAGCCGCTTTTTCAGTCTCTATGATATAGGCGTACTGTTGCTCCAGCTCTATGTTCTTTTGCTTGATTTTCGACTCTAAAACATCATTTTCACTCCTAAATGACTCCAAAATGCTTTGGAAGGAATGACAAATTGATCCCATTTCATCCTTCCTCTTTAAAAAATCGTCGGGGATGTTATTGCTGTAATCCCCTTCTGCAATTCGATCTGCAAAGGAAACCAGCATACTATAAGACTTAAGAGATCTTCTAATCAGCATGTGAATGGATATCACCGCTATTAAAAATGCTAAAATCATAATGAGAACCAAGAGGGTATAGACTCTATAGACATCCTTCATAACTGTCCTCTTGTCCATAATGGTAACCACTTTCCAGTTGTTTATGGGAATCGTATACGCCAGCATGTAGTAATCTCTATCTCCATATTGTATGTTCATCAGCGTTTCCTTTGGCGATAGGATGTTAGAAACATATGCGTTCAACGGATCATCGGCATCAAAAATCGAACTGGTCATGACTTTAGAGGCGTCCTCGTGGTACAAATACGTCCCATGTTCCGAAATCATAAATGACATGTCCCACTCTGAATGCTCTGTCTTTTCAAAAAAATTTGGAATGGTATCCAGCCTTATGTTCACAACGGCGAACCCATAGACTTTGCCATTTTCTCTTAAAGCTACGATGGAAGAAATCACAGTCTCTTTTGACTTCCACTCTTGATACGGCGGTGTAAAGACCACGCCATCTGCTTCCTTTGCAATTTTATACCAAGGTCTTCGTGTCACATCATAGTCATCATTTGGAACATTTCCGCTGCTGTCTAAATAGAAATTACCCTCTTCACTTGCAATCCATATCATAAAATGAATTGAGTTGCTCGCCTTCACCTTGGCAAGGTAATTCAACACATTATCATAACTTTCATTTGAAGTTACATCTTCTCTTGATTTAACTGATTTTAAGTAATCTATAATATCTCTATTGGCCCCCATTTCCGAGGTATGTAAACTGGCATTTTCAAAGATGTTGAGGACGTCCTTTGAAATCGTCTGCGATTGATAATAGGTCTTCTCCAATAAATCCGTTTCTAATTTTTGGGTTGTGAAATTATAAGTCAAAATCCCAATCAACAAAAAGACAACCACCAATATGATGGCAATAAAAAAAGAAAGTGTTCCGGCGAGACTGTGTCTGATCCGATGCATAATAGGCCTCCTCATCCGTATCTTGGTGAGGATTTTATACCCATTTGCCACACTTTCTAACGATTGTTTCCAGGTTGATGTTCTGCTATTCTATAAAAGAAACACCTATATCTCTACCCAAAAAGGCTTGAAGCATCACCTGATAGAAAAAACTAAATGTCACTTTGTCACCTATTTTTAGAGTCCTCTTGGCATCTGTGATGTCTAGAATCAAATGGTCACTGCTAGCTCCGATGATTTCAATGCCCTCTTCTGTCGGTACGAGTTTCATATGATCTGCAATATCCTGCCTGCCAAGCGCCAAAATCGCCCGCTTTCTAACACCTCTATCCTCATAAACGGGTTTATAGCCAAATGCATCCACCGAAATCTCGCCAATTGGATAAGTTGGCTTGTCTTTGAGTTCTATAATTTCCGCATGCACCCACATGGTATCTTCCTTTAGGCCTTCAATGACAAATTGATGGTAGACTGGCAGATCCTTGTTGAGTAAAATCCCCTCTCCAACTCTCAAGTGATTTATTCTCTCTGGCATTTCGTCTTTGAAAACCATCGGCAGTGAACTGGTGGCACTTCCAGATATGATTTCAAGCGATCTTCCTATTTTGGCTTCAACGAGTTCGGCAGCGCCAATCAGTTCATTCATCTTCTCAACTGTCGGCCTAATAGAACCATAACAGCCAAGATTTGTGCCGATTCCATAGAGTTCAACCCCTTCAAGGGCCTCTACCCTTGCAGCTGCATCAACCAACTCATCCAGATTCCAAAACCCCTCACGTAAGTCTCCAAGCTCAACCATCAAAAGAACCTTGTGTTTTTTTCCAGCCTTTACACATGCACGGCTGATCTGTTCAATGACAGCCATTTCTGAATTGAGGCTGACATCACACCAGGTTACCAAGTCCTCTATCTCTGAAATCATTGGGATTCTGAGAAGCCACATTTCCGCATCCACTCCCAAGGTCTTTAAGTCCTTTAAATGATGTATTCTAGAACTTCCAAGCGAATGACAGCCATTTTTCATCATCATTTCTGAGATAGTGGGATTTCCATTACATCCCTTAATCACTCCAGTAACCTTGATACCTGCTGACTTACACCTAGACGTGATGATGCGAATATTACTCGATAAATTGTCTTTGCTCACTGAAAGATATGGATACTTCATGCTCAACCTCCGTTATTATAATTAAAATTATTATAATTCAAATGTATTTCAAACAGAACAACTTTGTAGAAAAATTCTTTTTTGTTCATAAATACTCACGTTTGATTAAAGTTATGTCAACTGCCTCTATGGCGCAAAAAAGCGTGTGAACCTCTTTAAGCAGAGTCTTTTCACACGCCTTTAATATACTGGTTCATATCATGAACTCAAATACCATTAAAATTTGAATTTGTTAATCATTTCATCCAGTTCCTCAATCATTTGAATATTGGATTTCAAAATTGTATTGACCTTGCCGGTTTTTTGAACGACATCGCGTGTAACCGTTAAAATGTTTTGAACTTCAACAGCTTCCTGCTCAGTTGCCAGTTGAACTTCTTTGACGTTTTCAGCAATGGTTTCCATTGAACTCGAAAGCTGTTCAGAAATAGCACTGAGTTCCATCATGATGCCGTTGAACTCTGATGCATCCAAACTGTACTGATCTCCAATATTATTAAACTTCTTATAGTCTTTTAATACAGTTTTATCAATAAAGGTGAGCATATCACCAGAATCCTTAATCAAGATACCAACGGATTCTTGAATGAAGTCAACTGTCGTCTTGATATTCTCAACGAGACTCGCTGAGGCTTCCGCCAGTTTTCCAACTTCTCCTGCAACCACTGCAAAGCCCTTGCCTGCGTCTCCAGCCCTTGCCGCTTCAATGGAGGCATTTAAAGCCAGCATATTTGTCTGAGCTGTAATTTTCAGAATACTTTCCAATAAACCATTGATTTTATCAACTTGTTTTGCATTCTCTATTGCCACTTCGATCCTCGACTTGACATTTTGATAAATTGCCTCAGCATTTTCGCTGGATTCAGAGGATTCAGATTTGATTATATCAGCTCTCTCATTGATTTCATGAACCCTGTTTGCCCCTTCTGTGGCCTTGGTTGCAACCACTTCTATGGCATCGAGGGCTTCATCCAGTGCAACGCTCACATGCTGTGTTGCCGCAGATGTTTGAGCAATAACGGCTGATATATCTGATGTGGACTGCATTGCCGACCCTGAGCTTCCGCTTAGGAAATTCATCTCGCTGGAGATGGTCTCTGAATCGTCACTGATTTCCTGAGAGGTGTTCATCATACTGGTCAACAGTTCTGAAAGGCCATGACTAACCCTGTCAAAAGCACCGCCAATTTCCCCAAACTCATCCTTAGTGGAGATGTTCATTTTTTCTGTGAAGTTTAAGTCTTTGTATTGATCCGTTCTCAAAACAATATTTCTCAGTGTTTTGTTAATCGGGATCACAATGAGGGCCACAATCACAATTGAGAAGAGAACAATCACAAAGGAAATAATCGTCACTTGGATGTAAATACCTCTTTGTATCGCCACTAAATCGTCTACATAGATACCCGTTCCAACAATCCATCCCCATGGTTCAAATCCCTCTACATATGAAATCTTAGGCTGTGGCGTGTCAAATCCCGGTTTAGGCCATTGATACTTGACGATTCCGCCGCCGTTTTCACTGACGACAGATGCCATTGATTGGAAGAGATACTGCCCGTCAGGGTCTTGCATACCCGAGACGTCAGTCTGGTTGAGTTCTGGCTTGATTGGATGCATGAGCATAATATTGTCATAATCAGTCACCCAAAAGTATTCTTTTTCATCATAACGCATTCTTTCAATTGTCTTCAGGGCTTCTTCTTTTGCCTCAGCTTCTGATATGACCCCCTCTTTAACTCTCTCATACTGCAAGCTGATTTCTGAAATCGGCAAATCTACTAAATCACGAAGTTTAGCAATTGTACGTTCTTCTATAATTGCATTGGTCCTAGGCAATATATAAAACATAATGAGTCCTGTAAATATTAAAATGATAAATGCAGCTAAGAAAACTATTTTATATTTGAGTTTTAGATTGCTAAATAACATCACACTCGCCTCCTTTTGGTAAATAAATACCCAAAAAGAGGCATTCAAACATAAAAATACATATTATTACAACCTATTTTTTGAAATTAAGAAACCCTTTGTTCTTTTATATTTTCAAAGACATATCTCTTGGGAGTCAAAAGATTCTTGAGTATCTTAATCCCAACAACTTCTACTAAAACGGCAATGTTCGGTCCATTTTTTTGATTTAAAATCATTTGGTAGATAATTTCAAAAAAACGCTTTTGGGATTTTTTTCGCTCTGCTGGCGTCTTTCCCTGTACGATTTCATAGACTTCAGTCATAAAGCCATCGTTGTCCCCCACATACGTTTCAGATAGGGTTAGAAATGCTTTCAACCAGCGTCTCTCCTCTCTCTCCAAGGTTGCATAATATTGAGAATTGAAGGTGTCATTTACTTGAATTAACCTCTCTCTATGCCAATGGTTGATCCAGTGCGTTGCCTTTTCACATTTTAATTTAAACGGGTCTGGTTCAAGAGGTCTTTCTCGGCTGAATAACCTGTATAGGACTGATATGTTGAAATTCACCAGTGGCAAAGTAGAGGCAATCAGCGCAAATTTTGGATCTTTGTCCAGATTGGAAGTTGCCGCACCAGAGAGCTGCAAAACTTGATTTAACTCCTCATCTATTTCCAGCCCCTCTTTGAACTTTCTGAGATTCCGTTCAAACTCCGTGTAAAGTCTGATTACATCGTCATCGAGTCCGATGTCAAAGGCATCTGTATTTTGATATTTTGCGAACAAGTACAAAATCATCTCTCTTGGATAGATTTTGAGCAATTCATCTGGTGTAATCAAATGTCCTGTGGAACTGGACATTTTCGCATGATTGCCCTTGAGTCCAATAAATTCGTACGGAATATAGTGTGGGGCATTTCCATCAAAGACAGTTCGCATAATATCGGAAGATACAGTGTAACTGCCATTTTCTGATGAGTGATCTCTGCCTCCCGGTTCAAAGATGACCTCTTCATATCGCCACCTCATTGGCCAATCAATTTTCCAGTTGAGTTTAATTCGATTGAACCCTTCAAGCTCAGCAATTTCATGATGACCACAGGAACAGTGATACTCAATGGTGTCGCTTAGTTCATCATAGCTCAAATTTAAAATATGGTCACGTCCACATTCCCGACAGTACACGGTTACTGGGTAATACCTGTCACGGGCAACTTCGTTCCAGCTCTGTGTCTTATAACGCATTAGGACATCATAAATCTCACGTCTTTTTATAAGCGCCTCACGAACCCCTTCCACATAAGCACCACTTTGATACATCTGAGATTGATAGATGTACTCAGGGTGGATGTCAAATGCCTCCAACGTCTCTTCAAACTGCGATTCAAAATGAGCTGCATACGACTCGTGACAGCCATGGGGATCTGGCACTTCCGAATATGGAAGGCCAATGTATTCCGAATAGTGTTCAGGCAGTCCAGAAGGTACTTTTCTAAATCGGTCGTAATCATCCCATGAGAAAATAAATCGAACTTGTTTTCCAAGATATTCGAGTGCCTTCGCCACAAAAAAAGTTGTTACTATCTCTCTAAAATTGCCAATATGAACATGTCCTGATGGGCTAATCCCAGAAGCACAGACGAATACATCTCTATCTGGATGTCTCTCAATTAATTGTGATGCCGCTTTAAATGACCAATGCATAAAAATACCTCCTAATGTATGAATAACAATTTTTCAATTTAAACACTGTTCCTGTATTGTTCAGAAACAATTGACAGATTGTACTCCCATCCGTGGAAAATAAAAACGACTCTTCCGTCTTTAGCCGGCTTGCCTTCGCAATGGGGCAAATAAAAAAACTCCCGTCTCAAGACAATCTGTCTTGAGGACGAGAGTTAAACTTCGTGGTACCACCTCAATTTGTCGCAAAGCGACCTCTTTCAGGTACGGCACATGGCTTATACCCTATCCCTATAACGGGGGAAACCCGTTGCACCATCCCCCCTATGGGTTCTGTGCAAAGCTCTGAGGCTTTATTCATCAAATCAGTCGCTTCTCCTTCTCAGCTACCGGAGTTCTCTGTAAAACTATGCTTTGATTACTCTTCTCTTCACAGCATTTAAATTATTTATTAAATGCATTATAAACGAATGCATCATTATACGTCAACCCCTAAATTCATTTTTTTCAAATTTATATGATTTTTTTAAAGAATCATCACTAAATTGCTCGGATATGTTATAATAGACAAACCCCAAAAATCCACTGAGCTTTTAGGGACTTTTGACAGAAAATAACGAACATCCGCTCATAAAGTATCGGATGCAAGGAGGCAAAATGACTAGAAAGAAAGCGGTTTTGATTGTATTATTACTTGTTGTTGCAAGTTCACTGTTTGCAATCAGTTACCAATTTAACCACTATACAATTACCAATGTAACCCTATCCACCTCTGATTTCAAGCAGTCTAATCAATTCAGTTATACCCTTGCTGAACCCTTTATGGGATATGATTCTATTGTGCCACTTTCAGAAGAGACCTCTATACCCGAGAAGTCCCTTCTCATCATACAGCTAAAGAATAGGTTTGGACGCACCAGGACATTAAAAGTATTCAACGTATCGCCCGATGGAATTTCTGTTTGGGATGAACGTTCAAACACCGCCTATAGGCTTCCACATGGTGATGGCTTGGCAGATTCCCCACTGGTTTTCGATAACATGCCTGAATTTAAGCTCCCTAGCGTTTACATCGACAAAACCGAGCTCTTCTCTGATGCCAATAGCAAGTGGCAGTTTAAATCCTTTGAATCACCAGACACATGGCTTGATGTCGCCATATCCTCATCTCAGGATGTCATATATGAGCGCCCGTCGTTTTCAACCACTGGCGAGGCCATTTCTCTTCAACTAGAAAAACCTTTCAACACGGCTGTTCTCAAAGTTAAAGATGCCACAACAGGGACTAGCATCTATGAGGATTTCTGGAATTCTGAAACCCTTTACATGCCTTCAAAAGACGGCGTCTATCTCTATGAACTGCAAATGATTTACAAAGACAGCAACGAGAGGTATCGGGGAAACCTCTTTACCTCATTTTCTGTTTCAGTGGATCGCCCTACATCGGTTTCCCTTAGAACCGATGAAATCTTTCAAGGGGAAAACAGTTTCCTCGACATAGAGTTTGCCAATCCTGATGAGACTTTCACCATCACTGGTTTTCCCAACGAATCTCATATTTTCGATACAGGTGCTGGCAAAACGGCCATGCTAGCGGCGGATTATAGAACCACTGCCAAAACTTATCCATTGGAAATTACCTCAGCCGAAAACGGTGAAACGTGGTCGTTCAAACTCAAAGTCAAAAGCCGCCCATTTCACATTCAACAATTGGTCATTGACGAAGGGATTGCCACCAGCACCAAAAATGACGCTGCAAACGAAGAATTCGCTAAGATTTTCGACCCCGTTCGAGAGACGAGCTTCCCTCAAGATCTCACTGAAGGGGATTATATCCTGCCAACCACTGGAAGACTCTCCACAGAGTATGGAGAAACCCGCTATGTAAACGGATCGCCAACTTCCTATCGCCATTCGGGACTTGATATAGCAGCTCCCACTGGCAGAGAGGTTGTTGCTACCAACACTGGAAATGTCGTCTTGGCATACCCATTAACCCTTACAGGGAACACTATTGCAATCGACCACGGTCAGGGGATATTTAGTGTTTACTTCCACCTCAATTCCATGACAGTTTCCACTGGAGACGCTGTCAAGAAGGGGGATTTAATTGGCACTGTAGGCACTACGGGTTTCTCCACTGGCCCGCATCTTCACTTTATCATCTCATATTATGATAAAAACTTGGAACCTGGCTACTTTCTCTTTGGCGAACCCGTAACCTACAACAATTATAAAAATTTTCTACAATAACCTTCTTTTTTTAAACATAAAGGCTGCTGATTTCAATTGATAACCCAATAAAATCAGCAGCCTTTTTATTTAAGTGCCATCTCAGAAAACAGCTCCACATCCCAAGTATCTTTGATAAAGAGCGTTCTCTCATTTTCCAGATTGATTTCTTCAACCTCTAAATAGTTGTTTATGCTACCCAAATTCAGAACTCTGACCCTTGGCCTGCTGGGATTCGCATTTCTATAGTTTGAAACAATGCCAACTCGACCATCTGACAGCACCACCCCTGATCCCGGCGGAAAAATACAAATAGTGCTGGTGAGTGTCCTGTATATTTTGGGGTCAATTTTATACACAGCCTCTGTCATCAATACATCCATAGCCCTGTAGATAGGCATCTTTCCACGGTAGATTCTGTTGGTTGTCATGGCATCATACATATCGCATACAGTTACGATTTTTACATACTCTGGAATTTCTATTCCCTTCAATCCAAGTGGATATCCAGAACCATCCAGTTTTTCATGATGAAGCCTTATGATTTGTTTTGCAAGATAGGGAATCTGTGATACAGACTCCGTAATCTCGTACCCCAGCTCAGGGTGTTTTTCAACTTCACGCCGCTCTTCTAAAGTAAGAGCTCCAGGTTTGTTAATCAGTTCTTGAGGCACTCGCATCTTGCCGATATCATGGAGCAGCGCCCCAAGCGCAATATGTCGAATATCCTCTATTTTATAATCCAGTGCCTTTGCCGTTAAAATAGATAAGATGGCCACATTGACATTGTGTTTATAAGTGTACGCATCTGATTGCAGCAAATCCACCACAGTATACAGGATTTCATCCGCCTGTTCCAGTGTCTCCAGCAATAGTTCCAGAACTTCTTCCACCAGTTTGACATTTTCATAGGGAATCACGGCTTTGACGCCGAGTTTCTCTTGATGCATGATGTCATCGAAAACTCTCTTGATTGCTTTAACTGATTTTTCCATTTGCGGCTCCGGAATCATGCTCTTTTTTTCGACATTTCCTTTCAGGGCATTCAAAACATAAACCACATCAACATTGTGGCTCAACAATTTGGCAAGCACATCATTGTTAATGACTGTGCCCTTTTTTATGAGCATCATACCGTGTTCAGAATAAACCGGTTCCACTATTTGATTGCCTAAGATTGATGTACTCACCTGAGTCGATTGCATGCTTTACCCCGTTGTTTTTTTATATGAAAGCACAAAAGCTTTCTATGTATGGCAACTGTTATGTTTATAATTGAGGGTCTATTATCATGATTTGCTGCTTATTCAGATTTAAGTCCAGTTAGGGCTATCTTTAATTATATCGGTACAACTTAAAAAAACTTTAGCCGATTTTCTAAAATTTGTGCCTCCTATCTATTAAAAACTGCATACACCTCGTATGCAGTTTTTAGGGATGCCTCCCCTTTGCTATTCAAGTTCAAAGACGGTTATCTTTGGCGGATTGCCAAATCGAAACCTCATCTTGGTGTTTCCTAAACCTGAATTCACATATAAAAGCGTCTTTCTGCTATTTTCAATGTTATAAAAACCTTTTTTATAAAGATGCGCGTTTGGCGGTGTTATTACTGGTCCTAGAATAGGAAGGCATATCTGTCCGCCATGACTGTGTCCTGCCAAAACCAAATCAATCGGCAAGTCTTTTACAGCCTCGTAGAGATCGGGTTCATGCGTCAGCAGAATATTGATATCCTCTGCCTTTATGTTATCTCTTAACTGTGAAAAGTTCGGATGTCCAAGCATGGCATCGTCTATACCAAAAAAAGCCAATGTTTTGCCACTGTCTGTACGGTATAGTACCTCACTATTGACCAACACCTCAAATCCCGCCTCCATCATCAGCTTGTCATAGATTTTTTCGCCACCACCACCTAAATCGTGATTCCCATTGATGGCAATTTTTAAAATGCCATTGTCAAGCAATTTGAGGACTTCAACCGCTTCCTCCTGATATTCATACTCTCTTGGTTCATCAAGAAAATCCCCTGTGAAAATGACGATGTCAGGACTTTGTCGATTGATTAGCGCCACCGTATTGGCGAGCTGTTCAAGGGTAAAGTAGTCGCCTAGCTGAGTATCGGTGAATTGAACAACCCTAAGCGGCTTTTCCAGATCAAAATCGAGTTTTTTACGCTCAACGGTCAACAGGTGGGGCTCAATAAAAGCTGCATAGACAATCAAACAGACTAGTATTGCCATGACTGCAACAAGGGCGACTCTCTTTCTCATTCCGTCCCCCGCTCTACATATGGCTCAATCGCCGAGAGAATTTGTTGCTTCACAGATTCCTTAACCTCACCGTTTTCACCTAGAGCACTCTCATTTAAGTCCACTCTGACCTTAGGACAGAGGTCAAAGGCTTCAAACCAAGCCTCATAATTTCGCCTCAGGTCTTCCATGTAATCGCGTGGGATCAAATCACCTTCACTTGAGCGTGACCGCTTTTGGATACGCTCCATTGCCGTGTCAACAGATGCGTCAAGATAAATCAGCACATCTGGAACGCGTATGTGCATCAACATGTTGTGGAGCAAATCCCTGTATATGATAAATTCATCTTCGGTCATTTGACCGCGTTCGTGAATCGTCTTTGCGAAAATTTCATCTCCATATATAGAACGGTCCAAAATAGCATGATTTCCTTCCGCTTCAATTCTCTTGATGTCCTTAAATCGGTCATTGAGAAACATCACCTGTATAATGGCACTCCATCTGGATTGATCCAGATAAAATTTGTCAAGCATCCTCTGCGCCAGACTTTCCTTCCCGTCATCTTTAAGTTCCATAAATAGGGGCACGCCCAATTCCTCACTGAGAAATTTGCCCACTGTGCTCTTACCAACACCTATAATGCCATCTATTACAATTGCCATATTCTTTGCCTTGCCTCCGCTTATATATAATTCAGGGTTAACAGATGTAAATTCCATATAATCTCCTCATAATGGATGTCAAAAGCACCCTGCTCTCACATCTATATCAAACCAAAGTATCCTTTGCGTTTTTATACTTAATCACCGAAATGACCAGTGTATTTACAATCAACATCGCAAGTACAATCCACAGGACGCTCTTAGTTCCAAAGTAAATGGACACAGCAGTTCCCATGGTTGGCGAAACCATCCATCCTAGACTGCCCACCAGACCTTGAAGCCCAAAAAGCGCCCCTCTGTGCTCTGGAACCGTCATCTCTGCTGTCATGGAAGTAATCATCGGTTCAACACCTCCAATCAACAGAAACATCATGGCGTAAAAGACAATAAAACTCACCAGTGTATGACTAAGATTCAAGACAAGGGCATCCACTGCTGCAAGTGCCAAGAGCAGTGAAATCATATTGATTTTATTGTATTTATCTCCAAGTCTGCTTATGGTAATTGCCGCCACTGTGGTCATGATGCCTATAATCCCATTTACCGTTCCAGTCAGCTGAGCCGCCCCCTCCAGAACCCCCGTGGACTCTTGAATATAAAGTGGAATAAACGGTGTAAATACCGATCTTGTGATTCTGTGAAAAAACAACATAATCAACATGAGTACAATGTTTACAGTGAGTATCTTGCCATATGGCAATCCCACCTTCTTTGCCCCTGTTTGGCCGGGGTTGAGTGTTGACTTATCTTCTTTCAAGTAAATTGTGAGGAACAAGAATCCAAGAAGCATTAAAACCGCTCCAGAGAAAAAGCTAATTCTGTATCCAAAGTACTCCGCCACAGTTCCCCCGAGAAATGGTCCTAATGAATATCCGATAAAAGTAGAAGAAGAAAGAAATCCAAGTGCATAGGAAAGCCTATTATTTGGAGTATTGGCTGCCACAAACGTCGAAGACGCTGTAATCGTTCCCGTAAACATCCCCTGTACAAGTCTTAAAATCACAAGCTGCCAGACATGAGTTGCCATTCCCATCAGTCCGATGACAAAAACTGCGGCCAGCATGGCTCTTTGAATCATGAGTTTTCTACCGTATCGGTCAGACAACATGCCCCAGATTGGTGCCATAACAGCCATCGTAATAGCTGGCGCAGCACTGAGAATCCCAGTATAGAGTTTGAGAGTAGCAGGGTCAGTGACTCCCATTTCTTGAATATAAAACGGCATGAACGGCAGTCCAAATCCGAAGCTCGTCAGTGAAATAATTTGCGATATCCATAGTGTGTATAAATTGACTTTCCAGCGTTCCATGTTTTGTCTCCTCTGTATAAACAACGTTCAATCTATTCTGCGTCTTCCGAACTCCGGCGCTTATTTAATTGTGCCCCCACCTATCAACTCTCTCTGATTGTAAAATACCACCGCTTGTCCCGGGGTAACGGCTCTCTGCGGTTCATCAAATACAACCTTAACTGCGTCCTCTCCAACAGGATAAAGGATACACGCTGCTGGTTTAGCGCTATATCTAATCTTAGCTTCACACCGATAGGACTCTGTCAATTTATCAAATGGAATAAAATTCAATGTATCTGCAATCAACGACTGACTAAACACTTCCTGCCCTTCTCCCAGCGTCACACGATTGCACTCAGCATCTATACCGATAACGTACATGGGTTTTCCAAACGTAACACCAAGGCCCTTTCGCTGCCCGACAGTGAAATTCACAACTCCCGAATGCGTTCCAAGTACGTTGCCTTCACGGTCTACAAAATCGCCTTTGCGGTCTCTGATGTCACTATTTCGCTTTAAGAAGCCCACATAATCCTGATCTGGAACAAAACATATTTCCTGACTATCCGACTTTTGGGAAATCTGAACATCAAATTGAGCAGCAATCTCCCGAACCGCTTCTTTTGATTCAAAATCACCAAGTGGCATCAAAATATGCGCAAGCTGGTGCTGAGTCAAATTATAAATGGCATAGGTCTGATCCTTCTGAACCGCATTTGACTGTTCCACCAGATATCTTGCCGAAGGTTCATCAAAGCGAATCTTAGCATAATGACCCGTTGCAACATAGTAGGCCCCCAACTGATGTGCCTTTTCTAAAAGCGCATCAAATTTGACAAATTTATTGCATGCAATGCAGGGATTTGGCGTCCTGCCATGCTTATATTCTTCAATAAAATAATCAACAACTGTCTCTTTAAAAACCGTCTTGAAATCCAATGCGTAAAATGGAATCCCAATCTGTTCGCAGACACGTCTTGCATCTTCCACCGATGAAAGACTACAGCATCCGCCATCCTTCATGAAATGCTCTTCACTCAGAAAGTCGTCCTGCCACAATCGCATGTTGACCCCAATAACTTCATAGCCCATTTGCTTGAGTTTATAAGCCGCAACAGTGCTGTCAACGCCACCACTCATTCCAACCACAACTCTATTTTTATCAAGCATTTTTTCCTCATTTCTCTTGCGTTTATACACTAAAGTGTAAACAGTTAAAACATGGCCATTTACCATCCCGCCTGTCTACAGTATTCTACATATAGATTATACGATAAAATCGTGAAACATGGAACCTTCTCAGCCAATCTCAGTAAGCGCAATTACTAAATTTTCGACATCTTTTTCAGTGGTAAAATCACCAAAAGAGATTCTAAGACATCGCTTTGCCTCTTTTTCGCTAAGTCCCAGAGCAAGTAAAACATGTGAAGCCGATATGGCTCCTGAACTACAAGCAGAGCCTGCTGACAACATAAACCCCTTCATGTCCAGAACAATCAAAGCACTATCCGCATCTATTTTATCAAGCTCTATGTTCACAATTCCCGGATGACCCACATCTATTTGTGAGTTAAATTTAACCGTTGCCAGTTTCTCTCCGCACAACTGAAAAAATAACCGTTTTAACTTTCGTAAGTGTTCCACATGGGAGGTTCTGGAAGACATCATCCGTTCACATGCCCTTGAAAACCCTGCAAGATAGGGCATGTTTTCCACCAGCATTCCCTCATTTGAAAACGCCGAATATGGAGCATCCTCAATAATCAGCTCCCTCACGGCTCTCCCTCTCTCTCCCTCTCTTATATATAGCGCAGCAATTCCCTTCGGCCCATAGATCTTATGTGCTGAAACACTCATGGCGTCAATTGGCAGATTTGAGACATCAAACACCTCATTTGACAGCGCCTGAATTCCATCCACATGAAAGAAGATGCCCTTTTCTCGCAACATCTGTCCAATCACTTCTATGTTTTGACGACAGCCGATCTCGTTGTTAAAAAACATCATGGACACGTATTTGGTCTCTGGCCTTATTGACTTTTCAAAAGTCTCTATCGACACATGTCCATCAGAATCAACTGGCAAAAACGTCACCTTATGTCCACTCTTTTCAATCTCTTTAAAGGATTCCAGTACTGAGGCATGTTCAATCGTAGTGGTCATCAAATGAATTGTCTCACCTTCATAATACCGACATATCGCCGACAAAATATAATTGTTGCTCTGCGACCCACATGCTGTGATTAAGAGTTCCCCTTCACTGCAACCCATGAACTTCGCAATCTGTTCCCTTTGCTGCTTTCGCCAATTCCTTCCAAAGTCGTCGGAAGCACAGAGTCTGCCTGTTTCCACTCCATACGCCCATTTTATAGTCTCTGCCACCTCTTCCTTTACAGGGGTGGTTGCCGCATAGTCAAAATATATTTTTCCCTTCATTTTCTTTCCTCTTTTGCTCTCTCTACCTCGGGGGATATGGCGCTGCATTCCACAAGGCCATCTATTTACTTCACTTAAATCGCCTATTATTATACACCAAAACTTACAGTAAAACGAGAAAAAACAGATGTTGGCGAGACATCTGTTTTTCCAGTGAGGTATTTAAATAAAGTTTACGTTTGGGGTTCCCATCAAATGGGAGGTAATAAAGCTGAACATTAAAGGTTTATGTTGAGTATAAGGATGTTCTTAGTTGATAATGATTATCGTTATCATTATCTGTAACATTATATTAGCACAGCTCTATTAATTTGTAAACCCCTAATTGAAAATTATTTTCAATTATTTACGGTTTCAGATGAAATTGATGCTTTAATATCCATTTTTTAAGGTCTTCATCCCATTTCATAATCGAAATATTATCCAAATAGCAGCTATAAACATGCGTTTCGCATTCGAGAGATGACATGATGGCTTCAAATTTATGGCTGATGCGTCTGCTGACCAACGTGCAATGAAACACATGAGGCAAATTCAACTGTTCCTCTCCACCTGTCTTCCCAATTCCAGCCGTCATAAAATTTGAGACCTTTCCATGCATTTTCTCTTCGATGGCAATCTTTAAAAAGATGACGTTGTCACGAAAACTGCCAATGCCTCCAACCGTCATTTTAATTCGCCTGTTTTCTTTGACAAACAGCTCTGAAATCTTTTGAATTTCAGAGATATCCTCACTTTCAAACGGTGGAATTAAAGTCATGTGTGCTCCAATTTTTTGAGGTTTGACACCAAAGGAATCACTTATTTTCTCCACCAATTCCCGATGATATTGGCGCACTGGATCACTAAAGAGATTCACAACTAAATATCTGCCCATAAAGGCCTCCTGTCAACTTCTAAATTTTAAGCTGATTTCAACGGTCTCTTTCAGAGCATCCGTAATTTTTATTATTTATTATAACACAGCACATGAATAAAAAATGGGACTGCGGGTATAAAAAATTTGAAGTAGATTAGTTCAATGAGGTGAATCATGAATATATTAATAGTAGAAGACAATAAATATCAACTCGAAAACTTGAAAAAAATGGTCTTTGAAGGCTTGGGAGATCATGCTGGCAATATTTACTGCGCCTCAGATGTGGCCACTGCCATTAAAATCTTCGAAGATGATCATATCGATTTTTTTATGCTGGACATCTCCTTGGGATATGAAAGTGGCCTTGATCTAGCGGATATTATCCATTCAAGAGATGAGTACAAGGAGGCCTGCATCGCCATTATTTCAGCTCATAAAAAATACGAAACACGAGCCACAGAAACGTCAAAATGTCATGTTTTTATTGAAAAGCCCTATCGTAAAGAAGATATTATAGAGCTCATAAACCGTGCACTTATTTATCACCTAGAACAGGTATAGAGAAAGGAGAATCTCCATGAAACTGAGGATGAAACTACTGCTGTTAGTCCTATCTGTCGTCGCCATCTTTACACTTCTTATTACAACTTATTTGATTCCCACTTCTATACATACAATAGATGAACGCACAGAAGACAAGCTCAAAGATCTCGTCGATATTCCATATGGACTAATCGAAAAAAATTACAATGCCTATCAAGCTGGTGAAATGACTGAAAGCGAAGCAAAATCCGCCAGCATAGAGGTCATTCGCAACATGCGATTTGCCGATGAAGATTATTTTTGGATAAATGACTACGATGGCATCACTGTGTTGCACCCTATGTCTCCTTCTCTGGAAGGACAAGATTTGTCTTCAATGGAGGACACCAATGGCCTCAAATTCGTCTCTGAATTTTCTAGAATTGCGAAAGAGCAAAAAGAGGGGTCAATCGAGTATTGGTGGAATAAGCCAGGCAAAGAAGATCCACAGCCAAAACTCACATACGTCAAGGGATTTGACGCTTGGAACTGGGTTGTCGGAGCAGGTATCTATGTGGATGATGTCTCCGCTGTGAAAACTTCATACCTACGAAGTGTCCTCATGATCTCTGCACTGATTCTGCTTTTATCTGTCATTGGAACACTCTACTTCTCAAAGAAACTCACAGACCCAATTGTAAATTTGACCACTCGTGCCAGTGAAGTTGCTTCTGGGAATTTTACGCTTACAGATGACACTGGTGCCAAAGACGAAATTGGACAGTTAAACGATGCCTTCAATCACATTGTTCAAGTGATTCAGGAGATGCTCGATAACATTCACGATGTCAACAGCAAGATCAGGAAGGGCTATTTAGATGCCCAAATTGACGATACAGGCTATCGAGGAGGCTGGAAGTCACTTCTACAAAGCGTCAATTCTCTAACAGGGACACTTGAAGGCCATATTCGAAATGTACCCGCTCTGCTCATGACCGTTGATCTCGACCTCAATGTCCTCTATATGAATAACGCTTCACTCAATCTCGTTGAGACTGACTTGGAAATCGCTCGCCAACAGCATTGCTACGACCTTTATAAGACAGACGACTGTCATTCAGATAGATGTGCCTGCAAGCTCTCAATGGAAAAAAATATCAACGCAAAAGCAGAAACTGTTGCAAGACCTGTTTCTGAACCACTTAGCATCCAATATGAGGGTATTCCAATTCGGGATGAAGATGGCACTGTTATTGGTGCATTTGAAATGGTCATTGATCAAAGTGCTATCAAGCATGCGGAACAAGAACAAGCCAAGCAGATGAAACTTGAAATGCAACGTTCTGAAAGACAAAATAAAATTTCAGAATATCAGGAAAGAGAAGTTCAGAAGCTGATTGAGCAGCTTAAGGTAATTGCTTCCGGACGTCTCTTAATAGAAAATAACATTGCGCCACCAGATGAAGCCACTCAATCTGTCTATGAGGACTTCTCCCAAATTTATGAACACTTATCCACTTCCATGAGCAATATCAAGAGCTATATAGATGAACTCTCACAAGTACTGAAGCTCATGTCAGAGAAGAACATGGTGGTGTCCATTAGCAGAGATTACAAGGGTGACTTCAACCAGATGAAGACATCTGTAAACCATATCGTCGAAGTATTAAACAGCGTTCTCAATGAAATCATCAGTTCGTCAAAGGAAGTCTCAGTCGGTGCGGAACATGTTGCACAGTCTTCTCAGGATATTTCACAAGGCGCATTTGAACAATCTGCTTCACTTGAAGAAATCACGTCCTCCATGAGAAAGATCGCTCAACAAACGTCTGTAAGCGCTGAAAATGCCACTAAAGCCAATACGCTTTCCTCTGCAATAAAAGAAGATGCCAATATGGGTAGTGGGCAAATGTCAGAAATGCTCAATGCCATGAAAGAAATTCGTGACTCTTCTTCCAGCATTGCAAATATCATAAAAGTAATCGACGAAATTGCTTTCCAAACCAATCTTCTGGCACTCAATGCAGCTGTTGAAGCCGCCAGAGCGGGAGAACATGGCAAGGGATTTGCAATTGTTGCCGATGAAGTTCGAAACTTATCAGGCCGGACGTCTACAGCCGCAAAAGAAACAGAACAGCTCATTGAAAATAGCCTTTCCAAAGTCAAGGCTGGTTCGGAAATTGCTCAATCCACATCAAAGGCGCTTGAAAATATTGTAAACGGCATTGGCGATGCCGCAGAGATTATCTCTCAAATTGCCTCTCTGACAAACGAACAGGCTTCTGCCATCACTCAAATCAACGGTGAACTCACTCAAATCGCCTCTGTCACACAACGGAATTCCGCAACCAGTGAAGAAGGTGCTGCTGCAAGTGAAGAAATGGCATCGCAAGCAGAGGTGCTTCAAGGATTGGTGAGTCAGTTTAAATTAAAATCCTAGTTTTGCCCGATTCCAGTCCAATAGAGACTTAAAGGATTGACTGAGTTCTCATTAACCGTCGTTAAATCACTACAAAATAAGGCCAGCCCCACTTAAACCGGGCTGGCCTTCACTCTGCGTCCTTACGATTTTATTTTATCTCTAAGCCGTCTTATTGGAGCATCCCCGCTTCAAAAATTTCAAAATCACATCTGTAGATGGTCATTCGCTTATTGTCGATTAAAATTTTGGTAGATGACGGCAAAGTGCTCTCTTCCACCAACACGTTGTTGCCTTCATAAACAGCGATGATGACGCCAGATTGATTTTTCACCACAATCACTCTTTTCAGACCAGAGAGTCCCGACTTGAAATTGTTGATTTTACGATCAATTGCAGTGAATGTTCCCGTTCCCTGATTGCCCGTATCAATGTTCTGATTGACTTCATAGCTATCCACTAAGTTTTCAAGTCCCCCTTCCACTGCAATCATGGAAGAACCAACATGTTGCCATGAATAGCCGTCAATGGTGATTAAGATGACATTTTCAACTTCTGACGACTGCATATCTGTGCTCTTTCCACTGACTGTCATGGTTTCATTTCCAAAGTCATCATAGACGTGAAACGTTCTGGCGATACCAAATGTCTCTGCTTTTAAATCCTTAATACTACTCTGAACCCTTGTGCAACCGCCAGACAATACTGCCATTCCAAGCAGTAAAATCACAGTCAGCAACAAAGTTTTCTTTCGGTTTGTCATAACCCCTCCCAGTTTAATTGTGCAGTCCCTTCTGCACCAATATAGTCAATATTAGCAAACTCGCCATTCCAATTCAATAGCAACAGATTGTTTATTCATACAATTTCTTTTATAATAAAGAAAAGTGCAAAAGGAGGCGTCAATGGAACGTATCGTCAAACAATTGAAACAGTGGCTCGTAATCTCCATTAGCGACCTCTTTAACATTCGTAAATACATAGCACAAAAGTACCAAACCTCCACCACAGAAGAAAAAGCGGCGGTTCTATCAGATACAGTTCATAGAGTTCTGGACAAGCATCTTGAAGGGGTGGATCAAGAGTTCAGGAACGCACTGAAATATCAAATTCTATCCAGTGTCATCTCGGATGAACCCGAAGACATTACAAAATATGATGTCTTTAAATCCATCTTTGAACTCAACGCCACTCCTTCCGATCAAATCAGCATAGCCACTGAATGGCTCAGCAAGAGCACGGAACTGAATTTACCCTCAAATGATATTTTAGAATTTGTCATTGCCTATTCACATGAAAATAATACTGCAAGGCTTTTAGAAAGCGATCGTCTAATGGATATCTCCACCGTCTCTACTGCTGAAATGACTTCAACTCCAGTTTACGACGAGCGCATAAGAGCCACTAACCCAAGGTCAACTTCAACTGGTAGACAGGCCAGGCCAACCGTTTTGGATAAGCCAGAGTCCCTTTTGTCCAGTATAGCGTCGGCTATTATCAGTGCGCGCTTTGCCCTCACTTGCCTTGTATTGTTCGTCATAACGTTTACACTTGCCTCTGCTTACTACTATACTGAAAGCGTTCGAGTCAGCAGCGAATCACCAATAAGGATTGTCAAAGCAAACAGCACACATGCCAATCCCTTTACGGCAGATTATCTCTATCTCATGAAAACTGTAAAAATAGTCCGCAGTCCTTCCAAAATTGATGCGGAGATAAGCTATGAACCATTTGCAAGGAATGATGATTCCTATGCCTATGCACCTTTTGACTATTTTACCCTTAAAAACTATCTGCTCAATGACAGAAAAGCCTATATTGGACGAAGCGAATACCTAAACAAGGTCATTTCAATTTCCAGACTCAACGATATTGACCCGCTTTTGATGTTAGCCATTATCGGACAAGAACAGGGATTTGTCCCTGCCGATTCCCCTGAACGGGATTTAATTATCAACAACCCATACAACGTCTACCACAGTTGGAAGGCCTATAACACCAATATAGGCGACAGCACACAAATTGCAATCAACACTATCAAAAACAGCTTTGACAAAAAGACACTTCACAACATGGATGACATTGAGTGGCTCAATCGCTCATATGCAGAAGATCAAAACTGGCATAAGGGCGTCAGAGAAATATACAGCTACTTGACGTCAATTTGCCGGAAGAATTTTTGACTTTGACAGCAACTGTGCATCTGTCTGATTTAGAAGGTCCAAATCGCTTGTGATGGCATACAGAATCACAAGTGATGCTGAATCAAGTCTCTTATAGTAAATCCGCCCCTCTAAGCGCGTCTTTTCGAAAGACGATGTCTCCCCTTCATCACCATGCGAATGAGGCTCTCCAAACTGGAGATAATGCCTCATGAAAGTCCGTTTTTCATGCCAGAGTCCATGTGTCTCTATGGAAATATCCAATTGTTGCCATCCCTTAGTCCCAAGGTACTCTGTCTCTTTGGCATTTGTCACTTCATACTGAAAAGCGCCACTGTAATGCTCATCTCCCAAATCCCTTAGAATCAGATTTTCATAGTCATATACCGGAATTTTCTGAACGCAGTCAAGGTCAGCTGAGGTATCCTCATTCAGACCTTCCACCACATATGCCCCCATGAAACTCGAATAGTAGGGAGACGCCATGTCATAAATCTCCGATGCATTTCCCTTGAAATCTCCAAAAGTATATAAAATCATAAGTTTCAAGTGCGTTCCATACCTCTCGTTATAGGCCTCAGAAGCATCATAGTGAATCATCACTGGAAACCAGTTCAGTTGATTTAAGGGAATAACACAGTCATATGTCATTTTGCCGCTTTGCTGTTCATAAACAGATGCCGCTTTCATGAGAACACGCGCCCTCAACGCAGGCAAGAACAAAAAAGCCGCTATGAACAGCAGTAAAGCTACAAACAGTTTCAACCCTTTTGCCTTCATCTATTCTCCAATCTACCCCTTATCAGAAGCAACTCTAATGGTTGGGTATGCCAAATTTATATCTTCCGTCGACTGGATGTATTTTAAAATGTCTTCCCACATGATCTCTTTACTGCTTCTTCGCCTCTGTGGTGCACATAGATATCGAATGGTCAACTGGATGCCACTTTCCTTCACATCGGTATAGACAATTGGCGTCAGATTTTTGTATAGAATCAAGTATTTTTTCGAAGCCTGTTTTACTTTTCGCTCCACTTCCTCGTGCAGATAAAGGGTGTGCTCTTCTGCAATGGACAGCAGTTTTCCCTTTGCTCTTTGCCAGTCACTCTCAAATGTCAACAGGACTGGAATCTCATTCCAGATGTACTCAAATCCAATGGTGTAATTGGCAAGGCTCTCCGTAAAAATCTTGGCATTTGGCACATGTATGATTCGACCGGTGCTCTGATCTTCCTGTATCCAATTGCCAATCTCCATCATGGAAAACTGAAACAACCTCTGATCTATGACATCACCTCTGACGCCATCTATCTCGATCCGATCCCCCACTGTAAACGGTCTTTTAATGACGATGAATATCCACGCCGCCATGTTGATGACCAAATCCTTAAGCGCAACGGCAAGACCTGCTGAAATCAGCCCAAAATAAGTGCTGAAACTCTGTCCAAATTTAAGCCATATGCCCCCGATTAAAATTGCGGATACTATAAAAATAATATATGTAACCACTCGCTTTAACTTATAATAACTGGTACTATCTGCAATTCTCTGATGCATCACCTTTAGGATGATTTTTTTTATTGAATAAGCAAGCACAATGATGGCAACTGTCATCATGGTCTCACTCAGAAATTTAAAATTAAAATCAAATGGCATAAAGCACCTCCGCATACTTTATTTTATCACAAAACACCAGAAACATACGACAGAAAACGGGTAAAACCAATTTAATTGGGTATGAACCTATCACCATAATGAAGGAGTGTGATGTCAATGCCTTATAGGGGAACCAATTCTAAACGTCAGGTTGTACATGCCAAGAGCAAGAACACTTTAAGAGACGGTGCAAAAGACCACTACCGCTCAGAAAAGAAAGAACTTGAGCATGAACTCAACGTCAACCGCTCTACCATTGAAAAACTTCTAAATGACGGATTCAAGTACAGCCGCTCTGTGGAAGAAGGCAAAACGGTTACCATTCACTTTATCAACGGTGATCAGGAGATGAAAACCGTGTTGTTCAATTACCAAGACAACCTGCAAACACTAAGAAATTTGTTTATCAATTGATTCTACCATTCAGATACAGCGCTTCATCAATATAACCATTACAATATGAAAAGGAGTCCTCTTCGGACTCCTTTTAGACTGTAGACAAAGTATACAGTCTAAGAGCTTGTCGAGAAATGTCAAGGACAAGGAAATGAAAAAGCCTGTATTCGCAGCGTATCTAAATATACGTAAGAAAGCAGGCTTTTGAAATTGACGCTGTAATTGACGTTTGTCGTCAAGCTGAAAAGGAGTCCTCTTCGGACTCCTTTAACTTTATTTTCTATATATCGATTTAAACCCTCTTCCTGCTCTCTATTCCTCTTGAGACAAGCTGTCAAATCCGATACCCTCTCCCCACACTGAATTCACTGGAAGAACACTGACAAAGGCCTTAGGGTCAATTTTTGCAACTAAATCTCTCACGAGAAACGATTCCCTTGGCGAACAGATTGTCACGAGTTTTGTTCTAGTGAGATTGGTGTACCCACCGACGATGTTGTATTTAGAAATGCCCCTATTGAGGGTCTTTAATATATAGGTTTCCAGTTCTTTTTCATGTTCGCTGATAATTTCCAGTTTCACGAGTTTTGAAGAAAAACCGAATAGAACCGTTTCAACCGACTTCATAGAAACCACCTGGGTAATCAACGCATAGAGGGCAACTCTCGTGTCGAATACACACGCCGCAAAGATAATAACCCCTACATCTATTGTAGCCATAATAATTGAAATGGACATGAATCGAAAAACTTTTTTATTGATGATTTTAGCAATGCTATCTGTGCCGCCTGATGAAAATCCGCCTTTCAGAATCAAGCCTGTTGCACCGCCGGCCATGACACCATAGTAGATAGATGCCAAGAATAAGTCATTTTGAACAAAGTTCAAATCAAATTTACTAAATAGAATAAGCACTACAGGAAAGAACACTGAAAACACTAGAATTTTACTCGCTTCTTTCTTTCCCAAGGTCATATGAGTTGCAATTAGAACCAAAATTGACATCAAGTAGTAAATATACGTATATGAGATACCCACCAGTTTCTCTATTACCAAAGAAAATCCCGTGATGCCCCCAGTAATAATTCCGTTTGGCTTAAGAATAGAGGTAATTGCCACTGCCAAGATAATTGAACCTATAAGCACATAGGCAAAGTCTTGAATTTTTTTGTTTTTTCTAAGTGAAATTTGTTCCATAATGTCTCCTACTCTTGCAGGTCTGTCTGCAAATGCATCTTAAAATGCATTTCAATTTAAAAATCTTTTGCTGAATAAAAATCATTTATTGAATTCCATGTACTTCCAACTTCCAATCAGCGAAGCTAATTATAGCACATTCCCCACAAATATAGTCTTACAGTTCCGTTACAAAGTAAGAAATATTTGTAACTGATTTGTGACTTTTATAAGACATGACAAAAGACCAAATGATGGGCTAATCAAATGGCCTTTCGTCTGAGATTTTCATGTAGGATGTTACCACTTAGTGGATCAACTTGATTATAACAGCTTGACCTCTTCTAAACATCATATCCATGCTAAATTCATGTTAAATTTATGTTTGAACCCCTTCATCATCTGTAATCATATTGACGCATTTTATTCATGTAATAATCATTGACTTTCTTTTTAAAAGCCGTATACTGGCTATGGATGATTCAAAATCTTGTTGAATCATATCACATCGACATAACCGGAAGGGTTCATATGAAAAGAGTAGCAACAGTTTTATTAATTACTGGACTGCTAATTGCAATTGTGTTAGCAGGTTTTAGCGTTTTTTATCAAAAAAAAGTCAATATTCTCGTCTTTGGTGTGGAAGGTACGCGAACAGATAGCATGATACTGGTCTCAATTGACACTAAGAGCAACACAATCAACGCCATGTCTATCCCAAGGGATACGTATTTCCCAACAGAGGGACACAACAAGCTCGGTCAGAAAAAGTTAAACGCAAGATATGGGTTTAAAGATGTGGGCGGCGCCGATGGTTTGAGACAGGCTATTCAAGATTTAACAGGTGTCAAGGTGGATCACTATGTCAAATTAGATTACGATGCAGTGGCAGCTATTGTAGACATGCTAGGTGGCGTCGAAGTGGATGTTCCCTTTAAAATGAAATATGATGATCCCTATGCTACGCCGCCTCTTCACATAGATTTCGAACCGGGACTTCAAGTGATTTCAGGTGACAAGGCCATGGGATATTTGAGATTTAGAAAGTCAAATGACGGCAAAGTTCGTGAAGGCGATGTTCAGCGGATTGAAAGACAACAGGCCTTTCTGTCCAGTGCGGCGGATAAAGCACTCTCTGTGAAATTGCCATTTATAGCAGTTGAATCTCTAAAGTACGTTGAAACCGACATGACTTCTTCCCAAATCTTCTCATATGCCTCTGCCATGATTGGCACTGATATGGAGAAAGTGACTTTCTATACACTTCCAATGAAATCAATTGGAACGGGCAAAGACGGGCTCAGCTATTTCTATCACGATCAAGACGAGACCAACAAGCTCATGCAAGAGGCTTTTAAATAGAAATACATTTAAACAGAACTGTCTTTAAAAGAAACGCTTTCATGTACATGAATCTATAAAAACAGGTTGAATGCCCACAAGTGGCATTCAACCTGTTTTTTTGTTCTCAGCTATGGGTTTTCTCTAAGGGATGTCGCCGTAAAGGAGACTAAAATTTAAGCCAAGAAACCGATAATTAAATAGAAGATAGCCGCTAATCCCGCAGCTGTTAAAGCATATGGTATTTGTGTCTTAACATGGTCTATATGGTCTGCGGCAGCCCCAGTGGATGCCAGGATGGTGGTATCTGAAAGCGGCGAACAGTGATCGCCGAAGACGCCGCCGCCTGCAACTGCAGATACAGTTGCCAGTACAAGCCAAGTCACTTCATTCCCTGCAAAGTTAAACGCAAGCGGTGCTGCTATTGGCATGACGATTGCGAAAGTTCCCCAAGAAGTCCCAGTTGAAAATGAAATCGTCGCCGCAATTAAAAAGGTAATAAAAGGCAGTAAATTTGGTGTCAGCCATGTTTCTGTGATGGAAATAATGTAGTTGGCAGTTCCCATTTGTTTACTCAGCCCATTGATCGAATAGGCAAGTGCCAAAATGATAACCGCTGGCATGATGCCCTTCATCCCCTTCATTGCTGTATCCATGATATCCTTAAATGGTATCCCCTGAATCCTCATGATGATGCCCAGAATAACCGAAGCTGCCAAGAAGGCTTCCATGGTCTTTGCAGATTTAAGCGTGATAAATGTTCCCACTGCAATGCAGATAACAACAAATACTGGAAATAAAAAGTCGAAAAATACATTTGTCTTGACGCCTGGATATGGAGGCGTGTCTGTCAATTCTTCTCCCACAAGTGGTTCAGCACCATCTCTGAGAACTTTGCCCTCTTTTTGAGCTCTTTCTTCTGCTTTTTTCATTGGTCCGAATTCTGGGATAATACCCGCTGAGAAAAGGCCAACCATGATAACTGCTGCAATTGCATAAAAATTGAAGACAACTGCCTTTGTAAAAATCATCATTCCCTGCTCTGCTGTTTCAACTGGGCCAATCCCAACCAAGAGACCAGAAATAAACACTGCCCATCCAGTTATTGGAACTAAAACGCTAACTGGCGCAGAAGTTGAATCCGCAATATATGCCAATTTTTCTCTGGAGATTTTGGCATCGTCAGATAGGCTTCTCATGGTAGATCCAACAAATAGGGGACTGAAATAATCACTGAAGAAGACGAACATTCCCATGACCCAAGCCGTCAGCTGAATGCTCTTTCTAGTGAGCTTTTTACCCTTCATGATTTCAGTAAAGCCCTGTATTGCACCTGTTCGTTGAAAAAATGCGATTAGTATTCCAATGAAGATTTCAAGTAAGAATATCCATGAAAAACTAGTTGTTCCCAATGATGTTTTAATGAGTGCTGGGAATGCCATCAGACCTTCACCTGTGAGCATTACCCCAATAAAAATCGCCACAAAGAGCGAGAAAACCGTGTTTCTCGTCTTAAATGCGAGGGCAATTGCAATAACTGCCGGTACTACAGAGATGACCCCCATATTTGTCATTCCGTCCATAATATTTCCTCCCCTATAAAATACAAATTTACATTACTTCAAAGCAGTTGTTGTTGCACTTGGCGCAAAATTCAAGTCTTCACGACCTTCGATTTCAAGTCGTTTTTCAGGTGACTCAAAAGGACGCTGTTGAATGACGCTGGTTTCAACATGTGTCAATGTCCCCTTATAAGCGCAGAGACTTCTTCTCAAAAATCCATCTCTGACACATGCTTCTTTTACGCCATTATTGGCAATTGAGGCAATATGGTGGAAAATTGAAGCAGCATAAGCCTTGGAAACCGTATGTGGCGCCGCCCCCGGAATATTGTCCACACCATAATGCACCACATCGTGAATTTTGTAAGTCGGTTCAAGGTGAGTCGTCGGTCTATAGCTTTCAATTGCGCCACCTAAATCTGCACTGACATCCACAATGACTGCGCCCTTTTTCATGAGCTTCAAGTCCTCTTCGTAAATCAAATGGTCTTTTCTATGTTTCGGCCATTTGACACAGTTTACCACAAGGTCTAAATCACCTAGGATACTCTGAA
Source organism: Firmicutes bacterium UBA6806 (assembly GCA_002452745.1). Classification (GTDB taxonomy): domain Bacteria; phylum Bacillota; class Clostridia; order Peptostreptococcales; family Acidaminobacteraceae; genus Fusibacter_A. The sequence goes on from DKFC01000051.1 coordinate 28,238, forward strand.
TATTAGAGCGATTTGAAATCATCGTGGTCACATTTTTTGAGAACTGATACTGAGAGTCCCTTAAAATGCCGACATTGATGTCCATGAGGTACACTTGACCTCCCAGTGAAGCCAATATGTCCACTGCCCCTTTTCCAACGATCCCTGCACCGAGTACCAGTACTTTTGCCGCAGGTGCACCGCCTATGCCAAAGATGGATTGACCACGGCCACCGTTGATACTCAAGAGATGATATGCCCCCATCATCGCTCCGAGTTTACCTGCCGCCTCGCAGTTTGGCGATCCATACCGATGTGTGTCTTCTGCTGTAAATGCGATGACTTTCTTCTCTAAAATAACATCGACTTCTTCGCGGTTTGCCGCTGGATGGATGCATGTAAAGACGATTTGTCCCTCTCTGAGATACCCGTACTCCTCAGGTTCAATCTCTTTGACTTTTGTGACAAATTCAGATTTTTCAAAGACTTCAGCAGGTGTTGCAGCAATCTTTCCGCCTGCCAGTGCATATGCTTCATCTTCAAATCCCGCATCTGCTCCAGCATTATGCTGTACTAAAACCTCATGACCCTGTGCAACCAGTTCCTTAACTTCTGTAGGTGTCAATATAACACGTGACTCCCCTTTTTTGATTTCCTTCAATATTCCGATTTTCATTTGTCTTTCCTCCGTTGTGAACGATTTCCTTATAACTTGGCGCCACTTATATTACTGGCAATAATCGTGCCAACCAAAAAGGCTGTATTGACTAAATTTTCGGAATTTTCAGGTTGCATAAGGCATTATTTTTGTTATTTTACTATCAATGCTGCCAATTATGTGTCAAAAAAAGATGTGCCGAAATACAAAACATCGTTAATCTGTTATATTTCGGGCACATGTGTTAAAATATGGGCACTTTTTATTTAATTTCATAAACTTCTATTTTTCGCTGCAAAGTTTGTCTGGGCATTTTTAATATTCTTGCCGCCTTTGAAACATTACCTCCAGTCTCTCTAAAAGCCTTTTGAATGAGTTTTAGCTCCAGAGCGGATATCGCCTCTTTAATTGGCTGCAATTCCACATCGCCACTGTCCTGCCCTCCTTTTGTCTTGATGGCCTTTATGTCCTCAATTCTCTGTTCAATATGGTTGTACTCCAAGACCTCATCGCCCTTTAGGCTATTGGAAATTCCATACTGAATAAAGTGTTCAAGCTCTCTGATATTGCCTGGCCACGAATAGGATACAAAGAAATCGTAGACACTCTTTGAAACCTTGTGAATCTGTCGATCTATCTGCAAATTGTACCGATTGATAAAATAGTCCATAAGAGGGCGAATATCTCCCGTTCTCTCCCTCAGCGGCGGAATGGAAAAATAGAGCACACAGAGCCTGTAATAAATATCCTGTCTCAATTTGCCATCTTGGATGCATTTTATAGGTTCTTCGTTGGACGCACTGATGATTCGCACATCTATTTTCTTTTCCTTCTTATCCCCAAGACGCCTGACATAACCATCTTCTAAAACCCTCAAGAGCTTAGCTTGGAGTCCAATCGACATGGAATTGATTTCATCGAGAAAGAGCGTTCCGCCATCTGCAAGCTCAAAGAGACCAGGCGAATCCACAGCACCTGTATAACTGCCTTTGGTTGCTCCAAATAAAATACTCTCCAGTAAGTTCTCTGGAATAGCGGCGCAGTTTTGAGAAATAAACGGCCCGTCACATCTTGTACTGCTGTTGTGAACGGCATGGGCAAATAGCTCTTTTCCCGTTCCCGTTTCGCCATAGATAAAAACAGGGGCCTTGGTGTCTGCCAAATGCTCAATTTGATGCTTAATTCCCTTTATCTTGGAGTCATTTGAAATGATATCTTCAAGCCTATACCTAGCCTTGTCAGCGCCCAGCCTATATTCCGGCAAAAATTTTCTTTGAAAAATCGCCTTGTCTATTTCATAAATATACTTTTCTCGATCCCTTTGACTGGTGATATCCTTTGACAGTTCAATTGCACCAATGATTTTTCCATTGGCCTTAATCGGAATGGACACATTCATCGTCTCAATAGTACAACCAGTTATATCAGTTATCTTCTGTGCCTTTCGCTTGATGATCTGTTCTTTGTCTATTGCTGTATACAGTGTGCTCGTCTCCTGATCAATGCTGACAAACACCTCATCTAGTTTCTTGCCAATGATGTTTTTTTCAATCATCTCTGGATAAAAATTTGGATTGAACTTTATAGAATACTGAATCGTCCCCTTCTCATCTATAATGGTCACACCATCCACATATTCCATTTCCTTAAAAAAATCACGCTTGTTTTCCGACATATCGACTCCTTACCGTAAACCTTTATATCCCACGCTTAACACTTACTCTCAATGCTTAAATTATACAATATATCCCCCATTCAATCCACATAACAAAAAAGGAAGAGATACCCTCTCTTCCTAAAGTTCATACATTTGTCATTTAGTTTTAATAAACTCAGTGCTTTGACTTGCACTCTGGACAATATCCATAAATTTCTAGTTTATGGGAAACCACCTCAAACGCTGTTGTTCTTTGAAGTTCCTTCTCATAGTTCTCCAAAGGGCAGTGGTTGATGTTCATGATTTTATGACAGCTCAAACAGATTAAGTGGTGCTTGTGCACCATTCGGTTGAGCTCATAATAGGCAACACTGGATTCCCCAAGCAAACTCTTCAGGGCAATCCCCTTTTCAGTAAAAGTAGACAAAATGCGGTAGACAGTTGATAAGTTAATGGATTCATCCTGAGCTTTTACCTTCAGAAAAATCTGTTCTACTGATATGGGCATCTGCTCTTCCATCAGCAAGTCCAATACCAATAACCTCTGCTTCGTCGCCCTAATGCCAAATTCCTTAAACAAGTGCTGTTTATCCCTCATGAAAAAATCCTTTCATCTTATAAGTTGTAAGTACACTGTAGGCATTATACCTGCCTTACTTTCTTTATGCCATACAAAAGCGCAAACGTCAAGCTGTTTAGAAGGACGATTGTTGCACCAGTGGGGAGATTTAACACAAAAGAAACCAAAACCCCCAAAATCACACAGATAACTGATATGATTGCCGCAATTAAAATCGACATCTTAAATCCAAAAGACAACTGAAGTGCCGAAACGGTTGGAAAGATAATAAGACTTGATATCAACATCGTCCCAACAACTCTGATTCCAAGGACGATTGTCACTGCCGTCAATGCCGATAAAAGATTGTTAATAAGATCTGTATTAAGTCCCATCACCTTAGAGAATTCTTCGTCATAAGTCACCGAAAACAACTGTTTATAGTTTAAAAAAATCACGGCTATCACCACAATTGAAAGAATTACTGAAAGAATCACGTCTGTATCGCTTATGACCAGTATACTCCCAAAGAGATAGCTAAACAAGTCGATATTAAATCCCTTGGCAACACTGGATATGACAATTCCCACTGCAAGTGCTGTGGAGGCCACAAGTCCAATTGCAGCATCGCCATGCATATCCGCCCCCTGATTGAGTTTCGTAATGAGGATTGAAGCCCCAATTACAAGTGGAATTGACACCCACAGTGGAGAGGCGTTTAAGAGCATGGCAAGCGCAATGGTTGCAAAACTAACATGTGCCAAGCCATCACCGATTAGCGAGTACTTTTTAAGCACTAAAAAGATGCCGATAAAAGACGCTGAAAGTGAAATCAGTACCCCTACCACAATTGCCTTGACAATAAACCCATATTGAAACGCCAATGCTATTTTATGAATTAATTCCATCGCTTGATTGCCTCCAGCACATTTGATGTTGTGTAAAATTGCCAAAATACTGCTCCATGTCATTTGAACGGCAAAAGGCATCATAAGTGCCGTAAAAGACCAATCGTCCATCCAAATACAGCATTTTTGCCGAGTATTTTCCGATGGAGGCGATGTCGTGTGACACCAGCAGAATCGTCGTGTTATCCTCGCGATTAAGTCTCCCAATTAGGTCGTAGAAATCGCCCCTAATCTTTGGATCAAGCGCACTGGTTGGCTCATCTAAAATCAGAATTTCTGGTTGATTGACCATGGCCCTTGCAAGAAGCACACGTTGTTGCTGCCCTCCTGATAAATCGCCTATTTTTTTATGTCTTAACGCCCTAAGATTTAGTTTTTCCATGATAGCGTCAATCTTCAACCGCTCTTCACGACTTATGAATGGCAGGGATAGTCCCCGTTTAACAAGGCCGAGCGAAATAATTTCATACACCGTTGCAGGGAATAGCCGATCATTGATTGAAAGCCTCTGAGGCAAATACCCCATGGATTGATTTGCCTCTGAATTCAAGTATTGGATATGCCCTTCACTGGGAGATACGAGACCCAAGAGGGTTTTCATGAGGGTGGTCTTGCCAGACCCGTTTGGCCCGACAATCCCCACATAATCCCCTCTTTGAATTTCAAAACTCACCTTTGATAAGGCTTCAAACTTTCCATATTTAACTGATAAATTCGTTACTTCAAGCAGCTTACTCATGATACCCCAGTCCTATTTTTAGATTTTCAAGATTTTGCTGCATGATTTCAATATAGGTTATTCCAGATTCTCTCTCTTCCTTACTCACATTGTGAGCTCCATGAAGCAAGAGCATTTCAGCGCCTGTTTCCTCAGAAATAATTCGAGCAATTTTAGGGTCTACCAATTCCTCATAAAAGATATAATGTGTTCCCGCTTTTTTGAGGTTTTCAATGAGCTCTGCAATTTTGGCTGGTGTCGGTTCAGCATCTGGAGAGAATCCCTCAAATGGAGAGATATTTTCAAGCCCATATCGCTTTGCAAAGTATCCAAACGCAAAGTGACCCCCATAGATAATTGTCTTGCTGTCCGTCTTTTCAAATGCAGCTCTAAAAGAATTGTCCAATTCGTCCAACTTCAATTTATAAGCATCAGCATTTTGTTGGTAGTATGCTTCATTTTCAGGATCAACCAAAATCAACCCCTCTGTTAAGTTGTCAACCATTGTCTTTGCAAGCACTGGATCAAGCCAAATATGTGGATCTACCCCTTCATGATCGTGATCTTCGTCCTCAGAATCTGCATCATGGTCATGGTCATCATCTCCCGCATCATGATCGTGATCTTCATCTTCGCCCTCATGATCATGATGATGTCCCATCATAAGCTCAATACCCTTACTCGAATCGACAATTGTTAGGCCATCAGATTTTACATTCTCCACCATTTTATGCACCCAAGGCTCCATTTGTTCACCAGTGTAGACAAACAAATCACTCTCTTGGATGCTAATGATGTCTTGAGGGGTTGGCTCATATGAATGTGCCTCAACACCTGGAGGCAATAGCAGGGTCACTTCCACTTTATCCCCACCTACAATCTTAGCGAAATCATATTGCGGGAAGAGAGTTGTCATAACTTTAATTTTATGCACTTCTGCTCCATTCTCTGTTTCGCCTTCTGTGACGCTTTCCACTGTCTTTTCACTCTCTGATTGGCTGTCTGCATTAGAACTTTTCTCCGCTTCCACCGAATTCGGCGTACAAGCGGAAAGAAGAAGCATCACCAAAGAGATCATTGCAATTAATTTTAATGGTTTCATAAAAATATCCTCTCTCATTGTATTTTATTGCAAATCATTTGCATCTTAGTCTGAATAAAAAATCCTGTTACCACAGGATTTAATGCAAATGATTCGCATTTGCTTTTTATTATTATACCGCACTCTACTTCTTTCAATCAAGTTTTATTTTATGATTACTGATAATTTAGATAGACATACGGCGAATCATACGGTTCAATTTTAGTGATTTTTGAATCTTTTAGCACCACAATATCATGAACTGCATCGTCTACCGGAAAGTACATGGATTTCACGGCGATTGTTCCCTTTACATGCACCCATGTATCTTTGTCAAATTGTTCATCATCCTCTCCTTCCACATAAATGCCTGCCACTGTGGAATCCGCAGCACAGCAGGTGATGAGGAAACGTCCAGCCACAAAAGCGCCCCCTTCAAAGAAGTCCTCTCTGTAGACAAAACCCTCTATCTCCACTTCCTTCCCTGCGTAAGCCTCCGGTTCAGCCATCCACTGATCCAGTTTAGATAAAAAGGCCTGACCCTCTACGTTTGGCAGACTGACCTCTGAACTGTCTATACTGGGATCTGCAACAGGCGCCTTGTCAGAAGTCTTAATAGAATCTTCGATGGGTTCTTGAGCGGATGTTACACTCTCCTCTAAATCCGTTTCAGTTTCAGGATTTGGTTCATCAGCAGCACTTTTTGAATTTATGATAACGCTCTCTTGTGAGGTTTCCTCCTCACGATCACTTGCCAATATAGGCTTTGGAAGATTTGACTCCAGCTGTTTAGACTGCTCTTGGTTCTCAGCCGACTGACTGGGAATCTGAGCCATGTAATTTGACAATTTATTCGCTGAGCTGATTCTAGATGGATTTGATGCCAGTATTATCAAGAACACCATCACAGGAACGTATACTGATACGTGTTTTACGCTTTTGCCGCCACCACTCTTTAGCACCTGATATAAGCCGAATAATGCCAAAAGAAGAAATCCCATTGTGGCAACTGTGATATATTTAAACATTCTAGGGTGTAAAAACAGACCTATTTTGCCCGTCAATTGCAGATAGAGTCCACCTATTGCCAAGCAAAAATAAATCAGTGTATTCGCTGTTCTCTTTCCCATATTGCCACCTCCCTATATGACAGCTCCAAAAAGGCTGCTCAAAAACAAACACACCATAAAGATTACCAGTATCAGGCGCATGACAAATGGCTTCTTAAAACCCGCCAGCAACATCAAGGTATTCTTTATATCTATCATTGGCCCAAATATCAAGAATCCCATCACCGCATTTTGGCTCAAAGCTGATCTAAACGTCGCCGCAATAAAGGCATCGGCTTCCGAACAGAGGGATAGAACAAAGGCCAGTGCCATCATCAACACAATTGATAAGAGCGAATTTCCTGAGAGTTCCATCATGAATGCTCTTGGAACAAAGGTCTGCATGGCAGCTGCAATCATGGCCCCAATGATTAAAAAACGACTCACCTCAATAAATTCAGCACTTAAATGTTCAGCAGCATGTTTTGCCTTATGCCAAAAGATTGCTTGCTGATTAAAAGCGGGCTCTACCTCAACGATGGTAAAAGGCATGCTAATCTGGTGACTCACATGTGATTCACCACAGCCGCATGTGGTTGTTTCGGATGATTCAGATGCCAGCAAAACCTCATTTCTGCGGCTGACAATAGACATGATACCGCCAATTACCATGGCGCCTACAAATCCCAAGACACCTCTGCCAATTACATAACTCCAATTTCCTGAAAAGGCATAGTAAGTTGAAAATAGCACGATGGGATTGACAATAGGAGCGGCCATCATGAAGGTAATAGCCAGTCCAACTGGTGCTCCCTTTCGAATAAGCCGTCTGCCAATGGGAACAATGGCACATTCACACACTGGAATCAAAAGTCCTAAAAGGCCAGCGGCAATATAGTGCGTCCATTTTCCTTCACCGAGTTTATCTGCAATCCAGTCCTGAGGCATAAATGCCTCAATCGTTGAGGAGATAAGCGTTCCCAAGAAGACAAACGGCAGTGCCTCTAAAACGACACTCAAGAAATTAATACTATAAGTCTCAAACATGATTCCTCCAACACGTTTATAGTTAAATGCAAATGCTTTGCATTAACAAAAACTATACCACATTTGCACCTTATTAACCACCGTGATTTTGACAATTATGATTTAATTCGCTATAATAACATATGTCATTATCAATTGATAATGATTATCACTATTCTTTGCGAGGTGTTTCATGTTAAACTCTATCTCAAAATTCCAATTGCTCACAGGCATTAGGCTCTTCACGCCAGTTCATAAAACCACGCTTCCATACGATCATAAGACCAACCACAGAATCCTCTCTGATATTGAGGAAATTCCCCGTGCTGAATATGCCTTTAACATCCATCGTCTCTATCCGCAGTGCTATATGTTAGTTTGGCCTATTGGGAGTCTTAAGGAAGTTTATTCACCCGTCTTTTCAGAGGTGTTTTACATTCAGGATTCCAATATTTGTGATCCTATTGTCTGCTGCGAAAAGTGCAATCGACTTATTGACCTCAGTCAGTTTAAAATGGGGACACATGATTTTCTCCGCATAGCAGGGGAACAGATGATTCTCATGTCGAATACTGAAATCAATACACTTAGATATGAGTACACAGCACGCACGCTTTCCGATTCATACGGTTGCAATTCACTCTGTAAAACTGCTCTTTTGGAGGAAGGTCACCTTTCCAGTTGCAGCCATCCCGTTGACGACCACATTTTGGATATTGTAAATGCACTTGGAAATGGCAATCAAACGCTGGCTGATTCAATTTACAGCCACTTGCTTGACCATCTCAAACGAAATGCATTTGACCGGACACCCACCGACATTATGCAAGGGCGATTTACTCATGTGATGACATACATGGTCTTCGAATTGATCAACCAATTTCCAGACTACCGTCAGTTGCTGATACATGCACTTCAACAGTCAATTTCAGAATTTCTGAGGAAGAAATCTTTTAGCAATCAAATGCTTTTTGCTCAGGATTTTCTCACCACACTGATTCGCTTAACTGCACCTGTAAACCACCAACATGCCTCTGAGTGTACACTCAAGGTCTTAAGTCGCATTCACACTGAGTACGCACAGCGCATCACCCTCAAGGACATGGCATCAAACCTCAGTCTCCAAGAATCACACGTTTCACGTCAGTTCAAAAAAGATATGAGCGTTTCCTTTAGCCGCTATCTGATGACTTATCGACTCAACCGAGCCATCCTCCTCATGCGTGAAACCAGTTTGCAACTCACGGATATTGCCATGTTGGTTGGGTTTGATTCGAGCAGTTACTTTTCAACCTGCTTTGGTGGGCAATTCGGCTGTTCTCCCTCTGATTATAGAAAGAAATGCGTCAAATAGCGTATGCTTCAATTGACTCTATGGCGTCGTCTAAAATAGCCGAACTCTCTCCGTATTGCTTTACACATCCCCTCTCCAAAATCACCGTCTTGTCTGAAATTTTCCGTGCTAGGTATAAGTCGTGAGTGATGTAAATCATGGAAAATCCCAGCTTGTTTTGCATCTCCTTTAACATTTTGACCAAGTTGGCGGCATTTGACGGGTCGAGCATGGCTGAAACCTCATCTGCAATCAACAATTTAGGTGACATCAACAGCGCTCTTGCAATTGCAATCCTCTGCTTTTCACCGCCACTCAGCTGTCCTGCTCTAAGCTGTAAAAAGCCTTCGTCATCATCCAGCTGAACTGCTCTCAACATCTGTTTCATGTGCTTAAGCGCCCCTTTTTTGCAGTAATTTAGATTCCATTTCATCGGTTCATAAAGGATATCAAATACCTTCCAGTTTGCATTCATGGCTGAGTCAGGGTCTTGAACCACCAATTGCACCCCACCTCTCTCCCTCATGATGTGCAAGGGCTCAATCTCCTTGCCTCTAAATCGAACAACCCCTTCATCTCCATGCTGTATTCCGGCTATCACTGAGGCAATCGTTGATTTTCCAGAACCTGAAGCCCCAATAAGCGTCAATACCTCGCCTTCTGCCACTTCAAAACTCACCTGATTGACAGCACAGAATTTCTGTTTTCCAACTTTATATGACTTTGTAATCCCCCTGACATCAAGAAGTGTTGCAATGCCACCTCTCTTACAAGCCACAACCTGCCCATTTTCAATTTCAAGTGGTGTGAACTCATACTTTCTACAGGCCTCCACCGCTTGAAAACACCGGCTATAAAATGGGCATCCCCCTCGAACAGACTCCCTCAGATAATTTGGAATGCCCCATATATCCCGGTAAGCATCTATCTCCCACGAAGCGCCTACCAATCCCTTGGAATAGGGATGCCTTGGCGTCTTCATAACTTCTTCCACCTTCCCGAATTCCAAGTGATGCCCTCTGTAGAGAACATACACCTCTTTGCAGAGTGCCTCAATCAGTTTCATTTCGTGAGAAATGACAATCATGCCAAACCGATGCCGCTTTTGTAGAGTTTTTAGTAGATTGATGATTTGAAGTTTTGACATTGGGTCTAAGGCCATGGTGGGTTCATCTACAATCAGCAACTCTGGTTCACAGGCTAGAGCCATTGCAATTAAAACTTTCTGTCTCATGCCGCCCGATAGTTGGCCAGGATATGCCTCCCACCAAAGCGCTTCAAGCCCCACTTCCTCAAGTAGTTTTGACGCCCGTTCATGTGCCTGTCGCCTGCCTTTTTTGAGCATGGGTTCTGCCACTTGATGCAGCACTTTCATCATTGGATTTAAGATATTGGAGGCATTTTGAAAGACAAGAGACACCCGATTCCATCGGATGCCCTCCCATGTGGATTTGTCCTTTGCATTCAGCCACTCTCCCATGAAAATAATATCACCTTCCACATTTGCCCTACCTTGCAAGAGCCCCATGATAGCAAGGGCCACACTTGTTTTCCCACTGCCTGATTCTCCCACTATGCCCACGCTCTCCCCGCTTCTCACCTTTAAATTTAAGGGATGCAGTGCCAATTTATCACTGTCCTTGTACCGGATCGACACGTTCCTAAATTCTAAAATAGCTTTTGTCATGCTACACCTCAAACTCTCTACTATATGCCATCAAAGAAATCACCAAGCCAATTAGGGCAGCTAGTGGCGCTAAAACCCACCATTTCCAAAAGGGTGTAAAGTAGATGCCCGGAAAAGACATTGCTCTGTTCAGCATCATTCCCCAGCTCTTGGAAGTCGGGTCGCCAAGCCCTAAATAGGCCAGACTGGCTTCCATGACAATTCCCCTACTCATTATTTTGATAAAGGAGAGCGTCAAAAGTTCTCTAAGTGCTGGCAAGAAGTGCCTTAAAACCATATCTGGAAAAGTTGCTCCAATTCGCCTTGAATACTTAATATAATTTCTGTTTTTGATAAAAATAACCCTTGCTCTTACCATTCTAGCCGTCTGAGTCCACGATATCAGCGCTATGACCAATACAATTGAAAAATAACTTGCCCCTAAAAAAGCCCCTAGCAGTATCAAGAGTATCATTTGGGGCATTCCCGTTAAAATATCCGAGATTGACATGAGTAACTTATCGAGACCACCGCCGTAATAACCAGAAGCAATCCCCACAACACTGCCGATTGTCACAGCGATACCCGCGCTGAAAAGACCTAAAAACAAGCTGTATCCCCCACCGTGACAAAGTTGAGCCAAAATATCCATCCCCAAATCATCTGTCCCCAACAGATGGTGAAAAGAGGGGGCTTCCAACGACTCTCCAGTTGCCACACGATGTCCGTCACCACCAACTAAAAGAAAGATGACAAACGCCATAAGCACCACTAGAAGATAGACCTTATGGGGGGTTAGTTTAATTGCTCTCATAGTCATCACTCCTATTGGTCAATCTGATAATGATATCTGCTACGAGATTGAACACCAGTACGAAGATGGCGACATAAAAAAAAATCCCCTGAATCATCACATAGTCTCTGAGTCCAACTGCCTCTCGCATCAATCTGCCAACACCTGGATAGGCAAAGACGTTTTCCACCAGAACGGCTCCTCCCAACATTGTCCCAAGTTTCATAAAAATTCTCGCCAGTATGGGCGAAAAAGCATTTAAAAGGACATGATGACTTAGAATCCGCCGATTTCCAAGGCCCTTTGCCACCGCAGTGGTTATATAGGGTTCTCTCAAAATTGCCATCATACTCTGTCTGCTCAGCAGAAAAAAATCTCCCATACTAGATAAAATGAGCACTAAGCACGGGAGAACCGCATGATGGGCATAGTCTTTTACCGCATCTCCGAATGTCTCATAGACGGCAAAAGCAGTGGCTCCGCCCGATAAGGGGAACCACTTGAGCTTTGCCGCAAAGACAAATAACATTGCTAAGCCAATCATAAAATCCGGCATTTCAGACAAAATAATCATGCCCCGCATCAATATAGCGTCCAGAGTTGTCTCTTCTGAGGCCCTATATGCGGCAATCATCCCCAATACAGTTCCGATCAGACTACTCACAGCAAGTGAAATTAATACAAGCGCCATTGTCCATGCAACTCTTTCTAAAATCATGGTGGAGACTGGACGATTGTAATAAACACTGATGCCAAAATCACCAGTGAAAGCTCTCTTTACATAATCAATGAACTGTTGCTTTAAGGGCTCATCCATGCCGTAATAAGCCCTGTAAAATTGAATCTGTTCTTCTGATAGCGTCACTGTAACTTGCCCCTCTTCAGTTGATAGAAAATCAAACGGATCTCCCGGCATCATTCTCGGCATGAAAAAGTTGAGTACCAAGACTACAATCAGCGTTCCGATTATCTTTCTAATCATTACTCGTTCCTTGTGACGTAGGAAAGTTTGTTGTGATCCAATTTACTATGATCCATCCGTGCAAACCAACCATCATAGTGCGCTGGTCTATAGACGAAATTGTCGTGGTTGGTGTAGAGCATCAACATGGGAACATCCTCAGCTATGAGCACTTGCATTTCGTCGATAATCGTTTCTCGGACAGCTTCATCCATCACAGATGCCTGTTCCTTTGACAGCGCTGTAACCTGTTCATTGTAATAACCCTTTAACGTCGCAGCACTAAGTGCCGCTGTGTTGGCCGTTGAATTACCATAGATGCTCCTCAGATAGTCTGGATCGCCCCCCATACCGCCAGAATTAATAAGCAAAAGCTGATATTGACCACTTTTTACGGCCTGATCTCTGGTCTTGCTCTCAACGCTTTCAATTTCAATCGCTATACCGATTTGTTCTAAATCCAGTTGAATCAATTCTGCAAGTTTTATTTCTGAGGGTGTATTTCCCGTCAGGAGTTTAAATGAATAGGAGCGTCCATTGAGGAACGTCTTCGCCTTTTCCAAATCATAATCATAGCTCTCTATCGCCGGGTTGTACCACTTGCTGGTACTTGGAACATAGCCCATGCTACTCACGTCTGCTGCACCTCTGGCAATCTTATCCACAAGTGCCTGACGGTTGATGCCATATGCCATGGCCTTTCTCACGGTCTTATCCTTCAGTGCTTCCGATGACTCCATATTCATCATCAAGCGATAACTGTGATAAGACGGTAGCTCTCTCACCAGATAAGTGTCGTCTGATCTATAGCGCTCCAATAAATCCGGCGCCATGTTGACTAGGTCAATCTCGCCATTTTCAAACGCCATTACAGCATCGCTGACAGGAACCCATTCAATGGCTGCCACAGCTGGTTCAAGTCCCCAGTAATCCTGAGTCGCCTCATATCGATATTCTCCCTTTACGGAATCGTAATGAGTCATTTTAAACGGCCCTGATCCCACCACAGCGCCGTCTCCTTCATAGGCAATTGGATCTTCTACTTTAGCCCAAATGTGTTTTGGTAAAATTCGGACACCTCCTAGTCTAGATAAATACGTATTGTCCGCGTGGTTTACCTCAATGTCAAACGACCAGTCACCTGTTTTTTCAACCGACTTAATCAAAAATTCGCCATCCACTGTCAAATTATCTGTCACAGGCGGATGAACTCTATAATAATCCATTGTAAAGATGACATCAGCCACTGTTAAAGGCGTACCGTCATGCCAAAATGCATTTTCCACCAAATTAAAGGAATAAACCGTTCCATCTTCATTCACCTCATATGACTTGGCAAGCCAAGGGATATACCCTTTCTCATCAATTTCCAGTAAACTGTCATAGAGAAGCTGCATTTTTGACATCCCAGGTCCTCTCGTGTGATGCCTAAAAGGATTTGGCAATCCCGTATCAGAACCTTGAAGTCTAATCACTGGTTTTTCATTGTCCACTGACTCTGTTCCTGCCACTTTTAACGCCTCTGTGGTCTCAGATGCCTCCACTGCCACTTGATCTGTGACAGGCGTTTCCTCTGAAGTTAAATCGACCTTCTCCGAGCAACCATACATCAAAAAACTCATACAAACAACTAAAGCCATTGCAAATACTTTTTTCATATCTTCTACTCCTCGTCTCCTTCTAATCATTTCGTCTTGTTTGCTCTCCAAATAATCAGAGCCGTCTCATGCCGTTTTCTAATTTTACAGATGCCGTCTTCGGAATACGCCTCTATAATCGCCTCACATGCTGTAAACTGCCCTTCTTCTATTTCTCTTGATGTGACATAAATGTCTTTTGCCTCTTCTAAAGAGAGCTCAACCAATACGTCTTCTGAAAAGAGCTTAATCTCAGGGGTATATCCCTTATCCCATAACAAGTTGAATGTATATTTCACCATCTTCCTATCATTGTGCGGATCTTTAATCGAATTTTTTTCAATTCCAAGTCCTCTTCTCACCGCCTCTGTCAGCGAATCTTCAAAGACGATAAATCTATTGATGGCACAATAGCCATCTGAAAAATGCATCATTTTTTGAATACCCGCTTCAGAGTTCACAGCAGGGCACATGGAGGCAAATACTAAATCCGCCTTCATCTCAAGCGACATCTGTTCCGCTTCATCCCAATCCAACTTTGAAAATGTAACATTAGAAAGACCTGCCTGCTCTGCATTTTCAAGGGCATAGTTCAGCATATTTTGAGAAATATCTGTCATATGAACCCGCTTGGCCCAACTGGCAAAGGGAATCGCATAGCGCCCTGCCCCGCCACCTACATCCAATATGCTCTCTATGCCCGTATAAGCGGTCATGAAATATTTTGAAATCTCACTTGGAAGACTCTCATCACGCTTTTTTTGACTCAAATAAAAAGAATGTGCCCTCTCATCCCACCGCTTTTCAGCAGTTGTCTCTTGTGTTTGAGTCTCTTTTTTCTGTGAAATCATCTTGACTTCCTCCCTCTTTTATCAATTCACTAAAATTTATATCTAACTGTTTTCTATTGACAATGATAATCCTTATCAATTGTTTTGGCTTTCAGAAAATTGCTCTTTCTTTAAATTTGTTGCCACTTAAAGGACAAAAAATGAAAAAACCCCTAAAGTCAATCTTTCGATTGCCTCTGGGGGAATTTCTCTGTCCTTCTCATAAAGTTTTCACATCTATAATGCTCTTAGTTGATGCTTGACCACTAGTGGAACATATCGCTGGATAAGCCACTTTCAAGTGCTTCTAATTCTCTGGATATGGTCATCTGATCAAATCCATAGAACGTCATTTCATAAAGACAAATTGCCAAAATACTCTCGTTTGTTATGGAAAGTGTCGGGTCTACAATAACAGAAGCGTTAATCCACTCTTCCCATCTTGCAAAACCCAGTGCAAATTGTAAATCCTGTTTGGCATCATACCCGGATACCACAACATATGCCTCTTCATCGACACTTTCTTCATAATCCTCATCTGAACTTGGATCGACAAGTCCTATGTGAATATCAAACTCATCAAATTTTCTGAGCGGCATGATCTCCAATTGTTCATAAACGCGTTCATAATCATCTATTTGACTATCCGTTTCCGGATAAAGAATCATCAATTCGTTCAGAACGGCATCCCTGTCTGTGTTCATCATCAGTGTTTTAAGGTTCATTTATTTACCCCTCTGTTAATCAATTCTCTGCTTTTATCAGAAACTGAGCACAGCGCTCAGACCTCCGATTCCACCATCTTTTAATTTTATCATGTTTATCTGCGAAAAACACAATTTTTTTGCAATTCATGGTACAATATGAATAGGTTTTTTTCGCGCTCAGGACACCACCTGATGCACTTAACTCAAATATTTGGAGGTATCTCATGACTTATAAACTCGGCGTCATTGGCGCTGGAAATATGGCAAAGGCAATTGTCAAAGGGATTATAGCCTCTGGCATTATTTCTGCAACTGACATCATCGCCAGTGCCAGATCACAGTCTACACTTGACTTGGTATCATCCAGTTTAGGGATTGATACAACACTTGACAATCAGAAGGTCGTCAGGGAATCCAGTTATATTCTCTTGGCCGTTAAGCCCTATATGATTGAATCTGTTCTAAAAGATGTCATAACCTGTCTTTCAGGCGAACAGACATTGATTTCCATTGCAGCTGGTGTAACCCTTGAGCAACTTGAATCCATGACTGGAGGCAGTATTAAACTCTATAGAGCCATGCCAAATACCCCTGCCACTGTGAACGAGGGTATGACATCACTCTGCACCACTTTGTCACAATCTCTGTCTTCATCAAAATTCGTCTATGAAATTTTCAGCTCCATCGGAAAATGTGAGTGGATTTCAGAAGCCCATATACATGCAGCGATTGCGGTTCACGGCTCTTCCCCTGCTTATGCCTACATGATGATTGAGGCCATGGGTGACGCAGGCGTCCTACTTGGACTCTCTAGGGAACAATCCTATCGCATGGCGGCACAGAGCCTTCTTGGCGCAGCAAAGATGGTTTTGGAATCTGATTTGCATCCTGGCGCATTGAAAGATCAAGTCACCTCTCCCGGAGGCACGACTATTGAGGCCGTTGCCGCTCTTGAAAAAGGGGGATTTCGTTCCAGCCTAATAGAAGCTATGAAGCACTGTGCAGAAAAATCTATCGAAATGTCGAAACCATAGGGAGGTTTTATGATTAAACTCGTTGCCGATTCAACTTGTGATTTATCTTCTGAAATATGCCTTGCATATGATGTGAGCATTGCACCCTTGACTATTCACATCGATGGAAAGTGTTATCGCGATGGTGTGGATATAGATGCAAACACGTTCTTCTCAAATTTGACAGAATACAACACGCACCCAACAACTGCCATGCCTTCTCCAGCATCTTTTATCAGCTTATTTGAAGACGCTTATGATTCTGGCAAAAGAGAGATTCTCTGTATCTGCATGTCACGAAAGACAAGCGGCTCCTATCAATCGGCAGTCATCGCCAAAGATTATTTCATCGAAGCTCATCCTGAAATGGATTATAAAATACATGTTGTGGACTCAACTGGAATGAGCCACGGCAGTGGCTGGCTTATTGTAAAAGCAGGAAGGCTGGCACAATCGGGAATGCCGTTCGACAAGATCGTCAACTTTATAGAAACCTACAAGCGAAATGTCAAGCACTTCCTATCAGTGGATGATTTAGACAATCTCGTGAGAAGCGGTCGACTAAAAGCGCCAAGCGCCCTGATTGGGAAAATGCTCAAAGTTAGACCTATAATGTCTATGAGAGACGGCGAAGGTGCCATTGTCGGCAAGGAACGAGGACGTAAAAAAGTGCTTCAACACTACATTGATGCTTTTAACGAAAGGGTCAACTTAGACCTTACCGATTTTGTCATCGTCGGTTATACCACTGACAAGGCTTATGCTGACAACCTCATCAATCTTCTCCACAGTCATACGGCGTTCAGGGGAGATATCTTGCTGATGCAGATGGGCGTTGCGGTAGGGACACATGTGGGTCTTGGCGGCCTTTCCTTCTACTTCTTAGAAAAACCACACATCCACGACGGCCTTTTCTACAATAATTTTAAGAATATCGTCGAAGAATCCAAGCAAAAATTTGGAAAAACGCCAACGGCACATTGATACTCAAGACCTAAAAAACTGCCCACAGACCTGACTCTGTGGGCAGTTTTTTAATGCTGACTTGATTTCGAAACTCTATTCTCGTTCATTAAAATTGTTATTCAGCTTCTTGAGAAGTCTGAGAAGCGTTTCCTTTTCCTCTTCAGTAAACCCCCTATAGGCAGCTGTATTAATTGATTTAGAAATCTTATGATAGACAGGTTCAAACGCAATTCCCTTATCGGTTAAGACAATATAAACCACACGTCGATCTTCTTTGCAGTACTCTTTTCTGATGTACTTTCTCTCAATTAAGCGATTGACAAGCACAGTTACAGTGGACTTGTCCTTATTTACCAATTGGCTGATTTCTGTCATTTTCAGCTTACCCTCATGTTCATATAAGGCCGTTAAAATATTGCCATATGACGGTACTAGGTCATCAATGCCATTGAGATCCAATTGCTTTTCAATAAACTTCTGCATTTTCTTCTTCGTCTTACTAATGAAATAGACAATGTATTTATCCTTCACTGACACCCCTCCTCATCCACATTATACGGTATTGAACCCAAAGTTTCAATTTGTTTGACATCAGAATTTAAACATGCTATATTATTTGTAATAGTTTTATATAAAACTATCTAGCTCAGTTATCCCAAAAGAAAATTACATGACATAGACTCCGTCGAATGTGGTTATGAAAAACGACTCGGTATTTGGAAGTTGCTTGAGAGCAGCTGGGACATCATAGAGACCTTCAAATTGGTCAATAAAATAAGAATTGCCTGAAACGATAGATGCCATGCTAGCCAGTAAACACTCAGGTCGTACAATTGTAAAGATAGACTCATACTAGAGTCCCCCTAAATTTATAAGCTACGCTCCAAATACCTTTTTTGAAATAAAAAATGCCGCTGTTTTTTACAGCGGCATGCTATTTATTTGACAGCGACATTTATATTTTTTAACATCTCTCGTTTAAGCTCATCTAACAGAGTCCTATTGACGATTTCAAAGCTTTGCTCCAGAATGACTTCATCCACGAAAAAGCCCACCAAATGCGCATTCATTGAAAGATCTTCAATGCCACCTTCAAAATACAGTCTGCTATCCAGCTGAATCAATCGGTCATAAAGAGCGTTAACTGCCTCTTCATCCAGTGTACTCGTCCTCACATACGACTGGCAGTACCCAATTTTATGCGCTGTCACACGCCTTGGCAATCGCAGTCCCTCTGATTTGAAAAGTGACCGTTGAACACTCTGATTCTGTAGCTGTATGCGTCTAAAATTCTCCGCATAGGCCTCTTCAGTCCGGTTTCCAAAGATTCTGCACGGTAGCGGTCTCGCCTGATAAATACTGCACTTTTCTCCTTCTAAAAAGGGACATTTCATGGCGTCAACCCATTCTCTAAGAAAAAATCTGAGCAGTCGGTCACTTCTGTCTTTTGTCACCGAAACGTCACCCTCTTGATTTAAAAAGTACGTGGCTATAATATTGAGTCCTTCCACATTTGAAAGATTAACGGACTCATGGCAACACCTTGTGCAGCCGTCACACGTTCCAGATGGAACCGCTTTATAAATTAAATCCAGCGATTTAAATAATCCTAACTGTTCCGACACTTCGATTTTTTGTTTTAAATTCATTCTACCACCTTAAAATATTCTGTGCTTTGAAAGCCTGAATAGGACAAATAGAGCTGGTGCGCCAGCTGTCGCCCAGAGCAAAAGCACAAAGTACCTTGCAAAAATCATCATATCAGTACTTGGAAGCACTGCCTTTAAACCCATATAAATGCCGACAAATCCAGCTATTCCCATAATATATTTCAGAATTTGGTGTTCCAATGAACCCCTTGTATCAAAATTGATAAAGTTCTCTTCAAACCAATACCCTACCAGATAACCCGCTAAAATACCAGCTCCTTTCAAATAGCTCTCTGACTTAAAGATGAATAGGGAGGCCAGTGTTAAAACCAGTATAATAAAATAAGGCAGATAATCGCCTTCTAAATAATTTCGCTGATAGATTCGGTTGACAATTTGAACGATAATCCACGCCACCAAAATTGCACCTAAAACATCTTTAGGCCAGTGAAGTCCCAAGTAAAGTCTGGAAAATGCCACCGCCAGAATCGCCACAACACCGACTGCCTTTATCCCAATTCCCTTAAAAAGCGACATAATAGAGAACATAAAGACTGAAATCGTCTGCGTGTGACCGCTTGGAAAGGAACTTCCATTTGCAGTGTGAATTCTCAGGCTCCTAATGCCTTCAACACCTATGGGTCTAACCGCATCAAAAGCCTCTTTTAAAAGGCCGTTTACCGTAACAGAGAGCGTCAGGGCAAGTAAGATTCGTCTGGTCTGTTCCTTGTTGACACACCAATAAAAAAGGGACAGTAAAACAATATAAATATAGGACTCACCTAGCACGGTTATCGCCTCAAACATCTGATCTAAAAAGGGGGTGCTGAATGTCTGAATCCATGAAATGAATTTTATCTCAATAGGCATGTCTTCCTCCTCGCTCTAATTGCCGTACTTCTATTTTAACAAATGAGCTCCAAAGTGACAACCAAAATACCAGTGAATTTCCAGTGTTAATCCTTTATTATGTAGAGTTCTTAATCTTTCTTAACAATTGATATTTTAAAGCCCTTTCATGGTATATTTATAAGAAGTTTAAGGAGGGACGACATGAATAAAATTAAAAATTATCTAGTTACGAGCTCACCTCTAAGGAAAGTTTCTGATATTCTATTTGTTTTCGCTGTCGGTCTAAGCGCTTATACCTTGGGCATTACATATCAGGCCAAGGCTTCGGGATTTTGTCCCATCAATGCAAATCGGGATTTATTTTATATCTCCATCGCCTTATTAATGGCTTCCTTCATCATGACATTCTTCGAAAAGAGAAAAAACCGGTAAAACCGATTTCAGCTTGGCGACAAAAGCCAATTACGGCGTCAAATTCAAAAGCCCGCCTTCTTACGTATGTCTAAATACGCTGCGAATGCAGGCTTTTTCATTTCCTTGTCCTTGACATTTCTCGACAAGCTCACATCCTGTAGACTTTGTCTACAGTCTGAAACCGGTAAAACCGGTTTTTTTAGTATAAGCTGTCAACTTTTAAGTTGATGTCATCTCGAATGCCTTCGGATATCGGGAAGAGTTGTTCCGTCTTTTCAAGACTGCCGAACATGTCTTCTCTCTTTTCTTCAATCACTTTCAAAATTCTAGTGGCTGCCTCTGTTGTAAGTGGGTGCGAGTTATCTGATACAATGGCTTGGTAGAAGTCTACAGCCTCTTGTTTAGGATAGTAATCATCGCCGAGCAATCCATTAAAAGTATTTGGATTCACTGTATTCCAAAGTGCCACATTGAAGAGTATTCTAGTTTGTTCCACCATCTCAGGCGAAACTGCCTTTAATGCCGCAGCATGATCCGTCAAGAACGTCTCATATTGATAAAGTCTGTCTTTAAGTGTTTCAAGGTCCACATTTAGATGTTCCTCAACTGTCAATGGATTTTTTAATTCCTCTGCCATGATGTCACAGTATGTTATGACTGTATCACTTACTTTACCTGAATAGAGTGATTGTAGTTCGACATAGTCTACTTGCGGGTAGTATACGCCCTCGCCTCTCATAATCGCATATCCCGAATCAAATGCCGATTTAAGCACTTCTCGATGGGCTTCATCTTGAATTTTGTCCAAAAGTTGATATCTATCTGCACCATAAACAATATGAGGCGCCTCTGAACCGCTCGCACTTACAATTTCATCGCTAAGCCCTTGAACCGCATCGCTATAAAAAATATCAATGGCATCTCCTAGGTGATCCGTTAAGTACTTGTGATGCATTGCAAATAGTTCTGTCATTTGACTTTCATTAAACATGCTCATATAATTGGGCAAAACAGAGACATATTCGTTGATTCGCCCTTCGTTGATGAGCTGTTCAAGGGCGCTAAATTCCTTCGCCGCATCGGTTTCAGCCGCTTCGCTTTCGTTTGAATTGCCGCCTGTTTCAACAGTTTGTTCTGCATTTGGTGTGCCACCAGCTTCTTCAGCAGGCGCCGTTCCATTTGCACCGCATCCCGTCATAAGCAAGCTAAACACAGTAATACCTATCATTAATTTACGTTTCATTGCTATCACACATAAACAGTCCCTCTCTCTCATTTAGGACTGTTTTCCCTTCTTTTTTGTTTTATTCAGTCAACTTTTCCTATCGACTTTTATATCATATCACCAAAATATGTATAACTTATGTCCATTGCATTGTAATTGGATTAAAAAGTTTGTGTGCTTTTAACAAAGCCTCTCTTCTTTACCACGCCCTTATTATAGATTGCCACCTCTTTTGGAACCCAAAATCTTTCCCATCTTCACTGGTTGTTCACCCTTTGTAAATTTCTCATAAAATAATAGATAATTCTGATTATATGCCCTCTAATTTGATATAATTATCCTGAATTATTCATCCAGTTATGAG
>DKFC01000039.1 GCA_002452745.1 Firmicutes bacterium UBA6806
GGTTCGACTTTTTCAGTGCCCTCCAAATTGTTGTGGGGGTTTTTTATGACGAGATTACTCTCTACCACTCTGAATCCAATTTAGAATGTCCTCGAAAACTTCTTTTCGGTTCAATTCGTTCAACATCTCATGACGTCCACCCTCATATAACTTCATCGACACATCAAATCCATTATCTCTGTAGTATCTGGCCGTTTTACGAACCCCTTTTCCATATTGTCCAACCGGATCTGAATCCCCCGAAATGATGTACATTCTCAAATTATCTTTGAGGTTTTTAAAAAGATCCGTATATAGAATTCTGTAGAGGTTTGTCATAAATTCCAAGTAGAAACTGGCAGGATGTGTCTGCCCGCAATAGGGGTCTTCAATGTACTCTTTAACGACCTCTGCATCTCTTGAAAGCCAATCAAAATCAGTTTGACTGCCCTTGATTTTCTTGTTGTATGTACCAAATGAGATTTTAGTCATCCTATCGGACTTGTAGTAGATGCCCTTCCTATTCACTTCAGATTGAGCTAAAAACTTACCTAAATTTAATTCGAATTTACTAAAATATCCCGTTCCCGATAAAATGACTCCACTGATTAGATAGCTGTAATCCAACAAAAAATCCCTTGCTAAAAAAGACCCCATGCTGTGTCCCAATAAAAAAATTGGAATTTCAGAATACTCAGTTCTGGCCATTTCCACAACTCGTCTAAGGTCTTCTTTCATCTTAAACCAGCCATTTTCACCTAAATAGCCTAAATGCTCCATAGATTCAGCGGTCTGTCCGTGCCCTCTATGGGAATGTCCATAGACGAAAATGCCGTTTTCCACCAAGAATCCCGCAAAGGCATCGTATCGCTCAATGGTCTCTGCCATGCCATGAGAGATAACCAAAATTGCGGTTGGTTCGCCGCTGTCCGTCCACTTATACCCTTTTATACTCAGTTCTCCAAAGGAATCAAATTCATATGACTGTCTCAATTCTATCCTCTCCCTTTCTCTAATTATTATGCTTCATATCTAGTTCCATTTTAGAAATAGATATGAACTTTCAATAAAAATTTATATTATAATTATAACACTTGCAAAATCTTATTTGAACCGCAATCGTTCTATGTTAAAATGTAAATGTTCTATGAGATTATCTCATTGCGATTATTAAAAATTCTGGAGGGAAATATGCAATTCATTATTGCTATCATAAGTTATTTTATAGGCAGCATTCCATTTTCATTTTTAATTCCAAAGTATATTGGTCAAGTTGATATCCGAAAGGTTGGCAGCGGCAATACTGGTACAACAAACGTCGTCAGAACCTTGGGACTCAAAGTGGGCGTTCTCGCCTTTATTGGAGATTTTCTCAAAGGCGTCCTCCCCACACTAATTGGTCTGATGACACTTGGAACAAAAGGGGCCATCATCGGCGGCGGATTGGCTGTCTTAGGGCATTGCTACCCCGTATGGCTCAAATTTAAAGGTGGAAAGGGCATTGCAACTTCAGCTGGTGTTTTAGTTGTGTTAACCCCCAATGTCTTTTTCATTTTGCTGGCGCTTCAATTTGCAATCATATTTGCAACCAGATACATGTCACTGGCCTCTATTATCAGTGGAGCACTGTTCCCAGTTCTCTGTATGCTCTTGTCAAAGCCCTCTGAAGTAGTTCTCTTTGCAGCACTTCTCGGAGCATTTGTCATTTATAGACATCAGGCCAATCTTAAACGTCTCATCAAGGGAGAGGAAAAGAAATTGACAATCGGTTCTAAAAAACGAGTTTAACTGCGTCAGCAAGTATCCTCATAGAGTTTACACCCTGATAAATTTAAATCTTAATGCCCAACGGCAATACTCATAAAAAAATCCAAATGCATTTTTCGTGCATTTGGATTTTTTATTGCCTATTTGAGATTCATTAAGAATTGATTCCATATATTGAGATACTGAGGCGTTTCATTCGGCCTATCTACATTATCAGAGATAAGTCCCAATCGCCAAATGGACGTGTTGGAAATGCCAAAGTACTTGACGAGATCAATTTTAGACTGCATACTTCTTTGATCTTCATACCACACAATATTTCTAGTTTTATCTGTTCCGTCTTCAAAGATAATATATGGGCTCTTCATTGAGTCTGAATAAGTGATGGCCACACCGCTTTTAATTCGGTCTGAAATGGCTGAATAAGTTGGATGGTATGGTGTTTCGTTGACAATCGCACCATCTTTTATTTTCCACTGTACTGAGTCCATGGAAAACTGCACAATAATCTTTGACTTGTCAATAACACCTGTGTTTGGATCTGTAATGCCCTTAAGCGCATAGTAGAGATCATTTATTGCCACCAGTGGTGTAATGGTATAGCCAGACTGCATTTCTGCCTTGCTGAGCTTTTTAGGGTAGAAATCATGTGCCATTAAGATGACGTAATCTGCCAATCGACCAATAGACTTATAATCATACCCGTCATAATACGCGATGCCAGCTTTTCTCACTGGGTGAACCGCCACCAATAATTTTTTATTGCCACCATTCAATGCAATTTTTAAATTGGATAAAAACAAATTGTACTTACCAGCAGTCTCTTCACCGCTTAATGATTCAAAATCAATTAAAACCCCGTCGTACACGATTCGTTGTGAATTCTTATCAAGCATTGTCGTAATCAATGATATCGTTCTGTCCATTGCCGCTTTATCGCTCAATATATAGTCTGTCAACTGAACATCTTTATTCAGTTCCTTGTTGAGTACAGTTTCATCTTTTACCGCAACCATCAAGTATTTGGGAATAGAAGCAGCATCTGTGGCCTTAACCACTTCGGTATAGCCTGTTGGAACTCGATACTCGTTGTCATTTTGTGAACTCGAATTGAGAACGACATCATTTGTCACTTTTGAAAACTCTAACCTGCTCCAGCCAAAACTCAGAGAATCAAGTTTGTTAATCATGCCTATCTGACTGTATGAATTGATGGCATAATAGGAATGCAAACTGCTGATATCAGATGATTTTAGACGGTTGATATGGTAGATAAACGCAATGGCTTCTTCCTGTTTCAAAAGATCATTTGGCCTAAAACTACTGGATTCTGAAACAATCCCAAAGTCAAGCGCCAGTTGAAGATAGCCCTTGTCGCTGTCAACATCGTTAAATTTTAGATTTGAATTTTTTAGTTGCTGTGCCAACCAGTCATACCCTAAATACTGAATAGAAATTTTTACTGCATCAAGCCTTGTTAATTCATATTGATTGTCCTTGAACAATTCAATTTTCCCTTGTTTCTTAAACTTGGCATTTGCCTCTATATTGTCGATCATTTTCATAAACAATCTGTAGTTTGTTGGTTTCCCCATTTCAAAACTATCACTGCTATTTATAATGTCTTCACTTATCAATTCCTGCGACAGTGAATACGACCAGTGTGATCTGGGAATATCCTTAATCGCTGCGATTGACGGTTGACCTGCCAGCATGATGGAAATGAGAACGAATGCAATTACTTTATTTTTCATAAAAAAAGAACCTCCACTTATGTCTATTATAGCCTGTTTAAGTGGAAATTCTCATGACAATTGTATTAAATTATTAAAACAGAATCAATTCTTCAAAAGGTCAATTTTATAATTGCCATCTTGCTGAATAACCGTCCATTTTTTGTAAAAGTGGATTTGATAGTCGTTCCCCTGTGCATTTTTAACGAACTTCACGTAGATTACCCAGCGGTCATTATACGTCTTGGTGAAGTACATATCTCTGGTATAGCCATTTATCTCGGTGTTCAGCTTATCTGAATACTTTGTAAAATCCATAAAATCATAGACTTGCTTTGTGCTTGCAGAGAGTAATTCATAAGCAAGATCAAGCCGTGATGAATTGATATAGTCTACAAACTCAACCACAGAGTCTGATGCGGTTCTCTCTTTTAAAAAGTTCAGGCTTTCCATTTTAGGCAGTGGATTTTGAAAAGCATATCCTAAGACTGTCTTTTCCACCCGTTCACCATCCACTAAAAACTGAACATTGAAAACCCTTTTAATTTCAGTCAGGCTATTTACAATTGACCATACATAGAGGTCAAACTCGTCGCTGTTCCAGATATCAGAGTGCTCAATCCCCTCAGACAAATTGATATAACAAGTGTTGTTGGCATATTCAACGGACAGGACATCCACATCGTAGTCAAATAAACTCTTATATTTGACGTTTTTTGCACCATCCTTAATCGCCTTAATCACTGCTTGCTCAAACTCATTGTTGGAAACATCCACTTTTCGATTTTCACTTCTAAGGGCGTGGTCGTAGACAAAGTACAACTTTGTATTATAGGCAATTGCCTCTTTTTCCGGTGAAATATAATTGACCTCTCCAATTTCAGGATAGGAATTGTTTATATTGAGACCGAAAATTAGGCTCGCCAAGATCATAACCAAAATGATTATACTTCTAATTGGTAGTTTCATTTGTTCCCCCTAATTCTTCGGCAGTGAAATAATAATCGTCGTCCCCTTGTCAACACCGCTTTCCACTTCAATTTGCCCCTGATGAAGCTGCACGATTTGCTGTGCGATGGAAAGTCCCAGTCCTGTACCGCCCGTTTTTCTCGCTCTGGCCTCATCTACTCTATAAAAGCGGTCGAATATGAATGGAATATCTTTTTCAGGAATTCCGATGCCATTATCTCTTATTGAAATGGCTAGATTGTCACGCATATCCAAAAGTTCCACGTTTACCATGCCGTTCTCAGGAGTATACTTCACTGCATTTCCAATAATATTAAGAAGGCACTGTTGCATTTTTTCCTGATCCAAATTAATTTGAATTCTGCTATTTGAGATAAACGTAATCTCAATATTTTTCTTCGTCGCAATGGGTTTTATGGTCTTGATGACCTTCTCTATCAAATAGTTTACATAGGTCACACTGTAGTCCAGCTCAATTTCATCTTTTTCAATTCTCACAAGATAGAGAAGGCTGTCTATAATGTGATTCAGCCTTTCAATTTCACTGTTGATATCCTGCATGAACTCCCTGTAGACATCTTCTTCCCAGTGCGGTTGCTCCAAAAGTGTATCCGAAACAATTTTCATGGACGTCATAGGCGTCCTGAGTTCGTGCGACACATTTGAAACGAATTTTTTACGCCTATCATCTACTTGAAACAGTTTTGCAGACATGAGATTAAATGCATTCGCCAGCTCTCCAAGTTCATCTGCCCTACTGATTTCAACCTTGGTTTGATAGTTTCCAAGAGTGATTTTCTTTACGGACTCTGTCAGTTTCTCTATTGGTGTAGAAATGATTTCTGCAAAGAAAAAACTGATAAATAGCGAAATAAAAAGCGCAAGCAAGAATATAATAATCAATTTGTCTAAAATGCTCTGAACATTTGTGAAAATAGTCTCTGCATTGACAGACATAAAAATAACCCCGATGACTTCATTCTGAAAGATAATCGGAACAGCAGAATACATCACGTGCTTGACGCCGTGACGGTATATGTTCGCCGAATTAAGTCCCTTTAATGCATTTTGAACCTCCAGGACATTTAGCGTCTGACTTTCGAAATCATCATAGGAATCCAATACGACGTTGCGTTCCCTGTCGATGACCATAACCCTGGAATTCGAGTCAAAACTATGCTGTTTGATAATATCTTCAATGTACGTTCTCGTATAGAGGTTATCTACATTATTCATGTAAGGCGCAATCTGGCTTGCAATTATATTGCTCTGTGCAAGTTGATTCGCCTGTGTCTCTGACACATTTGACTTGAGCAGATAATCCTGAATAAAGATCACTGTAAGGAACAGCACTGAGGCGATTAATATTAAATAGGTGGAAACAAGTTTCCACCTAATGCTTTTAAAGAACTCTTTTTTTCTTATTCTTAAAATAGTACCCAACTCCCCATTTTGTAAGAATATAATCTGGTTGAGAAGAATTAGTCTCGATTTTCTCTCTCAATCTTCTTATGTGAACGTCAACTGTTCTAACGTCTCCAAAATACTCATATCCCCAAATCGTCTCAAGCAGTTCTTCTCTTGAATAAACCTTTTCTTCGTTCATCATGAGAAGCAGTAACAAGTCAAATTCTTTGGCTGTTAAATTAACGTTCTGACCATTGACTGATACTTTTCTTCCCAGTGTATTGATATTGAAATCGCCAATATTCATGATATTTGAAGCCACAGATTGATCTGAAACTTGTACCCTTCTGAGAATTGCCTTAATCCTCGCCTTTAATTCCAACATGTTAAAAGGTTTTGTAATATAGTCATCAGCACCATATTCAAGCCCTAGAACCTTACTGGAATCATCGTCTTTAGCAGTGAGCATCAAGATGGGCACCATGGATTTTTCTCGAACCTTCTTACAAACTTCCAAACCATCCATCCCAGGTAACATCAAGTCCAAAATAACGGCGTCATAAGCATTTTCTAAAATCTTATCATAAGCTTCCTTGCCGTCAACTGCGGTCTCCACTTCGTAGCCTTCCTGTTCTAAACTGAACCTCAACCCCTTCAATAAAATAGGTTCATCATCGACAACTAAAATTTTTTCTGCCATAGTTCCACTCCAATCATCATTTTATATAAGTCTGCAATAGCTATCAGTTCAAGTTATGTTGATATCGCTTTATCAGTCGATTTACAAATACAAATAGACAGAATATTTTCATATACTATCTTGGATGAAATCCTTCTATCACAAGATTGTCACAGGCATTACTGTATCTTCATTTATTTTAACAAGAATGTGAACATTTATCAAATTAATAAACATATCGTAATGAAAAAAAATAAATTTTTTCATATTTTTCTGTAAGTATGGATTGTCTATTTGCTGCAAATCATGTATTTTTTACTTTAATCCCGATATGAGATTTAAAGTCAGCAGCCCTTCAATCAACTCTGAATACTCATCTTTTCCGATTGTCCTGAAATCCAAGACAACTTTGTCCTCCATGATTTTAGAGACAATCGGCACTCTGAGCTTTCTCATGCCTTGCTGCAAGTCATTTGGGTTTTCAGCGGTGAATTCAAGCCCAAAAGATGGCATTTCCACCATTGGCATTGCGCCACCTCCAACTTCTGAATAGAGCGAAATCACCTTAAGTCGTTCTGTATCATAATCTTCACTTAAGTGACTTAAAAAGCCATTGACCGCCGCCTCTATTTCAGCTTCTGATTGAGTCAGACGCCTTAGAGTGTCTATAGATGAAATGGCTTCTTTATCATAAAAATACCTTCTCAAGGTTCTTTCGAGAACCGCCAGTGAAAACTTATCAATTCGGAGCGCTCTCAGCAGCTGATTTTTTTTCATTTTATCAATATACTTTGATTTTCCAAGAATAATGCCGCATTGTGAAGCACCTAGCAATTTATCTCCAGAAAATGAGATGATGTCGATGCCATTTTTCACTACCTGCTGGATCACGGGTTCATCGCCGAGACCATGTTTTCCTAAATCATATAAGAGGCCGCTTCCCAAATCTTCATAGACAGGGATACCGGCATTCTCGCACAGAAGTGAGAGTTCCACCGAATCCACACTGCTCGTAAATCCCATGACTTTATAGTTGCTCGTGTGCACCTTCATAACAAGTCCCGTTGCCTCACTCATAGCATCTCTATAATCAGATAGATGTGTTTTGTTGGTGGTTCCAATTTCTTTTAAAAGTGCACCGCTTAGTTTCATGACCTCGGGGATTCTAAACGAACCCCCGATTTCCACCATCTCACCTCTAGAGACAATCACTTCCCGATTACTGGCAAGCGAGCTCAGAACCAACATCACAGCCGCAGCATTGTTATTTACAACAATAGCTGACTCAGCACCTGTTAAGAGACATATTAAGGATTCAATGGTATCATATCTAGATCCCCTTTTCCCCTCTTTGACATTGTACTCAAGCGTATTGTATCGGCAGAGAATCTCAACTGCTTCATCCAAGATTACCTTCGAAATCGTAGACCTTCCCAGATTGGTATGAAGCACCACACCAGTACCATTGATTACTGGGATAAATCTTTCAGCAGTCATCAAGTCCAATAGTTTTTTTAGCTCCATGACGATTTCATCACGACTAATCGACTTGCACTGTCCAGACTGAATCTGTTCACGCAATCGACTAAGGTAATCAGAAATTATGGTCTTAGCTATGGGCCTTAATGGGCCGTCATGTAAATTCAGAGCTTCTATAAGCTCATCCATCCGAGGAAGTTGTCTCAGCAAGTCGTTTGATTTCATCTCACGTATATATACCTTTCTCTTTTTTCAACGACTTGCCCAACTTTAAAGCAGGTCGTCTCAACCGTTTTTGCTAGAGCTTCTAAAAAATCCAGCGATTCTGATTCTGGCAATGCGAACATAAGTCCGCCAGAGGTCTGAGGATCATTGATTAAATCCAAAATAACCTCGTCAACCGATTTATCATAAAAC
This sequence comes from Firmicutes bacterium UBA6806, assembly GCA_002452745.1. Classification (GTDB taxonomy): domain Bacteria; phylum Bacillota; class Clostridia; order Peptostreptococcales; family Acidaminobacteraceae; genus Fusibacter_A. The sequence continues at coordinate 8,431 of DKFC01000039.1, forward strand.
ACATCTTTTTCCACATGGAAGCGATTTCTGTACGCACCAGCAGGGATAATTCCCATAGACGCCATTTCCCTTGCCTCATCTAAAAAGACCAGTGATTCTGACTGAATTTCAATTCCGACTTCACTTCCCTTGGCCATTTCAAGTGCATGTCCCAAGAGTCCGAATCCAGTTATATCTGTGCAGGCGTGAATTGTAAAAGGCGATGCAGCTTCCTTGGCGTATTTATTCAAATAACTCATGACTTCAATCGCTTCTTTGACCGTTGTCTCCTTCAGCATATCTTCTTTTAACGCTGTGGCAAGAACACCCATCCCCAATGGTTTGGTTAAAATCAGAACATCACCCGGCTCTGCTCCAAAATTTCTCCAGATGCGGTTAGGATGAACCATTCCAGTGCAGGAAAGTCCATATTTAGGCTCTTTGTCCTCAATAGAATGTCCTCCCACTAAGATTGCACCGGATTCCTTGACTTTTTCCGCACCGCCTCTCATAATTTCCTTGAGAACCCATGTCTCTAGGCAGTTTGGAAATCCCACAATATTCATGGCAAGTGTGGCATTGCCTCCCATGGCATAGATGTCACTCAGAGCATTTGCCGCTGCGATTTGTCCAAAACTATAGGGGTCATCCACAATGGGGGTAAAGAAATCAAGGGTTTGAATCATTGCAATTTCATCGTTTATTTTATAGACTGCCGCATCATCAGAAGTGTCAAACCCCACCAGTAACGACTCATCGGCAAATTTAGGTAAGTCACACAAAACTTGTGCTAAGGTCTCTGGACCAATCTTAGCGGCTCAACCAGCGCTAGATGTATACGACGTCAATCTAATCTTGTCCATACCCTCACCTCACAATTCTATTTTGGTTTATACCCTAAATTATATCAAAAACCACTGGATAAAAGTACTAATTATTAGAAAGATTCATGAGCTTTTCCAGTTTCTTTGGTCCAATCCCCTTCACTTTCATCAAATCCTCTGGCGTTTTAAATACGCCATTGCTCTTTTGATACTCAATAATGGCTTCTGCTGTCTTTTCTCCAATGCCATTAAAATGCATCAATTCTTCTTTGGTGTAACTGCAAAATTCAGTAATTCCAATCCACTGCTTGGTTATTGGATCATAAAAATCCGCCTCTTCTGATTTCTCGCTAAGTGAATTTATCTCTGCTTCCTCTGGCGAAGTTTGTTGAGGTTCAAGCGACTTTTCCACTGGAAGAACAGATGAGTTTCTTTCAACATTAGCTACACCAATCGGTTGAACTTGTACTACCTTATGTGGTAAAATAGAATCCTGTAGTGCACTTTTTAAAGTGTTTACTCTTCCGATGACTAAAATTAATATCAGTAATGATAGTCCAACTTTACTTTTAATAGCGCTCACCTTCCTTTATATGTTTTTAATTACATTATATACCATTTTCGAGGTGCTGTCTCAATAGATTCTACTTCTGGAGGAAACATGACTAAAAAATTTATTCTATTTTCAATATTGCTATCCATTGTTCTAATAAACCCGATCATTCTCTTTGCAGAGGACGACTACACAATTTCAGCCTCTGATTTAGTTGCTGAAAGCGCTATTCTCATAGATCAAGATACAGGTCAAATCCTATTTTCTAAAAATCCACATGTTCCTATGTATCCAGCAAGTACAACTAAAATTTTAACCGCCATCATCGTCCTTGAAGATATGGATTTAACTCAAGAGGTGACCATTACCAAAGATATGGAAGGGGTAGATGGCAGTGGTATTGCTTTGGAGGCAGGGGAAGTCTTGACAGTGGATCAACTGCTTCACGCCATGCTCATGGTCAGTGCAAACGATGCGGCTGAGGCACTTGCTAAGACACATTCAGGGACAATCGAGGCCTTTGCCCAAGTTATGAACGAACGCGCAGCAGCTATGGGAGCGCTGAATTCTAACTTCCAAAATCCTCATGGACTTCCCAATCCCGATCACCTGACAACAGCCTATGATCTCTCTCTCATTGCAAAATATGCCATGACAAATGAAACTTTTAGGCAAATTGTCATGACCCCTAGATATGAAATTCCAGCAAATGCGGTAAAAGACGAAGCGCGAATTTTGAATCATTCGAATAAATTCATCCCAGGTGTTCCTGGCTCAAGTGATCGAATGGATTATCGAGGGGGCACGATTACAAAAGGCTATGATTTAATCACTGGAATCAAGAGTGGTTACACCACCAAGGCACTTCACTGTTTTGTCGGCGCCGCCGAATTGGATGGACGCCGTTTCATCTCTGTCATCATAAAATCGCAAGGTGTCAACATGTACTTGGACACCCGTAAACTACTTGATTATGGACTGTATGGCACGACGACATATGCCCTCTACGATGAAGGTGAAACCGTCACACAACGTGCTTTAGAAGATAAGCGAAACACCAATGTGATCCTAGTCACAAAGACGCCGCTGTCTGTGGACCTGCCAGCAAGCGAATCCGTCACTGATTTAACCCGACAGGAAACCATAAGAGATGACATAACCCTCCCTGTGGAAAAGGGCGAAGTTCTTGGGAATCTCGCCTATTACAAAGGGGAAACACTCCTCTGTGAAACAGATTTGATTGCTGCTGATACCTATCTTGGAGAGGATTTACTCACCAAAGAAACAACTTTTTTTGACAAAGAAGGCAACTCCTTCTTCACGGTTAAAAACATGGCCTTTCTATCTCTTAAAGTCTTTTTAGCATTGATTTTATGGCGGACTGTTATGACAGTAATTCGTCTAGTCAAACTCAGAAATGCACGTGTAAAAGCACTTAAGGAAAGAAGACGCCAACTCGCTAAAAAAAGATCATTAAATTCTTAAAATACAAAAGAGATGACCTCCCTTAACTGCCGGGAATCATCTCTTTTTTTTGCTAACACAATAGCGGAGGCTCAATATGAGGCCTCTTTTTCTAACTAGCCAACGTATGCAATCATTTCGATTTCAACATCAGCACCAAGTGGTAATTTCGCAACTTCAAAAGCCGCTCTTGCTGGTTTATGATCTACAAAATATTCTGAATAAACTGAGTTCATATCTGCGAATTGAGCGATATCATCTAAGTAAACCGTTACTTTAACAACATCGTTAAAAGACGCGCCTGCTTCTTCTAAAATAGCTTTTGCATTTTCAAGAGATTGTTTTGTTGCTTTCTTAATGTCGTCTTTAATCAAAACGCCTTCACCTGGAATTAAAGGAAGTTGACCTGATACATAGATAAATCCACCTGCTTTAATAGCTTGTGAATATGGCCCTACTGCTGCCGGTGCTTTTTCTGTTGCGATTGTCTTTAACATAATGACCTCCTATTTAGTCTCTCGAATACCATCGAGATAATTATAAATTGTATATCTAGATACTTGCAAAGCATTTGCAACATAATCAATTGCGCCTTTAATTAAAAACACGCCTTTTTCTTCAAGATCCTTTACGATGCTCACCTTTTCATCTTTTGTAAGGTAAATCACAGGACGTCCAAATTTGTGAATTGTATTTTCCACAATGTCATAGAGGACGTCATTAATTTTATTGACCTCTCCAATGACTTCAACTTCTTTTTCATCGACTTTACAAAGCTCGTTCATGATATTTCTAGCACTGAGCATGTCTGTAATATCAAAGTTGATGCACATGCAGCCGATAATTTCCTGATTTAAATCCCGTATGAATGTCGTTGTAGATTTGAGTTCTCTACCTAGAGTGCTCTTTCCAGTATAGTTATAGACATCGTGTCCCTCTTGATGCTTGTTGATTTTCTTGAGAATAGAGTCCGTCATTTTTGTTTCAATATTTCTGCCAGTAACATGTCCATTAAAAATTGCTACAATTGAATTTTCCAAATTGCTAAAATCGTGAACAACCACTTCACAGTTTGACCCGAAGGTCTCCGCAACACCCTTTGCAACTGGTATAAAATTTTCCAATATAGGATGAATCATCTTTACCTCCCTACAGTTCGATGCGCTTTGCATCATTCCAAATTCTTTCGAGATCATAATACTCTCGGAGATCCTTATTGAAAATATGAACCACCACATCGCTGTAGTCCATTAAGACCCATTCTCCCAAGCGCTTTCCCTCTTTATGCTTTGGATGGATATGTTCTTTCGCCAGTTCCTCTTCAATGTAATCACTAAGGGCGACAATATGCCTTGAAGAAGTCCCTGTTGCCACCACAAAATAATCTGCTATGGTGGTAACTTCTTTGAGAGATAATGTCACAATATCCTGAGCTTTTTTATCTTCCAATAATTCATGAATTCTCTTTATCAATTTTTCCATTCTACACTCCTAAGATATGAATATCCTAAACGAAATATGTCATTTATGCAATAGTTATTAGGATAAATTTAAGTAATTTTGCAATTAAATCATCAAATTTTAAAATTTTTTGATACTTTTGGGGTTGTTTTCTCTATTTTTGTCTTTATTTCATCAATCATTTCAGGTGTATTATGATGAATCTTTAAATTCTCATTTTTTAAGTAAGTTGTACTCATTTCGTAAAATTTTAAAATAGCTTCATCCAAGTTCACATGGACAAGCTGTCTTAAGTCTTCGACACCATCAAAGTTTCTTGACGATTCAACAACATCTGCCATGTAGATAATTTTAGAAAGCGTCCCCATTCCCTTCTTGCCATAGGTATGCCAGCGAACTGCGTCCAGAATCTCCTCATCGTGACACCCAAACATCTCCGACAAGACAATAGCGCCTATTTCTCCATGAGCTAGATTGGGCTTTTCCTTGAAGGCCTCATCAGGTTCTATGGTATAGGACGCTATATATCGCCTTGATTCTTCATCAGACATTTCTTTGGCCATATCGTGAGCCAGTGCCGCATAAACGGCCTTCCCCTCATCTACGCCATATTGCTTTGAAAGCGTTTTTGCAACTTTCGCAACATTTATGCAATGCGTGTATCTCTTTTTTGAAAGTTCTTTTTTTAAGTACTGCTTCAACTCATATATTTTATCTTTCATCTTATCCATCTGTATTCTTGTAAAGCCCTTCCTTATAAATATAGTGCTCAACTGTTTCTGGCAGGAGATATTTAATGCTCTTTCCCTCTCCAACCCTCAAGCGTATATCCGTTGAACTAATCGCAAGGGCAGGTACAGAGCACAGCTCAATATGTGCTCCCAAATCATTTGAAAGCTCTCCAATCTTTTCAGCTAAAAGCACTTCATCAATCCCCGGTCTTGTTGCACCAATGAATTTGACGTATTTGACGAGTTCCCTATAGTTCTTCCACGTATCTAAAAGAATAATAGCGTCAGCTCCAGTTATGAAATAGAGCTCATCTTCAGGTGACATTTTTTCCTTTAGAGCTTTTATGGTATCAATTGTATAAGTGACATCATCGCGTTTAATCTCTATATCAGACACCGTAAAATTGAGATTTGATGCTGTTGCAAGTAGAGTCATCATATACCGATGCATCTTGACAGCCTTATGATTAGCTGATTTATGCGGTGGATTTCCAGCCGGAATAAAAAGAATTTGATCTAATTCAAAACTGGTTCTAATTTGCTCAGCCAACATTAGATGCCCATAATGAATCGGATCAAAAGTCCCCCCCATGATTCCAATTTTCCTATTAAAATTCATATTAGCCTCTTACTCTCGAAAGCTCATTAAAAGCCCCTGCCCTCAAGATGATTTATATTCTCATTACATCATAACATATGTGTCTATCAAAAATCTATAATTGTACTATTTAAAAAACTGCCAATATCTCTATTGACAGTCTCTGGATTACAGTATTTAGCTTAGCACTAGCGTACTAAGACTGCTTTTGGGATTCATCACGTTTGGTTTTCGATCTTCTGCCGTGTAATGGCTTTGATGCACGTCCACCTTTTTTAGTAATTCTCTCCTTCAAGTTTTTTTTCTGTTGTTTTTTTAATCGGTTAATTCTAACCCGTGTATTATCAGCTCCGGGAATCTCTACTTCTGGATTTTCACGAGACTGTCTGTAAATTGTGAATTTATTGCCAATCGCTTGAACAAATTCAGCATCAAGTGCTTCAGCAACTTCTGATGCTGCTTTAGTCGCATCTTCCATGCTGTTATCAAGGACATTTACCTTGACGATTTCGTGATGTTCCAACAATTGATCCATCTGAGCGATAAAGCTCTCTGTGATGCCATCCTTGCCCAATTGAGCCATTGGCTTCAATTTATTTGCCATTCCTTTTAGATAACTTCTTTGTTTGCCTGTTAACATATCTTTCTCCTAATCGTAGAATTCGAATTCTAAATCAAATATTCTGACGGTATCGCCGTCCTCTACACCCATCTCTCTCAAATGGTCAAATACGCCCTTGTTTTTGAGGACATTTTGGAATCGTCTCAGCGATTCTATATCTGTGAGATTTGTCGAGAACAGCAATCTCTCAATATAATCGCCCTCTACACAGTAAACATCATCATCCTTAAAGTACTTGACTTCATTTTCATTGGTTAAATCTATCTCTTCGACGAAGTAATCCTCTTCATCAATTAGTGGCGTATCTTCTATACTGTCAAGAAGCTCTGTCACATAATTTAAAAGGGGATCAATTCCGGTTCCAGTTGCCGCAGAAATAGGGAACACTTGATAGCCATCAGCCTCAATTTTTTCGGTGAACACCTTTAATGCTTCATCGTCAAAGAGCAAGTCAGTTTTATTGGCTGCAACCACTTGTTTTCTGGTAGCCAGTCTCTCATTGTATCCAAATACTTCATTATTAATTGTACAGAAGTCCTCGTATGGATCACGTCCTTCGATTCCTGAGACATCCACCACATGAATCAATACTTTGGTTCTCTCAACATGCCTTAAAAATTCAAGCCCTAAGCCAATGCCCTCTTTTGCCCCTTCAATCAATCCGGGAATATCTGCAATGACAAAGCTCTTGCCCTTTATCGCCTCAACAACGCCTAAATTAGGCTGTAGCGTCGTAAAGTGATAGTTGGCAATTTTGGGAGTAGCTTTAGTTGTGGCAGCTAAAAAAGTGGACTTTCCAACATTTGGGTATCCCAAAAGACCTACATCAGCTAACATTTTAAGTTCTAAAGTGATATTGCGCTCACTTCCACTACGGCCTTTTTCTGAAAAATTTGGTGCTTGCCTAGTGGACGTTGTAAAATGAGTATTACCCCTTCCACCTCTACCACCTGTTGCCAAAATCGCCTTTTGACCTTTTTCTTTCATGTCCACAATGACTTTGCCAGTATCTGCATCTCTTATAATCGTCCCTTGGGGTACTTTTATAATCAGATTTTCTGCATCTTTTCCCGTCATTTTTTTCTTGCCGCCGTCTTCGCCATTAAGACATACATACTTATGCTTATATCTAAAGTCCATTAGGGTACGCATACCGTCATCCACAACTGCTACTACATTGCCGCCTCTGCCGCCATCTCCGCCGTCTGGCCCGCCATCCGGCACGTACTTTTCCCGTCTGAAACTCACTTTGCCGTTTCCGCCGTCACCAGCTTTTATATAAATCTTTGCAACATCTACAAACATTTTACACCTCTCTTGTCTCTATCTGTAAACTGACAGATATCCATGAGTTATTCCGAAATATTCACGGCTTGACATAACACGTCATGAATATACGGTTCTATTATACCAAATCTGTCCGAATACACACAAAAACATTAATCCAAGGATTGGATTAATGAAAGGGAAAACTCATGGTATAATTTTAACGCTATTTAAAAATGCCCATCATTACTGATGGACATTTTAGACTACGCTTCGTAAACGCTTACTTGCTTTTTATCTCTACCTTTTCTTTCGAACTTAACAACACCATTTACTTTTGCGAATAATGTATCATCTCCGCCGATGCCTACGTTAGTTCCTGGGTGAATTTTTGTGCCTCTTTGTCTAACCAAGATGCTTCCAGCATTTACTTTCTGTCCGTCAGCTCTTTTAACGCCGAGTCTCTTTGCTTGAGAATCACGACCATTCTTTGAAGAACCAACACCTTTTTTACTTGCGAATAACTGTAAATTAAAAGTTCTTAACATGTCCCTGCACCTCCTTAATTCTAAGTTTAACATACTCAGGGTACGTTGCTTCTATACCTTCCACGCCAACGACAAACATTTTGAACATGATATCCACTTCATCCGATTGGCATTTTTCTTTAAGACTGAACTTCAAATAACCCTCTTTAATCTCCAGACCCATCTGTTCTTCAGGTACATTTCCAACTTCCTCCACAGAATTGCACAGTGTTTGAGCCAGCGTCGAAACCGCTGCACAAACTAAGTCTTTTCCATATTCATCAGAATTGGCGTGCCCTGTAACTTTTAGGCCACAAAAGTGATTATTTGATTTGTCAATATCAACCTTTATCATTTTAACTATAAAGTGATGCTGTCGATTTTAACTTTTGTGTATGGCTGTCTGTGTCCTTGTTTTTTTCTGTAATCTTTTTTGTTTTTGTATTTGAAAATGATTACTTTAGGACCTTTGCCATTTTTCACAACTGTTGCAGACACTTTGGCAGAAGCAACAGCTTGGCCAAACTCTAAGCCATTGTCGCCAGAAACTGCTAAGATTTGGTCAAACACAAATGTTTCACCTTCGCTAGCATTTAACTTTTCAACAAAGATCTCATCGCCTTGTTGAACTTTGTATTGTTTACCACCAGTTTGAATAATTGCGTACATATCGCACCTCCTCTATCCTTTCTCGCCAAAACCAGGTACACTAAAGTGTTTATAACCCGTTTCATGCGGCTACCCGAATAATGTTATCACACTGTTCACTAGATGTCAATAAAAAACTGAGTTTTAGCCCTTATCATTCATTTTATCGAAATTCGTTTTCCAGTTAACTACATATCTTATGGCTCTAATTCCTTATAAATCGATATTTTCCGTTGCCAGTAGGTTTCTTGACATATCTGATTTTGTATTCAAACCCATTAAAAATATCTCTTTGCGCTAGGAAAATATAAAGCGCCTCTTCGAGTTCCACAGTGAGCTCTTTCGTATTCGTATGTTTTTCTATTTTTAACAACTCATAATACAGTTCATTTAAATGCCAAAAAAATCGGTCCTTCTGTCTGAAATTGAAACTCACAGCATCAAGCGAGGAAGGCCTCTCTCGCTTTCTAGTCAGTTCTACTAGGCCAAGAGTTGTAAGGCCGCAAACCAGAAAATCATCTTCACCGGTAAAGACTTCTTCCTCCAGAAACTTCATAAAATTCGAGGCATTTTCCTTCTTCATATCTATAAAATCTATGATGATGACACCGCTGATATTTCGATTTAAAAGATGGTTTTTCACAGAGAGGGCAGCTTTTCGGTTGACCTCGTCTGTCATCTTCACTTTGTCCACTGCTGTATAGCTGCCTGAGTTGACATCTACAATTGTAAAGGCTTCCAGTTCATCAATGGTTGCATTAATCCCCTCGCCACAATCGACAATTGATTCAAACAAATAACGCTCAAGGTCAACTCCAAACTCATGATAAATGGCATTTTGGGGTGCTATCAACTTCAATTTAGCAGCCGGAATGCCCATTTCCATCAAAACCGACTTTAATGCCTTGCTGTGATAACAGACCCTCTCCACAGAATCGTCATAGAGTTTTCTATAGATGTTCTCAAAAAAATTCGACCCATCATATAAAGCGGCAGTCTTGCTGGACAGTTTGCTGATTTTCACCAGTTCAGTCCATTGATTGCACAGCCTGTTGATGTCTTTTGAAATCATTTCCTCAGACTGAACTTCGTTGACGACACTCCTCACAATCCAACCGAGTTCGCCGTCATAGGCATCGTCAATTAGCTTTGATATGTGATCTTTATTTACATGACTTCGAAGTTTTTTAGAAAATCGAATGCCCTTCATTTGGGGCAGCAAAACAACATATTTTCCAGCAAGTGATATGTCTGCTGTCAATTGAGGCCCTTTTAATTGATAACTCTCCTTGATGACTTGCACGAGAATGAGTTCACCTTTTTTAAGGAGTTTTGTAAGAGGTAGCCCCTTTTCTTCCCGACTTCGAGTCTTAAGATACTCTCTGCGTGATAAAAAACCATTCTCACGCTGGCCTATATCTATAAACACGCCATCAATGGACTCAGCAAACTGAACCACTCTTCCAAGGTAGATGTTCCCCAGTATATTGTCTGAGAACTGATTTTCCATGATAACTTTTTCAATTTTCTGATGATTTAAATCCACAGTCATGGCAATATTTAAAATTGGACTTTGGTCAATAATCAGTTGTTTCATGATCTAATACTCCCTATAAATTATAGAGGCTCACTAACTGATCCTCTGCCGCCATCAATAGACTGATTCGCTCAGCTTCAATTAAACTGACTTGATTTTCCATCTTGCAGAACTTTAAGAAGAGTTCGCCAAGCAAGACGGGGTTTAAACTGCCATTGCTGCCCGAGGCAAATATTCCCCTTAGAATCAAGTCATTTCCTTCCTTGTAGACAAACTGAAAGTTTCTCAGCATTTCCAGCGCATTGATAGTCTTCATTTTGCCCTTTTTAGTCTTCTTTTCAAAGGTGACTTCCCCTTGATTTAAGAAACCTTCAAGCCTCTCTTCAAAGGGATAGTCCTCCACATTGGCATCAAATTCTATTTTCAAGAGATATTCTGAAAAATCCACAGCTGCCATGAGTGAGCCTTTACTGTTCACAAATTTAGCTTCTGTCACTTCAATCCCCTCAGGAAATCTCATATTCAAGACCCTATCAATATTGATTTCCTCCGTCAGCTGTACTTCCATAATCTCAGCTTGACTTGAAAATCCAACAGAAAGTGGTGCTGCAAAAGTCATTTTAGGATGCGGATTAAACCCCTCAGAAAATTTAAGAGGCAACTTGTGAAATCTGAAGACTCTTTCAAAGAGTTTCATCAATTCCAAATGAGATAAAAATTTCATATATCTGTGTTTTTTATAAACGATTCTCAAAGTCACCATTAGCACGCACCACCTATAATATTGACGTTCACACCACAAGCAGTACAGCCGTCGCGGCAATCCTGAGTTGTAACGCCCTTTATTGCATTTTCATTTTCCTGAATTAAATACGATTTGGAAACACCTGGATCTATCATATCCCAAGGGAACAATTCATCGTATGCACGCTCCCGAACAGTGTAAAAGTCAGGATCTATACCACATTCCTCAAATGCGCGTTGCCAGATAGCGTAATTGAAATACTCCTGCCATCCATCAAACTTAGCACCGAGTTCATAAGCTCGCACTAAAACTTTTGACAGTTTTCGATCACCCCTTGCGAAAACCCCCTCAAGGACACTGGTCTTAGGATCATGATAATTGTACACCACTCTGCGGTTTATGAGTTTTGATTTTAAGTAATCAATTTTTTCATAGAACGTCTCCACAGAATCCTGCGGCATCCACTGAAACGGTGTAAAGGGTTTCGGAACAAAACAAGATGTACTCACAGTCACTTGTACTGTCTTCTTCATATCTTCAGGTTTAACTTGTTTGAAGATATATGCTCCTAAATTGGCAATCTCGTTTATGCCATATAAATCTTCTTCCGTTTCTGTCGGAAGACCAATCATAAAATACAGCTTCACACGATGCCAACCCAAAGCAAAAATACTTCTAAATGTACTCTCTATATTTTCTGAGCTCACCCCTTTGTTGATGACATCTCTCATCCTCTGAGTTCCCGCCTCTGGTGCAAAGGTAAGTCCAGTCTTTCTAATCTTCTGAATTTCCTTTACTACATCCACTGAGAAACTGTCCAGTCTCAATGACGGTAGAGAAACTCCAATACTCTCTTTTTCATACTTCTCCACGAGTTCTTTAACAAGGGTTTCAATTTCACTGTAATCCAGTGTACTCAGCGAAGTGAGAGATAACTCTTCGAACCCCGTTGACTCCAATATCTTTGAGATATTGGACTTTATTGTCTCAGGCTTTTTCTCACGAATTGGTCTATAGAGCATGCCTGCTTGGCAAAATCTACACCCTTTTGTACAGCCTCTGAAAATCTCGATCATGGCTCTGTCATGCACCACATCTGCCAAAGGCACAATCATGGTTTCCAGTTGATAGCCCTTGTCAAAATCTCTGACAATTCTCTTTTTGATTTTTTCAGGAACATCTGCCAATCGTTTGACTTCTTTTAAAATACCGCTTTCTTCATAAACGGGTTCGTAGAATTTTGGTACGTAAACACCGCCTATTTGTGCGGCAGAAAGCAGAAATTCATCTTTTGTTATTTTACCCGCTTTATAAGGTCGATAGGCTTCTATAAACTCCAAAAGTTGTTCTTCTCCTTCACCGATAAAGAATAAATCGACAAATTCTGCAAGCGGTTCAGGGTTATAAGCACAGGGTCCACCTGCTACAATCAACGGATGATGCGGCATTCTCTCAGAAGCATAAAATGGAATCCCTGCTAAGTTGAGCATATTTAAAATATTAGTATAGCTCAGCTCATATTGAAGTGTGAATCCAATTATGTCCATATCAATCAGTTTAGATTTAGATTCAAGTGTCACAACCGATTCGTTATGTTCTCTCAAAATATCTTCCATGTCCTTCCAAGGCGAGAAAATACGCTCGCAAAACACATCCTCTTCTCCATTGAGTAGGTTGTAGATGATTTGAAGTCCCAGATAGCTCATTCCCACCTCGTAAACGTCGGGAAAGCAAAATCCAAACCGAATCATATTGTCTGTTATTTCCTTGTTAAAAGTATTGAGTTCGCCGCCTATATATCTCGAGGGTTTCTCAACCTTTTGAAGCATTGCTTCTAATTTCATGTGTTTCCTCCTGTTGATTTATAATTCCAACTGTTTATGAACTGATTTACATCAGTACATAAAAGTTCCTTTCTTTCTTCTTATATAGATGGTTTCCACCAATCCAATTGCAATCATGCTGGTGACAATAGAGGATGCCCCATAACTGAAAAATGGAAGTGTAATCCCGGTCACTGGCATAACGCCCATGGTCATGCCGATATTTTCAATAATCTGAAACGCAAACATAAAGATAATACCAACTATAATATTCGAACCAAATTCATCCTTGGTTCTGTAACTGAGCATCAGTAATCTGATCAGAAATAGAAAGTAGAGCACAATGAGCGCCATTCCACCGACAAACCCCGCCTCTTCTGCAAAGACAGCAAAGATAAAGTCGCTCTCTTGAACAGGCAAGTAATCCAAGCGATGATAAACCCCCTGAAAGATGCCCTTCCCATACATTTGACCAGATCCAATGGTTATCTTAGACTGCATTACATGGTAATTACCCGGAAGAGTCAAATCCTCTGGATTTAAAAACGCATCAATCCGCTCCTGCTGATGTCGTTCCAAAAACCTATAAATAATTGGCGCTCCTATAATCGAAAGTAGACCCGCAAGTCCAATATAACGATATTTAAGACCATTGACAAACATCATGCCAAATGTGATGAGGACAAATACAAGCCCTGAACCCAAGTCAGGTTGTTTCAGCACCAATCCCAAAAACGGCAATAAGATCAAACCGCATTTTATAATATCCTTAAAGCTGGTAACACCTCGGTTCTTTTCTAAAAATTTGGAGAAGAAAATAATATACCCTATCTTCGCCAGTTCGCTGGTCTGTATGTCGATTGATCCCAGATGAATCCAGCTTCGCGCACCGTTTCTTATAACCCCTAAGCCTGGTACATAGACTAGCAGCAATAAGCCTATCGACAGAAAAAAGATGCTCAGATAAAATTCTCCAAACAATTCATAATCTATTAGCTGCATTAAGATGATGATGACAAGTCCCACTGCAAAGGATATAATTTGCATCTTAAATTGACGGGTTATGCCGTCTGTTTGTACATTTGTAGCACTGGCTATGGCCACAACCCCAATTGAAAAAATGACAATAATAACCGCCAGCAAAATATAGTCAAAATTTGTGATTGCCTTTTTAAAGTTCAAAATACACCTCACTGTTCAAAGCGTCATAAGACTGAAAAAAAGGTCCTGCCTGAGGACCTCAAAGATTATCTTTTCATATTTTTAATTGGGATGTTTGCCACCAAAACTGGTCTTCCAGATGAATCATCTCTGGTGCGAGTAATTTTTATATCCAAGTTTGAGGTGTCATAATCCACATGTTCTGAGATGGACGAGAGAATATCCTCTTTCAGTAGCTCAAGCAACTCAGGTGTACAGTTGGTGCGATCATGTACCAGTACTAGTTTCAATCGCTCCTTCGCAACATTCTTACTCGTCGGCTTCGTATTCAAAAATCCAAATAAGTCAAACATATCAGTCCCTCCTTACTTACCAAATGAAAATGCTCTCTTTAGTTTCTCAAAAAAGTTTTCTTGTACATCAAATTGTAAAAAAGGAACCTCTTCTCCTATAATGCGTTTGGAAATGTTTTTAAAGGCACTTCCTGAAAGTGAATTGGTTTTAAAGACTGCTGGTTCCCCTCTGTTGGTACTCATGACCACTTCTTCATCATCGGGAACGACACCTATTAAATCTATTGCAAGAATATCTTCTATATCTTCTACATTCATCATCTCGCCACGCTTAACCATGTCCACTCTGAGGCGGTTGACGATTAATCTCGGATCGTGAATTTCTGCTGCTTCTAAAAGCCCAATAATCCTGTCTGCATCTCTAACAGCTGATATTTCAGGTGTTGTGACGACAATTGCACGATTTGCTCCCGCAATTGCGTTTTTAAAGCCCTGTTCAATCCCCGCTGGACAATCCACCAGAATATAGTCAAAACTCTTTTTAAGGTCCTCTATCAATTCCTTCATTTGATCAGGTGTCACTGCGTTTTTGTCTTTTGTCTGCGCCGCAGGCAGGAGACATAAGTTGTCAAACCGCTTATCCTTAATCAATGCTTGCTTTGCTCTACATACACCTGTCACCACATCGACAATATCATAGACGATTCTATTTTCAAGGCCGAGGACAATGTCCAAATTTCTAAGACCAATATCTGCATCTATCACGCATACTTTTTTACCTTCAAGTGCCAATGCAGCACCAATGTTCGCGGTCGTCGTGGTCTTGCCCACGCCGCCCTTACCGGATGTTATAACGATTGCTTCACCCATAAGAATCCTCCAAGTTATATAAGATAAATCAAATTAATTATTACTTTTAGTGACACTTGTCTATTTTTATTAAGCCTTCACTGACATATGCTTTTTCAGGAACTAAACTGTACACGGTATCATCATCGTTGGGCGGTACAGAAATGTACTTCGAAATCCTAATCTGCGTTGGCTTCAGAATATTTGCAATGACAATCGCTTGATCGTTGCCTGCTGAGCCAGCATGCACAAAGCCAAGCATCTTGCCCATGACCACCACATTGCCTTCAGCCACGATTTCAGCCCCAGGATTGACATCGCCAATAACAATGATATTACCTGGAAATTTAACGCTTTTGCCACTTCGCATTGTACCATAGACAAATTGGGTATCACAGCGTGCAGATGCAGATTTTTCTAAGCTGTCACTTGACACTGGTGAAACAATTTCCTTGGAAGCTTCTGATTCCTCTATCTTTTGGATATTTTCAACACTTTCAGTTTCCGTTATTTCCTGTTTTACTTCCTCAGCGGGTTTTCTCGCCGGTTTTATATGATCATTATATGGTTCAAGGCTTTCTACAAACAGGCCTGCATTTTCTATAACGTCTTCGACAATGGACTTTTGCTTATAACTGAATGTGACTCCATTCAGCCCTATGATTCTCGTCCCTTTATAGAAATCACCTTTCTTGCGCAGCAATTGACCGAGATACTCGACAACTCTGTTAAATTCAGCTGTTTCATCAACCACCATATAGAGTCCGTTTAATTTGCCTTTAAATTCGACAGGGCCCTTCATAGATATTTATCACCACCAAACTATAACATCTATTATTTTATAGTATTTTAACAGTTTCTTCAATAAATTACGCAAAATATCTAGTCATTTTCCTCTTCTCCCGGGGCTTTTAGGCCAAAATACTCAGCATATACATCTCTTGCCACTGGCGCACCGTATCCACCGTGACCACCTTGGGGAATGACAATCACCACTGCGATTTCAGGTTTGTCATACGGCGCAAATGAAACATACCAAGAGTAGTTGTCATATGGGAGTCTGTATTGATTGATGTCGTCATCTGTCAACGTGTCCCCTGAAAGCTCTTTTATAGCGGCTCTCATGGCATCTCCCTTATTGAGATAATCCCTTGCAATCAACTGATTGAGCTTCTCATCTTTCTCAGCTTTCTTCGTTTCATCCGTTTCTTCATCTTTTGACTTTTCAAGTTGCGAGAGTTCTTCACTTCTCTGTTTTATAATCTCTATGGTGCGTTTTTCTACATCCTCTTGTGTCAGTTTTGGCGCAAAGTCCTTTAGATATTCTGTCAAATACTGAACTTCATCCATAGGCGGAATCAAGCCCTCTTTTTCAGCTGTTCCCGTTTTACCAGCAACATCAACTGGAAAATCGCCAAAAATCTTTCGTCCAGTTCCCTCTGCGCCCTTGTTGACTTGAAGCATCCCCTGTCTCAATAAATCCAGATAATTGTGATCGTCAAAGCTCACTTCTGGCTCTTGATTTTTGAGAATTGGCGTATCTCCAACTTTTTTCACTAGAGAGAGTTCTTTTAAATACCCATCGTTTGCAATTGTGGCAATATACCTCGCCATCTGAACCGGCGTATACGTATGGTCTCCTTGACCAATGGAGAGATTGAGGGTATCCCCTTCATACCACTTCATCAGGTTAAAGTAATCATACTTAATAATATCTGCCAGTTTTTCAGTAACATAGTAATCTTCATTTGACCCGAGATCGAGTAATCTCTTGATGAGTTCACCTCTTGAAGGGTTTTCATCTGCCCAAGAGACGATGGTATCTATAATCGACTGAAGTTTTTCAGCATCTTTCACAGTTTCCTCTGGAAAATAGTGTTTGGCAATATCCTTTAGGTGCCTTCCCAATAAAGTTTTGATGGTTCTCTTCTTCTTATCAGGATCGGGAATACCAAAAGATGATTCGCTGATTTCTATGCCAGTCGGTTCATCAAGCCCGAACTTTTTAGATTCCTCAACGATAAATTGAGGCGTAATTTCATAGTTCAAAGACTTATTCTTTGCAAAGTCCTTCCCAGTGGAGACATCAAAGAAATAGTAGTTGCAAGATACTTCAATGGCTCTAAAGAGATCAACATATCCATGTCGCCCATGGTAGTCGTTCCAAATCCAGCAAGCATACCTTTGATTGCCCACTTCAACATATCCATTGTCATAGAGTTTCATGTAGGGATCAAGTCCTTTTTCCATGGCTGCATATCCCGTAATCATCTTGTAAATTGACCCAGGCTGAACTGCCATCATGGCTGCCGAGTCAAAAAGTGGCCTTGCCGCCAGAGGATTTCTAGTATTTGCAGGGTTTAGAGAGTTCCAGTCCTCTTGGCTGATACCCGTTGAGAAAAGATTGATGTCATAAGAGGGATAACTTGCCATTGCCAGTATTTCCCCTGTATTGACATCCACCACAACCCCTGCCCCCGTCTCAGCCTGTGGAAATGCATCTGCATAATTGTAGTCGCCCCATGGGCTCTCAAATTTTCCACCTACCTGAATTTGTTTAAGGGCTTTTTCAAGGCTGTTTTCAAGTACCTTTTGAAGTTTCAAGTCTATGGTCAAAAAGATATCTTCACCCGCTGTGGAGTCCTTAGCTTCGAGTCCATATTTTTTTTCATCCACTTCGCCAACATACTTCCCGTAAACATCAACTTCGATGTACTTGTAGCCGTTATTGCCGTGCAAGTCCAGTTCGTAATTGCCTTCGATACCTGTCTTTCCAATAATCTGATTAGGATTATATCCATTGTCTGTTACATATTTTTGAGTTTCTGCATCTGAAGAAATTTTTCCCATGTACCCTAAAATATGAGCCGCTGTCGAACTATTTGGATACGTTCTGATGGATTCATAAGAAATTGAAGTCCCCGGGAAGTCGTATCCTTTTTCCTGTATTAAAATAGCTGTTTGCTGAGAAACAGACGGTGCTATGATAATCGGTTCATATTTGTAGTAGCCCTTTTCCTTAATGGCATGTCTAAAAACGAGTACTTTATAAGCGTCTTCGTCAGACAATGACTCTGGAATCTTAAAGTCTGAGCGATTTCTGATTTTCTCAAAAGCCTCTTTTGCAGACATATTCAGATCAAGTCCGTACATTTTAAGGAAATTGTCCTTGTAGAGTTCATCTAAAAATTTCATCTTAGACGTGGTGATTGGAATATATTTTCCCTGATTATAGAGAATGCGGTACGCCTCATAATTGCTAAGTGACGTATCGAGGTAATTTCTGTTTCGAACGTCTTGAAATATAGCCTCAGCTGTCATTCCTTGATCATATCCGTTGTTGGCCTTCCAATTGGCTATATTTTGATCATAACTGTAGTAGAATTGATTGTCCTTTAACAAAATTGGAAATTCAAGATGCGCTTCTCCCTGTTGCTCCAAAAAATTGTAGAGTTCCACACACATATTGGTAAAATCATCATTTGGAATAACGCCGCTATTTAATTTCAAAACAAATCCAATATTGCTGGTTGCCAGAATTTCACCATTTCTGTCATAGATATCCCCACGCTTGGCATATGTTTCTATCTTCTTAATTCGATTGTTGATGGACTTATCATAGTACATAGCCCCTTCAACAATGGTCAAATCATAGAGTCGAACTCCCAATAGCGCAAATACCACAACAAAAAAAATGATGATTTGATTTTTTCGATTGAATAAAATTTTAAGCATTAAAATCACCTAACTTATAACCATTGAGTCTTTTAAAGATAATCGCATACAGGATGAGCCCTATGATACTGTTGTAAATCATTTCCGTCAATATCTTGGTATACATCAGCCCCAGCGGAATTGTCGATTGTAAAAAGAACATAAAAATATAAAATCCCAAGTGGTAGATAAAAGTGGATAGGGCAATTAGAAACACAGGTGTCAAAAAATTGCCCTTAAACATAATTTTT
This sequence comes from Firmicutes bacterium UBA6806, assembly GCA_002452745.1. Classification (GTDB taxonomy): domain Bacteria; phylum Bacillota; class Clostridia; order Peptostreptococcales; family Acidaminobacteraceae; genus Fusibacter_A. The sequence goes on from DKFC01000039.1 coordinate 27,477, forward strand.
TCGAGTCTCGTAATCAAGTAAACAATCAAGACATACAAAATCAGATTGATACCCAGTATTTTTCCTAAAAAGACATCCTGTAACGCACCGTAAGTGATTGCATAGACGTAGGCGTGCTTATCAGAAAGCAAAGCAATCAATGGAATAGACAAAATGATGCAAAGATTTGGCAATGCATCATTTATTCTAAAAATTTGAAAAACGGTACTCATCAATATGAAGTTTACAAATCCTATTAAAACGATATAACGGTATTTCATAACGCTCCTATTCAGAAGTGTCCGTAGCTTCCGCATCAGTCTCAGGGAGTGTCTGCACCTGTTCTGACTCTCTATACGGAATAACCAGCACTTTGTTGATTTTCTTAAAGTTTACCGCTGGAACAACTTTTATCTTTTTCAAAAACAAGTCCTTGTCATCTATGACCTCATAAATCCTTCCGATGAGGATTCCCTTTGGATACATGCCAAGTCCAGAGGTTACAATATAGTCGTTGACATTGACAACTGCCTTTGGATCATACAGTTCCCCCACCAATTCATAATTAGAGGTTCCATTTAAAATTCCATCGTAATCATCTGTGACTCTGAGCATTTCAAACCCAACAGAGGACTTGTGGTCTATGATGGAGATAACTTTGGACCAGTTATCTCCCACTTCATATACAAGTCCAACCAAACCATTTCCGTTAATCACAGTGCTGTTCTTTACGATGCCTTGGTTGGCCCCTGCATCTATGGTAAACATATTGAACCAGTTTCCGATATCTTTTGATGTGACGTTACAAGCAATGTAATCGTTCACATCAAATCTGTTCACATAGTTCAGAGCGTGACTCAAATCTTCAAGCTCCTTCAGTTCCTTTTGCTGAAGGGTCAAAGAGACAATTTGTTCCTTCAAGTGTTCATTCTCAAGGGTTAAATCTTCGTTTAACGTCTTGTAGTTTAAAACATTTATAACGGGTTCTGTCCTCTCATCGACAAAATTGCCGATGCCGCTTAGAAACCTTTGTATCGGCGAGAGAATTGAACCAATTTGGCTTTCTATAAAGGTTATGCGCTCCCTGCCTCCAAAAGAAATTGCCATGAGAATGAGTAAAATGATGCCCATTAAAACAACTATCACTTTTTTATAACGCTCATTCATTTCATCACCAACATTTTCTATAGAGATCTAGAAGAAATAAAGACTTCCTTCAAGTCATTGAAGCTCTCAACAGCTTTACTTGTTCCAACTGCCACGCAATCCAAAGGATTTTCAGCAATTTTAACTGGCATACCCGTTTCCTTTTTAATTAGTTTGTCCAAGTCAGTAAGCAATGCACCACCACCAGCTAAGACAATTCCCGACTGGTAAATATCTGATGCAAGTTCAGGAGGTGTCTTTTCAAGCGTAGACTTAACCCCTTCTACAATCGCTTGAATTGGCTCTTTAATTGCTTCATATATCTCACTTGAATGAAGCAGTAAAGTGTTTGGAAGTCCAGTTACAAGATTTCTCCCTGTGACTTCGAAAGTTCTCTCTTGGTTTGGAATCAAAGCACAAGCAATGCTCATCTTTATATTTTCTGCTGTTCTCTCACCAATCATCAAACTGTATTTTTTGCGAACATAATTCACGATAGAATCATCTAATTCATCCCCTGCAATTCTAATTGATCTGCTGGTAACGATTCCGCCGAGGGAAATAACTGCAATCTCAGTTGTACCGCCACCGATATCTACAATCATGCTGCCTGTTGGCTCTGTTATCGGCAAATCTGCTCCGATGGCTGCCGCCATTGGTTCTTCAATTAGAAAAGCGTCCTTTGCACCTGCTGATAATGAAGCCTCATAGACAGCTCTCTTCTCAACTTCAGTGACCTGTGATGGAATTCCCACAACTACTTTTGCGCCTGTTAGGAAATTCATATTTGGAACAGCTTTGTTCATAAAGTATTTAATCATCTTCTGAGTGATGTCAAAATCTGCGATAACGCCATCTTTTAGGGGTCTAATAGCTCTAATTTGTCCCGGTGTTTTACCGATCATATCCTTTGCTTCTTTACCCACGGCTAAAACATGGCCCTTGTCATTGATCGCCACAACAGAAGATTCTCTAACGACGATGCCCTTGCCCTTAACACATACCAGTGTATTTGCTGTTCCTAAATCAATACCTAATTGCTTGTAAAATAATCCAAATCTCATTTCTAACGTTCCTTTCACTCAACATAATTTCTTTGAAATTATAACTGACCGTTTTCTTTGAAGCTATAGTAGCTCTCTCGGCCGATAATGATATGATCAATCAAATTTATTCCCACGATATTTCCCGCTTCGGATAGCCTCGTTGTGACGCCGAAATCTTCTCGGCTTGGCGTTGGATATCCCGATGGATGATTGTGGACCGCTATAATAGCAGCGGCACTCTTTTTAATTGCTCTATTGAAAACCTCTCTCGGATGCACAATAGATGCATTGAGACTTCCGATAGAAATAATTTCCCAACTCATGATTTCATTTTTGACATTTAAAAATACAACGATGAATTTTTCGACCTTTTCAAATTGCATCTCTGATTTGAAAAATTCGTGAATTGCCTGTGGGGAGTTGACCTTTTGCTTCGTCTTAAACTCTGAACGCTTCAAGCGCCTTCCAAATTCAATACCAGCAAGAACCTGACATGCCTTTGATGGGCCTATTCCCTCTATAAGACATAGTTCCTCAATCGTCTTAACTCCAATTTCCGAAAGATCATTCGAACAGGACTTTATAATGTCGTTTGCGAGGTCAATTGCTGACTTGCTCGCTGTTCCAGTCCTGAGGATTATCGCCAGTAGCTCGGCATTTGATAATCCACTTGCGCCTTCCCTTATCATCTTTTCTCTCGGTCTTTCCTCAACTGGCAATTCTCTTATCATCGGTTAAAGCCCCTCTCTCGTCAGTAGATTTATTTTAAATGCATTATTTAAAATTTCATTTAACTTAGAGAGTGGCATGCCCATAACGCTGAAAAAATCACCATTTATGGATTTCACAAGCACCGACCCAAGACCTTGTATGCCATATGCCCCAGCTTTATCCAGTGGTTCACCACTTTCCACGTAGGCATTTATGACAGTGTCAGATAAGTCGTTGAATGTAACTTCTGTCTCAACGTAATCAATTATCTTGATTCCCTTTTCCAGACAGATTACGGCAACGCCAGTATAGACAGAATGCGTTTTTCCACTGAGTTTTTTTAGCATTTCCACAGCTTCGCTTGCGTCTGACGGTTTCCCCAACACTTCATCAAGGTAGACGATTGTGTCACTTCCTATCACAATTGCATCCTCCACACGCTCACAGATATCAAATGCCTTTTCAAAGGCAAGACCCATGACAATGTTTTCCGGGGATTCCTCAGTTAGACTTTTTTCATCAATCTCGCTTGGAATACACTCAAATGGCACGTTCATCATTTTTAGCAGTTCTGATCTTCTAGGCGATGATGATGCCAATACGATTCTCATTTAGTCCTCCTCTTCATAATTTTCTGTAGAGGACAAATGCCAATACAATTCCGATAATGCCTGATACATTTAAGGTCAATTTAAACCCGAATGTAATATTGACAACACTTAAATCCAATAAAAAGGGATCAACCCCTACTGATTTTCCGTAGTTTAATATCGGTACGAGGTCGCCTAGGGCAGCCCCTATGATGCTTCCAATAATTGCGCCTACCAATAACAAGAGCAGCAACACGAAACCATCATTACTCTTTACTCTCATAGTCACCTCGATAATACCATAATTTTACATTTAGTGCCAGTACATTTCTATATAAGTTTAGCATTATGTCCTGCTAAATACAAGATAAATGGTTGACCAAAATTAATGAATTTTATTAAATATTCAATGTCTCAGCTAATATTTGGTTAACACTTAAAACGGATGGGCTAATTTATGTATGACCGCTTTTGCGATCTGATGCATCAAAGGCGTACCTTATATGCTATATAGAGATTCCCAAGCGAGATAACCGACGCCATATAGAAAATATATTGTGGTCCAACGCCCACCCAGACTAATCCACCTAAAACGGCACATATAATAGATACGAAATGGTCTAAACTCTGGCCTAATGTGAGTGTATGTGTAATGTCCGACTTATCTGTGGCGATTCTCTTTAGGTATAGCGTTCTAATCAGTCCCATGTTCGTGGACATCCTGTCAATAATAAAGATAGCATATGCCAAGAAAAGTCCGATTCCAACCTTCGAAATACTTCCATCTGCATAGCCGCCACTTAAAACACCATATACGGCATAGACAACGATAAACGACAACGCATCTGCATAGAGCATTTTTTTGATACCAAATCGGTCTATCCACTTTCCGAGGAAACTCATGAAGAATATGCCAATAAACGAACCTATAATCCCTAAGACTGCAAGTGTGTCAGCTTTTTTCCCAAGAAGTTCAATTAAAACCCACGGGCCATATACCATCATGATTTGCTTCTGCACGCCAAATAAAATAACTAAATAATAGTAGTATTTGTACTCCTTCTTCAAGACGAATTTCAACTTTTGAGGCTGATGTCCCATATAGTTTATGGATTTGTCCAGTGCAAACAGCAGAAAAAATACAATTAAAAAAAGCCCCCCAGCAATTAAGAAAATCCACTTTGTCTGAGTCGTAAAGCTGAAAAATCCCATCTTAAACCCCAGATAGACCAGAACTGCCGCCAACATTTGAAAGGCAGTGAAAATGCCCTTGTACCGCCCCATTTGCCTGCCAATATCCTCGCCATCTGTGAGTTCCATTCCAATACTGTCCTGAAGCGGAAAGAACAGGTGCATTCCGAGCGAGTTGATAAAAATAAAAATCAGCATTATATTAAACGAAGGCGTCACCAGTCCCAGAACTGTAATGCCTATGAAACTCAGAATCTGCGCCACCATTGCAATTTTAATATCACTGATGAATGAAAGCGCCGCAATCACAAAGACGCTCAAAATCCCAGGAATCTCTCTTGGAAACTCAATAAGCCCTCTTTGAAAGGCATTTACATTATAGGCATCCTTAAAATAATTTGAGATAACGGCATTGCTAAGGCCTAACCCCACTGCGGTTAGGGCAATAACCAACACATAAACCCACCGTTCATAACTCTGTTTATTTGATTTCATCTTTGCATCATCCCCCAGTTATACATAACATTCCTATTAATTTAAAGAAAAGAAACCCGATGTCAGGTTTCTTTTCTCAAAAGACTGAATCAACAGTCGTTTATTTCATTTCGATGGCTTTTTTAGGACATTTTGTTTCACAAACGCCACAGCCTATACATTTATCTTGATCAATTTCATGTACTTTTTTCAGTTCGCCTGTGATGGCATCAACAGGACAATTTTTTGCGCAGATCGTACAGCCTATACACTTTTCATCTATAATATGAGCTTTTTTACGAGCACTTAAATCGCCTTCGATTGCTTTAGTCGGACACTTCTCAACACAGACCATGCAATTTGTACACTTGTCATAATCAATCACTGCCAAATTGTTCACCACATGAATTGCGTCGAATGGACAATTTCTCTCACAGAGTCCACAGGCGATACAAGCTACACTACAGTTCTTCTTAACTTGTGGTCCCTTATCCTTGTTGTTACAATCAACAATTGTCATCTGTTCATAAGGCACTAAAGTGATAACATCCTTTGGGCAAGCTTCAATACATTTATTACAAGATGTACATTTTTCAGGATCAACTTCGGCAATGCCCTTATCATTGATGTAAATTGCATCAAAAGGACAGACTTGCACACATGTTCCAAATCCCATACAGCCGTATAAGCAGCTCTTAGGGCCACCGTTTAACATGTTTGCAGCCACACAGCTGTCAAAACCCTCGTAGTCAAACCGGTTTGTACACTTCTCCTCATCGCCTTTACAAAGAACTTTTGCAACTTTCTTAACGCTTTCGCCAGCATCCAGTCCCATGATTTTTGCAATATTTGCCGCACATTCAGCACCGCCAACAGGACATCCATTTACGGGTGCAATTCCCTTGACCACAGCATTTGAAAATCCATCACAGCCTGGATAACCACAGGCACCACAGTTTGCGCCTGGTACGACTTCACGAACTGCCACAACCCTCGGGTCAACTTCAACAGCAAACTTTTTAGATGCAAGCGCAAGTCCTGATCCAAATAGCAGCCCCATGACGCCTAATATACCTGCGGCAACCAATATACTCATTATATCCATTGTCATTCACCCTTTCTAAACCAGCCCAGTAAAGCCCAAGAAAGCAATTGACATTAAACTCGCTGTAATCAATGCAATTGGAAATCCTTTAAAAGGCAACGGAACATCTGAAATTTCGATTTTTTCTCTTATACCTGCAAATAAAACAATGGCAAGTGAAAAACCGATAGCGGCAAAAAACGAATGGACAATTGTCTGAACCAAACCAAATTTGTATTGGATGTTCAAAAGTGCCAGACCTAAAACAGCACAGTTAGTGGTAATCAGCGGAAGAAATACGCCAAGAGCTTGATAAAGTGTCGGACTCATCTTTTGAAGAACAATCTCGACAAATTGCACAAGCGATGCTATAACCAAAATAAATGCAGCTGTTTGCAAATATTCATAGTGAAGCGGTACCAATATAAAATACTGTACGAAGTATGTCAAAATACCTGCCAGTGTCATTACGAATGTAACAGCCATCCCCATGCCAAATGCAGTCTCAACTTGCTTTGAAACTCCGAGAAAAGGACATATCCCAAGAAATCTCGAAAGTACGAAGTTGTTTACGAGGATTGCACTGACCATTATTACAAATAAACTTGCATTTTCCAAAACAACCCCTCCTTATTCAGCTCTCTTCATTTGAAAATGATTGTAAATCGCCAACAGAATCCCAAGCGCCAAGAAAGCACCTGGAGGTAAAATCATGATAAGAGCAGGTTTATAAGAAGCACCTAAAATAGAAATGCCGAAAATACTTCCGTTTCCGAAAAGTTCTCTAACACTGCCTAAGATTGTAAGTGCTAAAGTAAAACCTAAGCCCATGCCAATACCATCCAACATTGAATCAAGAACGCCATTTTTTGATGCAAATGACTCAGCTCTTGCCAAGATGATACAGTTAACAACAATCAGTGGAATAAACAATCCGAGTGCACTGAATAAAGCGGGCACAAAGGCTTCCATCATCATGCCTACGATGGTAACAAAGCTGGCGATAACGACGATAAAAGCCGGGATTCTGACTTTTGATGGAATTACATTTCTGAGGAGTGCAATGGCGACGTTTGAGCACAGTAAAACCGCAGTCGTTGCAAGTCCCATTCCGACACCGTTAATTGCAGATGTGGTAACTGCAAGTGTTGGACACATCCCTAGCAATTGAACAAAAATTGGATTCTCTTTAAATAGACCATTTGTTAAATTCTTAATATTCATCACTGTACCCCCTAATTCCCGATGACATCGTGATAAGCATCAATAGAAGCATTGACACCACTTGTTATAGCCGCCGAAGAAATGGTTGCACCTGTAATTGCTTGAATATCTGTATCTGTAGGGTTTGATTTTGCAACCCCTATAGGGCCATCAGCAGATTTTCCGTTGTATTGCTCATAGAATCCCGGTTCTTTTGCTCTTGCACCAAGTCCCGGTGTCTCTTGATGATTTCCCATTCTCATGCCCGTTACAACGCCTTCTACGTTGATACCAGTAACGACTTCAACAGGACCGCCAAATCCAACAGGCAGTGACTTGAAAACGTACCCGACAATATTGTCACTGTCATCATAACCAACGTACACCTCTGAAACAGGTGCATATTTATCTTTAATCACTGCTACTTTTGCTTCATCTAAATCTTTAAAACTTGTTGCAACAGGTAAAACAGCTGCCTTTGCGGCATCATTTGCAAGTTGTCTTTGAAACGCTATCTGATCTTTTGTGACCTCATTTGTCATAGCCAACGCAAAAGCTGCCACTGCGCAGATAATCAACAGTATAATTCCGGTTTTTAAAATATCTCTCATTATTTAGCACCTCCAAAAACACGAGGTTGAGTGTACTTATCAATTAATGGCGCTGCTACATTCATCAGCAATATTGAATAAGAAACCCCTTCCGGATATCCACCATACAATCTGATAATAGTCGTCAAAAGACCGCAACCCACTGCATAGATAACTTGTCCTCTAGCCGTAATTGGCGACGACGCATAATCTGTTGCCATGAACACAGCACCAAGCACTAAACCACCTGCTAAAACGCTAAAAATTGTATACTGAATATCAAATCCACCTAAGAGGAACGTTAAAACAGCAACAGTTCCCATATATATAAGTGGAATTCTAACACTAATAACTTGTCTATAAACCAGATAAGCACCGCCCAAGAGCAACAGTAAAGCTGAAGTTTCACCGATACAGCCGCCTATGCTTCCCATAAGCGCCTCGCCGATACCTGGCAATTGAATGTCCAAGCCCTCTTTAATGATGCCAAGAGGTGTCGCTGTGGAAACGGCATCTGCCTTTACAGCCACCCAAGTTGTCATCTGAACTGGCCAAGATGCAACGAGCATTGCCCTTGCAGCAAGAGCAGGGTTCATCCAGTTATGACCAAGACCGCCAAATGCTTGTTTTACAATCCCGATAGCAAAGATACTACCCACGACAGGAATCCAAAATGGCACGGTTGAAGGCAAGTTCATCCCGAGCAATAATCCTGTGACCACTGCACTGAAATCTGAAACTGTAATTGGTACTTTTCTTACCTTTTGAATAATATACTCTGTTGCAACAGCTGATAGCACCGAAATAACCAAGACAATCAGCGCGCTCATACCAAAATTGTATACGCCGTAAGCCGCCGCGGGTAAAAGTGCTATAGCAACATCCCTCATAATTTTTTGTGTCGTATCATTCGCACGAATATGAGGTGATGAAGAAACTTTTAATCTTGCTTCCATTTTATCCTCCCCCTACTTTTTCTTTCTAGCGATTATTTCACGTTTTGCCACTCTAATAGATGCGAGCAAAGGTCGCTTAGAAGGACATACGAACGAACACGATCCACATTCGATGCAATCAAGTGCTTTATACGCAGCTGCTTTGTCATAATTATGAAGCAGTGTGTACGCACTGATTTGGATTGGCTCAAGAAATGCTGGACACACGCTGACGCATTTCCCGCATTTAATACACGCCGTTGCTTCTGGAATTTTTGCTTCTTCTTTTGTGAAGACCAAAACACCAGAAGTATTTTTCATAGCTGGCAACTGATCGGTCATTTGAGCAACGCCCATCATCGGTCCACCGAGCAGTATTTTCTCAGGTGTTCCATTGTAGCCACCACTGAAGTCTATCAATTCTTTAAGAGAGGTTCCCACTTTAAAACGGATGTTTTTAGGGGTTTTAATAGCACCACCTGTAACCGTACAGATTCTCTCTATAAGTGGCATCCCAGTTGTAAAGACATCTGCTATTGTAGCAGCTGTAGCAACATTGTTTACCACTACGCCTGCTTCCATTGGCAATCCGCCAGAAGGGACTTCTCTCTGTGTACATGCATAAATCAATTGCTTTTCAGCACCTTGAGGATACTTGGTTCTCAAAGCCACAACTTGGATTCCAGTTCCTTCCGCCGCCTTCTTCATCGTTTCAAGTGCATCTGGTTTGTTGTTTTCAATACCGATAAATCCAGTTGAAACATCCAGCGCCTTCATGATAATTTGAAGTCCGAGCACTACTTTTTTTGGAGACTCAAGCATTAACCTATGGTCGCATGTGAGGTATGGCTCACATTCTGCGCCGTTTAAGATAACCGTGTCAATTTTTTTCTCCGGTGGCGGAGATAATTTGACATGTGTCGGGAAGCCTGCTCCTCCCATACCCACTAAACCTGCATCTTTGATGATATCAATAATTTCCTTATTGGATAACGTCTTGTAATCAGGTTTGGGTTTTACCGTTTCATGTAAATCGTTTTTCATGTCGTTTTCAATGATGACGCAAACATCAAAGCCATATGCTGTATTCATGCGTTTCACATCCACAACTGTTCCCGAAACAGAACTGTGGATGTTAGCAGAAACAAACGACCCCGCCTTTCCGATCAATTGTCCGACCTTTACATGTTCTCCTTTTTCAACAACTGGTTCGCATGGCGCACCAATATGTTGCCTCAATGGAATTTCTACTATCTTGGGCTCTAAGTAATCAACAATTGGAAGATTCTCAGTTGATTTTTTAGAGTGCGGTGGGTGTATGCCACCTTTGAAGGATAGAAGACCCATATAATCTCACCCCTTAACAAAGATTTTTGTAACTTTATATACAAAGAAATTATACTGTATACAATTTCTTTAATACCACTAACAATTTTACTATAAAACACTGTATAGGTCAATGCTTCAGAGCTTGAAATAACTTATTTCCGAAAACCCTACAAGTTAATATTTTAGCAATCTTTTTGAGCTAGAAATTTTTGACTATTCAAGATAACTGAATATAAATACAACAGTTACTTATTGAAATTACTCATAGTTAAAAGAATATCTATTGATTTTGCATATACACACTTTGTATAAAACCCTCTTTTTTTTAATGTCTCCCCCTATTTTAACACACTTTTTTAGAATTATTGTTAATCTTGTATCAAAAGATTTTATATAAAATAATCTGCATTAAAAAAAACGCCATTGGCATTGGCTCTTAAGCCCTATACCCATGACGTTTGATGCTTTTTATTGACAAATCCTTTAGATTATTATTTCCGACTCATTTTAACCCCAGCTACCCGATGAGTTTCTGAACTTCTGCAACGACCTTTTCAGCCACGAATGGTTTGACGATAAACCCTTTAGCGCCTGCTTTTACAGAGTCTATAACCATTCCTTCCTGCCCCATAGCACTGCACATTAGTATTTTGGCATCTGGAAACTCAGCAGTAATCATGCGCACGCCTTCAATTCCGTTTACATCTGGCATTGTAATGTCCATTGTAACAAGGTCTGGTTTGCATTCCTTGTACTTGTTGTATGCTTCCTGTCCATTTCCAGCTTCTGCAACCACCTCATACCCAGCTTTTTGAAGAATATCGCTCATGAGCTTTCTCATAAACATGGCATCATCCACAATTAATATTTTCTTCGACATTTGTGTCCCCTCTCTTTATCTCAACGTAAACTAGTACTTATGACCTAATGTTAAAACAAATTTATTATACCCATTATCACTAACAAATACAATACCATTTGCCTAAATTTGTTCTCATCAATTTTATTCCCAATTTTAACGCCGATAAACGTACCAATTAGTAAAAAAGGTATAATCGGAGAATATTTTGAAGCAAAGTCTATCGTGAGCAATCCCTTCGAAAAAAAGACCCCATATGTCACGATATTATAGAGCACAAACAATGTCGTCAGACTCGCCCTAAAATCATCTCTGTTCTTTTCGTCATTTGACAGCAAGATCACAATAGGTGGGCCACTTAGGGAAACTGATCCATTTAACAAGCCGCTTAGAATTCCAGTTACTGCATACGACAGGTTCTTGTTCTTAATTCGAATCTTAAACCCTCCTATCATCATAACCGCAACGACGATTAAAAAGAGACTGACACTCCTTTTTAAAATTGGCTCTTCCACAAACAACAGCAATTTTACGCCAAGGGGAATACAAATGACACCGGAGACAAACAGAATTAAGATATCTTTGAAATTGGGAAGTCGTTTTAGTTGAACTAATATGATCAAATTTAAAATCAAACTCAGCCCGACCAACAGCGGCACAATTTCCTTTAGCGGCAAAATCAATCCCAAAAGAGGTAAAGCCACCAAAGAAAAGCCAAAACTAGTAGCACCTTGAACAATAGATGCCCCCATAATGATTGATACGATTAATATAAATTGCATTTTTCCCCCTATTTTCACCCACTTGATGATTAAAATTCACATTTCAAACCATTTATCTTAATTATTTTAGCATTCTGGAGTGCGCCTGTAAAAACATTTTGAGACATTTCGATTCTCAATTTAAAAGTTTATATATTCTGACAACTTCTGAACCTGTTGGAATAAGCGGGCTTATTTTTTGCATTTGGTCAAAGGCCTTGGAATTGCAATTTTTTTCTTTAAATTCTATTGACTTTATGAGGTAATGTCACTATAATAAAAAAGCAACGTGCGGATGTGGTGGAACTGGCAGACACGCTATCTTGAGGGGGTAGTGAGCATCGCTTGTGCGGGTTCGAATCCCGCCATCCGCACCACTAATAAAAAGGAATCTTCTGATTTAAATCGGAAGGTTCTTTTTTTTATTAAAATCCCATGACACTCCTCTTTGTAGATATGGCTAGTGAAAGTCGTTCTCCGTTCCTTGCCTTTTTTTTGAGCAATACGCCCATAAAAAAAAGGTCCGCATAAGCGAACCCCAATTTCATACATATACCAAAGTTTCAATTTATAGAGATTGTTTCGATTCAAAACTCTCAAGCGCCTTTCTAAAGTTCCCCTCCATGATAGTGGATAGATGCTCTATAATTCGCTCAGGACGCTCTTTCATGCCATGATGCATCCATTGAATCACAAGACCCGTAAAAGCATGCGTATAATAATCTGCCGTGAAATTCAATGCCTCATCGTCCACACAATACTGTGGTGACACCTCAATAAGTACATCCATTAGCAATTTTCTAGTTGCAGAAAATATAAAATAGTCCAAATGGTTTCTACCAAGGGAATTTAATGTATTATAACAAAAGGACTTATTGGATTCAATATACTTAAAAATCCTAAGAAACCCCTCCTGCCAAGTATCGTAACTCTTGTAGTCCTCAATTCTTTCAAGCGCCTCATGAATATAAATCCACTCCACTAGTTCATACAAATCGTGAAAATGGTAATAAAACGTTTGACGATTGACACCATTCATCGTCACAAGTTCAGTCACTGAAATCTTGTTAAGCGGTTTTTCTTTCATAAGTCGCTTCAAACTATTTGCAAAGGCTTTTTTCGTTAGATTTGCACTGGCCATCTCTCAAGACCAATTACTTTAATTCTTGAACTCTCTGGAGTTTCGGATTTTCCACCATGCCTGGGATTCTCCCCCTCTTCGCAACTGGTTTTCCGTTGACTACCTTTATGTCCATGGTCATATCAATTGGAGATGCAGCAGAAATATAGCTGCCAACACCAAAAGAATCCGCTCCCGCTTCACTTAGGAGTCTAATCTTTTCAGGATAGAGCCCGCCAGATACAAATATCTTTACTTCACTAAAACCCTCAACATCTAATTTTGCACGCATTTCACGAACTAGACCAGGGGTAACTCCGCCTCTTTCACTGGGCGTATCCAGCCTGACGCCGTACAATTTGCCATCTAACGCTCTGGCAATACGAAGTGCCTCTTCAACCTCATCTTTAAACGTATCAATTAGCACGATTCGATTGTGATCTGCATCTGCTATTTCGTCGTATTTTTTTGCAACAGTCAACGTATCTCCTGCTATGAGCATTGCGCTATGAGGCACTGTTCCGGAAGGTTTTATGCCACTTAGAAGGGCTGCTAAAATACAGCTTGCACCTCCTGCGCCGCCAATGACAGCCGCTCTCTCCATAACAGGCGCAACTGCCGGATGAACGTGTCTAGCACCAAAACAAAGGAAAAACTTATCCCCGCATGCCTCTTTTATCTCTTTTGAAGCAGTTGCCCAACCTGAGCTGCTCGCTAAAATCCCCAACATAGTGGTTTCAAAGATAGCAAAATCCCGATATTTCCCTTTGATTCTAATGACAGTATCTTTTTCAACAAATGATTCACCCTCTGGAATAGCATCAATTTGCAGATTCTTTCCGTCTAATAAAGCCAACACTTCTTTAAGCCCGACAAATACACCGGGTTTTCTTGGAAATATCTCCGCAACAACCTCTGCATCTGCCAAATCCAGTTCATTTAATATGTCCAAAGTCCTCAAGAAGTAAACATCAGTTGTTAAACCATTAACAATTTCCTCGTGTGTCGCTGAAAAAGACTTCCTATCCCCTGAAATTTGGATTTTATCTACATCAGCCAAACTCTTCATCTCATTCATTTCAATAATACCTTCCTAAAAATTAGTCAATACCATTATAAACAATTTCCTATATAAGGGCAACTTTCGTTAAATTTTTATCGCACCCTTAACTTTCCAACAGCTTCTTCAACTTGTTCTTTAAGAACCTCGAGACTGCTGTCATTATAAAAAACTCTCGTCGCAAATTTCTTTTTTTCATCAAGGGACATCTGAGCTGCTATTTTGACCCTAGCATAGTTCTCTTCCACTGAATCTCTCTCCATGATACGGGCCACCCTCAACGCCTCCGGTGCATAAACCACCCAAACCTCGTCAAACCGATCCATTCTGTTATTTTCAATCAAAAGCGGAATATCTGCAAATACCAGACTATATGCTTTTGAAAATTCGATATACTGTCTCTCCATCTCGTCGTATATGGCAGGGTGAAGGATATCGTTCAACTTCTGACGCTGATTCGAATCATTAAATATAATTTCGCCAAGCCGTTCCCGATTGACATCCCCATTGGCCCTTAGAATCTCCACACCAAAAACCGTCACCGTATCAGCATAGGCCTTTGTCCCTCTGTCGAGGATTCTCCTTGCGATGATATCCGCATCTATAAGCGGATACCCCATCGACTTTATAAAACTGGACACAGCGCTCTTGCCACTGCCAATCCCACCAGTAATTCCAATATATAAGCATTTTTTATCTGTGTTCATGTTATTTTGCATCGTACCAGCTATCTCCTGTGTTCATATCGACTTTTAAAGGCACTGCCAGCGCATATGCGGCTTCCATACTTTCTTTTAACAGCACTTTTACTTGCTCTAGTTCGTCTTTTGGAACGTTTAGAATCAGTTCATCGTGCACTTGTAAAATTAGTTTTGATTTTAAGTTCTCAACTTTAAGTCGTTCAAACACCTTAATCATGGCAATTTTTATAATATCGGCTGCCGATCCTTGAATAGGCGTATTTCTTGCAATTCTCTCCGCGCCAGAGCGAATCATGAAGTTACTGCTTGAGATTTCGGCAATATTTCTTCTGCGCCCAAGAATTGTCTCCACATATCCCTTTTCCTTACAGCCTTCTATAATGCCTTCCATAAAGCCCTGTACCTTAGGATAACTCTTAAAGTAATTCTCAATATACATCTTGGCTTCTTTTCTGGAGATTCCAAGGCTCTCACTGAGGCCAAAGTCACCCATTCCGTATACAATTCCAAAGTTGACTTCTTTGGCGTGGCTTCTTTGCAAGCTGCTGACCTCGCTCTCTTCTATTCCGAAAACTTGCGCTGCCGTTTTGGTATGGATATCAATATTGCCATTGAACGCTTCAAGCAATATGGGGTCTTCTGATAAATGCGCCAGAACCCTGAGTTCGATT
Source organism: Firmicutes bacterium UBA6806 (assembly GCA_002452745.1). Taxonomy (GTDB): domain Bacteria; phylum Bacillota; class Clostridia; order Peptostreptococcales; family Acidaminobacteraceae; genus Fusibacter_A. The sequence goes on from DKFC01000039.1 coordinate 42,927, forward strand.
TGTGAATAGTCAGCATCAAGCAAAACACAGTCTTCATCTGCTATAAAAAACTTCCTTATTTTACGGCCTATTGGCAGTCTCACTGGAATATTCTGCAAATTCGGTTCTGTTGAACTCAATCTTCCAGTGACGGTAACTGTTTGATTTAAAGACGTATGCACTTTACCCGTAACTGGATTGAGCGCACTTCGAAGTCCATCAATATAAGTTGACTTCAACTTTGTATAAGTTCTATATTCGATAATTTGCGGTACAATTGGATGCTGGTTGATGAGTTTTGTCAGTATGTCATGTGAAGTGGAATAGCCTGTCTTGGTCTTCTTTTGAGGTGGCAGTTCCAACTTTTCAAATAAGATGACACCCAGTTGCTTTGGCGAATTGATGTTAAAGGTCTCATCAGCCAATATATATATATCCCGTTCAATTTCGTCAATTTGCTTTGTCAACAATTCATCAATATGGTCGATTTCTACCTCATCCACTTTAAATCCCGTGTATTCAATATCTGATAGAATTTTAACAAGAGGCAGCTCCACTTCTTTGAACAATTGGTTAAACTCGCCTTCATCCAGTTTTACCTTCAAAAGCACATTGAGGTCTTCAATTCCAGTTATGAGCTCTTTTAAATAACCCTCAAGGATGTTGCGCTCTATCTTGTCAAACGCAATCTTTTTAGCACCTTTTCCAAGGATCTCGTCTTCTGAGGTGAGTTTCACTGTGCTGTATTCAAACATGAGCTCACTGACATCATATCCCTTTCTACCAGGATCAATGAGGTATGCAGCAATATAGCCGTCAAATGAAACGCCATTTAAATCAATGCCATGTTGCATGAAAAAGAGATATTCATTCTTTAAATCGAAACCCGATTTTGTGATTTTTTCATCTTCTAAAATCGGTTTGAGTTTAATGAGTTCTTCAACTTCATCCACTATGAAGACTGATTCTCCCGCCAAAACAGCCGCAGCAATAAATTCATCTGCACGTAAGTCCACTTTGTTATAGAGGACTTTCAGGCTTAGATGACCCGCGGCTTTGGAAGCGGCAATCATTTCCTCAGCACTTCCCACTTTTCCTTCAACTTCTTTTTTAACGGTTTCAGATTTAATTTTCAATTTGTTCAAAAGCGAACTCATCTCGTATTTTTTAAAGAGTTCCACTGAGGTTTCCACATCTGGCTCTTCAAGAGCAAACATGCTCTTATCCAGTTCTAAAGGAACATTCAACATAATTGTCGCCAGTTTTTTACTGAGAAGTGCTTGCTCTGCATAGGTGATAACAAGTTCTTTCCAACGCTTATTTTCAATTTGCTCTGCATTCAAAACGAGGTTCTCCACATTTTGAAACTCAGCCAAGAGCTTGGCTGCTGTCTTAGGCCCAACTTTTGGAATTCCCGGTATATTATCCGAACTATCTCCGCTAAGTCCTTTGAAGTCAATGATATGTTTGGCGTCTACACCAAATTCCTCCATGATATCTTCATCCTTGTACTCTTTGAGCTGTGTAATCCCCCTTTTGGTAATATGCACATGAATATCATCTGATACCAATTGCAGGGCATCTTTGTCCCCAGTTATAACATGAACCTCCACGGATTCTCGTTCAAAATAACACGCAATCGTCCCTATGAGATCATCTGCTTCATATCCTGAAAGTTCCACTCGTGGAATTTTGAGCGCATCTAGGATTTCTTTGACGATGGGCATCTGCATGGCCAGTTCTTCCGGCATGCCTTTACGTGTGCCCTTATACTGATCATACGTCAAGTGCCTGAACGTAGGCCCCTTCATATCAAATGCCACACAGAAATAGTCTGGTTTAAACTCCTCCATCAGTCCAAAAATCATGGTTGTGAGGCCTAAAGCCCCACCTGTGTAAATTCCCTTGGTCGTCTTTAACTCAGACATTGCAAAAAAAGCTCTATTGATTAAACTGTTACCATCGACAATGACAATTCTATTCATGAAATTCTCCTTAGTTTTAGTCGTTCTAATTTCTATTATACCATGAACCAAAAAAAAATGCCGCTCGAAAGCGGCATAATGATGGGATGTGACCAACGAAAGAGGTCGATTCACAGCAAGTATAGGTTTTACTCGTTACGAGTGGTTTTCTTTCTAGTAATCGTATCCAACATTTACGTTTGCAGTAATTGTAATTTCGCCAGATTCGATAGGTGTTGCAACGCTATCCATCATTGCTTTTGTTGTTGCATATTCAGCTCTGAGGCCACCACCATAGCTCACTTCTGAAACGTTTGAAGGTAAGCCAGGTTTTTTATTGAAAGTTGCCATAATAGCTGTTGCTTTTGAATTTGCATCTTGCATAGCCAATTTAAGGGCTTCTGCATAGTATTTCGAATCATCTGCCACTGTAAATCTAATACTGTTCACATCGTTTGCACCTGCGCCAGCTGCTGCATCAATAATCTTACCTACAGCTGTAATATCTTCAATTTTGAGATTCACAATATTGTTCACAACATAATATTCAGTTTTTACATCGCCATTTTGATTGTAATCAGATGTTTGATAGATGTTGTAGCCAGTTGTCTTGATGTTATCTGCTTTAACGCCTGCTTTTTTGACAGCGTCTAAAACAGCTGACATTTTATCTGCATTTTCCTTTTGTGCTTTTTGAGCATCTGCATTTTTAGTTTGAACACCAAGGTCAATATAGGCGATATCAGGGGTTACTGTAACAGAGCCCTCTCCGTTAACGCTTACAATTCTCTGAGTTTCTGTTTGTGTATCGGCAACTGAAACAGGTGCCAAATTAGCGGCTGAGATAATCATAAGTGCAGCCAATAAAATAGTCATAACCGATAATACTTTTGTTTTCATAATTTTCTCCTTTCAATCTAGGGCAAATTGTCAATTAGACAGCCCGACAAATCTACTTTTTCTTATTTTTTTTATATAGCCAGCTTGTAATAGCTGCCAAAACACCAATTAAGATTAGCATTGGTGAATTTGAAATGATCCAAATAATAATGCTCTCAACAGCTCTTCTCATGCTGTTGATGTTCTCTATGAACCCCGCACGTGCCTTTCCAAGCAACGAGTCGTCTATTGGTTCAATCACTGGTTCAAGACTTGTCACTTCATCCAGTTGAATTTGAATACTGGATAAATCAACAAGAATCTCCCAATCTTTAATCTGTCTTTGATAGTTGTTGATTTGACCTCTAATTCTGGTCAGTTCGTTTTCTATGGACAAAACATCTTGCACATCAGTTGCATTCGCGAGAATTTCTTGGAGTCTGCTCTCAGTGATTTTTAAATTTTCAATATCCTGAGCTGCATTTCTGTAATTCTTGGTGATATCTTCTGCATGTACGTCCGTATTGGTGACATTTCCATACTGTGCCAGTTGAGTCATCATGATATTAAACTGCTCACTTGGAATTCTAATGGTCATATAGCCGTATTTAAGATTTCTCGCATCATAGTACCCTTTGACGGAGGTGTTCTCATTTTCTATATAGCCATCCCATGCTTGCACTTGCTCGCTTATCTTTTCCATGACTTCATCATAGTTCACAACCTGCAAGCTTATATTACCAGTGTTTACAATCAATCGTCCTGTTCTGTATAATGTAGAATCATCCAGTTGTGACTCCGCCATTTTAAGATTGACGCTTTCTGACTCCATTGCTTGATCTTCTACCATAGGTGGCGCACTGTTCATAAAACTCCTTGCACCTGCGGCTTCTTGAGGTGCGGCGGCAGTGGCCTCTGCACCGTAGTCAGCGGTTGTCTCCTCAGCCATATCATAATTTAGAGTTGACATCGACTCTTTGGAAAAGCCCCCATTTAAGTTTAAAAACGGCCTTTGACTTCCTACGAAGACAATTACCAGCATCGCCGCTGCTGCAATCACATAATTAAGATGTCCTCTAAATAACTTTCTTGTCTTTCCTGCTAAAGATTTTTTCTCTGCTTTGGGTTTTTCTTTCAGGCTTTCTTCCACCAACAAAGTGTGAAGCTCTGTTTCAAAATTCAAAGGGAGTTCCTTCATCTCTATTTCACCCAGTAACTCTTTTAAATATTTAAGCTCTTCATACTCGACTGTACAGTGCTCGCAGTGCTCTAGGTGATCGTTGAGTCGGGTTAAATCATTGGCTTCAAGTTCTCCGTCGATTGCAACGTTCATCAACAAACGCGCATCTTCACATTTCATCATTCAACTCACTCCTTTCTAGCTTTCTGCAAGTTGTACTTGTAAGATTTCCTTAAGTGCACTTCGGCTTCGGCTTAGCCTAGATCGAACAGTTCCTATTGGAATCTGTAGAATCTCACCGATTTCATCATAGGTGTATCCCATAATGTCTTTGAGCACAACCACCGATTTATTATCCTCAGATAGTTTATTTAAGGCATCTTCTATACTTGATTTCAGTTCTAACTTCTCATAAATGATGATTGGATCATTTGTTTCATCGCTGATGTCATGCTTCAAATGGTCTCCGTTTTCATAAGTTTCATCTAATGAGACAAGGGTTTCTTTCCTCCGTCTCAGTTCATCCTTGCAAGTGTTGATGACGATTCTATATAGCCATGTGGAAAAACTAGATTCCATCTTAAAACGCTTTATATTTTTATATGCTTTTATCAGCGCTTCTTGAGACATGTCTTTGGCATCTTCTTCATTCCCCATCATGCGAAAAGCAATGTTATAAACATATCGGTTATATGTTTTAATCAATTGCTCAAAACTGTCAACGTCTCCTTGAATCGCGCGTTCAAGTAGTTTCGTCTCCATGATCTCACTCCCTTCTTAAGAGGTTATATTGTTTAGACGCACTCTTTGTTGATTTAGTTCCACTATTTCATTTATTTTTTTCATTTTTTATCTTGATATGTAAATGGACCAAGAAACCTTGATCCATTTACATTGTCTTCATATTATAAAACCAGAACTTTCAAATCCCATTAATCATGCACTGGTATGACTTTCAACTCTTTTGGGTAGGCGTTTAACACTTCACATCCGTCTTCAGTGACCAGTACCAAATCCTCTATTCTAACACCGAATTTACCATCCAAATAGATTCCCGGCTCAATTGAGAATACCATTCCAGCCTGGCAAATCATTTCGTTTGCAGCAGAGACATCTGGAAATTCATGAACATTAATGCCAATCCCATGTCCAGTTCTATGTGTGAAGTAGTCTCCATATCCACCGTCTCTGATAACTGCCCTTGCAGCTTCATCAATGGATTTAAACGAAACACCGGGTTTGACTTGTTTGATTGCCGCTAAATTTGCCGCCAAAACCAAATTGTATACTTTTATATATTCTTCACTTGGCGTTCCATAAAAGAAACTTCTGGTCATATCTGAGCAGTAGCCCTCTCTTCTGCCGCCAATATCCACTATAATCCCCTGATCGGGCATGAGTTTTGTCTCATCGCTATCATGATGCGGCTCTGCTCCGCCTTTGCCAAAACAGATAAGTGGTGTGAAAGACAGTCTATTGACACCTAGAGAGGCATTGGACTCTTTGATAACTTCTTGTGCTTCTATTTCCGTAAGTACCCGTTCACTTAAGGCATTAAACATCATGCCCATTACAGCATCATTGACTTCAGAGGCTTTTCTCATGAGCACCTTCTCGTCTTCCGCCTTGATAAGTCTGGCCATATCCACCGTAAAAGAACCATCTATATAGTCGGCATCCGGTTTGACTTTCATGAGCTTTAATAGGAATCTACTTGGCCAATCCTTATCCACGCCAATTCGCTTTGAAGATTTTAGAGATTCACTTAAAAGACTTACAGGATCATCCACATCATTAAAGTAACAAACTGGAATCTTCATGTCTGCAAGTGGAAAAAGGGCGTTGATATAGAGCTTAATTTCATCTTTTAACACCGAAAGAACGATCATTCGCTCTCCTGCGTGAATCTCTATCCCCAATAAATAATAAATGGCATCGGTGGATGTCACCAACATTGCATCCATATTATCTGCTTTCATATTTGCTCTGACTTTTTCAATTCTCTCTTGGAACATAAGACCTCCTTCAATCACTCGCAAATTCTCTGATTCTTTAGAATTCACACTCAATTCAAACTGTTTTTAAATCTGTTAAAGCCACTGTTTTCAATACTTACAATCTATATCCATAGTGTACCATAATTATTTACATTCTGAGAAATAATTTTTTTATATTTTTTTTAAAAAAGCATTGCTTCCCCTTAAAACATGTGCTAAGATATAATAGTTCCGTGCCGAAGTGGTGGAATTGGCAGACGCGCCGGACTCAAAATCCGGAGAGGTAACACTCGTGCGGGTTCGACCCCCGCCTTCGGCACCAATAAAAAAATCACACGAAATTATTCGTGTGATTTTTATTTTTTTGATTAAAATTTTCTAATCACATAACCCCCATTCATCCAGTCCATCCACGCTACAAACAAATTATTTCTAAGTTTTCGGTTAACCTTCACAGCTATCACTTCTAATAAAAAACACCATACAAAAGCCTTTCGCATAAGGCTTTTGTATGGCGCTTTAGAAATCTGAACGAAGTCCCTAGATATGAACGACATCCCTATGATTGATTGTTTACCCTTTTAGGCTATCAACAGCACTCTTTCCTGCAATTCTACCAAAGGTGAATATATCTGTTAAAGCATTTCCACCAAGACGATTTCCTGCGTGGATACCACCTGCAACTTCACCCGCTGCATAGAGATTGCGAATCGGATTCCCCTCTTCATTCAAGACGCGTGCCGCTGTATCAATCTTCAGACCACCCATTGTATGATGGACTGCTGGCTTTCTTGGCGTTGCATAAAACGGTGCTTTTTCAACTTTTAAATCGAATGTATCCTTATGGAATTCAGGATCAAAGCCTGCATCAACATATGAGTTATATTTGTTTACCGTGTCCACAAGTACCTCAGGGTCCATACCAACTTTTATGGCGAGTTCCTCCAGCGAATCCGCTCTGAACAGAGTTCCGCTCTTCACTTGAAGATCAATCTTTTCTTGGCTTGTATTGGCTGCGGTCTTTTTGATTTCATCATCTGCTATGAGGAAGAATAGACCACCTTGATCTATTGCCGCTTTCGTTAAAACGTCTCTTCCAGAAAACTCATTGACAAATCTTTTCCCCTCTGTATTCACGATGACAAAGTTTTCTGGCGGCACTTGAAGTCCACTGAAGAGTTCCCCAGTTTCAGGGTCAGAAACAGGCATCATCTGCGTAAAGCCCATCCCTGTAAGGGCAGCACCAACCGATTGCCCCAGAAGAATCCCATCTCCTGTCATCGCATAAGAGTTTGTTGTTCTGATGTTATCATCAATTTCCGCCCAATACGTGTTGTACGCTTTCAGCATCTTTGTATTAGCACCAAATCCACCACTGGCAAGTACCACTGCTTTTGCATGAACAGTGACCTTTTGACCATTTTCACCCGTTGCAATAATCCCTTTTATCTCTCCGTCTTCTACAATGAATTCTTTTACAGCGGTATCTGTGATGATTTTTCCCGAATGCTTTTCAACGTATTTCTTCAACGAAAGGATAAAGTCTGTACCATAGCTTTTAACTGGTTTATGCCCACGACGCCAGAGTGCGCCGACAGGTGCAAATATAAGACTCTTATCAAACTCCACACCGATTTCTTCAAGCCAGTTGACACTTTCCAAAGCACGATCTGTGAGAATCTTTATAAGATCATATTGACCGTAGATGCTATTTCCGTTGAGGTCTGTTCGCTTACCGCCAAAATAGGTTTGCATTCTGTGAAGCAATGGCGAATCAAAGAGATGGCCTTTTTGATTTGCAAATTTTTCTTTGTAAGCGGCATATTCATCTTTTAAGGCATTAAAATCATCCAAGTATTCTGCATGAATCAAACTTTCATCCGTAGCAAGTAAGGCTTCTATTGTCGCTCTCTCACCTGGGTTCTCTTCAAACTTCATTTGCCATTGTGGGTTTGCGGCATTGACAGGACCTCCAGAACGGATTGTATTGCCTCCCACTGCTGGATATTTTTCAACGACGATTGCACTTGCACCAGATTGCAGAATAGTTCCTGCTGCACTAAGACCCGCGCCTCCACCGCCAACGACAACAACATCACAGTTGTACTCTTCATCTTCTCTATTTAAGCTGCTCGGTGGTTTTGGACGTCTTTTTAAAATATCTGGATTTACGCCAGCAAGTTTGACCGCTTTTGCCACACCATCGAGGACTGCATTACTGGTTTCAGAAGCACCAGAAAGTGCATCGACATTCAATGTTTGCCCCTCAATGATTCTATCTGGAATCCTCACAAATACCACATCTGCAAGTCCTTCTGTCTCACCCACTGTGTCTATCTCAATATTTTCGATTCTCTTTTCGCTAAAAGTCACTTTCATCGGCAAATTACCGCCATGACCTAAAGTGCTGACTTCATAATTGCCTGGGCTAAAACTGAATTCTTCCTCTTCATTAAGCTGATTGGATATCTTTGCAAACCGCATAAAGCGTAAAAAGCAGATTTCAAGAAAATCAATTGTTCTCTCGCTGTTCAAATCACCCTTTTCATCAAAGGCTTGATGCGCATTTCCAAGCAAAAACTCATATCCGGGCATCACCGCCGCATCAACACCTGGCGCATCTAGTATTTGACGAAGGTGTAATTGTGCACGAGAAGACCCTTGCACGTCCCTTGATGCACCAAGAACCATGACTGGCTTGCCAACAAGCGGATGAAGTTCAAAGCTAAGCCATTCAATGAGGCTCTTAAGGCTTGAAGGAATTGAGTGATTGTACTCTGGCGTGGCAATAATCACGCCGTCACTCTCCAAGATTTTATGGTTAAACAGTTGAAGTAATTCAGAATTTGACTGGTCATCTGATTGATTGAACATCGGGACGTCCGCTATATCTAGAATTTCAATTTCTGCTTTTGTTTCAAAATACTTTTTCATAAACTGAAGGAGTGAACGATTATATGATTTTTTCGCACTCGTTCCAGCAATTGCTATAAATTTCATCGCTTTTCCTCCTATGCTTCCCATGTGAATTTTTTATCTTTTTTAACAGCAGCCTTTTCTTCAAGCAGTTTAATCGTCATTTCGGTAAAAAGAATAAACTCTCTAAAAACTTCATTTAATTCTGCAATTTTTTCTGGATATTTTAACTTTCCGGCGTAGTCAAATGCCTCCTGAGATTTCCCCAAAAGAAATTCACTGCTGGGCATAATTCTCGCAGCAAGCTCAGGCGAGTCGAGTATTTGTCTAAGATGAGCCTGTGCACGAGAAGAACCTAACATACCATGAGAAGCGCCTACAATCAGAACTGGTTTATCTGTTAGAGCCTGACTTGTGTAACTGATCCACTCAAGGGCACTCTTCAAAACTGCTGGAATTGCATGATCGTATTCTGGCGTTGCCATGATGACGCCATCTGCTTTTAAAATTTTTTCAGATATTGCAACGACAGATTCCGGTATAGATTCGTCATCAAGTTCATAAAAAGCAGGTAATGCCTTTATCTCAAAGAGTTCAATCTCTGCATCGCTTGCAAAATGTTTTTGCATAAATTGAAGCAACATACGATTTGTTGACACATCTGCATTTGTGCCCACGATTGCTAAATATTTCATTTTTCTTCCCCTCTCTGTATGGAATAAGAATATTCAATCACATTTGTTTGACACAAGATTAACACAATCTGCATTTTTTATCTAATAGTTATATATTGACCTTCAATAACAAATTTGTTATCATCAATCATAATTATGCTCAAACATCATTTGAAATGAGGGAGGAGACGATGTCCCAAATTAACTCACAGAACATACTCTACTATATTGATGCGATTTTAAAATATAGCAACTATGGCAAGGCCGCAAAGTCACTTTATATCTCCCAACCTTACTTGACCCAGGTCATCAAAAGAATAGAAAAACAATTGGACTGTCAATTGATTAACCGGAGCGACCTTCCCTATCGCTTAACAGAGCAGGGCAAGATTTATTACGAGTTCTTGACAACCTCGGAAAATCAATATGCTAAACTGATTCATGAAATCTCTGCGGCAAAAAACACAGACAGCCAAATACTCAAAGTTGGGATTCTCCCAAGTCTTGGCACTTATCTTTTACCTCTTTTATTGCCGAAATTTTTAGAGCTATATCCAAACTGTAAAATTGAACTCTCAGAAGACCTTCCAGAAAAAAATGAGAAATACACTTTAAATGGCGAATTGGATTTTTGGATAGGACAGAATTCAAGAAATATATCTCCAATTCTAAATTCCATCGTTTTGGGAAAAAACAGCTACAGTGCCATCATTCCACGCTCTTCAAACCTATATCAGGAAGGCGTCGCCACAATAAAAGAAGGGACACTTGACATTAAATCACTCTTGAGCCAAAACCTTATTTTAACGCGTAAGGGCTCTTCAATCAGAAGTCAAATAGATCAACTGCTTAGCGTTTATAAAGTATCACCTAAAATTGTTCTAGAAAGTACTGAAATCTACACGATCAGAAAACTTGCCATGAACAATTTAGGAGTGACCTTCATCCCCGAAAGCCTCCGTGTTGATTCCAACCCTTCTCAATACAATATCTATCCGCTACCTGTGGAAGAACTGAGTTTAGATTTTTTTATAGCCTATCACTCTGACAGAATCCTCTCTGAACTAGACCTCATATTCATTAATTCGTTTTCCATTGATGACGAAAATAGTATCGTTTTAGGAGATTGCAATGAATCATACTTTTAAAAAGACCCTTTATCTCATGGGAACACGAATCACCCTTTATTTTAAAGGTGAAGAGTCCGAATTAAACGTCGAGGAAGCCTCTCAGATGCTCTTGAGATTCGAAAAAATTTTTAGTGCCAACGATGAAAATTCACCGATTGCACGTCTAAAAAAAACCGCTTTTATAGAGCCGCAACGGGTAAATTCAGATTTGTTTGAGCTGATTAAAATTGGAAGAGAACACAGCCTATCTGAAGATAGTTCTCTAAACATTGCAATTGGCCCACTCGTTAAATTGTGGCGAATCGGCTTCAAAGAAGCTCATGTGCCAGAGCATGAAAAAATCATACAGATTCTAGATTTATTAAAAGTCGATTATATAATTTTAGATGAAAAAAATGAATCTGTATTCTTTTTAAAGGAAGGCATTGAAATCGACCTCGGTGCAATTGCAAAGGGGTATTTCTGCGATAAAATCATGGCTTTTTTTAAAAAAAGGGGCGCCATTTCTGCAATGGTTGATATTGGCGGAAATGTACTCGTTTATGGAGAGTCTCCCACTGATGAGAGCGAATGGAATGTAGGGATTCAAAACCCATTTCTTCCCAGAGGAAACCTCGTTGCAAGCGTGAAAATTAAAAACCAATCCGTTGTCACTTCCGGCATCTATGAGCGTGTATATAAAAAAGGCAATAACACCTATCACCATATTTTTGATCGCAAAACGGGCTATCCAATTGAGAACAACCTCGCTTCGCTCACCATTATTGCAGATACTTCCCTTGAGTGCGATCTCTATACGACGAAACTCTTCGGACTAGATATTGCTAAAATACTCCGTGAAGTAAACAGCATTGAAGGCATGTCTGCGATTATCATCACTAAAGATGGAAGGCTCGCTCATACTGATAACCTGAAAAATAAGATAACTTATAATACCATTACAGATTGAATTTAAACTTAGAATTGGAGTTGGAGTTGACACTTTAACTGGCACTAGGTTCCATTGATTATCAATTCAAAAATACAAAAGAGGAGTCCTCTCTTGAGGACTCCTCACTTTATTTTTAGATTGAGATCTGTTCGATATAAAAAATGCTCTCTTAAGGACTGATTCATACGATTATTATCCCTTGAGGTTATAATCGTATGCACTTTTCAGGAATTTTATCTTGGCAGGGAACCACAACTTGGCATTTGCCACATGCATAGCGAGGTTCAAATTTTTTATAAACCCAATCCAAATAGTTTGAACAGACTGTATGCATCTTGCCCTTTTCGTAATCAATTGCATTTACAGGGCAATTTTGAACGCATTTACCACAAAATGTACAGTACTCATTCACTTCTTTGTAATGTCTTTCAGTTGCATCAAACTGCATATTTGTTATAAAACTCGTAAGCCTGCCAGCAGACCCCTTTTCTGTTATAATGTTTTTTGAAAGGCTAAATGTTCCCAATCCAGCTGCAAAGGCAACATGCCGTTCTGACCAGCTCGACCAAAAATCATCATTGGAAAGTTTCGTCTCACGAATCTTGTACCCTTCTTTTTTAGTGCCTATATTGATTGCCAATCGTTTATCTATACTCGGAGCCACACACTCAATCCCCTGTGCTTCTAGCTCACTCTTGACAAATGAAGTGAGCTTGTTGATGAACAACTGTCCCTCATATCTGCCGTGAAGCCATTCTAAAGAAGGTCTTCGCAAGTCTCTGCCGTTTCCCGCCTTAACTTCTGCACTATATGGCAAAAACACTGAGACAACTGTTTTTGCGGACTCAAGCCAGTCACTTGGTCTGATAAATTTATGATACATAATTTCGTATTTGTCCGAGTATAGCTCAAATATTGGATCGTTTGCTTTTACAACTCCAATTAATGGATCGTCAAAGATTTTCATCCCCACCAGTTCAGAATCCAAGGCAACATCTGCTTTGATTCTATTATCATCGTTCTCCATGTAGAAATCTTGAATTATTTTTTTTATCATTTTTTCCTCGCATAAATTGTTTGAGTATTGGCATTCTCACTTATTTTTCAGATCGTTTACATTCATTTTCATAAACTATTATACCAAATTTGATTCAAAAACACTAAAGACAACATCATCTGCACCGAAAATGGCCTTCAAACAATCCAAACCCCAATCACATCATCAATTTTAATTACCGATTCATCAGCCATCTGAATACATCTTGCATGGATATCAATCTTCTTAACCAATCCTCTGCTTATGACATACTGACCACCAGATTTCAGCATATCTGCTTTAAAATGCTCAATTTGCACTTTGAGTTCCTTGTTAATCTGGTCTTGAAGCTGAACTTGAATTTCATTTAGCTGTTCGTTGACAACAGCTTTTTCAGACTCATCCAACTCTCGCCTCTCATCCGTGAGCCTTGCCGCTTCTCTGACTGAGTCTTCATGACCTACAACCGCTGCAAATGGTGAAAATTGAGCAGCTCTGTCTTCTAGAGGCATCTGTTGTCTTCTGCTTGAAACATGATGTGGCAATTCTATTATGTCTTTATAATTTCTTTCACTTTCATGGATATTCTGACTCATATCCCTCACTCCCTTGTTCAGAAGAACTCATTCTCAGATTATTCGGCTTTATGTCCGCCAATCTGATTATTCCGATCCTTTCCAGTGGCACCCTTCTGAAAATTCACACCTTTTAAAACAGCGTTTTTTCCAAACTTCTTTTTAATATTCAAAAGCGCATGTTGAAGGTTTTTTTCCCTTTCGAACATCAAGTGTTCTTCATCTTCTCTTATGGCCTTCTCCTCATAGTCTGTGAACAAATCCATTTGTTCATAGCCAGCTTCTTCTTCTACCGACGCCTCATCCAGTATGTGATTTGCCACGAGGTTCACTCTACGTGCCAGTAACGCCTTATCAGCAATCTCATCAAACAACTTCATTACAGCCTCTACAATTAACTTTGTAGAAGATGTCACACGATCTAAATTCACCGTCCCGTGAGCATGTCTTGGAACTTGCCGTCCATAATAATCCGTTTTAACAGCACCTTTGTACTGTTTGCGCTGTTCTGCATCGGATAAGTTAGAAATATCATATCCCACGTTCAAAACGAGTTGATCTGTCACCAGTTTTTTATCTACTAGATCCAGAACCAACTGATCGGCCATTTCCTTAACGACAACTCTCACTTCTTCATGTGTATAAGGTCTAAGCAAGACTTGCCCTGCCCCAGTGCTTTTGCTAGCGGGTTTATACGCCTTCACATGTTCCAGCGTACAAGGCTCCCACCCCCAAGCATGGTCAATTAAAAGCTCTGCATTTACACCAAAGAGGTCAAATAGCAACTCTTCATTGTGAAAGGCATAGTCTTCCCCCACAGAACATTTTGCAACATCTCCCATCGTGTACAGTCCATGCTTTGCGAGCTTCTGAGCATAACCTTTCCCCACACGCCAAAAATCAGTGATTGGTTTATGATCCCACAGCTGCTCTCTGTACCTCTGCTCATCAAGTTCGGCAATTCGAACGCCATCTGAGTCCGCCTCAATTTTCTTAGCCACGATGTCCATGGCTATTTTGCACAAGTAGAGATTCGTTCCAATTCCAGCAGTTGCAGTGATTCCAACTGTTTCGAACACATCTTTTATAATCTTTTTTGTAAATTCTCTTGAGGATTGATTTGAGTGTTTTAAATACTTTGTTATGTCAATAAAGACCTCATCAATAGAATAGACATGTATATCCTCAGGAGAGATATATTTCAGATATACATTGTAAATTCTCGTACTATAATCTATATACAAAGCCATCCTCGGAGGTGCAACAATATAATCAATCGCCACACTTGGAGCTTTCTTTAGCTCATCAGCGAAATAGGAGGCTCCTATGAGCTGATTGTTTGAAGTTTGCCGAGAGCGCTTGTCATTTTCGAGTTTTACTTTCTGAACCACTTCATAGAGTCTTACCCTTCCGGGAATACCATAGGCTTTTAACGATGGCGAAACCGCTAGACAGATTGTCTTTTCCGATCGGCTTGAATCAGCCACAACCAAATTTGTCGTCAGAGGATCCAGCCCCCGTTCCAAACACTCCACAGATGCATAAAACGACTTTAAGTCAATGGCAACATATATTTTTTCATTCAGCCTCTCATCGTCACTCATGGTTTCACCTACACATTTCAGAACATACGTTCTTTTTTATTTATTTTATCACACTTTTGCCATATAAAAAAGAGAATCCTTCATTCCAGTAAATTTATGTGAAATGTGTGTTTTACTCTATAACAATTAAAGCTAATATCAACTCTATTGATATTAGCTTTTTTTAGAATCCTATAAATCACTTCTATATTCAGTGACACTCATTCCCGTCCACATTTTAAAGGCTCTTGACAGTGATTTTGCATCAGAATAACTCACGAGAAATGCAATTTCATCTAGAGTCATATTCATCTTCAGATAATTGCGCACCAAAAGTTCTCTCGTACGGTTTAATTGCTTGTTGAAACTAGTCTGTTCATCTTTTAGCCGCCTCTGTAGAGTTCGCTTGCTCAACCCTAGTTCATGTGATATCTTATCCGCATCGCTCACCCCTGATGGCAATAACTCTATAAGCGCCTTCCTCACGGTGGCTGCAAAACTCAAATCCTGTTCAAAATCTCTTAAACGCTGATTTAATTCTCCCTCTAAATAATCCCACATGCGGTTGTTTTTCGTGATGAAGGGCCTCGACAGATCGTTTTTTGAAAACACCAGTGCATTCTGTCCTTCACTGACAACTGGAATAGTACCAATATATGACTTTGCCTGATCTGGATACATTCCACCGCCTATGACCTTTTCAGGCGTTAGTGTTTCAATGCCCGTTCCCCTTCTCAATAGACTTAAAAGACTGATTTGAGCATAAAAGACCATGGTTTTAGGAACTGCACTACCGTCACTGTAAGCATAGGAAATACGGAACGCATCCCCTTCATCTTTTACTGTCATGCGAATTGGGGCGACAATTGTCTTATACTTGGCAATCCTCTTTATGCACTCCAATCCATTTTCTGCACAAAGCCCCGCAAAAAACTCAGGATTGAACGATGCAACATAATCCACTTTTGATATTTCAACCATAAATTCAGGTTTTGCATGGAGGTCTAAAACGTCAAGAACCGCCTTATATTGCTGTGTTGTAAGTTCACACTTGCCCGAATCAATCATTCTCGTGGGAATACCCACCTCTTTAAAAATGCACTCCAGTTCAATGCCCATATTTTCTAAAATCTTGATGGTATTGTCATCTAAGTTCAAACTGTAAAACATATTCCGCCGCCTATCCTAAATCCATTAAAGTCGTCAATGCAACACACTGTAGATATAAAGGTTGTCTTTGCCCGTAAGCTGTCTACGCCCTTCTCCCCACAAACCGATTGGCAACCTTAATGGCAGTTCTAATGGGCCAGCTGTCCAGTTCTTTGTGAGCTAGTTTCAGCTCTTTCCGGATTTCAATTGTCTGAGGGCAGTGCTTCTCACATTTGCCACAGTCCGTACATAGGTCAGCGCCAGACTTTTTCATTCCCAGAGCACCAATTGATTTTCCAATATACTGAATTTGAGACTGCCTACCGCCAAAGAAAAACTTGTCGTTATAATCCATAAACGTCCCGGGAATATCAACACCAAATGGGCATGGCATACAGTAATTACAGCCAGTACATGGCACTTTCATAAGGTCTCTGTAGATTGCTTTTACATCGTCCACAATCTCAATTTCTCGATCAGACATACTTCCCGCAGTGGTTTCAGAGGCTACTTCGATATTTTCACGAATGTGTTCATCAACATTCATTCCGCTCAACACGACACCCACTTCCTCATGA
The DNA here is from genome assembly GCA_002452745.1 of Firmicutes bacterium UBA6806. Classification (GTDB taxonomy): domain Bacteria; phylum Bacillota; class Clostridia; order Peptostreptococcales; family Acidaminobacteraceae; genus Fusibacter_A. The sequence continues at coordinate 59,498 of DKFC01000039.1, forward strand.
TTCCATATCCATCGGAGCGCCCAATGCGCAGGAGTCCTCTTTTCATTATATTCACTAAACTTTAACTTTACTTTATCAGGTGCTTTGGCTGCCAAATTGCCCCCTCTGAGCGGCTCCATGACAACGACACCAATACCAAGTTCATTGGCTCTCTTTAGACCGGCAAGTCCAGCCTGATTGTATTCGTCCAAATAGTTGAACTGAATTTGGCAGAATTCCCAATTGTAATCTTCAAGAATCTTGATAAACGCCTCTGGCCTACCATGAAATGAAAATCCAATATGTCTAATCTGTCCCTTTTTTTTCTTTTCTTCTATAAACGTCAAAATGCCGAGGCTCTTAAGTTGCTCCCACGACTTCATACTGTCCAGCATATGCATGAGATAATAATCTATATAATCTGTATCCAGCCTCTCAAGTTGAGTGTCAAAGTACTTCTCTATCTGTTCTGCTTTATTCACAAGAAATGCAGGGAGTTTATCCGCAATATAAACCTTGTCTCTAAGGTTATTTTTACGGATGATTTTCCCAAGGACTACTTCACTTTTTCCGCCATGATACGGGTAAGCCGTATCAAAGTAATTGACTCCTTGTTCAAATGCATACAGCATTTGTCTTTCGGTGAGTTCTTCATCTATTCTACCGCTCTTTACCGGCAACCTCATACAGCCATATCCAAGAACTGAAACGTCTGCACCCGCTTTGACAAGTTTTCTATATTGCATCCTATACCTCCATCCAGCAGCTTAACCACACTTTTATGACAATTGTAACGTCTACCGTTTAAAGTGTCCACCACAATACGTGCCAAAATTTTCACATATCGTGCCAACAGCCAAGGATAAACATACGGTTTACACATAGCATCAAGAACTATTTACAATTCTCAATTCCTAATGGCTTATGTCTATTAGAGGTAACTTACCACCTGAACGCCTTCTTCTGTCACAATATTTCTTAGCCGATCCATCTTTGCATCACTTGGCCTTTCATATGACAGATAAGTTTTTTCAAGTTCTAGTTTATCGTATTTATAATCTCCAAGTGTGTGATACGGCAGCAATTCCATTTTCGGTGATTTCAGATGGCGTTTTACAAATTTAGCCGTCTCTCGGATGTTCTCTTCAGTTGCATTGACGCCTTCTATCACTGGAATCCTGACAACAACAGGAAGTAAATCCTCTCCCATTTTCCTGATATTCTCATGAATTATGAGGTTTGACTTTCCCGTGTATGTCAAGTGATTTTCGCCGTCCATCAATTTGATATCAACGAAGATAAGTCCCATCCTCCTAAGCACATGTTTGACTCTGTCATAATCAAAATACCCACATGTCTCCATGGCGAGGTCATACCCATCATCATATAATTTTTCCGACAACGTATCGAGAAAATCCAATTGAAGGGTAGGTTCACCACCTGAAAAGGTAATGCCCCCACCTGAAAATCTATAAAATATTTTCTGTTTGTCTATATTTTTGAGTACTTCTTCAACTGAATAAGCCCTCACCAGATGATTTTTATCACTCACTGTGAAAGACTCTGGGTTTGCACACCATTTACACCTAAGTGGACAACCCGCCAAAAAAAGGACGGTTCTGATGCCTTCGCCATCATTGACAGAATAGTTCTGAGGCTGCATCATATACCCTATCTGTCCTCTTTTTTCATCAGAAACTATCATGTGCAGTCCTCTCTATAATGGCATCTTGCATCTGTCTAGATAAGTTTACAAACTGAGTGCTGTATCCAGCAACGCGTACAAGGAGGTCTTTGTAATCTTGTGGTCTCTCTTGCGCTTTTCTGAGTACTTCTGTGGAAATTGTGTTAAATTGAACGTGAAATGCACCAAGGGCAAAGAAGGATTGAATCATACTGCCAAGATTGCTCTGTCCTCTCTTCGTAGAGACGAGATCTTCATTTAATCTCAAATTCAGAAGCGTTCCACCAGAGTGAACATCTTGATTGAGTTTCGCTGCAGAACGCATCGCCGCAAGTGGTGTTGAAGTGTCAGACCCTGCAAATGGTGAAACCCCTTCTGAAAGAGGCATGCGCGCTTTACGTCCACATGGCGTTGCTCCAACCACTTTTCCCGTTGGCAGATAATTTGATATGCCCATAAATGCTGTGATAAAAGGGCTTCCATTTACATCTTTATATTGATGGGTCTCATTATAATAGTGATTTGCAATTTCAATAGCAATCTCATCTACATATTCCACGTCATTGCCGTATTTTGGAACTGCCAAAGCCATTTCTCTTAGGTCATCATATCCTTCCCAATCAGATTCCAGAGCTTTTAAAAGTGTTTCCAATGATACTTTTTTCTCTTCAAATACCAGTTTTTTAATCACTGCCAACGAATTTGCGGTTACAGCAAGTCCAATCCCCGTTAGAACAGGGCCGATATTATATTTAGCGCCACCATCTACCAAGTCCACTCCGTTTTCCAGACAATGTTCCATACAAGAGGACAAAAATGGTCTAGGAACCATTTCCTTATGCAGTTTCTGTGCTAGAATCGTCGCAACCACTGACTGCTCAATAAAATAGTCAAATTGTCTATAAAACGCCGATTTAACGGATTCATAAGAATCAAACGATAGGGCTGGAACTTCTTCAAGCCCTACTTCTTCACCTGTCAATCGACTGCGTCCTTCGTTTAAGGCAAATTCAAGCGCTGCTGTAAAGTTCACATTAACCGCCGATGTCCACTCACCTGTTTTCCTAAAATGTGGGACAACACAGCCGCAATTACTCCAATCCCTTGCATCTTCTGGTTCATAGCCTGCATTTATAAGCATTTGATATCCCGCCGCGTCATTGTGTATCGCTGGAAAGCCTGTTCCCTTGCTCACCAAATGAGTTACTGCACCGATAAAGTCAGCAGGTGCATCTTGTGGAAGTCTTACACTTAGTCCCGGTTGATGTGTTTTAACCCTTTCAGTTGCCTTTAAGCACATATAAGTGATTGGATTTGTCCCATCCTTCCCATCACGCATCTTGCCGCCCACAGTGAGATTTTGAAATTGGTTGTACCCTGCAAAGAATTCAGCCGTATTGGCAGAAATCGTCCACACCCATTCGGAATACTTAATCCATAGAGATTCAATCAATTCCTGTGCAACCGCATCGGTGAGGATGCCCTTTTCCACATCGGCTTTATAATAAGGATACATATATTGATCAAATCTACCTGGATTCAGAGCAAGTGGGTTTTCCGAAAGAATTCCTCCGACTTGCGTAAACCATACAAATTGAATCGCTTCGTAGAAGGTCTCTGGTGGCTGCGCGGGAATTTTGGAACAGATGCGAGCAATTTCAAGCAGTTCAGCTTTTCGCTTTCCATCTGCTTCTATGGCTGCCATTTTAGCCGCCTTGTCAGCATAGCGATTTGCCAGTATGATTATCCCCTCAGAAGTCAGAATAACTGACTCGTAAAATATTTTCTTCTTAAGCCCATCAAGGGAAGTGGTCTTGATGGTTTTTAATTTTTCTTTCGCTTCATCTATAATCCCTTGAAATCCTTTTTTGAAAAGAACATCTTGATAATCTGGAGTTATCTCTCCAACTGCCTGACGCCATTTGGAGTCATTGTCCACAAACCCTGTATCCACAACCAGTCTGGCAGTTTTTTCAGGTAATTGCGCCAAAAACGCCTCCTCAAGGGATTTCCCCTTCCAGTAGGGAAATATCTCACTTCTTACAAATGCACGTTGTTCCTCAGTCATTTCATATGGGTCTTGAACCCTTAGGTTAAACGTATCCATCTCCCTTGCAACCCAAGTCCACGAAAACTCAGGTGTCAAGATACCGCATTTCCTAAATTCGCCCGTTGCCCCTACAATTAATTCCCCATCAAAGATTGGAACGACAAGTTCTTCACAAGTCTTCTTAAAAGCCTTTGCCCTTCTAACGGGCGTCGGCTCACCCTCTGTCTCCTTATGAGATTCCGTCCATAATTTTGCCCTTTCATAAGAAATGGCTGGTTTTGAATTGATGTAGTTTTCTTTTGCATTTTGGATTCTCTCTGTTAGCATAGCACTCATCCTCTCTCATTTGAATTATCATATATTACTCATTTGTATGTTATAACATCTTCAATTGTTAAAAACCAACCAGAACCATTTGGTTCTGGCTATGACCTAATGCTAAAAAAATCACTGAATTTCAATATTTGACAATACTTTGGAAAATAACCTCTTGTTCAAATGGGTTGCTGTAGCAGTGTTCTAAATTGGATTTAAATTTTATAGCCGCAGGCGCCTCCATGTCGTAGGTTCTGCCATCTACTTCAAGTCTGAGCTTGCCCGATGTCACCACAATATGTTCCTCTGTAGACTTCATATGAGGTGAAGAAGTGTGACTTCCACCTGGTAATATGGTTATATAAAAATACTCAAAACCAGTCATGGGGTTGTATGGAAAGACATCGTGCAAAATCATTTTTCCCTTAGACTCATAGACGGGCTTTAATTGGTCTATCTGAATCACATCGTGCTTTTCGCCATCTGCTACGAGCAATTCAGAAAAAGAAACTTTAAGACCTGTTGCAATTTTCCATAAAACTGAAATGGTTGGCGTCGATTTTCCACGCTCTATCTGCCCGAGCATGGCCTTGCTGACTCCAGTCAAAACAGAGGTTTCTTCAAGGGTCAAATTGCGTTCTATCCTCACCTGTTTTAAAACAGATCCAATACTCTGAGTTGGATCAGTCATTCTTATCACTTCTTTCTGCATAAATGCATTTTTGCTGTTTCTATTTAATTGAGATACCTCTTTAAAGTCCGCTAATTTCACATCTATGATTTATGTAAAAAACGCACAATATGTTATAGCATCTTTTTCTTTGCTATAACATGTTTGCGCGTTCATAACAACCATAAGTTTTTTTATTTTTCTAGAGCAATTCCCCTAAAAAACTGGTTCCGTTTTCAGGTTTTCTCTTTGTCCCTAAAAAGTCACAAACCGTTTGTCCAACATCAGAGAGCGTTTGTCTAATTCCAAGCGCACAGCCCCTTGCTCCCCTCTTATAAATCAGTAGCGGCACATGCTCCCTCGTATGAAAGGCATGACCAATACAGGGGTCGTTCCCATGATCTGCTATAACCATCAAAAGGTCCTCGTCAGTGAGTTTTTTTAAAAGTTCTTTCAGTGAGGCATCTACCAGTTCAAGTTTCTTCATATATAGTTCAGGATTTTCTGCATGTCCAGCCAAATCCGTCTCCTGTACATTGGCGCAGATAAACCCTTCAGTCATTTGTGCCAGTGCTTGATGCACCTTGTCCATCACCTCTTCTGTCTTTACAGCGGGCAGACTGGTTCCAAATGGATTTTCCACAATATCTGCCACTTTCCCAATTAGGCAAACAGCCATTCCCGCTTCACCTACAATCCACGGTGCTTGTACGCTTGCGTCAACCCCATAACCCATGTGTAAAACTCTATAATCATGTTGATATACACCAGCCCTAGGCGCATTAATCCCAACGGCACCAGTGTCTCTTTCCTCCATCGCCGATAAAATCGCTTGCAAGTTTACCTGTTTTCCCCCAAAGGCGATAACCCTTGGCACTGTCACGACTGCCCTTACGAGCTCACCCACTCTAACGAGCTCTTCAAACGCTGTAAAGTCAAATGAAGTTGTGATGTTAAATGCTTGCCCTGGGTCTGTCTCAAGGTTATCTCCCACTAAGATACGATTGTTGACCAGAAGAACAGGGCCATGAGTCATCCTAATGGTCTTCACTGAATAACCATGTTTTTCAAGGTGGCTGGCAACACTTTCATAAGATTCCTCGAATATCTGTCTTACAGGCTCTTTGGGTTTAGTGCCCATGATTTCCTGATGTCCGAAAAACGTATCTGCACCAAAATGAGTTAATTTCATCTTCCCAAAGATTGCCTCTGGTGAAACCTCATGCAGTGGAATGGGTTTTCCATAGGCATTGACCAATCCCAACCGCTCCAGCGTTTCAAGTCTATGCCCTCTTGTGGCGGCAAATAAACTCCCACAGGTATCTGCCCTTCTGTCCTGAGGGCGTACAATCTTTGTGTCTTCCATTGCACCCATGCCAAATCCGTCTAATACCAATACAATTGCTCTTTTTCCCACTGTCGCCTCCACTTTTAACAGCACCAAAACGCGTCCTCTATTTTACGACTTTGCCGTTGGCATCATAAATGCCTATCAGCTCTGGACACCCTGCCTTTAGTCCCTTCACCAGAGCCACTTCACTTCTGGTTACAAATACCTGCGTCCGAAAAGCACACAGAACTGGCGTTGAAACATCAAAACTGCCCTCTAATTCAAAGTGATAGTCAATACTCTCCATTTTAGGAGTGTGCACTTTGGTCATTACAGCTGAGTTCAGTGTTTTTCCCACTAATGCACTTTCCATGTGAGATCGTCTGTAGTGACCACCACCATAAAACCACGCTCTTTCCCTGTCATTATGTGAAATCTCACTGACATATACCATTGCAGGAATCTCTTCAATTGACCTTTGACCTTGCTCGTGAACAGTTCCGGTAAGACCGTGGCCTGGTTCAGCATGGGTTCCACCAGCTGATCGAATGAGTGGAATTGTGCCAATACTCGTATTAGAAGGCATGTTCACTTGTTCAATGGTATTGCCAAGGGCTTCTAATATTGTCTGGGCTTCACAGAGCGTCTTCGTGTTCGGTGTGGCAACCACTTCGAGCTTCTCATCGTCGAACACAAAGCAAGGAAACGAGGTCACGCCTTTAATCTGAACGCCATCCATTGACATGATCTGCATTGCACTTGCCTCAAGCTCATCCAGTCTAAAACCTCCAACCTGAGCATCATAAAAATAATCACTCTCAGCCACAACCCTCAACATCAATTTTACACATTTATTCAGCCTAGACGCTACCTCGGAAATCTCCATCGCCTTTTGAACCGTATAAACCGTGATGATTTCAGGATTCGCTTTGAGAATTGTCTCAATTAAATTCTTTGGAATCTGAACCAAGTGTCCCACATGTCCGATTTGAATATCATGTTCAATCATGTGAAGCGCCTCTTTGTAGTCAACACAGACAGCCCCTCTATATCCCTGTTCCAAAAGCCTTTGACTGATATAGGGGTTGCGTCCGATTTGCTTAGTCATAAAATACAGCTCAATGCCCTCATAAGTTGCAGCTTCTAGGAGTTTAGCCGAATTATCCAAAAGCGTATCCACATCTATTACATAAGTATCTGGTTTTATATCACCGCACCCCACCAGTTTCAATGCAAAATCAACCAGCTCAGCGTTTTTTTCAATTACTCTTTTCAGAAACACATTTCACCTCTACTCTATTGATAGAAAATTAACGAGATTGTCACAGAGCATCCGACTGATAACGGCATCACTGATACCATGTGCTTTCAGTTTTGGGATAAAGCACCTCTGTAGATGCCCATATCCATGCCCTCCATTTTGTTCGAGATAAGATTTTCTAGTGATGTCCATAGAGAGCGTCAACTGATTTGAATAACCCTTATCAAGCAATTCAAGCAAGTGCGACAACCTGCGTTCGTCACTGACATATCCAGCTTTCCCAATGGTGACACCGCTTTCCAAAAGCCTCTCTAAGTAGCCGATGTCTTCAACCAAATCCATATGCCCCATAATCACCTTATTCACTGAAACGCCATGTCGTCTCAGCAATGCCAGCTGTTCATGTGCCATGGTTCCCTGCTCACAATGAGTGATAATGCCAGCACCAGTTTGTCCATGAGCTTTTGCCGCGGCAATAAACACCTTTTCCTCTTCTGGCCTTATGCAGTTAAAACTGCTGCCAATCTCCGCAATGACTCCGGCCTTTATGTCTGTATCATCCATGCCAAGTTCCAGTTCTCTCACAAATTGTTTCGAAATCTCTTCCGCAGTTGCGTGAAGGACATACTCAGGATAATAAATAAACTGATAGTATCCTGTACTGGCGATAATGTTCATATTCAGCATTCTGCTAATGTCTCTTAAATCTGTAGCGGTTCTTCCCATCCCCATGTTGGTGACCTCTATGAGACTTTTAAAACCACCTTCAACGACAGGTCTTAAAGCATCAACCATCAATTCCACATCGTCAAAAACGGAGTCCTCATCTCCCCTGACACTGGTTAAATCAATCGTCAGATGTTCATGGCTCAATGTTAACCCCAAATCTCTATTGTCTATTTTTCCGGTGACAGTCTGTATCATAAGGACCCCTCTTTCTCTTTGCGCTAACGGTTAATTGACTCTATGCGATTGGTGCAAATAATCCGACTAAGAACAGCAGATTCAATAAAATGCCAGTGACAATTGCCGCAACTGGTCCGATTGCAAGTTTCATAATCGGTTTTCCCAGCGCATCGTTTGCCATATAGATCATGGCACCAATAAAGAATCCAGTATAACTACCCATCTTGATAACGGCAAACATAGAACCCAGTAATAGTGCCAGTTCCATCACTGTATTCATGGCTGTTCTAATATTGTCAGAAGCCAATCGAATAGAGGGAAACTTTTCAAAAAAATGTCCTAACTGTCTGAGGAGCATTACTTCGAGAACAATCACCACTGCTCCCAGCGGTGCTGCGATAATCCAATTTGGAGAGAGATAGCCAACCACATATACAAAGGTCAGTCCAGCCACACCATAAACACCAGTTGCCAGTGCTGTTGCGGCGATCAAAGGTATAAAGCTCAGACCCCTAAGTCCCTCTGCAATGGCAGCCTGTCTAATCAGGTTTGCAGATTCCGCTGGATCGACACTTGCATAAGCATCTTTTAAGAGATAAATAGAAACTTCTGACCCAGCAAAGAGGTGTAGATTTGCAGCAAGGGCAATCAACGCACCACCTATTGCGAGATATGGAAGGTTTTTTCTAATTCTCAAAGTCCGCTCTTCGAAAATGGAATCCTGTCCCTCCAACCGTTCTTCTCTGTTTTTATTGTCATGTAGGATTGCAAACAACAAAAGGAGTATCATTCCAACCAACAATTCAAATGATTCTGGGTATAAGGTTGAATACTTAATGATAAAAACTCTTGTAAACAAAACCAATACAGCGGCAATAATGCCCTTTTGTTTCCCAAATTGAAGCAAAATCGCCAAAATCGGAAACAGTGCAAACGCAGAAACTACAGGCCCGCTTAATTCACCAAGCGCCGACAGAAAGTCAACAGGAAGGCCTGTAAAGACTAAATTTACAGTGGTCAATCCCAACATGACAACCAATCCCCATAGTGCTCCCAACACAAATGCCAACCATTTTTTTGGAGAACTGACACCAATAATGTCTGTTGGCAAAAACAAGAGCCAAGGATTTAGTAACCCTGTGGATAGTGTAAAGCTGATTCCCACAGAAGCGACAAAGCCAATACTGAGTCCAAATGCAACTGAAGCAACCTCTGACCGCTTCATCCTACCTTCGACGAATTCAGGCAATATAGGCCTGATTCCATCATGAAATACCGCCATAGCACCATGCGACATCAGAGACGTCATCCCCGTAAGTGCACAAATTACCACAACTTGCAACAAGCTAAAATCCATGAGTTTTTCCCCCTTAAATGAGTTTATTTTGCAAGAATATTGCGAACTAAAACCGCCACGGTATCCTCAATATTCTCAACTGCCATCCCAAAGCAAATCTTGCCTTCCTCTAAGTACTTCTTCACATCTTCCTCTTTTGCTCGCTGTCCATTCTTCGCAACTGTACAACATTTTGAGTAGCCTACCATCCCAATTAAGATTGAGATTGCAGCACCGCCGCCGCTATTGCATGCACCGAAGTAATAATCGACTTTGCCAGCTTTAATTTCTCTTGCCGCAGCCATATCTGTTGTAACAATCGGGTTAACTCTGCCTTCTCCATGCTCTAGAATGGCCGCTTCAATTCGCTTTTTTTCAAGTCCTCCAATTGCAATTTGAATCATACGTCTCCTCCTCTCACTTATAAATTCTCATTAAACTACTTCATTTTTTCATTTAAGACACTTAAATGTGCCATGATAAACCATTTTTCTGCCTCTGGGAATTCAACGTCTACACGTTGACATAAATCGGCATACAATATTTCCACTTCATCTAATTTGGGATTGCTCTTTAAATCATTTACAATACAGTCATCCAAGGGATTGACGATATTACCGGATTGAATTCTGCTCATGGCGATTGCAAGATGTGTAATCAAGGCAGACGCATTGTCTTCTGTAAGCGAATAGTTAAACCGTATATCGAATCCCTCAATGTATTCAGACAATTTTTGCTCAGTCAGTTCAGTAATTTGATCTGACTCCCTTAAGATTTCAATGCGTTCCTTTAGTGCGTTCATGTGTTTCCTCCTAAGTTTTTAGTATCTTGGGATCAAGTCGCCCGACAGGACTTCTCCCTGTATCGCTACAACCCTTTCAATTTCAATTGCCTTTGCCAGCAAATTCTTAATGCCTTCATTTCCCTCTTTTACCACGATAACCGCTTCAGTGTCATTGTCTTCACTAACAGACTTGAGATCATAATAATTTAGGTTTACACCCTTCTCAATAATTTCATCTGTACTCCAAACACTGGCATCAACTTCACCTGATAGAAGTTTATTGAGAATCTGGCTGTATGGCACTTCCACATAAGTGACCTCGACGCCCTTACATGCCGCTTCTGTCAAGGATTTAATGTCAAAAGACGACTTGTCAATTGCAATCCGCATGCCATCTTCTAACTTTGACTTATTTCGATTTGCAAATATCAAGGCATGCTTGCCAACATAGGTATCCCTGCCAAACGCCGTTACAATTTCGATATCCATTCCCGACTTCATATAGGCAGTTGCAGAGTATTTAGACATAACTGCAAAATCATAACGGCCCTTTAAAAGCCCATCAATTCGGCTCTGCGATCCTCTCATATATGCAAGGCTAAATGGAATGACACTTTCCTCTGCAAGTTGATAGAGCGCTGTTGCAAGTCCTTCATACCTCTTTGAATAGGGCAAGGGCATAACCCCTAGACAAGTCCCATAATCTGTGAACTCCCATAGTTTTTTGTAGTCGATAAAACTGATAAAAGTCCCCAAGTGTCCCCTAGGTCTGACATCAATTGCACCACTGGTTTTAATGAGTTCCAGTGCTGCCTGAACTGTTCCACGTGCCATTTGAAACTTTTCAGAGTATGCCGCAACAGTCTCCAATCTATCTCCAACACTCATGCCAAGAAACTCCCTTGCCAGGCTCATTGCAACAATTCCATTTTTCTGCATTAAATTTGACTTCAAATTAGTCACCTCCATATATACATTATATTGTATATTGATGGCGTGTACATCCCTTTTTTTAATCTCTGTTTATCTCAGAATTGAAAGATGGAAAATTTGTATGATTGAATCACTGTACATTATTTTGTATATTGATTGTATTGAAAAGGGATTCCGAATTAGAATCCGATTTCAGAGTGTACATTATTTTGTATATTTATTGTTATCATTATAGGTCATGTATAATGAACCCAAGGATTTAGACA
>DKFC01000064.1 GCA_002452745.1 Firmicutes bacterium UBA6806
AAGCTTCACATAAAGTGGCAAAAAGTACGACTTGTAGGAATTTAGCAACGATTTTAGCAAAGGAGGGTTACAAGGTACTCGCAATCGATACAGACAATCAAGCTTCAATGACAGACTGCTTTGGCATTGAAAAGCCGGAAACACTTGATACAACACTGTACCATTTGATGATGGCCGTTATGAATGAAGATGATCTTCCACCAAAAGAAAGCTACATATTTAAGAGGGATGGCGTGGATGTCATCCCCAGCAGTATTGAAATGTCAGCCATTGAAATGAACTTAGTTAGCACTATGAGTAGGGAATACGTCTTAAAAACAATTACAGAACAGCTTAGAGAAGATTATGATTACATCATTATAGATTCAGCTCCATCCTTAGGTTTGATGACATTAAATGTATTAGCTGCTTGTGACAGCGTATTGATTCCAGCGACACCAGAGTACTTATCAGTAAAAGGACTGGAGTTATTGCTACAAACAATTATGAAGATAAAGCGTCGTATAAATCCAAGGATTACTTTTGAAGGCATTCTGCTAACAATGTTTGATGAAAGAACCAATCTGTCTAAAAATATGATTGAAATGGTTGATGAAGCCTATGGTGAGCATATCAAAGTATTTGATATCAGAATTCCCAAATCAGTAAAAGTTGGAGAAGCCAATCTTCAAAGTAAATGTATTGTAGATTATATGCCAACGAATAAAGCGGCTATTGCATATCAGGAACTAGTAAAGGAGTTGATTTATAATGGATAAAACAAAAATGAAAAAAGTTGAAACCTTTGCCTCAATATTTGGTGAAGATCATAGTGAAGTGCCATCTGAAAAAACAGATGGCACTACGTCATTAAAGCTTAACAATCTTATCCCTTTTAGAAACCATCCATTTAAGCTTTATGAGGGAGAACGATTCAATGACATGGTTGAGAGTATCAAACAGTATGGTGTCATCGTTCCTATTGTTGTAAGAAAAGTCGATGACAAATATGAAATTTTATCTGGACATAACAGAGTAAATGCGGCTAAAGAAGCTGGATTAACTGAAGTTCCAACGGTTATTAAAGAAGGACTTACAGAAGAAGAAGCGACACTCATTGTCACAGAAACAAATCTAATGCAACGTTCTTTTTCAGAACTAGCTCATTCTGAAAGGGCAACAGTTATTTCAACAAGACATAGTGCTATGAAGAGTCAGGGAATTAGAACAGATTTATTAAATGAGATAGAAATGCTTTCTAAAGCACCTAGTTCAATATCTTTGGTAACTTCGTATCCAATGGATACGAAGTTAGATTCAAAAGAAATAGTTGGGGATGAATATAATTTATCTAGAGCATCAGTAGCTCGTTACTTACGAATTAATGAGTTGAACGCTCAGCTAAAAGATCTAGTTGATGAAGGTAAAATTGCAATGCGAGCAGGAGTTGACCTTTCTTATCTATCACAGGAGAATCAAGAAATGGTGGAGGCCATTATTTCTGAAAACACCTTTAAAGTGGATATGAAAAAAGCTGCTCTTTTGAGAAAGCATGAGAAAGAAGGGAATCTAAACTGGAATACTGCCCAAAAGATTATCAGTGGCGATATGCTTAAAAGCACTGGTAAAGTAAAACCATTTAAGCTTCAACCAACAATCATTTCAAAGTATTTTAATCCAAATGAAGATAAGAAGGCTATTGAAAAAACAATTGAAAAAGCTCTGGATTTTTACTTTAGCCAGATGAAAAACCAATCACATGACTTAGAGGAGGGGGAGGAGATGATTGAGTAGACTGACAGAAATCAAGGAAATTTATGATTACATCTTGAAAGAAATTATGCAAGATGAGCAGGCGTGGAAAGACTTTTTAACCTTTCATGCAAGGATATATAAGCATAGCTTTAATAATGCCGTGCTTATATATGCCCAAAGACCCGAAGCTACTTTAGTTGCAGATATGGAAATCTGGAACCGTCGTATCGGCAGATGGATAAACAGAGGCGCTAAGAGTATTGCAGTCTTTGATGATCAAAGTGCTTATTTGAAATTAAAATACCTATTTGATATTGAAGATACCCATGGTCAGCCACATACTATTCCTAAAGTGTGGCAATTAAATGAAGTATTAGAATCACAGTTATTAGAAAGCTTTAAAGCAAATACCTTGTCAGAATGGATTGCAAGGCGGACTCATGAATCTGTCCTTGTTTATGCCTCAGATGTTCAGCAAGGACTTGAAAAAGAGCTGTCTAAGACCAAACTATCGGGACTACCCATTGAAGACGTTACAAGGCAGTTTATGCAGTCTCTTATGGATAGTGTAGAGTACATGACTGCCATTCGCTCAGGTATTGAAGAACCTAAGCTAAGTAATTTAAATGCATTTAATACAATAACAGATTTTGATTCAAAAGCATTAACCCTAAGATTAGGCTATTTGACAAGTACCATCTCAGAACAAATTTTAAGAGAAATTGAAAGAGAAATCAAAACCATCAAAAAAGAAAAAAGGAGTGTGAATGTCAATGAAACCCATGGAACTCAGTTATCAGGAAGTAAAAGGGATTTATCATCCTCAGATTCAAATATCGAGGGAGGAAAGCTACGACAAGAAGCCACTAGGGAAGTACGGGCAGATGGCGATGAATTACCTGAAAGAGGAACACATCAATCGGTACAATTATCTAGTGACCGAAGGGACGTTGCTTCCAATGATGCATCAAGTGAACGAGGAAGCGTGGGCGAGGATGGAGATACTTCAGGAGCAGATGCTACAGGAAGAACCATTACAGAATCCGACCAACACCTATCAGAGTTATCGTCACAGGGAGATGATCAGAACGAGAGCGGAAGAGATCGTTCTTCAGGAAATCATCTTCAAGGAGAGATAGCAAAAGATTTAGAGCTGCCAGAGCGTAGCTCTTTTTTAATGGAGCTAACAGATGAAGAACTTATTGAAAAGGTACTACTAAGAGGTTCTGGATTTGAAGGTGGGAAACAACGGATTGTTGATTTCTTCTCAGAAGAACATACTGCAAAAGAAAAAGCAGACTTTCTAAAAAATGAATATGGAACTGGCGGTAGCTCTGTTACATTCACTGATGATCTAAGTGGTTTTGAAAATCACGACAGTAAAGGAATTACCATTGATCTTTATAAAACAGATAAAGAAATTCATTTGTCTTGGGCTAAAGTTGCTTCCGGGATCGATGCCTTAATTGATAACGGTAAATACTTTGAAGCTCGGTATAAAAATGATAATCCACCAACAAGAAAGGCAGTGTATCAACCAACGCTATTTGACATCAATTACGCTGAAAATGACATTGTACATGAAAATTATAATAAGCTACTGAAGATTGCCCCTGGTATCTTAAACGGACGTTATAGTTATATGAAGCTAAAAGCACCTGGCTTTATGGACCTTGTTATTGAAAAGCTCAATGAGAATAGAATCTCTCTATCCCATTATTACGAACAAAATGGAGATTTAATGAGTGATCCGGATATGGAACTCATTGTTGACCAGAATCAAAAGACATTAACAGCAGCCACCTTTCAGCAAGATAACATGGCAATCTATCATGAAGCATATCAGGGTGATGAATTAGTTAACCCTGATTTAGAAGATGAGTTAAATGATTTTCTGAAAGATTGGTTATCGAATATTGCTAGGCAAGGTCACATTGTTTACAAGGCTTATTATTCAGAGGATGTAGACGAAGCAAACGTAGAACCAACCTTTGATGATAAAGGTCATGAAATCATTATTGAAGCACCTTCAGAAAAGGATGATTTATTGGACCTAGAAGATGAGGATCTCCATGAATATCCCTTAGAAGTAGGCATGGAAGTGGATATTGAGGGAAGGAAATTTCAAATCGAATCCGTTGACTATGATAATAATGCTGTATCTCTTATGGATTTAACTTTTGCAGATCAAACTGGGTATCCTATTTTCAGAAAAGAAAGTGTTGATTTTGTTTTAGATTATCTGCCCGATGAGAAACCACTGACTGAAGAAGAAAAGTGGGGCATTGTATCCATTGGTTCAGTTGAAGATGAAAAGCAAAAACAGGAACAATCTTCAAAAATCAATTATCAATTTTCACCTGAAGATGAGATTGGTATTGGTGGGCTAAAAACAAAATTCAGAGCCAATGTTGAAGCGATTAAAACTTTGAAAGTCATTGAAGCAGAGAACCGTATGGCCACGGATAAAGAACAATCCATCTTAGCTAGGTACGTTGGTTGGGGTGGTATGCCACAAGCTTTTGATATGGGGGCAAGTGGTTGGAGCAATGAATACGGTGAACTAAAAAAACTGTTGTCACAAGAAGAATATGATAGTGCAAAAGCTTCAACACCTAATGCCCACTATACATCTTCGGTTGTTATTCAAAGTATTTATCAAGCACTTGATCAGTTTAGTTTTAAAAAGGGAAACATCTTGGAACCTTCCCTGGGTGTTGGTAATTTCTTTTCCCACCTTCCTGATTCTATGAATAGGGCAAAACTTTTTGGGGTTGAACTAGATGATGTATCCGGACGTATTGCAAGGCAGCTCTATCAGAAAGCGCAGATTCAAGTCAAAGGCTATGAAGAAACACAGTTTGAAGATAACTTTTTTGATGTAGCTATTGGCAATGTACCTTTTGGGAATTACAAAGTATATGACAGACTTTATGATAAGCATAACTTTATGATCCATGATTATTTCTTTGCTAAAACACTAGATAAAGTACGTCCTGGTGGCATCATTGCCTTTGTTACCAGTAAGGGAACCATGGACAAAAAAGATCAAGCTGTCAGGAAGTATATTTCTGAAAGAGCTGAGCTGATAGGTGCAATACGATTACCCAATACAGCATTTAAAGAAAATGCCAATACTGATGTAACCGCTGATATTCTTTTTCTTAAAAAAAGAGAACGCAGATCGGTGGAAATACCAAGGTGGTTATCGGCATCTGATAATGAAAATGGGGTCCCCGTCAATCAATATTTCATTGACCATCCCCATATGATGCTTGGTGAGATGGTATTTGATGAAAGGATGTTTGGTAGAGACAGTCGTTATACCACGTGTGTAAATACAAACAGTAACTTTAATCTAGGGGAATATCTATCAGAAGCTGTGTCTCATCTTCAAGCTGAAATTGGTTATTACGAGCATGCGAAAAAAGAGGATAGCGATGATATACCTGCTGATCCTAAGTACAAGAACTACTCTTATGCCTTTATTGATGACAAACTTTATTACCGTGAAAATTCTATTATGAGACGAATGGATTATACCGGTAAAACCCTTGAACGAATTCAAGGCATGATGGCAATTCGGGATATAACAAGAAAAATCATTACACTTCAAACGGAAGGTTGCACTAAAGAAGCACTTGAAATGGCTCAAGACCAGTTAAATCAAATCTATGATGCATTTGTTAAAGACTATGATTATATGACTTCAAGACCCAATGCCAGTGCCTTCCGTGATGACAATGACTACCCACTTTTATGTTCTCTAGAGGTGGAGGATGAAGATCATCATGTCACAAAGGCAGATATGTTTACCAAAAGAACCATTAAGCCTTATGAATCCATAACAGATGTAGATTCTGCATTTGAAGCATTAACAGCGTCCTTAAATGAAAAAGGCATGGTGGATATTCCATTTATGGCTGAGCTTTATGATGAAGAACCTCAAGTCATCATTAAGGAGCTTGAACAAGACATCTATCTGAACCCTGAAAAGTATGATGAAAATGATGCTTTGAGAGGATGGGAAACAGCTGATGAATACCTTTCAGGTGATGTGAGGCAAAAGCTTAAATTTGCCAAAGTTTTTGCGGATATGAATCCAGAATTCTTTTTAAAAAATGTGCCTGCCCTAGAAAAAGTACAACCCATTGATCTTGAGGCCAGTGATATCGATGTAAGGTTAGGGACTACATGGATTGAAACAGCAGATTATGAACAGTTCATCTATGAGACCTTGAAAACACCGAGATATTATCACAATACCGGTGGCAGAAACGAAATTAAAGTACATTACAACAATTACAATGCAAGCTTTGGTGTTGAGAACAAAGGATTAGATGGGTATTCAGTTTCAGCAAAAGAAACCTTTGGTACATCTAGAATTAATGCTTACTACATCATTGAAGACAGCTTGAATCTTAGAAATTCTACGGTTAAAGATCGTGTTGAAGATGGAGACAGTATAAAATATGTTATCAACAAAAAAGAGACCATGTTAGCAAGAGAAAAACAATCACTGCTAAAACAAGCCTTTAAAGAATGGTTATTTAAAGAACCAGAGAGACGTAAAAAGTATGTAGATTATTATAATCAGCACTATAACAATATCCGCCTGAGAGAATATGATGGCAGTCATTTAAAATTGCCAGGCATGAATCCAGATATAAAATTAAGAGATCACCAAACAGCTGCCATTGCAAGAATTATTTATGGTGGCAGTACACTTCTAGCGCATTCTGTAGGGGCAGGAAAAACCTTTGAAATGGTTGCCAGCTGTATGGAGCAAAAGCGACTGGGACTGATAAATAAAGCAGTTCTTGTTGTACCAAATCATTTAACTCAGCATATCGGCAGTGAGTTTTTAAGGCTTTATCCATTGGCTAATATTCTAGTCACCACAAAAAAGGACTTTCAAAAATCCAATCGAAGACGTTTTGTTAGTCGTATTGCTACAGGCGCTTATGATGCTGTTATTATGGGACACTCGCAATTTGAGAAAATCCCTGTATCGAAAGAGCGTCAGGAAGAAATGATCCATCGGCAGATCAATGATATCTCTGCTGTTATTGCTGATGCAAAAAAGAGTAATGGCGAAAACTGGAGTATTAAGCAGATGGAAAAACTCAAGCTATCACTAACATCTGAAATCAAACGACTTCACGACAGCCCCAAAGATGATGTGATTAACTTTGAAGAGCTTGGAATAGATTGCGTTTATGTAGATGAAGCGCATTATTTTAAGAACTGTGCTGTATTTTCAAAGATAAGAAATGTTGCGGGAATATCTAATACACGTAGTAAAAAATCCATGGATATGCTCATGAAAACACAGTATATTCAAGACATCAATCAAGGTAGGGGTGTCATCTTTGCGACTGGTACCCCCATCAGTAATTCCATGACGGAAATGTATGTGATGCAAAGGTATATTCAAAATAAGGAGCTTGAAGCAAGAGGAATTCATCACTTTGATGCATGGGCAGCACAGTTTGGAGAAGTGGTTTCGAGTCTTGAATTAGCACCTGAAGGAACAGGATATCGCTATAAAAGCAGATTTGCTAAGTTCTCGAATTTACCTGAACTCATGACGATTTTTAAAAATATGGCAGATGTAAAAACAGCGGATATGCTTAATTTACCTATTCCTAAGTTAAAAGGTGATAAACATAAGTTGATTTCAGCTGAGTCAAGTGATTTTACAAAAGAAATCATGGAAAGCTTTGTCGATAGGGCTAGTGATATTCGAAATGGTATGGTTGATCCAAGGATTGATAACATGCTTAAGATAACCAACGAAGCAAGACTTTTAGGCCTTGATCCAAGACTCCTTTATGATGAAGCACCTAATGAACCAGATAGCAAAGTCAATCAGTGTATTGATAAAGTCTTTGAAGAATATAAGGAGAGCCATGCTTTTAAAGGAACACAAATCATATTTTGTGATGTAGGAACGCCTAATTCAGATGGGCGTTTTTCTGTTTATCCCTATATCAAAGAGGAATTGATAAAGAGAGGTATTCCAGAAAAAGAAGTTTGTTTCATACACGATGCTAACAGTGAGGCGCAAAGAGAAACCCTATTTGCAGATATGCGTAGTGGTAACAAACGAATTATCCTTGGTTCAACTGCCAAGATGGGCACAGGAACCAATATTCAAGACCGTTTAATTGCCCTCCATCATTTAGACTGCCCTTGGAGACCAAGCGATCTGGAGCAGCGGGAAGGAAGAATCCTAAGACAAGGCAATCAAAATAAAGCTGTAAACATCTATAAATACGTTACAAAATCAACATTTGACAGCTATTTGTGGCAAATTGTCGAGAATAAACAGCGCTTCATTAGCCAAATCATGACTAGCAAATCCGTTGCAAGAAATGCCGAAGATATTGATGAAACAGTACTATCTTTTGCAGAAGTTAAAGCCCTGGCAATAGGTAATCCTTTGATTAAAGAAAAGATGGATATTGATAATGAAGTCAGTCGATTAAGTCTTTTAAAGTCTGAATACAACAGTAGAAGGTATGCCATGGAGGATAATTTCACCTACAAATATCCAAAGCTGATTCAACAGGCAAAACAGCGACTTGAAGGATTGATTAAGGACATCAGTAGGCGAGATATGAATAAGACAGAAGAGTTTCAAATCAATGTTGATGGTAAGTTTTTTGATGAAAGGGATAAAGCCGGAACTTATCTTCAGGTGTTACTTTCAAGGATTGAACCAGATAAAGAAACTCATGTGGGTACATTTAATGGCTTTGATCTTTTAATCCTAAAGAATAATTTCTTTGGTCAGCATAAAATGAGCCTTCATGCAGAGCAAAAGTACGAAGTTGAATTTGGAGATAGTCCCCACGGTAATATGGTAAGGCTTGAAAACCTTTTGGAAGGTCTTGAAAAGCGCCTTGAAAAGACAGAAAGCCAGATTGATGAGAATGAAAGAAATATGACCCAGTCCAAGGAAGAATGGGAGAAACCATTTATGTATGAGGAAGCATTATCGCAGAAGTTAAAGCGACAATTTGAACTGAACGCTGAACTAGATATGGATAAAGGGGATGATGGCATAGCAGTCAGTGAAGAAGATTTTAATGAAGATGTGATAACTGAAGATGATGAAGAAATGACAGTATAGTATAGCAGGGGGAAACCCCTGCTTTTTAAATGGAAGGAGTTGAATTTATGACTAGACAAATGATTCAAAATGTCAAACAAGAAAACGTCATTGAGCTGATGTGTGAGGTGCTGGAGCTCTCGGAAAGCTCAGAAAAGAAAGTGACAAAAGCAGTAGAAAAATTAGGCATTCAGATATTCTTTACAAGCATTGATGCTTTGGATGTTGAAGAAGTTGAAAAGGACAGAATGAAGGCTCTTAAAGAAGTGCTTGAAGCTAAGGCAAAATCATTAGAAGCATTGGAAGGAGGACAGTAATATGGCAACAAAAGCAAAATACTCAGATAGCTTTTTTCAAAGCTTAAATAAACTGACCGGTATTCCAATGAGTAAATTAAAAAGTTATGCAAAAGAAAATAATCCATTTAATATCTTAGAACATCCTGGTGTTGTTGATCCTAATGACAGACAGCTTGAAAAAATCAACAAGCTAAATGAGTTCATTGCCTCTTACAATGTGCTCAAGTTGGATCAGGAAAATGAGAAAATCACCTTTAAATCACCTAATGATTCAGGGAAATACTTTGCGTCTCTACTTGGTGGTGTGAAAGACAAGGAAAGGTTCTTGGTGGCCTTTTTAGATAACAGCAACAGCATCATTGAGCTTAGGACAGTGTCACAAGGCACTACCAATATGGCAGTTGTATACCCAAGAGATATTCTTAAAATGGCTCTAGCAAATGATTGTAGTAGCATCATACTTTCTCACAATCATCCCGGGGGCAGTTTAAAAGCATCTCCTGAAGATGTCGCTTTAACACAACGTATCGTTGATATCTTTAGACCCTTAGACATTAAAGTTTTAGATCATATTATTGTCGGGGGTTATAGCTTTAGTTCTATGGCAGAAAATGGCGTGTTACCAAACGATAGAATGGATGTTGCAAATTATGATCCTATTGAACTGACAGCAGCTGAAGAAGAACAAGCTGAATATATTTCAGTGGATGAAGAGATGGAATTGTAGGAGGGACAATCGATGAATAATAGAACAGAACAAATTCGAGAAAATAACACTGAAACCATTACATGGATTCTTGGTGCAACAGGCGAAACAAAGGAAAAGATTAAAAACTATATTATGGACCAGGGTATCAAAGCCTTTTTGATACATCATAAGTCTTTGGAGCTTGCCACTGAAGAACATGAGAAAATTGGTGTACTAAAACGAGTGATTAAAACCTTTGACGGAGAAATCGAAACAATGAATTTTGGTGATATGGATGAGGGGTGTTAAGTTTTGAAGCGATTTACAGAAGCTGAAATTAATGAAGCGAACAGCATCAATCTCATTGCATATGCTGAACAAATAGGACTTAATCTCAAAAAGGTGGGTAATTCCTATAAAGTCAAAGATTACGGAGGTCTTTACATCGATGCAACTGGTGCTAAATGGAATTGGTTTTCTAAAGATGCAGGCGGTGGTCCTATTCAATTTGTTATGGAAATGGAAGGTAAGAACTGGGTAGATGCAGTTTATACACTTCTTGGTACAGAAAAAAGTGATTTTACCCCAAGACCTAAACTAATTGATGATGCAAAAGGACCATTTGTATTGTCAGATAAAAATGATACCTACAAACATGTCATTGCCTATCTCATACAGTCAAGAGGTATTGATAAGGAAGCTGTTTACGATTTTATCAGTCAAGACAAGCTTTATGAGAATACCCATAGAAGCTGTGTCTTTGTAGGTTATGATGAAAAGCATGAAGCCAAATACGCCAGTGTACGCAGCACCAATACAAGGGGGAATTCCTATCGGGGGGATGTAAAAAACTCTGATAAGGCATTTCCCTTTTGTTACGAAGGTAGTAGTACAACAGTATGCGTCTTTGAATCCCCCATTGATCTGATGAGTTATTTAACCTTGCTCCAATATCATGGAATTGAATCTTTTGAACATCATATGATTTCACTTGGAGGTGTAGCTGATCGGGCATTAGATTATTATTTAAAGCTGCATCCAGAAATCAATAGAATTATGCTCTGCCTCGATAATGACGAAGCAGGGCATTTTGCTTGTCAGCAGTTTAATGAGAAATATCATGAGAACTATAAGCTGCTAAGGCATAGTCCAATAGGTAAGGATTTTAATGAAGATCTACTAACGATAAAAAGCAATCTACAGGAAAGTCGAGCAAGAGAGCTAGAAGTAAGTTATGAAACAGAAAGGGATTGGGAAGAAGAAATGGAGCTCTGAAAGGAGGCAGCAAATGTATTTTTTAAATGAAGATCATGCTTATAATTTTCAAAATATGATTTTAAAAGACCGAACCCATCCAAGTGATTTAGAGAGGATGTCACTTTTTTATATCATTGGAGGGAACGAAGATTTATTTACAAAGTTTCGACATATCTATGACTTTAAAAATCATGAAATTAATCCAGAAATTCTAACAAATGGAGAAGTGGACTTGTGTTCTAGTAGTAAGGCCTTAGTTAGGCTTGCATATAATCTTTTTAACGGTTATGAAGATGAGTACACAACGCCAAGAGATTTGTTTTATAATCTGGATCGAAAGAATTATCTAGTCGCCAAAGGTGGAATTGATATGAGATTTAATGGGGATATTGAAAAACAAAGAGCAGGAGAGCTGGATGAAGAGATGGAGATTGAGTTTATCTGACTTTTATTTTCAATACCCCAAAGACCGAATAGGAAAGCTCTGCTTTCATGAGGGCAAGCTTCCACTTTGTTTAACAAAGTGTGCTTGAATGTTGGGAGGTGTCCCATGCCCTCTGCGTTTATGGTTAACATATAAAAAAATTACGGATATAGTAAAGGAGATCTTTATGTCTTTTGAAGTTGAATATGTACGAAGCCAAACAATTGCATTACATAATTTATCGGGAATGGATGATAGATATTGTTTTTATTATGATGAGTCAAATAATTTCCGAAAATTTAGAATTAAAGAAAAGGTAAATAGATTAAATGCTCCAATAAATTCAAATTTTGTACTTGGTGGAGTTGTTCATGAAAAAGATGCAATCGATTTTGATTATTATAAATTAGTTGAAGAGTTAAATTTACAAAAAACAGTTGAAGAAATTAAATTTAAAAATATTGCAAAAGGTGATTTTATTCAATGCTTAAAAAGCGATAAGTTAAAGGTATTTTTGGATTGGCTAATTGAGTCAGATTTATATATCCATTATTTTGTACTCAACTTATTCTACTTCTCGATAGTTGATATAGTAGATTCGGCTATTTCAAATTCAAAAACTGCTATGGAGCTTCCTATGGACTTTGTCAACACTATGAAAAGTAATTTATATACCATTGCAAAACGTGATGAAAAATTTTTTGTTTCGTTACTCTTATCATATAATTATCCAAACCTTCATAAGTTGAAAATTGCAGATTTTTCAAGAGATATCTTAGAATTCATTAGGCGATATGAAGATGAATCAGAACTTCATGTTGGTTTGGTTTCACTAAGGCAGATTTTAAAAGAATCAATTTCTAAGAAGGAAATAGTATTTCTTGAGAATAATACAGATTATGAGCTTATTGAAAGTTTCGAACACTTTTATCTTCAACCTATTTATATGTTTATGAATTCTACTCATGAATTTGATGAGGAGAGTTCAATATTTGAATCTTTAAATGATGATGCAATTACCTATAAAGGTGAGCCTATAAATAATTATAAGCAATCAAATTCCAAAGAGAGTAAGATGGTTCAAATATCAGATGTTGTTGTTGGCTTATTAGCAAAGTATTGTGATTATGTTATTGGCGCACCTGTAGATGAAATCAAGGAAATGCTTGCTAAATTTGATTCTCTGCAACAGGAGAATTTCAACAATATTAGAAAGCTCATTGAGAAATCAAATACTTATAATAAAGCATTTTTACATTATTCAATAAGTACAGAAGACAGGATTAAATTTAGTTTTTTAGAAAGTTAATACTACGATGACAGTGAATTGCACCTTTTAAAACTATAGGTGCTTTTTTATTGGAGGTGATACCATCAACAAAACAAAATTCATTGGTTTCCGAGTAACAGAAGCCGAATACAATAAAATAAAAAAGAAAGCTGAAAAATCAAATCTTTCAATCAGTAAATATGTCTCCTTGTCCGCACTGGACAAGGAGATTATTTTTTTTGATGACATTAAAGAGATGAATCATCAATTATCTAAAATCGGTAACAACTTAAACCAGTTGACCGTATTAGCCCATCAAGGAAAAATCAAGGAGGTTAATCTAACGAAGACAAGAGAAGCGTTCACCGGTTTGTGGGATGAGTTATGTAAATTAGTGAAAGGGAAGAGGTGATGACAAATGAATTATCATATTTATCGGTTTGAACATGGTTGTAAATGGATGGATGATCTTAAGGAAGCTGCTGGTTATTTCAATCAATTACCGACAGATGGAAAGTATACCACCATAGGCATTACTGAGGGTTCTTATGCAGTGGATGTTGTAATTAAGGGGCAGTACGCTAAAGGACAAGACTTTCTAATATCACAAGACATCAGACAATCAAAACTTTTTGAAGAGAATCCTGAAAAGATGATTAAAGCACTATCTGATTTATATGATGCAGTAGGTGTTAAATCTGAATTCAGTCAGAAGATGATCGAGGATTTAAAGGATTTAGCCAATGAACTAGATCATGAAATAGATGAGATGTAGCGCTTATGGCTGTTATTGAATTTATTAACGGGAAAAACAACACCTTATCAGCGCTCAACAGAGTTTTAAAATATATTATCAATCCGGCGAAAACAGAAGAAAATCTTAAAGGCGGTCATAACTGTGACGTTAATACGGCATATAACGATTTTTCTATGGTGAAGTCAGAATTCAGTAAATTTAAAGGCAGACAATATATTCATTTTACTCAGAGCTTTGCACCCTATGATAAGGTGACGCCTGAAATTGTAAAAAAGATTGCTGATGAGCTGGTTCAAATGGAAGACTTTAAAGGCTTTCAAATTGCTTATGCGGTCCATACAGATAGAGATCATCTTCACACCCATTTTGTCGTAAACACCGTCAATAAGAAAACCGGTATGAAGTGGAAACAAAGTGCAGAGCAGCTTCAAATGATGAAAGATTATTCCGATGAGATTTGTAGAAAATACGGATTGATTATTACTCAGGGCAAATCAGGCAGTCATGTTAATCGGGGTGAATATCGTTCTAAAGAAAAAGGTCATAGTTGGAAGTATGAACTCTTCTTAGCAGTGAAAAAAGTGAAATGGATTGCCAGAAGCAAAGATGAATTTATAGCCAATATGAAGGCATTAGGCTATCAAGTAGATTGGAGTGATACTAGAAAATATATTACTTTTACAAATGGGGAGGGCAAAAAATGCAGAAACAGAAAGCTCTATCCGCCAGAGCATTTTACGAAAGAAGCACTGTTAAAAGCTTTTGAATTAAATAGCCAGAGGATGGATGCTAAGCTTTCTCGAAATAAAATGGAAATGCTTTTATCGGCAGTACAACTTGTCAAAATGGATGATCCATTAGATACCGGTAAGAACTATCCATTATCAACACTGGAAGGAGAAGCGCTAAAAGAAAAAATTGAAGAATCAAAGAAAGGTAAAGGGCTCAACTGGGACAAAGAAAGTGAAAACAGTATGTAAAAGAAAGGTGGACGATTGAATGACAAAATTAATGGAACTCTACAATCAACTTAAACCATTACAGGCAGATGGTTTAAGAGAGGGCTATCGTAAAATTTTAGAACATGATGGACATGTTCTAGCTATGGGTAAAATGCAGGATGGCTTTGAATTTGTGACTTGGCGATATACCTATGATGGTAACTCCGTTACATTGGGGCATTATTTTACAAGTCTTGAAGGTGCAAAAGAGGATTTTGCTAAACGAGCAGGGCTTATTAATGCTAATCGGATGTTTGGAGAAACAGATTTAAAATTAATCCATTCAAGCCTTGTGAATTATGTGGGGCTTAATGGCAATTTGAATTATAAGGATGAAAAAGCCATCGGTTCCATTCTTGAAAAAATCGAATTGATTGTGCCTGAGATTCTACGCCATGAGAAACTTGAAGACCTTGAAATGGTTGCTGATGATGGGATAGAACTGTGAGGTGATGTAAGAGATGAAGTATAAACAACTGAAGCTGATGATATCAGCGCTAATATTCCTTGTAGGTTTATGGATGAATATTTATTTTTCCACAAACCTACATTTTTTATTAACAAGAAAAATGAAGGTGCTCACCTTTGTTCCAATAAAATCGTGCTTTGAAAGTATGGCGGCAAGTGGTCAACATTTGTCGCTATTTCTCTATCTACAAGGTTTTATCCTTCTGTGCTCTATTTATTTCTATCTGGCAAATATGAAACCCTATCAATCTGATTTAGAAGCAATTACACCAGATATAGCAACGCCGGTTAGGGCAGGACAAATGCAATTTGGATCAGCTAGATGGCTCACAGAAGAAGAAAAGAACAAAGGCTTTAAATCTATAAAGCTTAGAAAAAACGAACTAAAAATATTAATGGAAAGGACCAATCAGGATGAAGAAAAAGAAAAAAGTCCAAAAGAAAAAAGCTTATCCCAAGGAGAATCCCTTCAAAGGCTATCGGAAAGAACTAATGAAGAGTCAAATGAAAAAGACTTGCCAGAAACCGATACGCAGGAATATTCGATACCCAAGTTAAACCAAGGTGGTATTGTTGTTGGTTTTCATCAAGAGGGGGATACAGAAAAGATATTTTACATTGATGAGGATACCCATAGTCTCTGTATTGGTGCAACACGATCAGGGAAAACAAGGTCAGTGGTGCTTCAATCCGTCGGACTAATTGGACTTTCAGCTGAAAGTTTAGTTATTAGTGACCCAAAAGGTGAAATTTTCACTTATACCTATCCCTATTTTGAAGTTCTTGGTTATGAAGTGATTTGCATTGATTTTAAAAACCCTCTAAAGAGTGACCGGTATAACTTCTTGCAACCAGTCATCGATGCCATTGATGAAAACAATATTCCTAAAGCGGTGGATGCCACATGGGACTTAACAGCTGCCCTTGTACCGGAGAATAGCCATAATGAAAAAATATGGACCAACGGTGAAGCCAGTATCATTGCCAGTGCTATTATGGCAGTTGTTTATGACAATCGTAATGGTAAAGATAGAAGATATCAGAACATGAGCAATGTTTATTTCTTCATCAGTGAAATGTGCAAAGTGGTGGATGGGGCAATGCCTATCATCAAATACATGAAGAACATGCCGGCACATCATCCTGCAAAAGCCTTACTGGCCATAAGTGAAGTTGCGCCAAGTAAAACCAGAGGATCATTTTATACTTCAGCACTTACAACATTAAGGTTATTTACAAACCCACTCATTCATTCCATGTCAGAAGCCAGTGACTTTGACTTAAGGAAAATGGGAACAGACAAACAGGTACTGTTTATTGTTCTTCCTGATGAAAAGACAACCTATTATAGTTTAGCCAGTCTCTTTGTTAATCAATGTTATATGCAACTGGTTAAAAATGCAGATGAAAGAGGTGGACGATTAAAAAGACGAGTAAACTTCATGCTTGAAGAGTTCGGTAACTTTGTTAAAATCCCCGATTTTGCAAATAAGCTGACTGTAGGTGGTGGTAGAGGCATTCGCTTTAATTTATTCCTTCAAAGCTTTATGCAACTGGATGAGAAGTATGGCAAAGAAGTCGCTGGAACCATTAAATCCAACTGTGAAACTTGGCTTTATCTTCAGGCAGATGATTTGGGAACTTTGGATGAAATATCAAAGAAGCTGGGGAATTACACCGTGTCCACCTATTCTTTAAGTTCATCTCATGGTAAGTATTCTAATCCATCAAGTTCCCATAGCGTTAATCTGACCCATCGAGCCTTATTAACAGTGGATGAGATCAGACGAATCAATAGACCTTATACATTAATCACTTCGAGAAATCACCCGGCAATGATGCAATTGCCAGATCTATCGAAGTGGTTTTTTAATACCCTCTTTGGACTTGGAGACAAAGAACACAACAGAAAGGTGCGTGAAAAAAGAGAAGAAAAACGTAACGTAAGAAAATCTTCTAATGCCATTGATACATGGAATATTTGGGAGTATTACACCCAAGAAGAAAAATCGAATTTTGTTTATATGCGAAATATGAAAGGCGGTGAACAAGGTGAAAATTAAACCACTAAAAAAGAAAGCAAGAAATTTTTTAAAAACGCTCTTTGGAACATTGGTCGTCATGATGATGTCTACGGTTCCCGTGATGGCAGATACCGTTCAAGATAGTCAAATTGTCAAAGGCACTGAAAAATTGATTCAAGATGTAACAACATGGCTAATGGTTTTAGCACCGATTGTTGGTGTTTTGCTGATTATTTATTTCTTCATCAGAAGAAGTGCAGCAGATGAAATCGATCAAAAGAAGTGGAACAACCGCATTGTTACAGTAATTGTTTCAGTTATAGGAGCAGTTTTAGCTTCTGCAACACTTAATCTGATTATTGGTTACTACGTTTAATCATGGGCAAGTCCCGATTAAAAATAAAAAACAAATTTAAACTTACGGAGGTAATGA
>DKFC01000048.1 GCA_002452745.1 Firmicutes bacterium UBA6806
ATTTAAAGTATACAGGAAGCTTTCTTATGTTATAATAAAAGAAAGGAGGTCGATTGTTATGAATTTAAAAGAATATCTATTGCCTTCCCATTCAATTGAAGTTTCTGCCACCACAGAAGATGAAGATCACAAACCTATCATCTTAAAACTCAGAACCGTTGTTGAAACTGGGTATGAAAATGGTTTTTTCAAAATAGTAGCACCAATGTATCATGGACGTCTATATAATTTTCATGTTGATGAACAAATTACCGTAACCTTCACAACTCAGGTTGAACAAAAAAAAGAGGCCTATGATTTGAAGTGCCGAATTGTCTCCAGAAATCATAGAGGTAATCTATATACCATCACCCTAAAAGCTCTCTCCGAGCCAGAAAAGGTACAAAGGCGGCAAGCATTTCGAGTCAACGTGTTCAACACTTACACATTCAATTATAAAGATAAGGAACAGCAAATTGTCACAAAAGACATCAGCTCAACTGGCTTGCGTGGCCTCACGACAATTCAGATGAGCAAAGGCGACCAGTTCACAATCAAATTCAACGCAAATACCAAAGAAGAGGATGAAGTGAGTCCTGAGGATTATGCAGAACGACTCTTCACGCTACAGTGTCGCGTTATTGACTGCATGCCGCAAACTGAAATCAGGCGCTACATGCAGCGAATTCAATTTGTCAATATGACATCAAAACAGTCTAAGTATTTGGTTCAATATCTATATGCAAAACAGTCTGAAATTATTTTTACTGAGGGCAGCGACAGCAATCAACGCGATCTCATGGAACACTATTTAAATTATCAGGAAAATGAAATTCATATTGATGAAAGAGATTCGAGAAATGTCTCCCTTATCTCGCTCATATCCTTTTTCCTGTTCTTTCTCAGTTTTGTGTTCTTTCTATATGCTCAACCCACTGAAGTATATGGATTGGATCGCTTTTTCAGATACTACAGAGCACAGGCATGGAATTCCACTTACTTTGTACTGGCCTTCGGGACAACTCTTGGCAACATTGCCTTTAGCATTTATGGCCTTATATTCAACGCTTCAAAATTTAAATCCCAGAACGACCACTTCAACCGATTGTTGATTGCCACTCTGGGATTATCCATTATATTGCTCTTTGTATTGATTTACTTTCTGTCAACAACGACGATTTTTACAAGTAATAAAGTATATTAAACTTCACTTTTGGCCCCTTGAACAGTGCCTCTACGCCTCATTTCCCTTTGGATGCCATTGAGAACAGCTCTCTTGTTTCGTATCCACATGGGGGCGATTAGCAGTTCTCGTGGGCCATCTCCAGTTAACCTGTGAATGGTTATATCAGCCGGTAGAAGCTCCAGCGCATCACAGATAAGGTCTATATACTCATGTACTTCAATCAATTTGAAGTTTTCTTTTGCATAATAGGCCTCTAAATCACTGCCTCTGAGGACATTGAGCATGTGAAACTTGACGCCAAACGGTTTTAGACTAGAAACGTATTTCACTGTTTCTAGCATCATTTCACGGGTTTCTTCTGGCAAGCCCAAAATGATATGAAGCACAACTGGAATTTCCTCTGCTTTGAGCCGACTGTAGACAGACTCAAAAAGAGCCATATCATAATGTCTCCTAATTAGAGAGACACTCTGAGGATGAATGGACTGAAGTCCAAGTTCAAGCCAGAATTCCCCCCTTGCCATATAACTTTTAAACAAAGGATACATCTCGTCAGTGATACAATCAGGCCTAGTGGCTAGTGCCAATCCCACAACAGATGAATCCTCGTAAACTGGGGCATAAGTCTCTATTAGTTTTTCAAGAGGTGCATAGGTGTTTGAAAAATTTTGGAAATAGCCTAAATACCCACAGTCTCGCCATTTATCTGACAAGAGTGATTTCTGGTAAGCCATCTGTTCCAAAATGGGCTGTGTTTCAGCCATGTAAAACCCATCTGTTACAATCCCTGCATATTCTCCTGATCCTCTGTCACTGCAAAACAAACACCCACGGGTGTCTAACTTCCCATCTCTATTGGGGCAAGTAAATCCCCCATCCAAAGATAATTTGACAATTTTTCGCCCATATCTATGTTTAAAATAATCATTTACTGAATAGAATATCATTTTGTTCCTCTCACTTTAAATAAGCTGATTTGACAGCTCAATATTCCATTCAATTTTATAGGGATTCCCCCAACAAGTCAATTGTCTATCAGTTCAAGTTTTCTTAAAACATCCACAAACTTGTCTATATCTATTGGTTTTACCGCATACCCTTCTGCTCCAATTTCAAAGGCGCTCTTTACTTTGTCTGTGGCATTAAGCGCCGTCGTCATAATCACCTTGCTTCGATGCTCATGAGGGACTCTTCTCTCATCTTCCAGTACGCGAATGGTCTTGAGAACATTGACGCCATCCACTTCAGGCATCATGATATCAAGGCAAATCAAATCGTAATACTGTCCTTCGTCCAAAGCCATGATAAACACTTCAAGCGCTTCGATACCATCCACTGTTACATCGCACTCGCCATAGTTCGACAGGAATTTGTACAAAAAAGTTCGGCTGACATAATCGTCTTCTGCAATTAAAATTCTCATAGCGTTCACCTTTCCATTTCTTCTAATAGTTTGAGATAGTATTTTTCAAATGCCTTTAGTTCTTCTCGCCTCAATGCCAGTTCCATTTTAAGAATTAAGCGCTTGTATTCTTTTTGGCTACCGACGAGTTTCTTTAACGTCGCCAATTTTGATTCGGCGTCTATCAGTTCACCCTTATTGATGCTATAAATAACTTCATTGAGCATTTTCTTTAACTTTTCAACATCACAGTTTTCCTCCGTCCCATCAGAATTAATTCGATTTAATATATCTCTGGCGGAGGTCTCTTCCTTCAAGTTTAGCTTTCCATGTTCCATTATGGTCTGATAGAACAGCTTCGTGTCAATCGGCTTGGAAACATAGTCATCAAACCCCTCTCCTAAAAACTTCTCTCTATCATTTTTGAGTGCATAGGCTGTCAGTGCAATTACTGGGATGTACTTTTCATCAGCACCTTGTAGTTTTCGAATTTCATGAAGGGCGTCTATGCCGTTCATATCAGGCATCTGTATATCCATGATGACGAGATCATAGTCGTACAGTTCATATTTTCGAATCGCCTCCACCCCATTTGGGGCAATGTCAACCCGATGCCCTTGCAAGTTCAAGAGTTTTTCCACGACAATCTGATTGATTTTGTCATCCTCTCCCACCAGCACATTTAGTTTCTTGTTCACAACTGGAACAATCACTTCAGGATGAGCTGTGTCCTTAACCACATCTTCATTGACCACATATGGCAGTTTTAGCGTAAACACAGAGCCCTTTAACAGCTCGGATGATACCGCCAGACTTCCCTTCATGAGCTCTGCCATGTTTTTGGAAATGGTCAATCCAAGCCCCGTGCCGCCGTATTTTCTTGTGGCACTTGAATCCGCCTGATTGAAGCTCTCAAATATCTTATCTTGATCTTCTTTGGAAATCCCTATGCCACTGTCGATAATCATAAAAGCAACCTCTATCAATTGCTCGCTCTTCGGAATCATCTCCACTCTCAGTTTTACAAATCCCTTTTCAGTGAACTTTATGGCGTTAAAAATTAAATTGTTAAGTATTTGTCCAAGTTTATGTTCATCCCCCACTAGATAATCCGGGATATCTTGATCGACTTCCAAGAAAAAGTCTATATTCTTTTCAATTGCCTGAATCTTAAGCGGCTGGACATGTTGTTGAACAAATCGCTTTAGGTTGAAAATACGCTCTTCCACAATCATTTTGCCAGCTTCTATCTTTGAAAAATCCAACACGCTGTTGATGATTTTAAGAAGGGACATGGCACTGTCTTTTACCATTTCCAAATTCGCCTTTTGCTGCTTGTCAAGTGAACTCATCAAAGTGAGTTCGGTCATGCCAATAATGCCATTCATAGGGGTTCTTATTTCATGGCTCATATTTGCGAGGAATAGACTCTTCGCTCTATTCGCCTCATCTGCAAGCAATTTTGACGCCTTTAAATCCTCTCTGTATCTCACTTGCTCTGTTGAATCCCTGAGGACAAAGACATAGGTCACCTCATCATTCATCTTGATGATATTTCCAACTGCCTGAAGCCATTTTAGTTTATTATCCTTTGTCTTGACCCTAAGCTCAATTCTAAATTGATTTTCAGAGTCGTCTATCGACTGAGTGAGCATCTCTCCTTTTGGCAAGTCTTCTTCATATACAAAGGTTGTAAAATCATGTCCTAAAACCTCTTCTATTTCATAACCTGTCAGTATTTTCACAGAAGGGGAAACATACGTAATCATATTGTTAACGTCCATTTGAACGATTGTATCCAACATACTGTCTGTTAACAGACGCAAATTTCTCTCACTTTTTACGAGGTCTCTTGACATCTTTTTATAGTCTGTGATGTCCTGCAATGCGATGATGATATGCATTTTATTGTCCACAACGGCAGGTGAGGCATTTAGCCTCAGGTATTTTTTCTCTTTTAGAGTATTATAGGGATCTCTAAACAGGATTTCCATTCCCCTTACAATCATCTGTTTTTCCAAGACCCGTCTTAGCGTTCTCTCTATGATACAGTCATCACATAATTTGCAGACAGGACTCTCTTCATTTGCATAATAAGTGCAAAGAAACATTTGATTGAAATTATGATTGATTAAATCGCTGAGCGGAATGTTAAAAATCTTGCCAATCTCCTGATTCAACTTCACCATTTTAAACTGTTCATCCACAATGGCAAGTCCCACAGTGGTATTCTCAAAGATAGCTTCCAGTTTTGCCTTTTCATATTCCAAGTGCTTTTCAGTTTCTTTTTTTGTGGTGATGTCACTGAGCATAATCGCGTAATTGGTGGCGTTCCCATTTTCGTCCCTCACGGCTTGCATCTGTAAACTCTCCCAGTAGACTTCCCCCTTTGCGGTCTTCATGGAAATCTCTGTATTCCACTTGGAGCGATAGTCTATGTAGAAGTTGACCATTTCCTCGAAGTCAGCTTCTCGTCTGGATATGAGTAAATCCAAAGCATTTTTCCCCATGAGGTCTTCGCCTTTTTCGAAGTACTTATTGATAAAATATGGATTGCAGTACTCTATATTCCAAGAAATATCTGTAATAATCATGGAGATATTGCTCTGTTCAACCAAACTTGAAAACTTAAGCAGCTTTTGCTCTGCTTTAATCATCCGATCTATGTCTCTAAAGATGATGACGTACCCTGTAATTTGATTTTCCCCGTCGTAAGAGGCAGAGATACTCGCCGATATGTATTTGAAGCGATTGTTATCCACTTGAATCAGCGTATCTCTGGGAAGCCCAATTGTCTTGTATTCTGTTTCAAGCCTACTCAATGGCAGCCTGACATTTTTTTTATCAATTTGATTCATCATCTGGAAGACTTCGTCAACGCCCTGCCCAATCAACGCTTCCTTTTCCCTTTCCAGTATTTCACAAGCCTTTATATTGACAAAAGTCACTTTTTTCTCATGGCTCGCTATGATAAATCCATCCCCTGCAACTTCAATTACTTTTATTAAATCCAGTCGGTCTATATGATCCATAGAGTCACCTACTTTTAGTATTATGGAGGAACTTTCCCTATACTATTTTTAACCACTGATTGGAAATTTAAACATAATCATTTTCTGTCTTGACGTCTATCTAAATTCTCACATTTTCAGATTGGCAAGTAAAACCAAACCCATTCGTTTTTCAGAACAAATGGGCTGTCACAGCATAAAAAATCGCCATTACAGCTAATTTGCCATAATGACGATAAATTCAACTTCTCTAAGTTATTCTAAATTTAAAATTTCAACACTTCTTTCCAATATTCCATTGAAATAAGCCAGTGCCAGACCATAATTGGTTATATATGCGTTTTGACGTTCACAGAGGTCAATTCTGCTCTGCATGCTCTTTCGATTCATCATACAAGCACCGCAGTGAATAATCAAATCATATTGACTTACATCCTCGGGAAAATCATGTCCCATAGAAAATGTAATGTCAACCGCTTCTGAAACTTTAGCTCTTATCAGCTTTGGAATTTTCACACGTCCAATGTCCTCATGCGAGTGGTTGTGTGTGCAACTTTCAGAAATGAGAATCTTTGCATCCGGTTTCAACGCCTTAAAGGCATTTACCCCTTGCAGCAAACTGCTGATTTCGCCCTTTTGTCTTGCAAACAGAATTGAGAAGCTCGTAAGTTTAATCTCTTTTGGAACAATTTTACTCACCTCAGCAAAGGCCTGGGAATCGGTCACAACCAAATCCACTTGTTTAAGTTCCTTCAGAGCCTCTTCAAGTTCTGTATCCCTTACCACATAGCTTTTGATCCCATGATCAAGACAATCCCTTATAAGCTGTACTTGAGGCAGTATAATTCTACCCTTTGGTGCTTCTGAATCAATTGGAACTACCAGCACCACCGTACTGCCATACGGCAATAAATCGCCAATGATAACGGGTTCTTCTTCTAGTTTAGCAAGATTGTCCATCAGCTTTTGATTTAAATCGTGAATAGTGGCAAGCTCCTTTGTGGATATAAAGGTAACATCACCAAACGCTTCAGAAATCGCCTGCCTTTGTTCATTTTCCAATTGATCTGCCTTATTGACCACACACATGTGCGGAATTTTAAACTTCTTAAAGTCAGCAACCATCTTCTCATATTCAGCATGATCCGGGCTTTGACCGTCAATTAAATAGATGGCAAAATCTGTTCTGTTTAACATCTTGCGCGTTTTTTCGACCCGGAGTTCTCCTAGGAGTCCTTCATCGTCAAGACCAGCCGTGTCCATAAAGACGACTGGCCCGTAAGGAATGAGTTCCATCGCTTTAAATACAGGGTCAGTCGTTGTCCCCTGAACTTCCGAAACCACTGCGACGTCCTGTCCTATAATTGCATTGAACAGCGATGACTTGCCTGCATTTCGATTGCCATATATTCCAATGTGAAATCTATTCGCATTTGGTGTTTTGTTCATCTACGCCTCCATCTTTGAACCAGTAACTCTATAAGAAAATATCTCTCTTGCCTTCGCTAAGGTCTTGCAGTCCTTTGATTACAACCGCTCTGGTTTCAGGTTTTCCAATCTTCTCAATTTCCTTGGCAATAAAATCATCCGCCATTTTTTTCAGTTCGTCATCACCAAAATCAAGAGCGTATTCTTTTAATGTCATCAGAGCGTTTGGCTGGCAAACATGTTGAATTTCACCTGATTTAGCCAATCTCATGAATCTGTCACCTGTACGGCCCATGCGATAGCAAGAAGTACAATAACTCGGGATAAATCCGTCCCTTATCAGACCTTTGATAACTTCTATTGGAGATCTTTCATCAGAAATTTGGAATTGTTGAACGTCGTGTCCCTCTTCATTTTCTTTATAGCCGCCGACACCTGTACACGAGCCTGCACTGATTTGTGAAACCCCGTGGTGAAGGAGTTCGTTTCTAACTTCTTGCGATTCACGTGTGGATATGATAATGCCTGTAAAAGGAACAGCGATTCTCAGAATTGCGACGATTTTCTTAAAGGTTTCATCGTCAATCAAGTTGTTGAACTCCACCATTTCCATGCCTTCAGCTTTTTTGATTCTCGGAACTGAAATGGTGTGGAATCCCACGCCGTATTGATCTTCCAAATGTTGATTGTGCATCATCAGCGCTAAGACTTCAAACTTATAATTGGCAAGCCCAAAGAGTACACCCGCACCAACGTCATCTACCCCACCTTGCATCGCTCTGTCAAATGCGGTTAAGTGATATTCATAATCGCTTTTTTTGCATTTTGGATGCATGTCTTCATAAGTTGGTTTGT
The DNA here is from genome assembly GCA_002452745.1 of Firmicutes bacterium UBA6806. Taxonomy (GTDB): domain Bacteria; phylum Bacillota; class Clostridia; order Peptostreptococcales; family Acidaminobacteraceae; genus Fusibacter_A. The sequence goes on from DKFC01000048.1 coordinate 7,862, forward strand.
GATACGTTTCTTGGAAGAGGATATAAGTTCCGATATCCGCCTTTTTGAGTTTTCCATAGTTCTCAATTGTGGTTGACGCAATATTGACATTGATCCGTCTAATATTGCTCTTTTCACTGACTTCACTGTAAATTGTCTTCATCGCATGAATGATATAATCAATATCACAGTTTACAGGATCTTCACCAGCTTCAAGTGCAATTCTCTTATGTCCCATTTTTTCTAGGATTCTAACTTCTTCTCTGATTTCATCATCTGTTAATTTTCTTCTAGCAAATTTATTTTCTAATTTATAACCACAGTATTTACAGTTGTTTACACAGTAGTTGCTCACATATAGTGGGGCAAATACAACCACACGGTTTCCATAGATATCCTTTTTGATCTTTTCTGCAATATTATAGATTTTTTCGATTTGATCTGCTTTATCTGCCTGTAGTAAAATGGCGATTTCATCATAAGCAAGTCCCTTTTTTTGCTCTGCCTTTTGGATGACAGCTTGAATATCTGCATCTGTGGCATTTTTTGCCTTATCCAGCAAACTTTCAATCAGAGCATGGTCGATAAAATTGGCTTCGTGATAGTTGTGATCGTTAAACTTCATATTAATTTGCCTCCGCTTTCTGTGAGAATACTATGCCTCTACAGACTTCTTGGAGATAGATGTCTTAACCGAAACGTTTTTCAAATTGCCGAGTTTCCCTGTAAGTCCATTTATTTCGTCCATCTCGCCAATGACGATAATTGTAATCACCGAGATTCCGTATTGATCAAACGGTATCCCAGTTCTTCCCCTCACAATTTCCTTAAACTCTGAAACGATTTCGTTAAATCTACTCTGTACGCCTTGGGCATCCTCTAATATTGCGCTAATTACAGCTACTTTTTTTGTCATTTTTACCTCCACAATGTTATAAATAAAAAACCTTCTCAAAGAGAAGGTCAAATCACAATAACATAAAACGTTATTACATCATGATTGATTACTTCCTTTCAGATCAGAAACCCTTTTCTGTTAGGCAGGTAAAAATTGTTAGACAAAATATACAAGTAACAGCACACTCATAAATTTTGAATACAGATGATCGAGGAATAGAAATCAATTCGATAGAATTGAATTGCCACTTCTCGCATCTGCTTGTTAATATCTTATCAATCATGTGTTTTTCTGTCAAGCCTCTTTACATAAAATTCAAATTTAAAATTTAATGATTTGTACCTGGTTTCGTCCGACCCTTTTAGATCGGTACAAAGCCACATCTGCATTTTTTAAAATCAAATCTTCATTCAGTGTATCCAACTGGGTTTCAAACAATGCCACACCGACGCTAATGGTTACGATGTCATCCACTCCAACCCCTTTATGTGGTATTCTCAGCTGACTCACCTCATTTAAAATATTCTGTGCCAGGTTTCTAACAGTCTGCAAATCTATATCTGGAAAAATCATCAAAAACTCGTCTCCGCCAAACCGATAGAGATATGGCGATTTTAATGACCCTTTTTTAAAGATTACATCTGAAATCTTCTTGATGACAATGTCTCCGTCCAGATGTCCATATCGGTCGTTGTACTCTTTGAAAAAGTCGATGTCACAGAGAATTGTGGCAACAGAGCACTGAGTCCTTTTTACAGTCAGCAGAACCTCTTTAACATCTTCATTGAGAGCATTTCTGTTGAGCAGGCCACTAAGCCCGTCACGCCTTGAAATTCTCTCTAATTTCTTATTGAGCGCTATCATTTGTTCACTTTTTATGGCATTGGTTATGGCCACTGAGATATAAGAGGAAAACAACCTTATCATTTCAAGTTCTGTGTCGTTAAAGGCATTATTCTCATATTTTTGAAGTGAAAAGACTCCTATTATTTCGTTGTCGTTGATAAGTGGCACATAGAAGACACTCTCATATGGAACTTCCAAATCGGGAAAATTTACATTGACAGGCTCAAAATCCTCAATATTCAGTTGATTGGTATTACCCGTGTAAATTTCCCGCTTATTTCTCACCACCCACGCTGCCAAACTGCTCTTGTTGGACACTTCTATATCATAGGAAGACGTTATCTCACCACTGTGGTACATGGATCTTCTGACAATTTGATTGGCATTTGCATCGTACATGCCAATCACCACTGCGTCACAGCTGGTGAAACTCACGAGTTTGTTGATAATCAGCCTCATGAGCGCATCATAATCTTGCTCCTTGGAAATGTCTTTAGAGACTTCGTGAATAAATCGCATATTCTCAAAAAAATGGAGGTTATTCTGTCTAATTCGCTCATCCAGTTCTATCTCTGTTTTCTCAGAAAGTTGATAAACGCTGGTTTCATAGAGTTTTTTTAGTCTTTTTTCATCGTAATCGCTCAACTTCTTATACAAACTGAATGCCATTTCAATTTCACCTTGTTTCTCAGCCAAATCGCAAGCCAATTTAATTGCAGTTCTCAAGATGTTGTAGTCAGCCAATTTTTCAGACGTTTCAACCGTCTTTAACCCTCTAATGTAAGCGTCTTGATTCTGTTCAGTTTTTGATAATAATTTGACAAATTCTAGTTCAGATTCGTTGATGCCTACAACGTCGTTCTCACTTTCAAACTCCAGTTGAGCCTTTTCAAGGGCATCTCTTGCCCCCTTATAATCTTGTACAATCAAAAGGTATTTACCACAGGCTAGATAATAAAGTCCTTGCATGTTGAGCTTTGTCTTCATACTGGATTTCATCAGTTCTAGATAATCTCGAATTTCATCAATGCGCCCTAGAGAAATCAAGCACTCTATAATGTTATAGGAGACGAGGTATTCAGATTTTTTATTGAACTCCTTTTGAGCCAGCGTCAGAGCTTCACTGTAGTAATGCAGAGCTTTTTCAACCATTCCCATAGAATTATATATAATGGCAATATTATTGATTAAAATACTCTGAAACCCCTTTTTCTTTTCTCGCCTATCCAAAGCTTCAAGTGATTGATGATAATAGTCAAGGGCGATGGCAAAATTCCCAAATTGACTGTGTATATTGCCCATAATGTTAAAAAGTCTAACATCAATATCTGGATTTTGGAGCTTTTTTGCCAATTTTAACGCCTCTACAGCCTTTTGCCTAGCCCTTTCCAGATCACCCGAAAAAAACAGCTCATTGGCAAGATTGGCCAAGGTTCGTGCCTTTAAAGGTTCGTTTAACGAGTCAATCTCATCTTCAAGCAATCGCACTTCGGAGAGTTTTCGCTTGTGATTGACACTTTGATCAAACTCAATCAAATGATTGATTCGAGTTGCCCGTTCCAGTATAGTTTCACTGTTCTCACTCAAGCACTATCCCCCCCTTAAAACTATTGTTGATATAAATTATAACATTTATTATACACTTTTTTATCTTTTTTGAAACGGATCTATCCCTTATATTTTTAGATTGCCTCCTCGGAGCAGCAACTTAGACAATTCCTCTTTGTAGATAGGTCTGCTATACAAGTAGCCTTGAATGGATTCCACTTCTAAATCCTTAAGGTATTCAAGCTGATTGCTCTCTTCAACCCCTTCAATTACCACTTCGAGGTTCATATGATGCGCCATGTCCACGATAGAATCTATGAGGTTGTACTCTTCTCGGTTTAAATTCATCTCCAAGAGAAAATCCTTGTCAATTTTTAATTTGTCAATTTTTAGATTTCTCAAATAGTTGAGAGACGAGTATCCCTTGCCAAAATCGTCCAGTGCTATCTTAACCCCCAGACGCTTTGCCTCAGCTATAACCGTTCTCACGTGATTAATATCCTCAATTAAACAGGTCTCTGTAATTTCAATACAAATTTGCCCCGACCGAATATCGAATGCATCCATCTGTTCTTTAATGTAAGGAATAAACTCACTGGATGTAAACCAGAGCGGTGATGTGTTCACTGAGACGAAAAACGGTTTTTCATAAATCTCCCGCCAAAGCTTTAGCATATGACAGCTTTTTTCAAAGACAATTCGATCTATTTCACTGACGATTCCCATTTTTTCTGCAATTGGAATAAACACATCTGGTGAGATATTTTGTCCATCTTTTCGCTTCCATCTCACGAGGGCCTCTACTCCCTGTATCTGATGTGTAATTGGGTCTACCACTGGTTGATAAGCAACGGCAATTTCGTTGCCCTTAAGTGCAGCTCTCAAATCAGATTCAAGCTGCATTTGTCTAAAGTAACCCTCTTTGATCTTTTGAGAATAGAAGATGACCTCATTGTCACTTGGGCTCTGATTGGCAATCTCTATATTTTCAAGCATTGCATTGGCATTACTCCCGTGTTCGGGATATCTTGCAACGATGATTTTAGTTCTAATATCAATATTAGACAAAATCTGTGTCATCTTCTCTCTAAAATTTTCCACCTGTAGTGCCGTGCTGGCTTCATCGCTTGATATGGTTATTACATCAAAGGTATAATCACCTTTTCTATATACTTTTTGAGAGCCAAACACCGTTTTAATCTGTGTTACAAAGGTAGATAAAAACCTTTGAACCCTCTCATGACTTAGAAAATCAACAATCTCGCGGTCATTGAGCACACATATGGAAACAAGACACAGGTACTGTTCCTCTGTCAAGTCTCTCATAGATTCATCCAGTTCCTTTTCGAGCAAATAAATGTTGCCAACACCTGTCACGGTATCGTAATAGCCCATCTCTCCAATGAACTCTTCTCTTTGACTTAGAAGCTGCCTAATCGCCTGAAAATGTGACCAGATGCCAGACAATTCTCTCACAGACGAAAAATTGGTTTTCATTCCAGCATGTCCATGCTCCACTGCGTATTGAAGGTTCTCTACCTTTTGAACGATGCCCTTATAGAGGATTTTATAGTACACCAACACTAATAGGAACGTCAAAATAAAGAACGCTATACTGGTATACCAGTACATCATGGTTTTCATTGATTCTATTTCCATGTTCGAGTACGTAATCTGTTTCAAAATAAAAGCACTGTCAATCCAAAACGCCGACTCAAGTGGAAGCATCTGCAAAGTAATGATCTCACCCTCGTTTCGAACCACCATTAAGTTCCCATGTTTAAGGAAATTCATATCCGATGCGGTAAATTCACCATTGGTGGCCTTTTGCGGAAAATACGCCTCTATGGAATCCACATCTGCATCTCGTTTCAAATAAATAAGACGTGCAGTGGCGTGTTCATTTAACACAAGGGAATTGAAGTTAAATAAGTTTGGATAGAGTGCCTCGTATGTATCAAGGGGATAGTACCGTAAAATGGCCGTTTTCAAATCAAATACAACATACAATTGCCTTTTTTCTTTGAGAAAACGCCTTTCAACCACTATTTTAATATCTCTCGTCCCTGTATCATGATAATAGCCGTATATAAGTGGGTACTCTGATGCCTCTTGTCTCACATTAAGTTTGAACTGAGGAAATTCATCTCTTGGCAAAACCACAGCGTTATTTTCATCTGCTAAAAAATAATTCTCAGCCCCAAGGTCTGAAACCATGTGATTCAAGGACAGTGCGTTGAGCTGATATTGATTATCTTCCACAGCATTTACGAGTTCACCACCCACGATGGATAAAATCATGTGTTCCTGTTCAATCGCCCTTTTGACAGCATTCATATCACTTTTAAAAATCTCTGATTCCAAGTGGTGAATAAAAGCCCTTTGCCCAATAATATTGAAAGCACCACCAAATAGTGAAATGCAGAGCGTCATCATCAAAAATAAGATAAATTTCCTTTTCATCTTTTATCTCCATCTGTATTGTCAATCCAATATAAGTCGCCACTCTAAAGTCCCAAGACATAGAAAAAGCTGCAATCTCTATGACATTACAGCTTATACCCACTTATTTTGAATCTATTCCATTTGACATTTTACAAGTAATCACTTCTAGACGTATTGCTCCCACCGCTCATAGATTTGCGCCATTTCCAGCTCCACTTGACGCTTTTCTTCTAACTTTAGTTGAATTAACTGATAGTCATCCACATTTAATTCAATTTCACGTTCAATTTTCTCGAGTACTTGCTCTAAGGTCTCTATTTCACCTTCCAGTTTCTCTATCATAAACGTGTTTTTTCTTTGTACAGCCTTTGGATTTTCTTGATTCTGTGAGACAGATTCGGGATGTCTTGATTCATTTACAATCGGTTCATTGAAAGATTTCTTATGATGTAGGGACTCGTTCAGCATTTTAGATTTATAGGCTTTATAAGCTTCATAATCCCCATCAATAACAGTGATCTTACCAGATTCCAGCCACCAGATTTTTTCTGCAAATTTGTTGATAAAATGACGGTCATGTGACACAAAGATCACTGTCCCTTCATAATCGTCAATTGCATTTTCAACCCATTCTCTAGACTTTAAATCCAAGTGATTCGTCGGTTCATCCAAAATCAGAAGGTTTACTGACTTTTCCATCATGACACTGAGCATGAGCCTTGTCTTTTCACCCCCTGAGAGCCGTCCAATCAGTTTTTCGATCATCTCCGATCTGAAATGATAAGCCGCCAGCACCGCACGTGCTTTTCCAGAAGTCAAGGAGAGCTCGTTCATTAAAAATTCAATCACCGTCATCTTGGGACTTTCAAATTCAATTTCTTGAGGCAAATAAGCCATTGAGACACTGGGCGCTAAGGCAACGTTGCCACTGTCCACAGAAATTTCGCCTACAATCGCCTTTAGAAGTGTGGTTTTACCCGAACCATTTTCACCTAAAACAGCGACTCTATCCTTATAAAATATTTGGCCCGACAGTCCCTTAAAAACACAATTGTCACCATACATTTTCGCCACATCCTGTAAGGTCAAAATCTCCTTGCTTCGCTTTTCGCTCAGCTCAAATGCCTGTTTAATTTCCCTGTCTTTCACGGGCTTTTCCACTTTAGGCATTTTTTCAATGCGCCTTTCAATATTGACAGCATGTTTATAAAGTTTTTCGTTATCACCAATTTTTGCCCAGATTCTAAGTCTTTTGGCGGCGGCTTCAAGCTGCTTAATTTTCTTTTGATTTTTTTCATATTGATTTTGCTGTTGTTCAAAGCGCATTTCTTTCTCAGCTGTGTAAAACGTATAACCGCCACCATAATGTTCAATTGTCCCATTTTTTAGTTCCATAATTCGATGAACTGTCTGGTCTAGAAAGTATCGGTCATGCGACACGATGACAACCACCCCTTTAAAGCGTTCCAAAAATCGTTCCAACCATTCAATCGTCTCTAAATCCAAATGATTTGTTGGTTCATCCAGTAGCAGGACATTTACTTCTTCAAGTAAAATCCTCGCAAGGCATGCCCTCGTCTTTTCACCACCGCTCAACTGCATGAAAAATCGCTTTTGGAAGTCTTCGTCTATATTCATAGACTCACAAATCTGGCTGATCTTATCTTCCACAAAGTACCCATCTCCATGTTCGAACAACACTTGTAGTCTTCCATATCTTTCTAAAAGCGCTTCACTTTCTTGTTGCCTCATCTGTTCTTCAATTAACACCATCTGTTTTTTTATGGCATATAGTTCCCCGAAGGCCTCCTGCAAGAATTCTCTAACAGTCACCGACGCCTCAACCACTGGCAATTGCTCTAAAAGACCAATTTTAGCTTCTTTAGAGATTGCAATTTGACCTGACTCATAGGGTTCTGCACTGGAAAGCAGTTTGAAAATAGTGGATTTTCCCGCACCGTTTGTTCCCAAGATGCCCACCACTTCTCCTTCGTGTATATCAAAAGACAGTTTATCCAATATTAAATTGGCACCGTAGTATTTTGTCACTTCATTAAAACTTATTTTCAACATATTGACCTCCTCAATGGCATAAAAAAACCCGTGTAACGATACACGGGTCATCTTTTCGTGAATATCTTTACATAACAAGAATCTCTAAATTTGGACAGAACTCTCCCGTAATGTCACAAAATATGCTGATATTCTTGCCACATAATGCTCGTTTATCTTCAGTTGTACGGCTTTTCTGTCAACGAACATAATATCCTCCAGTCAATATAACACTCTAAATATACCACAATGCATTCAACAAATCAAGGACCCTATAAGGTACAACTTTATCATCTAACATGCATAAAAGAACATTCTCAAGAACTCGTAATAATCATCTGTTTCATAAGAAATGGTACAGTTGTCAATTAATTTGACTCCTGGATAAAATTGAGCCTTATAGGCCAATCCCGCATTTGCAAATGATATTTCAAAAGTCATCTTGTCTGGAATTCCAAGCGCACAGGCCTTTGGATTCTCTCGATATCCCTTTATGGCAGTTCTCACACCCTCTTCTATTGCAAGAAGCGCTTCATTTCCACTCATCGTGGTACAAGCACTCCCCTTACAAGATTTTACTGCCACTGTGACGATATTTGGAATCAGTGACTTCGCTTCGTCACAAATCGCCTGATCCCCCGTGATGGCGATAATGGGGGTTTTATAATAAGCAGCTGTATAGGCATTCATCATAAATTCACTCATATAGACGCCATTCATCTTGATATAGCGATATGCAGTTGAATTCATCGTATGTGCCAGCGGATTGCCCGCAGAATAAGCCCCTGCATGATACCCCGTAAAGACAACAGCATCATAACCGTCTTCCACACCCGACATCATGACAAGCGGATCTCTCGTCCAAGCCCTGTGGGTCAAAACGCCATTTGGAAGTTCGGTGATATTGATATTTCTACCTGAGTCATGAGCATCTTTTACAATCACTTTTGTTGCACTGAGTTCAAGTGCTGTTTCGCAAACAACTTGAACTTCTTTTGTCATTTGTTGTTTACTCCATTGGTAATCCGCCTGATCGTTGTTGACTTCATTCCAATTGACAACACCTGCAATGCCTTCCATGTCTGAACTAATATAAATTTTCATAGTACGCCTCCTGTCCTTAGGTTAATTTATCACCACATGCTCTCGATACGAGCATTTTAACTACTTCATATCCCCTCTCATAAGCAAATCCAGTGTGATGAGGCTCTGTAGAAATACCCCCACAGTCAAACAGGTTTCATCTATTTCAAATTGTTCAGTATGCAGTGCAGAGGAAATTTCCTTGGACTGATTGCCACATCCCAGATGATAGAACGCACCTGGTGCTCTATCCAGGAAGAATGAGAAGTCTTCAACCCCCAGTGACGGCGCCTCTTTTTCATAGACGTGTTCATTTCCGAGAACAGATGCCGCCAAAGCCTTCACCTTTCTCGCCACCGGAATATCGTTTATAAGAGCTTGATACCCCTCCCTAAAGCTGACCTCCGCATGGCCTCCGTTTCCCTCTGAGATTGCAACTGCAAGTCTTTCAACTCTTTGTTTCAAATCTTTTCTAGTGACTTCATCTGTGGTTCTCATCATGCCACTGAGCACCACTTCATCGCACAAGATGTTGTTTTTAACACCTCCATGGATCTGACCCACAGTGATTACCGCTTGATTCAGCGGCGATATCTGACGACTCATAATGCCATTTATCCCTGTCACGACTTGCGCGGCAATGTTGATTGCGTCTACACCTTTTTCTGGATAAGCGCCATGTGCGGCTTTACCCCTCACAGCTATTTTAAAGCTGTCAGAAGCTGCATTTAACTTGCCTTCTCTGGTTTCAATCTCCCCAACTTCCAAGTAGGGCATCACATGCAGTCCAATTACATAGTCCACTTTGGGATTGTCCATACACCCTTCTTGCACCATGCGATCAGCTCCGCCCACAGTCTCCTCAGCAGGTTGAAAAAATCCTTTGACCGTTCCCCCCCACTGGGATTCATGTTCTTTTAGATATTTTAGAGTCCCCAGGAGTATTGTGGTATGCGCGTCGTGACCACAAGCATGCATGACCCCTTTGTTCTTTGAAGCATAAGGTTTAAACTCTGGTTCTTGAATTGGAAGTGCGTCAATATCTGCTCTGATTCCAACTACATTTCCCGTGCCACCCTTGCCAGTTACCACAGCAAGAACACCTGTGTCCGCTATTTTTTCATGCTGAATCCCCAGAGAATCCAGCACATCCTCTATGAATTTCTGAGTTTCATGTTCCCCTTCGCTGAGTTCAGGATTTTGATGGATTCTCCGTCTCGTCTCAATCAGCCATGTTTCATCTTGTGCCAACAACTTATATAAATGATGCTCCTGATACATGATTCCTCCTGAATTTTAAATTAAATAATCTATGATCTCAACAACTTTACCGCCTCGCATTATAACCCTCGGAACTCTCATGGAAATACTGCTCAGGATGTCGTTTCGATTCGTTCCAACTAATCTTGCAATTTTGTTCGCCGTTTGAAGGACGTCGTCGAACAAAATCACTTCACTGCCCACTTCGCACCCATCAATCTCTGTGACATCCACCATGCACTGATCCATGCAAATAAGCCCTAGAATTGGTGCTGGATTCCCATTTATGTAGACAACCCCTTTGTTTGAAAGGCCTCTTGGCAGTCCGTCGGCATAGCCCACAGGGAGCGTCGCAACTCGGGTTCTTCTAACCGCTTCAAACGTGTAGTCATAGCTGACGCCCTCCCCGATTTCGATCCATTTCAGTGCTGCGATATTCGTTTTAAAAGTCATCACTGGAATCAGCGAGAATGTAGTGGGACGGCTGCAAAATCCATATAGGAGCGCCCCCATTCTCACGATATCATATAGTTTATCTGGATAAGCCACTGCACCAATGCTGTCACATACATGCTTTATTGGAATTTCAATTTTTCTCGCTTCTAGAGCCTCAATAAAGGCGTCAAATTTTTCAAACTGAATGCGGTCGCTTTCCACGTCTTTTAATGCCAGATGTGTAAACAAGCCTTCTATTACAAGCCCTTCACACGTCCACAGCCCACTGATATCTTCAAGTGCCTTCTGGAAGTCCTTATACCCCAATCGGTTAAATCCCGTGTCCAGCTTTATGTGAATTTTAGCGGTCTTTCCAGTTGCTTTGCCGATTTCTGACAATCGCTTCCCCTGTTCCCATGTGAACACTGTCAATGCGATATTCAGATTTACCGCCTCTTCCAAGTAATCATCTTGTGTTGCTCCCATCACCAGCAGTGAAGCCTTAAATCCATTTTTCCTGAGGCTGATTGCTTCTCTTGCTGTCGCCACCATTATTGCATCGCATCCAAGAGCCACAAGTTCATTTGCCATGGTTTTCATGTCATGACCATAGGCATTTGCCTTTACCACACCAGCCACCATCACTTGATTTCCCACCTGTTGCCTCAATCCTCTATAGTTATGCGCCAACGCGTCTAGATTAATTTCAACTCGAGTTCCAATCATATATCCTCCTCACACATCTACCATTAAATTCAAAACATCGTTTGAGACATATCAAGCATTTAAAAAGTCATCTCATTTAGATGTCTCTAATAAAATAGTAGCAAGTACGATGCCATTTTTAGAGACTCCAAACCATCCATTTTAGACCAAATGGAGTTCAGAAAATCCCAATTATAAGAATCGCACTCCCGACAACCGGACAGATTAAGTCCTCAAACATCCCGCCCTATTTCCCTCTGATAAACCCATTATAGCATTATTCTAGATCAAAGAAAAAGAGGGTCTCCCCTCTCTTTCAAATACAAATTTTCTCCATTCACTTTTTGAGCATCTATTTTAAATGCCGATGATTTTTTTGATTTCAGCCACTTTGCCCGCCTCTCTGAGTTCGATAAAACGGCTGGCAATCACCACGCCATCCACTTCTTTATTAAAGGCCTTGACATCTTCTTGTGTCCTGATTCCAAATCCTGCCACCACTGGCGTGTCAGTGTACTGTTTTATGCGTTTGCTCATTTGCTCAACCTCCTCTAAATCAGGGACTTGCGTTCCAGTAATGCCCTTCACAGCAACCAGATAGATAAACCCATCACTGGCACTTGCAATCTGCTCTAATCTGGATTCACTGGTGGTTAGTGCCACTAAATTGATAATCTTCACCTCATTTTGTTCAGCCATTTGTCGATAATTCTCGCCTGCTTCAAACGGCAAATCTGGAATAATAATTCCCTCTATTCCATGTGCTTTCATCTGCCCACATACCTTTTCGAAGCCATACTGATAAAGGGGATTTAAATAGCTCATGATTACAAGTGGAATCTGTGAAAAACGACGAATTTCACGTGCCATTTCAAAGACGTGCTCTAGTTTAGTCCCGTGCTCCAAAGCTCTGAGTCCTGCTCTTAAAATCGTACCGCCATCTGCGGCTGGATCGGAAAACGGCATCCCCAATTCCAGAATATCCACACCACTCTCTATGAGAAATCTCGCATAGTCCAAACTCGCTTTAAAGCCACCATCTCCAACCATCACATATGAAATTAAGACCTCTTTTTCTGATTCAAACACTGATTTAAATTGCTTCATTTAAGTACTCCTTCACTGATTCGACGTCCTTATCGCCACGTCCTGATAGATTGATGACGATTGTTTCTTCTTTTGAAAAGTCAGCAGCTATTTTCATTGCATATGCCATTGCATGTGCACTTTCAAGCGCTGGGATAATCCCCTCTGTCTGTGCCAATAATTTGAAGGCTTCAAGCGCTTCTGCATCGTCAATTGGCACATATGAAACCCTTCCACTATTGTGCAAAAAACTGTGTTCTGGCCCAATCCCCGGATAGTCGAGTCCTGCTGAGATGGAATAAGCCTCCTGTATCTGTCCATCCTCATCTTGTAGGAGATATGTCTTTGTTCCATGTAGAATCCCAACACGCCCCCCTGTGATGGAGCAAGCGTGTTCTTGGGTATTCAATCCCCTACCCGCCGCTTCAACACCAAACAGTTTGACCGACTCTCTCTCAATAAAAGGTTCAAACATGCCAATGGCATTACTTCCTCCACCAACACATGCAATCACCGCTGTGGGCAGCTTCCCTTCCACGCTGTAATGCTGTTCCATGGTCTCTCTGCCAATAACCCTTTGAAAGTATTTGACCACTTCAGGATATGGCGATGGCCCAATGGCCGATCCAATGATGTAGTGCGTGTCCTCAACATTTGCCGCCCAGTACTTCATCGCCTCATTTGTGGCATCTTTTAATACACGGCTGCCAGAGGTCACTGGGACAACTTGTGCGCCTAGAAGTTCCATTCTAAAGACATTTAGTTTCTGCCTTTTGATATCTTCTTCTCCCATAAAAATCTTGCATTCCAACCCGAGCAACGCAGAAGCAGTTGCCGTTGCAACGCCATGCTGACCAGCACCCGTTTCTGCAATCACTTTTTTCTTGCCCATTCGCCTTGCAATTAAAGCCTGTCCAAGGGCATTGTTAATCTTATGAGCCCCTGTGTGATTCAAATCCTCACGCTTGAGATAAATCTTTGCACCACCATATCTTTCAGTCAAGTTCTTGGCAAAATAAAGTGGCGTCTCTCTGCCCACATAGGTTTTCAAGTATGCTTTCAGCTCTCTATCAAAAGCATCATCCTGTTTGATTGCTTCAAAGACCTGCTCCAATTCAAGCACTGCCTCCATCAATATTTCCGATATATAGCGTCCGCCAAATTCACCATAGTTCATCGTCTCTCTCCCTCTACTTTCTTCTTGTTTGATTCGTCTGCTGCTTTACAGGCCATTATAAAGGCATCCATACGCAACTTGTCTTTGACCTTTTCAACTTCCACGCCAGAGCTCACATCAACCGCAAACGGCATTATCTTCTCAATGAGTTCTCCGACGTTTTCAGGCGTCAATCCCCCTGCCACAATAATGGGTTTTTCACTGTGAACACGCCTTAACATTCCATGTTCATAAGCCAGTCCCGAACCAGGAACTGCGGAGTCTATCAAGTGATACTTCACTTGATCTGGGGTCTTTAAAGCCTCTGGGGTTTCCAAAACACGCTCAATTGAAAAGGCTCTGATAATCGAAGTCTCTTTTTCAATATCACTGTAATCTTCAAACTCTCCATGAATTTGCACAAAGTCAAAGGGAACGCACTTCAATATTTCAGCAATTTCAGCCCCTGACTGATCTTTAAATACCCCCACTGATTTGACTCCCCTTTGGGCGATTCTCTCCACCATTTTCTTTGCCTCATAGACGTTTACCTGTCGTCTACTCTCAGCCATGACAATTCCCACAAAATCCGCGCCACTGTCCACAGCATCATCTGCTTGCTTTTCCGTCATGACACCACATATTTTGGCAAGGGTCTTCTGTTGGCTTTTGATGAGATATTCCCCCATTAGGACGCCAGAAAATCCAATTGATGTAAGATCTTTCACCTCTTCTAGAGAAGCAATGCCGCTTTCGCTGATAACGGGTCTGTCTAACCGACACTTTTGAAACAGCTTTTTACTGATGCCCACATCCGTTTTAAATGTACTCAAATCTCTGTTGTTGATTCCGAGGATATCAAAATTTAAATCAAGTACTTTCTGATAATCCACCTCGTCATGTATCTCCATGAGAACTTCCATCTGATACTGATGTGCTGTCATAATGAGATGGCTCAACTCAGTAATACTCAGCATTCTGGCAATCAATAGCACCACCGATGCCCCAGATAGATACGCCTTTTGAATCTGGCTGCCAGACACGACAAACTCTTTATATAAAATAGGCTTCTCTGTGAGCTTTGCAACGGTTGAGACGTCATTTGATTTCGCATAAAAAAACCGTTCATCTGCAAGGACTGAGATTCCAACAACCTCTATTTGTTCATAACACCCCACCATTGCTTCAATATCAATCGCCTCAGCAAATAACCCCTTAGAAGGTGATCCTCTCTTGATTTCCCCTATAATGGCTGGTTTGCCACTGTTTTTAGCTTTTATTAACAGTTCTTTGAGGCTTTGTCGTTTTGCCGCCTGAGTGAGTCCATCTGGAATTTTCATTAAAACGTCCGGGGCACTGTTAGCATCCACTGTGCTTTCATAAATAGATCTTTTGTAGGCATAGATTTCATCTAAGTAGGACTTGGGGTTCAGTTCTATCCTTTCAGTAAGTCTTTTCTGCACCTCCAATACCTCTGAAACACTTTGCCTTACCTTACCTGTATCCAAAAGCGTCCTCGCCAGAGAAATCCCTGATTTTACAGAGTCTGCTTCTCCATGTAGATAAAAGGCAAATCCCGCATTTAACAATATAGATTCTCTATAAGGTGAAAAATCCCCCTCGAGAATACTCTGAAAAATTCTGTAGTTCATCTCGCTATTGCCTGCTTTAATCGCTTCGTTGGCATATGGCTTAAGCCCATATGTCTTTGCATCTATGATGAGTTTTCGCTCGCCAGTTTTATCAAACATCAAAACCTCGTTGTCCCCTTCCAAGGACAGTTCATCCATACCGCCGTATCCATATATAACCGCACCCTTGGTGATGCCTATCTTTTGAAGCGCCTTACAAACAGGTGTCAACAGCTCACGTCTATAGACCCCCACCATCTGATAGCTCACTTTAGCAGGATTGGACAAAGGGCCAATCACATTGAAGATACTCGCCGTTCCAAGTTTCTTCCTAATGGGCATAATCGCTTTCATCTTTTGATGATATTGCTGTGCAAACAGGAAGCAATAATTGGTTTGTTCAAGCAGTTCAGCTGAGTCTTTAGAACTGAGCGTCAGATCAATGCCAATTCGCTCAAGCAAGTCTGCACTGCCACACTTTGAAGAAACAGAGCGATTGCCGTGTTTTACAACCTTTACCCCTCCAGCTGCCAGTACAAAGGCCACTGTGGTACTGATATTAAATGTCTCTAGCCCGTCCCCTCCTGTTCCACAAGTATCCATCAGCCCATTTGAGTTCACTTCAAATGTCACAGCATTTTTCTTCATTGCCGCCGCAAACCCTGCTATTTCTTCATATGTTTCTCCCTTTTTGTGGAGACCGCTCAGCACTTCTTCGATTCTGTATTCTGGAATTCTCATGTTTAAAATATCGTCTGCCGCTAAAAAGGCCTCTTGATAGTTCATAGATTGCCTGTTTGCAGGTCGTTTGATAGCTCGCCCTCTATTCAATGAACTTTCATGCATGTCTTACACCCCTTTCATCAGCAATTTTGAAGAAGTTTTCCATAATCTTTACCCCTTCATGTGTCATATAGGATTCTGGATGAAATTGAAGCCCATATATGGGATAATCCCTGTGTTTTACCGCCATGATTTCATTGTCACTGGTGGCTATTGCTATGGGAATCAAGCAGTCCGGCAAGTTCTCACCAGCCACCACCAACGAGTGATATCTCACTGCTGTAAAATCACTATCCACGGCTTTAAAGAGCGCATCTTCCACATGCTTAATAGTCTCCAGTTTACCATGCATAATCTTCTCGGCTCTTTGAACCCTTCCGCCAAAATAATGTCCAATGGCCTGATGGCCTAAGCAAATACCCAAGATCGGCAGATGAGGATGAGCTATCTGGATGACTTCTATCAAGTCTCCTGCATTTTCAGGTCTTGACGGCCCTGGCGATAAGATGATGCCCTCATAGGCCCTTGCAAGAAGCTCCTGCAAGTTGACCTCATCATTCTTGATGATTTCAACCTCTTTTCCCAACATTTGAACT
The DNA here is from genome assembly GCA_002452745.1 of Firmicutes bacterium UBA6806. Taxonomy (GTDB): domain Bacteria; phylum Bacillota; class Clostridia; order Peptostreptococcales; family Acidaminobacteraceae; genus Fusibacter_A. Next base: position 24,365 of record DKFC01000048.1, read on the forward strand.
AAATTGGAAATGTTATAAGTAAACGAGTCATAATTATCAATCAAAAGATACATCTGCTTCCATCCTTTCATAGGTTTTTAAATTGCCTCTAATTTTATTCATCAGTTCCTTTAATTCATCTTCTGCGTTTGAATCGTGAACGATGCCGCTACCAACTTGTAAAATCACTGATTTTTCGTCAAAAGTTGCACATCTGATTGCAATACAGCTCTCAAATCGCCCTCTGCTTGAATAGACGTAAACTGCGCCACCATAAATGCCTCTCTGCCTTGCCTCTATGTCCTTTATCAGCTCCATGGCCCTGAGTTTAGGTGCTCCACTAACTGTCCCGGCTGGAAATACCGCCCTAAGTGGATCAAAAAATCGTTTAAATGCTCTCTTTCCTTCAACATCTGAAACCAAATGAGCAACATGTTTTAATATCAGCGGATACTTGTACCGAGTCACTTCAACGGTTCCAGCTTTGCAGACTTTCGACAAATCGTTGCGGCCTAGATCCACCAGCATTAAATGTTCAGCTGCCTCTTTTTCATCTCTTTGCAGTTCTTCAATTCTCTCAAAATCTCTGCCATCGCATTTAATCCCCCTCGTCCCTGCTATGGGCTTTGTTATAACGGTCTCAGAATCATATCTCACAAGCAGTTCCGGCGATGTCACCGATAGTCCACCTTCCACTTCCAAGAAAGCCGCATAGGCTGGTTCAGTTTCTTTGACACCCTGTAAATAGTATGAAATCGCTTTTCCAGAATAGGGCAACTCCATTTTTTCTGCCAATACCATCTGAAAAATCTCACCTGCTTCTATGTTCTCAAGCACTGCTTTGATTTTCTCTCTGTAGGTCGATTGCGAAATGCCTTTCCCTGCCAAATCCACAGAACGCTCGGAATGTTTGATAACAGATGAAGCGCTTTGGTGGGAAAAAATTTCTTTCGCTTTTTTTAGGTCACTCTGTATTAGAAAGTCCGTGCTATCTTTCAGCAAGTTTAAAAATGGACTTGTGATTTCATCATGAAACGCCTCATCTGTAATCTTGTCAACCAAAACTAAGTAAGCCTCATCTGTTTTCTTAGAAATGCACAGAACGATATGAGATAAAAACACATGCCCCATCGGCATTACATCAAATGAAATTTTCATAAAGTCTGCTGCCATTTCATATGGTACAGTTCCCACAACCAAGGGCAAATCCATATGCGCTATTTTAAAATCACCAATCTCTTCAAGATATACTTCTATGGCCCCTTCTATCTCCGTCAGCTTTTGAGCTTCAACACGCTTGGCGTTAAATCCAAAGTATTGATACTGCTCATCTTGAAATGCGTCTAGCCGGTAGTCAAACCTAAAACCGTTTGCCGCCAGTTTCTCTAAAACTTGGGGAGAATCAAGTCCCTCTCTCATATGGCTGTTCATATTAAATTCATGTATCTTCAACCCATCACCTCATTTATCTCATTCATAAAAATAAAAAAACCCCGTCCAATAAAGGACGAGGTCTCTCGTTATGCCACCTTTGTCGTTTCAATGATTTTAACTTTTATATAGAATCCACGTTTGATGACTGATACCGCATTTGCCGTCTGTCTATCATCCGTTGATAAAATAAAAAAATCTCACACCGTATCAGTGTGAGATATTAAGCCAATCTCATGTTCCCTCTTGGAAGTCTATCAACTTCTGTACTCTATAACGGGAGCTCCCGTCGCACCTACTATCTTTCGGATTGCACTCATAAGTCCATTCACCATTATCACCCACATCAGTTTACACCAGCCACTGACTCTCTATGCCGTTTGATAATACCTACTACTCTTAATCAACGTTTTATCTTTTGTTGTTAAATCTATTTTAGCGAATCCAACTCAAATGTCAAGCTCTTTTTCTTAAAAATTTGACTTTTAATTCATTTACTCCACATAATCCCGCATTGCCTTGACATCTTTTATCTTAAATGTAGACTTGTGAAAGTCAATTAAACCGTCATCTCTCATCTTTCCAAGTTCTCTGGAAATAGAAGGTCTTGCCACGTTAAAAAAGTCAGCCATTTCATCTCGATTCATCGAGAGTTCAAAGAAGGACTCGTTGGCCTTTCGCTGTGTTTCCAGCAGATACGCACACAGTTTGCCCCGTAGGCTCTTGATGGTCAAATACTCAACTTTTCGATTTAAAAGAAGTGCCTTTCTCGCCATGATACTCAGCATGTTTTCGATGAGTTTTTTATGTCCTGAGCACATTTTATCACATTGACTAATCACTTTTTCAGGGGAGATAAAAACCACTTTTGACTCAGATTGTGCCGACACTGCTGCAATCCATGTGGTCTGTCTGGAAAAACTAATCATCTCGCCAAACATATCTCCACTTTTAAGTACAGTCATAATCATTCGATTGCCGGCAATATTCTCTTTCGCCACGATTACCTCACCCTCTAAAACGATGCCTATCCCAGTAAAGGGATCGCCTATCGTCGCAATTGTCTGCCCCTTTTGATAGTCGTATAACCTGGGGTTCAAACAATCAATCATATTATACAAATCGCCTTCTTCAATCCCCTTAAACAGTGACACTTGTTTGAGAATGACGATTAAATTCTGCTTTATTGTCTCCATACACTTCCCACCTCACATTGAATGTCCTTATATTCTATCATACCCAAAATAAAGATGCTATGTCATCCAGGTTTTATCAAATATTATGAATTTTCCCCCTCATTTTACGCATCATTTTACGCATCTCATGGCAACTTTAAATGATTTGTGATATCGTAACATTATAATCAGCAGAATCGAAAGTGATGAGTCAGTGAACAGATGCATTTTATAAAATGGAATGGTGAACCCTCATTAAATTTTTAGGAGGCTTTATGACAGTTAAAATATATCCGCGGACAAATGATTTTGAGACAATTTATCTAAAGCACACAATTACCAAACCGAGCATCATCGTGGGTGATTACACCATCTACAACGACTTTGTCCATGACCCTTGCCAGTTTGAAAAGCGAAATGTTCTCTATCACTATCCAGTTAATCAAGACAAGCTGATTATTGGTAAGTTTTGTTCCATCGCCTGTGGTGCAAAGTTTATTTTCACAAGTGCCAATCACAGCCTTCATTCTCTTTCGACATACCCTTTTCCCATCTTTTTTGAAGAGTGGAATCTCGATAGCTCACAAGTAGCAGACGCATGGGACAATAAGGGCGATATCGTTATCGGAAACGATGTTTGGATCGGCTATGAAGCTGTTATTCTTTCAGGCGTCCATATAGGTGATGGTGCTATTATTGGCAGTCGAGCTGTTGTAACTAGAGACGTCCCCGCCTACACTATTGTAGGCGGTATTCCCGCAAAAGAAATAAAAAAAAGATATGACGATGCAATAATTCAAGAGCTGTTAAAACTTCAATGGTGGGACTGGCCATATGATAAAATTAAAAGAGCCCTTCCCCATATTCAAAATGGGGAGATTGATAGGCTGATAGGCATATTCGACAAATAAAAAATCGTCAAAAGAAAAAGAGTTTACCAATTATTGGTCAATTCACATTTTAAAAGCCGCAGGATTTTAAAATCCTACGGCTCTTTTATTTATTTTCCCCAAAATAAATTTTGAATTGCTAAGCGCATTTCGCGTTTATGCCTATGCAGTTTCTACTTTTCCCACCACTTCTTCGTCCGCTTTTACCATAGTGATTCCAGTAAATCCATAGAAAATTGAAATCAGTGGATTTAAGATGTTCAAGAAACAGAATGGCACGTATGTCCAAGGTTGGAGACCTAAAGTACCAATCATAAACGCCCCACAAGTATTCCAAGGAATAAGAGCAGATGTAAGCGTCCCTGAATCCTCAAGACATCTTGAGAGGTTTTTAGGCGCTAAGCCCCTTTGATCAAATGCATCTTTAAACATTCTACCAGGAATAACGATTGCAAGGTATTGGTCACCAGCAAGCAAGTTCATGAAGATGGCAGAACCGATAACTGAAGTAACCAGTAATCCGGTGCTCTTTGCAAATCCTAAGATGACATTTGCAAGCGCTTCCAGCATGCCTGTCTTTTCCATAACCCCACCAAATGTCATCGCACATAATATGAGGGAAATCGTATACATCATACTGCTGAGACCACCACGTGTTAACAAATAGTCAACAACTTCATTGCCTGTTTCAGAAACAAAACCATAATGCAATGCATTAATGACATCGCCAACATTTGCACCTTGGAACATCATTGCAGCCAGTCCGCCTAAAATAGCCCCTAAGAAAAGACCAGGAATTGCAGGTACTTTCATGATAACAATACCGATTGTGATAATTGGTACCAATAAGAGCAACGGATTTAAGGCAAATGATTGCTGTAAGCCCACGTTAATTTGATCGATCAATTCCAAATTCATTTCATTTCCGCCAAACCGGAAACCTAAGATAAGAAATCCAATCGCTGAAATAATATAAGCAGGGCCGGTAGTGTAGAGCATGTGCTTGATATGATCAAACAATTTTGCGCCAGCCATTGCAGGTGCAAGGTTTGTCGTATCAGAAAGCGGTGACATCTTGTCGCCAAAGTAAGCGCCTGAGATAATCGCACCACCAATCATCGGAGCAGGAATTCCAAGGCCCATACCAACACCCATAAGTGCGATACCAACAGTACCTGCTGTTGTCCAAGAAGAACCTGTTGCCAAAGATACGATTGAACACATAAGTAGAGTTGCCACTAAGAAAATACTTGGTGATAAAATTTTGAGTCCGAAAAAAATCATTGTTGGAACTACACCAGAAATAATCCAAGTACCGATAACCATACCAATAATCATCAAGATGATAATTGCCCCCATAGACATTTTGATAGTGTCGACGATACCCTCTTCAATATCACTCCATTTTGACCCCAACATAGTCATCGCTACAATTGCTGCTACAATTGCAGATGTGAACAGCGGAATGTGTGGTGCTGCCTCATAAGCCCTAATCGCGTACATTAGTGTAGCAATTAAGAATACAACTGGAATAAGTGCAATTAATGGTGATACTTTTTTAGTTTGCATATGCAAGCCCCCCTTTTCAAGATATATTAAGTATAATTAACGTTTACAAAATAATTAAAAAAAATTCAAAAAGATTTCATAATCTTTTTGAATTTTCAGATATCGTGAAAAATTAATCCCACTTGCTATGGATTTTTTTGAACTTTCTACATGTCATCAACCAGTAATATCAGGTTGTCTATGAACTTCTTGATGTTTATTTTGCCTCCGTAGGCTTTTTTGCCTCTCAAATATTCCATTTCAAGTCTCACTTGCTCAAAGTCGAAGAGTGTGTTTGAATACTTTACGAAGACTTCGTTCAAGTAATCCTCAATTCCCAAACTCGCTATGTTGCTAAGCCCTCTATTGATTGCCCTTCGAATCCTTTGTTCCATGGCTTTTGGATTATCAGAAATTTCATTGCTGATATCTTTTAGTTTGTTTGACGTTAAGCTAATTTTCCCCTCTTTTATAAATTTGCAGAGCTTTATCATTTCTTCACAGCCCGACTCACCTAAAATACCCAGTCTGCTGAAGATAACTTTGATTTTTTTCTCCAAATCATCTTGAGGACTTGCCTCAGGCCTCATCATGCCACTGGCCTGCTGTGTATCAATGTTTAATACCTTTTTTATTTTGTCTAAATTCTGTTCTATCATAATATTATCAGTGACATTTCGAATAACCGTTGCCACTTCTTTTTTGTTTACAGGTTTGCTGATATAAAACGTAATGCCTCGCTCATAGGCCTCTCCGATGATCTTTTTGGAGGAAACCTGAGAAATCATGATGAACTTTGAATGGCAGTCGCGTTCCTTTAAAGATTCAACCAGCGTCGTCCCGTCAATTTCGGGCATCAAAAGGTCAAGCAGAATAATATCCGGTTTTAATATGGGAATTTCTTCAAGCGCTTTTTTACTGCTTAGACTTGAACCAATTAATTCGCCCAGTACTTCATCCGTAATAATCTCTTCAAGCATTTTAATGACACTAATATCATCATCTACAATATAGATTTTCATAACATCCCCCTACTCAATTGACTCTCTAGGAATTATAACACTAAAACGCGTCCCTACGCCAACTTTTGACTCTACTTCGATTTTACCATTAAATACGTTTTCTACAATATCTTTTACCAAAGATAATCCGATTCCACGGTTTGAATTCCCTGTCTCATCATCATATTTGGTAGAATAGCCCGGGTTAAAAATATAATCCTGCATCTCTTCCGACATGCCCTTTCCGTCATCAATTACCACAAATTCATGCGTTGTCTCATCTTGAACGTGATAGATTTCAACTTTACCGCCATTTTCAATGGCCTCAACACTGTTGTTGATTAAGTTTCTCAAAATAGACATCAGCAGATTGTGCTCCTTAATCTGCACATCACTGTCTACATGGAAGGACAAGATTACAGGAACATGACTCATTTCAAGTTGTCTGGTCAGTGAAAGCTGCAAGAGTTTAGACAAGTCCCTCAACGAAAGCTTGTCATTTGGCTTCTCCTTTAATATAATTTCGTCAATTCCTTCTATGACTCTAAAATAATTTTTCTTGATTTCATGGACATCTTTCGCAATGTTCAGCGCCTTGTTTTTTCGCTGACCTTCATCTAGTTTATCATATTCTCGATAGAGACTAAATGCCTCATCCATAACGGACTCAACATGCTCTGTATTGCTATGCAGAAAATAAATCTCTCCCTTTAGATCCGAAATGATATTGAGTAGCATTCGATAGCGCTCATCGTGTTCCTCTTTTCTCAAAAATGAATTGTAGTAATTGATGGATACACAAAGTGTTACTGCAATAGTCCCACGAATAGCAGCCACCAGAAAAAGTGTTGCCATGACATTATTTGTCGTATATTCAGCTAAACCATATCTCGAGAGAAACTCAGCGGCATTGCCAATATAGTCACTGGCCATAGAGGCTAGATATAGCGAAAACAGAGTCTTTTTCCTGTCTCTGTAAAAGATCAAATAAAAAATTAAACCGTATGTGAGGTCAAAAAACAGAAAGTTAAAATCCGCCCAAAAAGCCCCCTCAAAACTGCCGTAATAATAATACCCCGTCACCGTTCTGAACACCAGTCCAATACTAGCTATAAACACCGACGTGACAATTGGATTAAGCCGTCTATCCAAATAGTAGTAAATAGGTAAAATGGCCACCGCCAAATTGATGGTATAATCAAATGGAAAAATTTTAAGATTAAATCCTGACACAATGGCGTCCACAATGGCGATTACCACCATTTTTTGTATCTGTATGACGTTGAATTCTTTAATCCAGTTGTTGAATTTTTTTAGCGTAAAGCCCATCATTCTGCCGCCTCTTCCAATATTTTCGCTAAGACGTCTTCATAGGTTGAAAGTGCTTGAACGCCCTCTTGCTTTAGCTTATACTGCCCTTTCGAGACCCGTTCAAACCAATTGTAGTAATTCGCCTGTAAAATCGAGCTCGTCTTGGCACCGCATCCCTTCTCTTTGAGAGCTTTAATGCTAAGGCAAGTTTCCTCTTTGAGACAATGTGCAATATAAAGTGCTTGTTCCCTATAGGCAGTCATAATCTTACGCTGAGTGATGCCGCCATCATTCGAGTCAGTCTTTCGACTATTAAACTCACTGATAATCGCTTCTTTCTTGCGATTTGCCTGCCTCTGGCTTTTTTGAAAGTCAAAATCCTTAGCCTCTATAATTTCAGAGACATAGGGTGCTGTACTTTTAAAATTCACCGTCAACAGCCCCACATTCAGCCGTCTGAGCAAATGTGTTATCCGTTTGAATCTGCTGGTTTTAAGCAATTTATAGTCATGTGGTATCGCCATGTACACATAATCTGAAACCCGCTGCCTCTCCACTGCTTGAAGAATCAATTCCAAATTGAGCCTCAATTTGAGTTCAACTGCTATGGTTATCTGCGTTCCATCTTCTCCATTATAAATGCCCAAGACGTCCACATCTTTTACTTCTGCACTGACATCACAGCCCTTTTGAATAAGCCATTCTTTACAGGGACGGCTCAAAGCTGATTCTGTAAGGTTGTCCATTAACCGTGTTCCCCTCTCTTATTTATCTTCTTATCTTCGTACATGAGCAAGTCCGCTTTTTTGATTGCCTCTTCAAGCGTCTCCTCATTATTTTTTCTTAAATAGCACCCGAAGGATGCCTCAATTTTACCCTTAAATTCCTTTGGCAGATGAGCGTTCTTCATGGCTTTTTTTATCTCTTCTATGAGCTTTTCACCTTCACGAGCTTCGGCGTTTTCCAAGATGAACAAAAACTCATCTCCCCCCATTCTTATAACTGTGCCCCCTTTGGCCTTATCCATTAAGACATTGCCATATGCCTTAATCAGTTTATCACCCATATGATGTCCATAATGATCGTTTGTGCATTTGAGATTGTCCAGATCGGACACCATAATCAACTGTGGCAGTATTCCAGAAGCGAGCTGTTCTTCCTTATGAATAAAATACTGACGGTTATATGTTTCGGAAAGCGCATCGGTATAGAGCAGTTTTTCCCTTTCTTTCAGCAGTTCTGTCTGTGCCTTTTGAAAGGACAAAACGGTTATGAGCCTGAAGATGCCCATAGCCCCAATTAAAATGATGAACGTCATAACCCCCACCACAACCACTAAGTGCTTCATACGCTTACTCACTAGCGCTGGCGCGGTTCTAAGTCCATTTTCCTTAACTTTGACGATATCCGTAAATGGCATGGCTTTATTGATAACCGCCGTTACTTCAGGACATGCCTTGTTGATGCCAAAATAAAAAAAACTATCCTTGGATGTAGTCCCTTTTTTAAAGAGATCTCTATACCCCAGTCCATCAATATAATACATCACCACGGTGGGATTTTCTATAATATAGTCAACTTTCCCCGCCTCAAGATATGCCAGAGACGTTTCAAGTGAATCTGTCTTGACGATGTTAATATGATAAAGGTTCTTCCTCAGGTACTCTTCATGCCAAAATCCGTCTATAACCCCCACTGTCATGCCCTCTAGATCATAGACATCTTCAATAGAGTCAGCCTCTCTCCTACCGACGATAATATCTCGCTCTTCACAGTAAGGTTCTGTAAAATCAAAGAGTTGAACGCGATCTTCTGTTCTTGCCATGCTGAGCATATCTATATCCCCAAGGAGGGCTTTTTCATAAAGGGTGGAGAAATCACCCTCTTCAACTATATAATGTAGTCCTATCATATCGTCAATCTCATTGATAAGCGCACCTGAAATCCCCAAATACAAGCCATCTTTTGCATATTCAAAAGGCAGATAGTCATTGGGAACCCCTATGATAACTGGAGGTCCTTCATCCAATGTCTTAATTTCCGCCTCTGTAAGCCGTAAAACCTTTCTATTATAATTTTGCCTAGCACTCTTAATATCCGCTTTAATCTCACCTTCAAGTTGAGTTTTTATGACCTTATCCATCAGGGATACCAACATGTGGTTTTCCTTTAGACAGGACAGGGTCATGTCCGACGTGACTGAATTGATAACTGCTATGAGTTGCAAATCCTGATTTTGATATAAAAATTCATACTCCACACCACCGCCTGAAGTAATAAAACCATCAATCTCTCCTGATTCCAGCGCTCGAATGCCTTCTCTTTGATCTTTAACCGTCACAGCCTGATAGTTTATGTTGAAATATTTTATCGGAAAAATCTCCAAAATAATATCGTTTTCTATAAAGCCTATGGTCTTGTTATCTAGGTCGCCAATGGTCTGTACATATGGATTTTTCCTAGTGAGAACTATGTAGGGATTTTTATTTAGCGGCGTTGTGAAATCCATTACTTTAAGCCGCTCCTCTGTGGCATTCGCTCCAAAGAGGATGTCAATCTGTCCATTGGCAAGTTCCTGATAAACCTCTCCCCAAGGCTTATCTGCCACGATGTCAATTTGAATGTCCAAAGCATCTTCAATCCGTGCAATTACATCTGGCAGATACCCCTTCTGCTCCCCATAGAGTTCAAAATACTCCATGCCGGCATAGGGATCAAGCCCCAATGTAAACTGCTGTCCTCTATGTTCATCTAACCATTCTTTCTCTTCCTCAGTGTACTCATCGGAACTAAAAGCTATCCCACGAACCAAGATAAGTACTAGAAATAAAATTGCAACCCCTTTTTTCATCATCCCACCATCGCTTAATTAGTCTCTACCATCATTTTACTGGATAATTCATCTTTCTACAAACCATATGAGCCATTTAAAAAAATTTTGATTGCTTAAAAGATATATTTCTTTTTTGAAACATTAAAAAAGGCCTTTAACAGACCTCAATGGCCTGTTAAAAGCTCTTTTCACTCAACACTTACTATTTGAAGCTCCACTTGTCGTCCAATCTGAACCTTAAAACGGTTCAAACCCTTGATCTGACCACCATGTTTTAATCAATCTATCATACTCTGCTGAAAACTGCTCCAAATGAACTTGCTCCCATTTCACAAGGATTTCGAAGAGCTTTTTAGCAGTGTCAAAAGAAGTTATCTCCATTGCCTCTTTATAAAACTCAACTGAAGCTCTCTCCATTTCAATGGCGATGCCAAAAACAGATACTGCCATGCTCGCCTGCTTAATCATCACCTGATCCCATCTAAATATATCTGGTGAAGGTGGGTTTTCCAAAAGTGCAAGTGTCGTCTGATCTTGAGGGTCAACACTCAGTTTTTTTAATGCGTCTTTAAGCCAGTCAATATGCTTGAGTTCTTCGTTTGCCAAATCTAAAAAGGTCTTTTTAGACTCCGCATTTTCGGCGTTATATGCAGCCATCTTATAAAATTCGTATCCCTCAACTTCATTTAATATTGCCTGTTTAAAAATCATTATATCTTTTTCTACCATAAAAAAACACTCCCTTCAATCTAATCGGTTTGATTCCTTGTTATTTCTCTTCACTTTATGTCTATATGATGTGTCTATATGAAATGACTGTGAACTGTATTGCATTCGCCCATGATTGTTATTTATGCGCCAATTTTTTTGCCACATAGTAGAGCGGTCTCACAGCAACACCTGTGCCGCCTCTGGTATAGATACCCTTCGCCTTATCTCTAAACGCCGTACCGGCAATATCCAAATGAACCCACGGCTTATCTTTAACAAATTCTCCAATAAACATGCCCGCTGTGATCATTCCAGGTGATCCAGCTATATTGGTCAAATCCGCTTCGTGGTGTTTGAGCAACTCCTTGTATTCATCAAAGATTGGAAAACGCCAAACGTTTTCATTTGCTTTGGAGAAGCCCTTTGCAACCAGTTCATAATAATCGTCATTGTTGGAAATGGCACAAGTCGCCTCTGTCCCCAAACAATGAACCGCCGCGCCAGTCAAAGTCGCCACATCTATAACCGCACTTGCATTTTCTTTATCTATAATATAGTTAACTGCATCTATGAGCGTCAGTCTACCCTCCGCATCTGTATTGCCGATGAAAATTGACTTGCCAGCCATTGAGGAGATAATATCTCCCGGTCTATAAGAAGTTCCAGAAATCATGTTTTCACATGCGGCAACTACGGCTGTTACATTGACTTTTAACTTCATGCTGGCAATGGCGTTCATAGCACCTATAACAGTTGCTGCACCACCCATGTCGTCCTTCATATTCACCATGGATGCCGTTGGTTTAATCGAGAGTCCACCTGAATCGTAAGTCAATCCTTTTCCCACGAGCCCCAATCTTTGATCGCTGTCTGGCGCACCTGTATAGCGCATGACAATCAGGACTGGTGGCAATGCCGACGCTCTTGTCACCGATAGATAGGCTTCCATGCCAAGTTCTTTGATTTGGGTCAGGTCCTTGAGTTCCACTTCAAAACCCGATTCTTCACCTAGTGATACTGCCCTTGCGCCAAGTGCCTCAGGTGTCAATTCGTTTGCTGGCAGATTCACAAGTTCTCTGGCTTTCATCATAGATGCCGCCAAGACACTTCCCTCATCCAGAGCCGTCTCATCAAAATCGCCAATCAAAGTCACTGCTTTAAGGGCATCATCTTTTGAGTCGCTTTTGTATCGGTTAAACTCGTAGCCTGACAGGTGAACGGCTTCAGCCATCAAGATGCTTCTTTTGCGCATCGAATCCATAAACTGCACCAGACCAGCTGCGTAAATATCAATCGTTTCGACTCCGCAACTCTTTAGTTTTTTTATAGACTCTGCAACGGCATGTTGGAGTTTTATTGGACTAAAAGAGTCGTAATTCCCCATCCCGACGAGCATTACATCCACATAGCCATCATTGACCTTAATCATGCCCGAGTGAACTTGTCCAATTTTACCAGTGAACACTTCTCTACTAAAGATTGGTTCAACCATCTGTTGAAGTTCTGCTTCATAGAACTCTGGCAAGCTAGAGGGAATTGAAACTGAATCGTCCAAGAGCAGCACAAGTGATTGCACATCATTTTCAAGATTTTTCTTAAGATTTAACGTCATAACAAGCCTCCATAAGTTTCGTCACACTTTATTTATTCCATCATATCATTTCGAATAAACATTTAAAATGCAAAATATTTGATCCCCTTTCTTTAAATATGGTTGACACCCTTCCGCCCATCTTATCACCGCCTGCAATTTAATGGTTTTTACACACTGCCTCAGGGTATATAAAACTTGTTTGGTATTTAATTTAACGCTTAAGAGGAAGAGAGGTTATTACTATGCAATGGACAAGTCAATTGATGCTGGGTGTTGAAGAAATGGATAAAGAGCATAAGGAACTTGTAGACGCCGTTGAAAGACTCTATCAGGAAATGTTAAAGGGCAAGGGGAAAAAAGCCGTTTCTGAGACAATTGATTTCTTGGGAAATTATGTTGTAACACATTTTAAACACGAAGAAGAGCTTCAGAGAAAATACGGCTATCCTGACTTTCAAGCTCACAAAAAAATTCATGCGGATTTTATCGAGGGATTCAACAAGCTCAAAACACAAATCAACGAATCAGAAATTGACTCCAAGCTGGCTATAGAAGTCAACAAAACAGCTGTGGACTGGCTGAGAAATCATATTGGGAAAGAAGATCGTAAAGTGAGTGAATACATATTGCAAAAGCGTCTAGAAGCATAGTTTTGATTATAAAATCAGCTATAATTGTAAAGAAAAATAAATATTGACGCAAATAAGATGCAAATATGTTAGAATTGATGTGGTTCTTTCATTGGAATCAATATTTTTACAGGAAAACAGGAGATACCATGAAGCAACACTATACACTGGCAGATATGGGCCGATGGACAGGCCGCATTGATGATACTAAAAATTACGATGCCTTTCGCTGGCATCAATGGGTTAAACCACTTGATTTAAACCGCGATCAAAATCCATTAAAAGAAAATGAATTTGGAATCGCCTTCATTGGCTTTTGTTGTGATGAGGGCGTTAAGAGAAACATGGGTAGAACAGGTGCTTCAAAAGGCCCTGACAGCATCAGAAGGGAACTTTGCAACCTTCCATGTAGTTTTACACCAGATTTTAAACTGTTTGACGCAGGCAATATTCACTGCCTCAACGACAACTTAGAAGCAGCTCAAAACGCCCTTGCCGAATCGGTTAGCCGCATTAAGGGCATGAATCTTTTTCCAATTGTCCTCGGTGGCGGCCATGAAGTTGCCTTTGGAACTTATAAGGGTTTGAGACTGAATAAGGCATCAAAAGAAGATAACTTGGGCATTATCAATTTTGACGCCCACTTTGACATAAGGCCTTATTACGAAGAGGGTTCATCTGGTACGATGTTCAGACAAATTTCGGACATGTGTCTGGACAACAGCTGGAATTTTAATTACTTTTGTATCGGCATTCAAAAGAGAGGCAATACAGTTCAACTCTTTAAAACGGCAAAGGCCTTGGGAATTGAGTACCTCATGGCAAAAGATATTGGAGAAGGCGATTTGGACAAGTCCATTGAAGCACTCGACCAATTTATCGAGAGACAGGATGATCTATATGTAACCATCTGCACGGATGTCTTTTCATCGGCCTTTGCGCCGGGAGTAAGTGCCAGCCAGCCGTTGGGACTTCACCCTGAGAGAATCCTAAAATTCTTTAAGCATATTTTTAAATCAAAAAAAGTCATCGCGTTTGACATCGCAGAGGTCTCACCAAGATTTGACCACGACAACATCACAGCCAATCTAGCTGCTACTTTTATATTTTCTGCTGTTAACAGCATGGCACATAATAGAGGGCTATCTTACTAATCCAATTCAAAAGGGCATCCGATTTTTTACATGATCGGATGCCCTTTTTACTTTATAATTTATGGATGACCTAGCATTACCTTAACTTAATTCACTAATATACTTTTTAAACAGCATCTCCGCAATTTCAGGGTCAGCTTTGCCTTGAGTCCGCTTCATCATTTGTCCCATAAAAGCGCCAATGGCCTTTTCCTTACCACCGAGATAATCTTTCACAATCATCGGTTTTTCCTCTAAAATCTCCCTTGTATGATCCAAAAGACAGGTTTCATCTTTCATGACTTTTAAGTCTTGTGCCTCAATAACGGTTTTGACCTTTACGTCTGAATCCGTCGCTCTGGCTTCTAAGAGACAGGTCATGGCCTTTTTCGCAAGAGAAGGATTTAATGTTCCCGCTTCCAGTTCATTGGAGATTTCCGCCATATCATCGGATTTTAAGCCAAAGACCATATCATCGTCTTCACCATAGCTGCTTCTGAAGACATCCGTCATCATGAGATTCGAAAGTCCCACTGGTGATTTGGACAGTTTGGCGCTTTCATCAAAGAAATCCGCCAATTGCTTTTGAGCTGTGATTTGTTCTGCGGCATCTGATGACAGCCCATATTGTTCAATATACTGCCTCTTTCTCTCATCTGGAAGAATTGGCAACTGAGATTGAAGCCCTCTGAGATGCTCGTCAGTAATTCTAATTGGCGCTAAATCAGGATCTGGAAAATAGCGGTAATCATGCGCATCTTCCTTTGTTCTCATGGAATAGGACTCACCTTTTGCCGCATCCCATCTTCTGGTTTCTTGAACGATTTCCTCACCGCGTTCAATGGCTTTTACTTGACGTTTACTCTCATGTTCTATGGCGTTTTTGATGAAGGCAAATGAGTTGAGGTTTTTCATCTCCGTTCTCGTTCCAAATTCACGTTCACCTTGTTTGCGAACAGAGAGGTTCACATCACATCTAAATGAGCCCTCGTTCATTTTACAGTCGGAAACATCAGTGTAGAGTAAGATAGAACGCAGTTTTTTGAGATAGGCAATTGCTTCATCAGCACTTCGAATATCTGGCTCTGATACAATTTCTATCAGTGGAACACCACACCTGTTATAGTCTATTAACGTCCCATCATTTGCATCGTGGATGAGTTTTCCAGCATCTTCTTCTATATGAATTCGAGTGATTCCGATTCTCTTTTGACTGCCTTGAACCAGCACATCTATAAACCCTTCCTTGCAAAGGGGCAAATCATATTGCGAAATCTGATAGGCCTTTGGCAAGTCCGGATAAAAGTAGTTTTTCCGATCCTGTCTTCCAAGCTGGGTAATAGCGCAGTTTGTGGCAAGTCCAGCCTTGACGGCGTAGTCCACAACAGTTTTATTTAAAACAGGGAGTGTCCCTGGAAATCCCATACAAACTGGACAGCACTGTGTATTGGGTGCCGCACCAAATTCAGTGGAACAACCACAGAATATTTTACTCTTTGTCTTGAGTTCAACATGGACTTCAAGTCCAATGACCATTTCATATTTCTCTGCCATATAGACCTCCTCTTTCTGTAACTTGTGTTTCATAGGCATGACCGGCCCTCAGGATTGTGGTTTCATCAAATCGCTGCCCAATTAACTGCATGCCAATTGGAAGTCCATCTTGATCGAAGCCACAGTTAAGCGACATCGACGGCAGTCCTGCAATGTTTACGGGTACTGTGTAGATATCACCAAGATACATTTTTAAGGCGTCATCAGAACACTCTCCAAATTTATAGGCTGTTGTTGGCGCAACTGGCGACAATACCAAATCGTATTTCGAGAAAAGGGCATCAAACTCATTTACAATCAATGTTCTAACTTTTAACGCCTTCTTGTAATAAGCATCGTAATACCCTGAACTCAAAGCATAAGTTCCAAGTAAAATACGCCTTTTGACTTCTTTTCCAAATCCATGTCGTCTTGATCTAGAATAGAGCTGCTCAAGGGTCTCGAATTCATCGTGTCTATAACCGTATTTGATGCCATCAAATCTTGCTAAGTTTGACGATGCCTCTGCGGAAGAGATGATATAGTATGCAGGCAGTGCATGTTTTAAAGACTTGAGTGAAACCAAATCCACTTTCGCTCCCATGCTCTCATAAACTTTTGCCGCTTTGATAATTGCATCTTTTACTGGAGCGTCAATCCCCTCTTCCAAGAATTCTTTTGGAAGGGCGATTTTCATACCTGCAAGTTCACCAGATAAAACCGCTGTTTGGTCTATGAACTTGCTGTTTTGTGAAGTGGAATCCTTCGGATCATATGCCATTAACGTCTCTAGGATAAGTGCCATGTCCTCAACCGACTTTGTAAATGGACCGATTTGATCTAGAGACGACGCAAAAGCAACTAATCCATATCGAGAGATAGACCCATATGTGGGTTTCATGCCTACCACGCCGCAAAAGCTAGCAGGTTGGCGAATAGACCCCCCTGTGTCAGAGCCCAGTGTAAACACTGCTTGATCAGACGCCACTGCCGCAGCTGAACCACCACTGCTGCCGCCCGGAACTCTCTCTATATCCACAGGATTCTTGGTCTTTTTAAAATAGGAATGCTCTGTTGTGGAACCCATGGCAAATTCATCCATATTCAATTTTCCAAGAACCACACTGCCTGCGCTTTTAAGCTGTTTTACCACAGTTGCGTCAAATGGAGGCTGATACCCCTCTAACATTTTACTGCCACAGGTGGTTGGCATGTCCACTGTGGAAATATTATCCTTGATCCCCATGGGAATTCCCGCTAGAGCTCCCAATTGTTCACCTTTACCAAGTCTTTCATCTATGGCTTTGGCCTCTGTCACGGCGCGCTCAAATGCATAATGGATGTATGCGCCAATTTCGCCGTCTTTATGCTGAATCTCATCTATATAAGCCCTTGTCAATTCTTCACTTTTAAGCGTTCTATTTTTCAGAAGTCTACTCGCTTCTGCCAATGTCATTTTAGTTAATTCACTCATAGCTTCCTCCTATTCCACTGTCTTCGGAACAAATATGCAGTTGTCCACAACCGTTCCAGCATTTTTTAAAAGTTCAAGTTGTTCTTCAAACGGAATGACAACATCTTCCCTTAAAATATTCTCTTGTCCACCAATGGATTCCATAGCATGTATTCCAGTGGTATCCACTTCGTTCAGTTGATCTGCAAAGGCGATGATTTTCATCAAATCAGCGGCAAACTCAGATTTTTCAGATTCATCTATTTCAATTCTAGAAAGTTTTGCCACATGCTCCACCACTTCACCTGTCATTTGAGGTGCTTCATGTTTTGGTTGATGCATCCCCTCCAGATAGATGGAAAGCGTTTCGAGCTGGTCACGGCTCACTTCTGCTGGCGAACTGGTCATGGCACATGAAGCATCTCTCATCTTTGGAAATGCTATGACATCTCTGATGCTCTCTGCACCAACCATGAGCATTACCAATCTATCCAAACCAAAGGCAAATCCGCCATGCGGTGGCACGCCATATTCAAAAGCACTTAACAGGAAGCCAAATCGCTCTCTTGCCTCGGCCTCTGTGAATCCCAGTAATTCAAACATCTTCTGCTGAATCTCACTATCGTGAATCCGAATGCTACCGCTGCCAAGTTCAATGCCATTTAACACGATGTCATACGATTTAGCTCTGACCTTTTCCGGTGCCGACGTCATCAGGTGAATGTCTTCCTCTTTTGGCATCGTAAATGGATGATGCATCGCAACATATCGACTCTCTTCTTCAGACCATTCCAAGAGCGGGAAGTCCGTCACCACCACAAAAGCGTAATCCTCTGGTCTTCTTAGTTCCAGTATATCCCCCACCATTAATCTGAGGTTGCCAAGGATGTTCAAGGCCTCTGCCCTTTTATCAGCTGAGAATATGATGAGGTCACCCGGTTCAGCAGCCACTCGGCTGAGAATTGCATCTATATCCGCTTGTTTAAAGAACTTGGTGATAACTGATTTCAAGCTGCCATCTGCTTCAACCGCAATCCACGCCATGCCCTTGCCGCCTAGGCTGATCGCGTGTTGCGTCAACGCCTCAATCTGCGTTCTGGTAAAAGCTGCGCCACCTTTGACATTTATAGCTTTGACGATGCCACCTGTCTGAACGACTTTTCTGAACACTTCGAACTCACAAGTCTCACAGATATCCGTTAAATCTATCATTGGAAAACCAAATCTCAAATCCGGTTTGTCAAATCCATATTGCTCCATGGACTCTTGATAGGTGATTCTTTGGAATGGCGCTTGAAGCGAAATCCCCTTAACTTTCTTGAACACATCTGCAAAGAGCATTTCGAGCATTTCGATGATGTCCTCTTCATCCACAAATGAGAGTTCCATATCCACCTGTGTGAATTCAGGTTGTCTATCTGCCCTTAAATCCTCATCTCTAAAGCACTTTGCCACTTGGAAATAACGGTCTATTCCCCCCACCATCAGGAGTTGCTTGTATATTTGAGGTGACTGAGGCAGAGCGTAAAACGTGCCCTTTTTCATCCGGCTTGGAACGAGAAAATCTCTCGCTCCCTCAGGAGTGCTCTTGGTCAAAATCGGTGTTTCCACTTCCATGAAGTCCCGGTTCATCAAAAAGTCTCTAGCCGCACAGACCACTTCCTGTCTGAGTTTTAAGTTTCTAAACAAATCAGGTCTTCTGAGATCCAAGAATCTATACTTGAGTCTGAGTTCCTCTCTGACATTTGATTTCTCTTCGATCATAAACGGGGGAGTGTGCGCTTTTGATAAGATTTTAAGTTCAACTGCCCTGACGTCTATTGTCCCTGTATCAATCATGGGGTTTACAGTTTCCTCGTCACGCTTTTCCACTCGTCCCTTGACTTTGATGACAAACTCAGAACGAAGCAGTTCCGCTTCTTTAAACAAATCATCTGGCAAATGTTTTTGATCTAAAACCACTTGTATAATCCCAGTTTTATCTCTCAAATCTATAAAGATAACACCGCCAAGGTCTCTTCGTCTCTGAACCCATCCAGACAAGGCAACCTCTTCACCTATATTTTTTTCTCTCAGTTTTCCACAGTAGTGTGTTCTCTCAAAACGACTCATACTGGCCTCCTCTTTTTCACTGATGTATCGAAAGCTCAAGTAATGATACAAATAAAAAAAGCTCCCATCCCTATAAAACATAGGGACGAAAGCTACTTCCGCGGTACCACCCAAATTGGTCATAAAGACCCGGCTTGATTCGATACGGACATATTGTCGATATCTACTGACAGTAACGTGTCAGATACGTCTAATCCTACTACTAATTCGGTTAGAAACTCGGGGATGTTCTTCGTTCAAAAATCCGTACTGATCTTTCACCATCATCAGCTCGCTTCGACTACCATTTTGAAGTACTCTTCCCGTCATCGTCTTTAAATCTTGTTTTATGTGATTATAATATGCGATTTTGGAGTTGTCAATATGTTTCGATAAATTAATTTTTTACAAAAACCCGATCCCCCCCTTCGAGATTTTCTTGTCCACTGACGATTACTTTTAAATTAGGCGTCATTGAATCACTTGTTATTTCAACTAGTTCACCTGAATATGTTCCCATTTCAACAGGCAGTTTTACAGCTGTATCTTCTGATAAAACATAGACATATGCACCCTCATTTTCATAAATAATCGCTCTATTTGGAATCAATATTGCCTGCCTCTGAGTGCTTAAAAAAGTTATCTCTGCATAGTCTCCTACATATAGATCATTTTCATGCGCAGCATTTATGAGGACTTTTACTGAAAAGAGCTGTGTCTGTTCAGTGGGGACGCTGTCAATTTGGGCAACTTCGCCATTTAACGGCTCTTTAATACCCGCTACCTTTATCATTGCCTCCGTTCCAATTTCCAGTTTTCTGAGAAGATCACTTGTTACCATAGCCTCCACGTACAAGTTAGTCCGATCCAAAATGGTCACAGCCTTTTGCCCACTTAGTTTTTCACCTCGGTGAATATAGACAGCTGCCACCACACCATCAATGGTACTTGACAGCACCCTATCATTCAGTCCCTTTTTCAAGCGCTTCAACTGATTGGCATAATTGGTTTCCGCATCAGTGAGTTGTCTCTTTAACGTCTCCAGTTGAGTGCCTATTGACTCTAGAGTGGACTCCGGAATATAGCCTGCCTCATAGAGTTTGAGCTGTTTGTCATAATCATCTTCCAGCGAAGTTACTTGAGTTTTTAAATTATCTCGAATGGTTCTAAGCTGACTTTCTGTGGCATTGTAACTTGCCAAGGCCTCCACAGAACTGAGTTTAGCAAGCGAATCGCCCGCCGACACCACATCACCCGGCGAGACGAAAACAGATTCAATTTCACCACTTCCACTGAGATAAAAATCCAATTGACTCTCCGCCACGATTTCTCCAAAACTGGTGTACTGGTCAGAAATCACCTCTTCAACTGGTGAGGCAATCATCACGTTTTTTGTACTCTCAACTTGAACTGTTTCCAGTACAGCGGCTGAATTCATAACCGCATCATCTTCTGTTTTACCGCAACCAACCAGTCCGAGTGATAAAATCAATACAATCATCACCAACACTCTCCACTTAAACATTTACATCAACTCCTTTGCGTTTCTCAATGGCATTTTCGATTAAAAAGTAGATTGTCGGAATAAACAACAATGTCATGAGAGTTGTCATCATAAGTCCAAAGATAAGAGAAAAACTAAACTGCGCATAGTAAGCCTCCTTGAAAGCCAATGGCAGGACACCGCTTATGGTGGTCAGCGTTGTGGCTAGCACAGGGTTGAAGCGCGTTTTTCCAGCCTCTCGAACTGCTTCCCTCAGCGACATGCCGTCAGCTCTTAGAAAGTTCATATAGTCTATTAGAACAATAGCATCATTCACAGCAATTCCAACCAGCGCCACGAGTCCCATAAAAGCGTAGAATCCAAAATCGTTTGAAGTGAGTATCAGCCCCCATATGACGCCAATGGCAGCCATTGGAATAGTGGACAGGATTACAAAAGGCTGTATCACTGATTTAAACTGAACTGTGAGGATGATAAACACTAAAAATACCGCCAGTATCATGCTCTGGAAAAGATAGCCAAAGTTTTCAGATATCCCTTCTGAATCGCCTGCAAAACCAAGCGTTACACCACTTGGCAACGCTCCTTCCGAAAATGCCGATGCCAACGCCTTGGTAATGTCACCGCTGTTCACGCCAGCTCTCAAATCCGCGCTGATGGTGACAACTCTGAGGCCATCTTCTCTGGAAATGTTTGAAATACCGGGTTCTATGCGGATATCTGCAACGCTTTGAACTGGAATCATCATCCCAACAGGTGTTGCTATAAAGAGGCTCTTCAAACGGTTCATATCTGAAATGGACTCCTTTTCTGGACGAATCATAACCGATACCTCTTCTCCATCCATCTTGAGGGTTGTTGCTTCCACGCCGCTGACCTCTCCCCTCAGTTGACTGGTAATATCAAGCGGCGTCAAATCAAGTGATGTGGCTTTAAGAGTATCTATATCAACGACAATCTGAGGAACGCCTGTGGTAACAGATGATTCTATGTTGTAAACCCCGCTCATCTTTGTCAAATGGGCTTCAATTGCCTTTGAAGATTCTAAGAGCGCCTCTAAATTTGCTCCCCTTACTTTTACTTCTATTGGCCTTCCAACTGGTGGCCCAGTTGCAATTCCATTCACCACAATCTTCCCACCAGTCAATTGATTTAATTCACTTTGAAGTCGATCTAGCACTGTAAATCCGCTCTCTGTATCTGTGTCGAGTGCCACGGTAAAAGTCACAAGATCAACTTCTTTTCCGCCAATAGTGACGTTGTATGATTTTACCGCTGGGTCTTCCATCAGAATTTTTTCAGCATTTTCCGCCACCACCCTGTTCTCTTCAAGGGTTGTTCCTCCCGGAGTATCAATTGTAATTTCAAGTCCATTTGGCTCGCTCTTTGGAAAGAACGCCACTTTAATCAGTCCCGTACCAAACATGGAGACACTTGACAATAGCAGCCCAATACCCAAGACAATTACCAGCACACCATATCTCGTTTTCTTAACGACACCTCCAATGAGGTTTGTGTACCCTGTTGTGAGCTTCATCTCACCAAAATCACCAGCGAATATTTTGACGCCCAGTAATGCCGTAAACAAAAGCGTCATCACCACTACCAACCATTTGCTCTCTGAATTCCTAAAGGCAATATAACTCAAAAGGGCGACGCCAAACAGAGCCATAAAATTTTTAAAGCCGTTCTTCTTCGTATTTTTGCCCGATTCTATATTCAAAATCTTAGAAGCAATACTCGGTGTAATAGTAAGCGAAACAAACAGTGACACTGTGAGGGTAATCATAATCGTCAAAGGAATTGTGGAGACAAATGCCCCTAAAATCCCCGGCAGTATCACCAGTGGAAAGAAGGCCGCAAGCGTGGTCATTGTAGACGAAACAATGGGATAGCCCACTTGATTTGTTCCATAGAGGGCGGCTTCTCTGGAGGAAAGTCCCTGCCGCTTCATCCTATCAATGTTCTCCATAACGATAATTGAATTGTCCACCAAAAGCCCTAGTGCAACAATCAATCCTAGGATGGCAAACGTGTTAAAGGTAATTCCAAACAGATTTAACAGCCCCAGTGTTCCAAGCAAACTCAGTGGAATGGTAATAGAGACAATGAGGGATTCACGAATCCCAATAAATAAAAAGAGGACAATGACCACCACAATTAACCCTGAAAAAGCACTTGACTGAATATTGCCTAAGTCTGCCTTTACATTTTCGGCCATATTATTTGACACGTGTACTGTGACGTCATCAGGGTACAGTTTTCCCCCTTCTGCCGAGAGAATTGAATCAATTCTGTCTGCCGTCCCAATGACATCACTTCCAACTTTTCGGCTCACGGTCAAAAAGATTGAATTTTGAGAATTGCTTTCTCCCGAACGTATATAGGACTTGTTAATCAGCTGATTGTCTTCTATTCCCATGGAAACTTCTGCAATGTCGCTTACTTGAACCTTTGATCCATTTGTCCCAGATACGATGACTTTTTTAATGGCTGCCACTGTGTCCAGAGTTTCATCCACTCTCAACGTATAATTGACCCCGTTGAGCTCCAAATCACCCACTGGCAAACTGACATCTGCACTCTTTAACGCCGTTTTCAGTTGATTCATGGTAACGCCATAAGTCAGCATTTTAGCCTCATCTGTAACAATGGAAATCTCTGATTTTGCATCGCCAAACAGGGTGACACTGTCAACGCCAGCCACTGATTCAATCTCATCCTGAATATCTTCCGCGATATTTGTGAGTTCGGGAATTGAATAATCCCCGCTGACACTGATGTTCATCAGTGGAATCTCTGACGTTTTGAAGATAATGCTCTTGGGGGTTTGAACGCCTTCTGGAAATTCAAGCTCACGAAGCGAATTGTCCACTTCTATTTTCTTTCTCTCAATATCAACGCCCTCCACAAAAGTCACTTTGACCGCAGAGATGCCAAAAGACGAATCCGACTCAATAGAATCCACGTCGTCAAAATCCTTTAATTTATTTTCAATTTTCTCAGTGACCAAGTTCTCTATATCCTCTGGACTTGCACCTGGATAAACCGTCTGCGCTGTAATGGCTGGAAAAACAATCTCAGGCAGAGACTCCTTCGGCAGTGAAATCAAACCGACGACGCCCACGCTTATTATCAAAAAAATTAAGAGAATGGTCAGTTGAAATTGGCTGATAAAAACCCTAGAGAGTTTACCGAGGGCACTGAAAATCTAATAAA
>DKFC01000074.1 GCA_002452745.1 Firmicutes bacterium UBA6806
TTACACAGAAAACTTGACAAGTCCATGAAGTTCATGGTGGGGTACAGAAGTGGAGTCACATCGAGATTTTTAATATTGCAGTTGGCTATAATCTATATCCTAAAGATCTATTCATACTGGTAAATGATAAAAAGCCTAAACATAGATTTAAGCAAAAACATGCTAGGAAAAACCATAGCTACTTATGGGTATTTCAAGTTAGAAAGTGAGGAACAACAATGGGGATATTTAACGCTAAATGTTCATATTGCAATGGAAAGAATCTATATTTAAAAAGAACATCGCCAACAGAAAAACTTGGATGTAGGGATTGTGAGAACAAAGTAAAACTATTAGAGGCAAAGGGACTCAATAGAGCGGAGATACTTAAAATAATAAAGGGTTAGAGGATAATTAGGAAAGGATGAATGATTATGTATTATGAATTTAATAAACCGTTTCCATATTATGCGTTAATTTATGCGGAGAATGAGGAGGATTCAAAAAAGTGCTATGAAGAAACTGTAGCTGATTTAGATGATATTGAAGATGACGAATATCCTGATTTAGTGACCAAAGAAACTGCGATTGAGCTTATAAGAAATGCTGAATTTGAATTAGAAGAAGAAAGAAAAGAAGTTGTCGATCAAGTTGAGATGGGAAAATTCACAGATGCAGAGTTAATATTGGTTGATTTAAGCCTGATTTGATAATTAGGAAAGGACGAATGGTTATGTATTATGAAGCTGACAAAATTTAAGGAGGGACATGGCATTTATATTAGATGCCATATTGGAAAACATTATAATACCAGTTGGTGGGCAAAACCACCTGATTCAATAGATCATGTAGATTTATTTTATATACACAATAGATATCCATGTGTAACTACTGCCAAACGAGCAGAGAACTTCAAACGGCTCTATAAAAATCTAATGAAAGAAGGTAACTATAATTGAATAAATACAAAAAGTTGGCGCAGGATTTAACACAAGCAAGAGTTTTAGGAGCAGAAGCGGGAAAAGGTGACGATGGTGGTTCGGCGAATCAAGATGCTGCATTTTTAAAACTTCCAAGATGGAATGAAAGCATGGTATTGAATGCTATTGCCGAAGCTGGTCTTTACTGCACGCATAAAACCAAATGGATTGGTTACGGATATCTTATTAATCCTGTTGGATGCGGACAAGGAAACAGTAATGCGAGAGGAATGGAAGCGATTAAAAAGCACCTTAAGGAATGCGGCTATGACGTGTTAGGTTTTTATAAGATGGATTAGTCTGGAGGCGATATTTTATGAGAGGTAGTTTTCTAATAGTTCAGCCGAGGATTTATAAGGCAAAATCAGAATTACAGGTGAAAAGCGTAATGTAAAAGTCAAACCATTTGATGGAAAATTCTATTTCGAGAAGATTGGGAGGAGCAGAAAATGATGAAATACAAACATGAAGATTATATAAATAGTGGATTTTATTCTGACATGGACAGTGATGTTGAAAATCACAAAGAGAAAATAGTGAAGTGTCGTAAACCTCATAAGTGTGCAGCGTGTCAAGGCGATATTAGTATAGGTCACCATGCGCTATATGAAACTGGATTCATGGATGGAAAACCTGTTTCGTGTTACACGTGTACTCCTTGTTTAGATAAATGGATTGAAGAAGGGGATGACGTATGAAAACTAATCTCTTACCAACTCACTTTGTTTGCAATGTCTGTCGAAAAGAACGAAACTATTTACCTAAAAAGAACAGAGAGATTTGGTTATGTGACTGTGGGATGAAATATGAACTTGTTCAGTCGAAATATGGCGTACATCAAGTTGTTATCGGTGGGAAGGAAGAGCAGTAATGGCAATTAAAAAAAGAAGAACGCAAGCAAGTCTATCAAAAATATGGTGGCCATTGCGCATATTGCGGGAAAGAGATAGCTTTAAAAGATATGCAAGTCGATCATATAATACCTCAACGGGCTTGGGTTGATATGTTGGGAACAGAAATCAAAATTGACCACATAGAAAATTACAATCCATCTTGCAGACGCTGTAATCATTATAAAAGAGCCAATTCGCTCGAAACGTTTAGAGGTTATCTTTTAACAATTCAAGAGCGAATGAGAAATGACTACCTTTTCAAAGTTGCTGAGGATTATGGAATTGTAGAGGTCAAACCATTTGATGGTGTATTCTATTTTGAAAGATGGGGAAAGGACATGAAGTAATGAATAAATTTGAATCACTATTAGAAATTGAAAAGCAATACAGCATAAAATTAAAGGAAGAATCTGAAATACTTGAAAGCGAATTACAAGGTGAGTTTGATGCATGCGGCATTAAATTCGAATCAATAATTGTTAACCTTGAACACAGAAACATAAGAGTACAAATTAATGGAATAACGGAAACTTATGATTTGCATACAGTTTACGATTGGAGTATTAATAGGAATGAGGCTACAGGAGAAGTTAAAATCAGAAAGTCACCTATGCAAAACAATCATAGCTTTAACAAGAAAACCAGAAGTGCAATAAAAGAACTGATTAAAACCACTCTTGAAACTGAGTGTGAGGAATATCAATATGATGAAGATGAGTATTTTTAGATAATTAGAGGAATGCTACAGAGAGGAGTAAAGCTGTGGGAAATAAAACAAAAGCACAATGCGAAAATGAATTTGTGGATCACATATTATCCGTCGGCGGGATAAAAAATCACGCGGAAATGGATGAAGGTCGGAACACATACTATGAGTTTAGGCTTAACAATGGGACTTTGAGGTACTGGACAAATATGTCAGATGAAAACCTTAAAAGACTTTATCGAGGAAAGGATGTGGAAGGTGAGGGAAATAGAACAAAGGATTAAAGACTTTATAGAGGCAGAAATAGGAGAAGTTGAAATCGAAGAACAAGACGGTAAATTTTATGTGTGCGGTTGCTTAAAGGCGCATTATGGAAGTTATGAAGAACCACCATATTGCGAAGTAGAATTAGAGGGTGTAGGAGACACGGAAAAAGAAGCGCTCATTGACGCTTTAATAATAGTTGTCAAACAGATGAAATCAGATACAGAGGCATTTAAAAAAAGTGTGATAGGTCTTTTTGAAAACACAGATAGGGGTGATTGATATGAAACAAGAGATATGCTCAATTTTAACGGCGATGAATAGTTGTGAAGACGAAACTCTCTATAGAATGGCAGAAGTTGAATTGCAGAGAATTGAAACAAAAGCAAGATTTGCAGATGAAATAATTGAGTTTTGTAAAGCTGGCGATTTTAATTTTGACATGATAGAAGCTATAGAAATGATGTACACAGAAATATTTTGCAATAAAAGTGAGTAGAAAAGAGGCAAATATGACAAAAGAGCGGTTGAAAAATTATCTTTGGATTAAGAAGAACATAAAAAACTTAATGGAAACTCTTGAAGAGATAGAATCACAAGGGCAGATTAAATCTCCAACGATATCAGATCAGCCAAAGACGACAATACGAGAGTTTGACAAAATAGGGAATGTGGTGGCTAGAAAAAGTGAAATAGAGGAAACACTTAAAGAAAAAATATTAGAGGGACAAGATGTGTTAAAAGAAATAGAAGAGTGCATAGAAACTCTTCCAGAGAACGAGCGATGCTTGATGCGATTAAGGTATATAAAAGGCGTAAAGTGGGAAAAAATATGTGTTGAAATGAATTATAGTTGGTCATATTTGCACTCACTTCACAATAAAATATTATTTAAAATAGCAGATTAAGACTAAAAAGGACTAAAAAATATTATATACTGTAAGTGTAAAAGAGTGATAGAGAAAAGACATTTCATTTTTTTGCACTTAAATTAAGTTATAATAGTAAGATGAAATATGAGAACCTAAACGAGATTTAAGCCGTTGGGTTCTCTTTTATTATGCGCTAATTTGGAGGGTACATTGGGCAGAAAAAACAAATACGAGACTAACGTAAAGCCCAATCTATTCCTAGTTGAAAATTGGGCGAGGGATGGTGATAGTGAAGAAATGATTGCTAAAAAACTTGATGTTGCATATTCGACATTTAGAAAGTATAAAGAAAAATATTCGGCACTTTCGGCAGCCTTAAAAAAAAATAAAGAGACTGCTGATTATGAAGTTGTGGAAAGATTGCACGATAAATGCATGGGAATACTAGCCAAAGAGAAAAAGGCATTTAAGTGCAAGAGAGTCTTTTACGATGACAAAGACAGGCGATGCGAAGAAGAGTATATTCAAACAGCGGAAGTCGAAACGTATATACCACCAGATACAATGGCAATGGCGATTTGGTTAAACAACAGAATGCCAGATAAATGGCGGCGCAATGCAAACAAAGAAAAGTTAGATGAAGCGAAATTCAAGCACGTAAAGGAAAAAGATGATAAAAAAGACTGGTGATTGTTTTGGATAAAGTGCATAATTTTTACTGTTCTAAACCGTGGAGGACTTTATCGTTCAACTTAAAAGTAAAACGTGGAGGAAAATGCGAAAGGTGCAAAACGGTCTTTGATGATTTTAAATTTCTTATAGGTCACCACACCGTTGAACTAACAGAGGACAATGTGGACGATGTAAATATATCTTTAAATGAGTTACTTATAGAAGTTATATGCCAGGATTGCCACAACAAGGAGCATAGAAGATTTGGACATAGTCACAACGTATATGTAATATATGGCAGCCCTTTATCTGGAAAGACAACAATGGCAATGGATTTAATGAGGTATGGTGACTTGGTATTGGATATGGATGAGCTTTGGTCTGCAATATCGTTTCAGCCGAAGTACATCAAGCCCAAGAATTTAAGGTTCAATGTTTTCCAGCTTAAAGATAATCTAATGGATCAGATTAAAACCAGATACGGCGAATGGTATGACGCTTATATTATTGGAGGGTATCCAGATAAGTATGAACGTGAGAGGCTTGCCGAATCTCTTGGAGCGCAGTTGATTTACTGTGAAGCAACAAAAGATGAATGCATAAATAGATTTAAAATAAGCGGGAAGCCAACGGCTTGGCTGAATTATATAGAACAATGGTGGGAAGAGTACACATAACCCCCCATAAAGTAAGAAAAAAATTACTTTCCACATACTGAGAGGGCACACGTATACAACACACGCTGAGATTTTGACTTTTTAATTTCAAAAAATCAGGAAACAAAAAAGGGGATAATAATGTGAAAAACGATGGTGTAAGAGCAGAAATCGAAAGATTAAAAACAGAATTCAATGGCGCTGACGAATCGAAACTTAGAATCCTTGAAGGACTAATAGAACAAGCAGCATTTGAGAGAATTTATTTGAAAGGTCTCAATGAGCAGGCAGCAGTGACAGGGCTTGTAAAAGTGCATCCAGACAATCCAACGATACAAAAGCAATTGCCAGTGTCATCCGAAATTGCGAAACACTCAGCAACGCTGACGAATATAATGGATAAATTAATAAAGCACCTTGAACTGCCAGATGATGATGACGAAGACGGATTGGATGATTATGAATAATGAAATAGTGATAGAACATAGTTTCCTAATTGAGTATTATCAAAAATGTAAATCAAAAGAAATCATCATTGGCAAGGAACTCATGAAAACATTGGATATGCTAATGGAAGATATGACTGATCCAAGATATAGATTTGATCTAAAAGAAGCACACAAGAGAATTAAGTTTATTGAAAGAGAGTGTAAACACTCTATATCACCATTTGCAGGAAAACCATTCATCTTAGAACTGCATCAAAAAGCGCTTCGGGAAGCAATATATGGATTCTACATGGAGATTGAGGGCAAATGGCTCAGACGGTTCACAGAAGTAACTTACCTAGTAGCAAGAAAAAACGGAAAGACGACTGAGGTTGCTGGAGATGCTAATGCGGAATTTTTCTGTGGAAACGTTGGAACAAATATACTTTGCGCTTCAAATGATTATGAACAAGCAGGATTGATATTCGATGAAATAAATAATATGCGTGAAGAGAGTCCTAAACTTGAAAAGGTTACACGTAAAAACATCAAGGGGATTTTCATGGGAAATCCCAAGCAAAAGAAAAAGAAAGGTAAATACAGCAAGCAAAACAAAGCGAAAATCAAAAAACTTTCTGCCAAAACTGGGGCGAAAGAAGGTAAAAACGTCGATTATGCCGCAGTAGATGAAGTTCACGAGATGGGAGATGATAGCTTAGTAAGGCCAGTTAAACAATCAATGTCAACAAAAGATGAACCGTTGTATATAGAAATTTCAACAGAGGGATTCACAGAGGATGGATATCTGGATGGAAGATTGGTTGAAGCTAGGCGAGTCTTAAAAGGGGAATTAAACCGTCCAAGATGGTTAATTTGGCTTTATACACAAGACAGTGAGACGGAAATTTGGCAAGATAGATCAAGCTGGAAAAAATCGAACCCAAATTTGGGTGTGTCAAAAAAATGGCATTATCTTGACGGATTAGTTGAAGAGGCAAAAACAAACAGTGCCACAAGAGCATTTATGTTGGCGAAGGATTTCAATATAAAACAATCAAATGCGCAGGCGTGGATGCAAGAAGCAGACATAATCAACACAGAAACATTTGACATAGAAGAGTTTAGAGGCGCTTATTATATTGGTGGGAATGACTTTATGGAAACAACAGACTTATGTGCATCAAAACTATTGTTGATGAAAGCGGGGAGCAAAAAGGTTTATTTTTATTCGAGGTATTGGATTCCAGAAAGCAAACTTACGTTATCGCCTGATGATGTGGATTACAGGCAATGGGAAAGAGATGGATACTTAACAGTTGTTGAGGGGAATAGTGTAGACAGTTCTGTGGTGGCAGATTGGCAATATAAACTTTACGACGAATATGGCTTAAAGCCGTTTAAAAGTGGATATGATAACAGATATGCAAAAGATTATATCAATAGGTTCGAAGAGTGCTTTGGAAAAGATATAACGCTAAACGTTCCCCAAGAGACGAAAGTACTCAACAACCCCATGAGAAAACTTGAAGCAGATTTAAGAGATAAACTTGTAAACTATAATAATTGCTATGGTGATCTCCATTGCTTCAAAAATACAGGGATTAGATTAGATAGTCTCGGGAGAATTATGCCAGCTAAAATGCATACGACAAAACGAATTGATGGAACAGCGGCGGCCGTGGTGGCGTACGCTGTTTTTGAGTGGCATAAAAGCGAGTTTTTACAAATGATAGGGGGTTGATGGTACTTGAATATAGTAAGTTATCTGAGCAATATAATACCAACTAAATACAAGCGGTATAAAGCGTATTTGATGGATGGAAAACCAGTGTTTACAGATTTCGGAAAAGATATTTACTTGTCTGATTTTGTGAATAATGCTATAGAACGTGTTGCCTCTGAAATATCTAAAATAGATGTAAAAAGCGTGGTATCTGTTCAAAATTCAATAAAAATTCAAAACGATGATTTAACCAAGTTATTCAGGAACAGGCCAAACCCACTCCAAACAACCAGTGATTTTCTTGCGAATGTAGAGTGGATTAGAAGGAAACACCGAAATGTATTTATCTATCCTCAGTATGAAATAATAAAAAGTAACGGGAAAGAATTTAAACGTTACACAGCGCTTTATCCGCTAAAACCAACTTCATTTGAAATTGGAATTGGTGAAAATGGACAGGTCTGGGAAGTGAAATTTTATTTTGAAAAAGGAGAGACTTTCACCATTCCGTACAAGGAGTTAATCCACATGAAGTGGAGAAGAGGGGCAAGCACAATCATAGGCGGTGGAGATGACAACGGAGAATCGAACGACTATGAGATTTTAAGAACGCTGGACGCTCTTGATAAGGCAATACAAGGACTTCCGAAGACAATTGAAGCAAGCCTACAAGTTAAGGGGGTATATAGCGCAAAGACTCTAGCGGATCAAGACAAGTTGGCAGGTGCAAGAGATGACCTTGAAAAGCATATAAAGGAAAGCAAAACTGGGATTATAGCAACAGATTTGGGGGGCGAATTTACACCTGTTAATTTGAGGGTGAGCGAAATACCAGATTCAACACTCAAATTTTTAAAATCTGTTATTCAAGAAAGATATGGAGTGTCAGCGGCAATTCTCTCTGGAGATTACACAGGAGACCAACATAGTGCGTTTTATCAGACGGCGATAGAAGAATTTATAATTCAATTTGAACAGGCTTCAACATCGACGCTTTTCTCTGAAAGAGAGCAGAGTGTTGGACATATGATAAAGGGCTATTACAATAAAGTCCAATACCTTTCGACTGCGGATAAACTAAAAATAGCTGACTTGGCAAAAGAAACGGGAATCCTGACACTAAATCAGATAAATGAAATGTTTGGGATAGAGCCATTTGAAAATGGAAACAGAAGATTACAGAGTCTGAATTATGTAAATATAGATTTGGTTGATGATTACCAGCAAAATAAATCAAAGAAAGGAGGAAAAGGGAATGTCGAAGAATAAAGCAGAAAAATTTGAGCGCAGGTTGATTGACATTCGGGCGGTAGGCATAGATGGAAGAATGACTATAGAAGGATACGCAATCAAATTTAATAAACCAGCCACACATAAATTTGGAAAGCGAAAGTTTACTGAAGAGATAAAAACAGGAGCATTAGATAAAACAAATATGAAAGATGTCCCAATGCGCTACAATCACAACGATAGCGTGTTGATTATGGCAAGAACCAGAAATAAGTCGCTGAGGCTAATCGTAGATGACATTGGCCTTAAAGTACAAGCTGATTTATTAGATACACAAAGCAATAGAGACTTATATAAGGCGATTGAAGATGGGTTAATTGACCAAATGTCTTTCGCCTTTTCTGTTGCAGATGGTGGAGACGAGTGGACATTTGGAGAAGAGGAAACTTATAGAAAAGTAAATGCGATTGACAGGTTGTATGATGTATCGGTTGTGGACACGCCGTTTTATGAAGATACCACTATATACGCTCGTAGTCTTGAACTGCTGGAGAGCATGGAAAAGCGGCTGGATAGCTCAAACGAGATTGAAAAACTAAAACTAATTATTAAGATGAAAGGAAAGGTAAACTAACATGGGAGCTAAGAAAAGATTATTGAAATTATTGGAAAAAAGAACTGCAAAAAAAGCGGAAATTGTAAAAATGGCAGAGAAAACAGAGAGTGTGGAAGAATTAAGATCGCTTAATGCGGAAATTGATGCTATAGACATTGAAATAAGAGAGTTGAATGAAGCAATCGCAGATATAAAAGACGATGAAGAAGAAGGAGACGAAGTTTCTGAGAGAACGAGAGCTTTAGGCGGAGAAATTCCAAGCATTGTGGCTGCTGGTTCTGCCGCCGAAAAAAGAGGCGGCAAGACAAATGAGATTGAAAAAAGAGTTGAAACAATGGCACAAGAATTAAGAAGTGGAAAAGAAGTGACGATTGATAGTGAAGTTATGTCATATCTAGAAAAACGATCTGTAACAACCGCAAACGTAGTGCTTGAAAATAAGTATAAACGTGAAATCGCCGAAAACTTCAACGGGGTGGCGCAAACAATTGACCTAGTAGATTCAGTTCCGATGACAGGTGGCGGGTCGTATACAGTTGTATTCCAAATAACAGATGGAGATGCTGGAGAGACTGCTGAAGGGGAGGAATATACAAATGATGAAGGCACATTTGGTGAAGCCTCAACTGGGAAGGCTAAAATTACGAACTCGGCGATTGTCGATGAAGAAGTTGTAGAACTACCAAATGCGGATTATTTGAGCAAGATTATAAACAATGTCAGAAAATCAATTAGGAAAAAAGTGAGTGGACAAATTATTTCTGGAAAAGGCGGAGAAAATTCACTTCTTGGAGTTTATGGAATGCCAATCAAGTTAATTCCAGAATCATACAAAGTTGAGATTTCTGAAATCGGAAAATCAACACTTAGAGATATTGTATTTGCATACGGTGGGGATGAAGACGTGGAAGCACCGGAGACACTATTCCTAAATAAAAAAGACCTCCAAGCATTTGCGGCAATCATGGCAGGTGATGAAAGACCGTATTTCTCCATCGAATACAATGGTCCATCGGGTTACATTCAAGAGTCTGGAAACGGGTTAAAAGTGCCATATACCGTAAATAGCGCTTGTAAATCAATTAAAGACGCAATCGCAGGTGACAAAACAATGGTATATGGAAATCCAAAAGCGTACGAGATGCCTTTATTCTCACGGCTTACAATAAAACGATCTGACGAAAGGTATATTGAGAGAGGAAAGGTTGGTTTTTTTGGAAAGATAATTGTGGGTGGCATTCTAAATTCGTATAAATCTTTTATTCCTGTAGTAAAAAAGTAGAGGCCAATAGTTCGTTATCCGCACTTACTATTGGCGCTTTAAGTCTAGTTCCAAATTTTGAAGCAGGTGTTTATGACTATGAGACATCCACAACGAATGCGACTAATACAATAGAAGCCATAGCACAGAAGCAAAGTGCAACCGTGGTTATAACCGTGAATGGAATTGAGCATGAGAACGACACGCCTGCAACGTGGAACAGCGGTGAAAATGTAGTTTTAATAACAGTTACAGATGAAAGTGAACAAACAGTATATACCGTTTTAGTAACGAAGGAGTAAAGCATGACAGTTTTAGAGGCTGTGAAAATAAAACGAGGAATTTTTTACTCTGATCCTATAAAGGATGCAGAGATTGAACAAAATATTGAAGCAGCAAAACTGTTTTTCAAAAGTTCGGGGTGGGATGTTGACACCCCGAACGCATTAGCGATTGAAGCGATAGCACTTTTTTGCAAGATTTCTGAAAATACAGACCCGTCTTTGATAAATAGTAATCCCGTATTAATAAGCTATATTACACAAGGGAGAATGAAATGAAGCTAAATACAGCAGTCCAATTTTATATTGAAAAATCAGATTATATAAAAGGAGCTGGACATGAACTAACATACACCCCGATTGAAAACGTGATTGTAAGAGCGATTGAAGGAACAGAAGAATTAAAGACTTCTTGCTATTACTGTGCGTGGAAGGGCGGCTTTGGTGAAAGACTAATGGCAGCACAAGCGATGGGAGTAATGCAAATGGCCACTTTGAAAATGAGGTTTAACCCCAAAATATATGAGGCTATAAAGGAACGAAATGTGTTAGTTGTAAAAAGCATGGATGAGACTGCATTTGTAGATGGAAAACCAAATACAACATGCATAAATTTGTATGAAACATGGGGAGATATCGACAATGTGAATGATGAGAATCTATTTATGGAGTTTAAAGTGAAGAGGTATGAATCAAAATGATGATGTTTTTAGAAAGATTGCAAGAGGCGCTGGATGATGCTTTTTATGAAGAAAAGATACGAGTGTTTTGGGGTTCTAGAGCAGAGGTTGAAGCTGATGAAAATGAGTACATTGTTTACACATCTAGAGGAAAACAGCGTGATGAATTTGCAGACGATAAGGTTTTGTTGACAAGTGAAACGGCGATTGTTAAATACAACTATAACAAAGTTATGCTTAGAACAAGAGGCGGGAGACAAAAGGCAATGAGAAATGCTGAAAAAATAGCAGTTGCATTGGAGGGTGCTGGATTTGATGTAGAAGAGTTGGGAGAGTTAGGGGACATAAATGCAAATGGATATTACACAATTGCGTTTGAATGTGAGGTGTCGAGTATCGAATGAGTGCAAAAATAGAATTAAAAAATCTAGGGAAAAAAATATCTGAGATTGTGGAAGAGTATGGGGACGAAGTGTATGAAGCGGTTGAAGATGGACTAGATTCGGCAGAGAAAGAACTATTAAATAATCTAAAATCAAAAAGTCCAGAAGACACTGGAGATTATAAAAAAAGGTGGAGAAGTAAGGGGCGCAAGTACAAGTTAAAACGATATGTCCACAATACTAAGACGGTTAAAAATGCAGATGGTGACAGCATACCTCTTTCGAACATTCTTGAATACTCAGAAGCATCAAAACATCAAGGTCTTATTAGGAAAACTTTTGAAGAAAGTGAAAGCGAAATGATAAATGCGTTTGAAGAAACACTAAAAGGAAAGATATGAGGAGGTAAAAATGAGCAATAAAGTTAAGTATGGATTAAAGAATGCGTATTATGCGCCGCTAACGATGGTTAATGGAAAAACGATGTATGAAACGCCAATTGCAATAAAAGGGGCTGTGAGCATTTCACTGTCTCCAGAAGGTGATCCAGTGGAATTTGAGGCGGATGATTCCGTTTATTTCGAAGAAACATCCAATAATGGTTATTCGGGAGATTTAGAGTTTGCGTTAATTCCGGATGAATTCAAACGAGACATAATGGGTGAGACAATAGATTCAAATGGGGCGATGATTGAAAATGTAAATGCTAAATTCAGGCCGTTTGCGCTCATGTTCGAATTTAATGGTGACCGAAATGCGACAAGGCACGTTCTTTATAACTGTCGTGCATCAAGGACTGATATTGCAAGCAAGACAAAAGGGAAAACAATTGATGTCACGCCTGAAAAGTTATCTATAACCGTCAGACCTGCGGAGGATACAAGCGATGTAAAAGCAAAGCTATATTCAGGACAAACGGGTTACGACACATTTTTTAGCGGGGTGTATCTCAAAAATTCGCCAACGAATTCAACGGCTGAACAGACAATCCAATTTAGCAAGGGTGAACCAGAAGACACAACATTTGATATGATATCGACAAGCGCAAACGCTTTAAGGTCGGTAAGAATAAACGGAGAACTAATACCAGGTATCTACTTAACAGTAACAGGGATTGATTTCACCGTTGATTCGTCATATTTTTCTAGTTTAGAGGTTGGCGAATACCAAGTATCTGCTGAATTTGAGACTGGAAATAATGTTATGGTAACAGTTAAAATCGTAGAATAAGAAGGGAAACCAGATGGAGAAAATAATAGAAATTGATGGAAAGCAAGTGTTGTTTAAATCGACAGGCTCTTTTCTACTTAGATACAAGGCGCAGTTCCAGAGGGACGGTCTAGCGGATTTGATGAAATTATCAGCGTCGCTAGATGAAAATGGTGAGTTGAAAAATTATGACACATTAGATTTAGAAGTGTTTTTTAAGCTGATATGGACATTAGCGAAAACAGCGGATAAAGAGATCGAGCCAATGTTTGAATGGCTAGACACGTTTGAAGAGTTCCCGTTAGCAGACATTATCCCTGAGCTGATGGAATTGATCGAATGCACAATTAAGACAAGCTCAAAAAAGCCTCATCCGGGTCAAGCGAGCTTGTCACCGGCAGAGAGAAACCGATAACAACAGAACTTCTGATGAAAAGATCAATTGAAAGAAAATTACCGCTGTCAGACTGGGAACTTCTCACGATAGGCCAAATAATTGATTATATTATTTTTTACAATGAGGATGAAAGGGAAATCGGAGAAGATACAGAAGATAGAGAAGCTACGCAAAACGACTTTGAAAGATTTTAGAAGGGGTGAAAAATGGCTGGGAAAAAATTCAAGGGGATTACGATTGAAATTGCTGGCGATACGACGCCCCTTCAAAAATCTCTAGAGGGAATAAACAAAAAAACAAAAGATGTCCAAAGCGAGCTTAGACAAGTTGAGAGACTTTTAAAATTAGACCCTAGCAATACGGAGTTGTTAGCTCAAAAACAAAAACTACTTGCAGAAGCTGTAGACGGAACAAAAGAAAAGTTAAATTTAGTTAAAGAAGCAGAAAAGCAAGTAAAAGAACAATTTGAACAGGGAAAAGTTGGTGAAGAGCAATATAGAGCGATACAAAGAGAAGTCATAAATGCAGAACAAGAACTTTCTAAACTTGAAGTTACAATAGGAAATATAAACAATAAATGGGATGCAGCATCTAAAAGTATCGGAAAGTTTGGAGAAGGCAGTGAGAAATTAGGGAGAAAAATAGCGCCTTTATCAGCGGCTGTGACTGCTGGGGGAGTTGCAGCAACAAAATTAAGCATGGATTTTGATGAAGCAATTGCAAAAGTATCAACAATAGCGGACGAAAAAGTAATGTCTATTGAAACGATGAAAGAAGCAATTATTGATTTATCTAATGAGACTGGGATATCTGCAATGGAAATTGCAGATAACGTTTATGATGCAATATCAGCTGGACAAGACACAGCTGATGCAGTAAATTTCGTAGGAGAATCATTGAGGTTGTCAAAAGCTGGATTTGCTGATGCAGGAGATTCACTAGATCTTTTAACAACGATATTGAATGCTTACAATTTAGAATCCGAAGAAGCTGCAAAAGTAAATGATATTTTGATTCAAACTCAAAACAAAGGAAAAGTAACAGTTGGAGAACTGTCAAGCACAATGGGAAAAATAATCCCAAGTGCCAAAACTGCAAATGTAAACCTAGAACAATTAGGAGCGGGATACGCAATTATGACATCTAGTGGAATCGCAGCGGCAGAAACAACAACATATATGAATTCGATGCTTAATGAGTTGAACAAAACTGGAAGTAAATCAGATAAAACATTAAAAGAATTGACTGGAAAAAGTTTTTCAGAACTTTCAAGCGAAGGAGAAACAATTGCTGATATATTGGAGATACTAAGCGTAAATGCAGAAGAAAGCGGATTAAAATTGAGTGATATGTTTGGAAGTGCAGAAGCATCAAAAGCAGCGCTAACATTACTTGGAGATGATGCGGACGTTTTTAATAATACATTAAAGGAAATGAAAAGTTCGTCTGGAAATACTCAGAAAGCATTGGAAGATTTAAACACGCCAGCGCAAGAATTAAGAGAATCAATGAACAAACTGAAAAATACTGCAATAAAATTAGGGAATGCTTTAGCTCCAGTAGCAAATATAGTGGCAAATATACTAGAAAAAATTTCTGATGCTGCTATCAATATGGATGATAAAACACTAAATTTAATTGCAACTATAGGCGTAATTGTGGCGGGAATCGCACCATTATTAATCGTAATTGGGAAAATTGCAACTGGGGTTAGTGCTATAATGGGGCTAATGTCATCACTTTCAGGATTGTTTGCAGGTGCAGGAGCGGCGGCGGGAACAGCGGCAGGTGGAACAGGTGCTTTCAGCGGAGTCATTGCGGCGATAACAGGGCCAATTGGAATTGCAATTGCCGCAGTTGTGGGGTTAATTGCCGCAGTAACTTATCTATGGAATACAAATGAAGAATTTAGAGAAAAAATAAAACAGATATGGGAAGAAGTAAAAGAGGTA
The DNA here is from genome assembly GCA_002452745.1 of Firmicutes bacterium UBA6806. Classification (GTDB taxonomy): domain Bacteria; phylum Bacillota; class Clostridia; order Peptostreptococcales; family Acidaminobacteraceae; genus Fusibacter_A. The sequence continues at coordinate 15,183 of DKFC01000074.1, forward strand.
TTTTCCATTACAATAGAGCTGATTAAAGAAATTATAAATACGTTTGTAGAGCGAGCAAAAGAAATGTGGGCGCTTTATGGGGAGGATATAACCAAAATTACAGACGGGCTTTGGAAAGGTGTACTGGGAATAATTGAAGGAGCAATAAACATCATAAAAGGGATTCTCCAAGTGTTTGTAGGCTTATTTACAGGCGATTTTGAGCGAATGAAAGAAGGAGCAGTAAGCATTTTTAGGGGGTTGTGGCAAACAATTAAATCTATTATATCTGGTGCGTGGTCGATTATATCTGGTGCATTTGGTATTTTAAAAACGAACATAACAGAATGGTTTACCACACTTGCGACGGATGCGGTGCAATGGGGCGTGAATATGATTAGTGGTTTTATAGATGGAATTAAATCTATGGCATCAGCTGCTGCATCTGCTGTAAGTGGAGTGGTAGGAAGTGTTAAAAGCTATATTGGGTTTAACTCTCCAGCGGAGAAAGGTGAAGGAAGAAACATCGTTAAATGGGGGGCAAATATGATAAGTGGATTTGCCGATGGGATAACAAGTGCGATACCAGATTTAGAGAAGACCATGGCCTCTGTAATGGCTGAACCAGTATTGAATGTGAGTGGTGGAGCTGGCAGTTTGTCGTATGTAAACCACATTCACTCGGGAACGATAAAAGTGATTGGAGTGAATAACAAAGGCGAAACTGTGGGAGCGTTTGAACAAGTAGTAAAAGAGATGAGGAGAGAATCGAGGCTCTAATGCTAAAATTTGAAAAGGAAACGGGTGAAACTCTTGCCTTAGGTATAAAGGGTGTTTCGGCAAAACAGATTGACGAATTAAACAGAATAGAAAATGTGACGCTTTCAGGGAAACTCCATGTGCAAATAATTGGAGAACCATCTTATTACATGGAATTTGAGGTTTTATGTAATGGGGAGCAAGTCGATAAAATAAATGAAGCGTATGCAAATGGCGAGAGGCTGAGGCTAATTAAAACAGATGGAGTATTCAAGGGGCTGATAAAAGAAATACCAGAATTTAAAAGATTCGGAAGATTGAAAGCGACGAAACTTGACACAAAGTATACTGCTGGTATCGTTTTTTCCATATTGGAGGATGAGGCGTGAGAGAGATAAATCCAATCTTGCTAAACAAATTGAAAGAAATTGTATATTCAAAAAGCAATGGAACAGCGCCCCAAATGAGGCTACAAGTCTCTAGAGCAAAGACAACTGTAACAGATAACACTTATTTTACGGTTACGGAGATACGGAAAAAAGAAGGACTTGGAGAAGCTGAATTAATAGCGAGACGGATGAGCGGTTATGCAGCACCAGATAAAATTTTTGAAATCCACATAGACAATGGAGACGTGATCGTATCCACAAGGGAGTACCCTGATCTAAAGAAACTGGCATTTCAAAGGGAATTTTCTCTTGGAACAGGAAAATCTTGCACAATTGCATTTGATGGCGATTGGGAGCTATACAGGAAGAAATGGAGACTGATAACAGAAGAGTATCCATTTCTTTTTTGGATAGACACAAACGGGGATTTATTTGTACAGAAGTGGGATGATAGTGGCACAAAGATAAAATTGGCATCAGGCACAAGGACAGCAAGGGCAATAAGAGGTTGGAAAAGTGCAAATATATTGGAAAAAGATCAAGGCATTGTGGTTGCGTATATAAAAGATGATCTAAAAGTATATTATAGGAATCTTTGCAGACAAGCGAATGGAACTTTGGTATGGGAAAATGAAAAGAAAGTAATTGAATTTACTGGCAATGCGTTAAATTTGAATTTGTTTCTGACAAATGATTATAGGCTTGGAATTGCAATTCAAAACGATGCGAATAAAATAAGTTGGCATATAACAGGTAGAAACTGGGCGGGGATGGCAATTGTACCAGAAAAACTGAGAGCAACCGCCAAGTGTACTTTAAAACCGATAAAAGTAAACAAAAAACATGCCTATGAAGCTGAAAAAGTGACTGTGAAACCTACGGCGGACATATTTTATCTCTATGCAGGAACTGACAACGAGTTTGAATTAATAATAAACACTGACTATGGTAACGGCGATTTTGGACGTGCAATCTATTTTAAGACAAAACATCCAATCCGCAACATAGTACCAGCGGAGTTCAAATTAATGGATGCAGATGGTTTGGAATTCACAGTTCTTTCAATTATGCCAACAAGTGAAACAGAGTATATGCTATTTACCAGTGACTTTAATAATGCTTATGGCCAGTTAAAAATAACTTATATGGGAGATACACTAGAAAATCCAGCAGGGGGCAAATATGGCGGTTTTGAAGGCAGCTTTGAGCCTGTAAATCTAGTGCCAGTTAATATCCCTATACCAGAGGTGGTGGAAGTGTGGAATGAGTAAAGAACTTGGACAAAAAATTGTAATCAGATTTTCGGAGAAAATAACAAATTTGAATGAGACCCCTGACCGTGAGTTTACAGTAACAGGTGAAGAGCCAGAGTATTATGGCGGAAATTACGTTCAAAAAAATTATAAAGTGAAGCGCGTATCTAGATTAGAGGATGAAACCTGTATATTGCTAACAATGGATGACTATAGCGGAAGATTTAACAACGTGGGTTATGGCCTTACTATAAATTACGATGCGAATATAGGCATCTTATCTGGCAGGGGCGGAAAAGTGGAATCCTTTTCTATTAAATTTGATCCTGAAGGACTTGTCCCGAAACTAAATCCAAATATAAAAGAAAGAATAGAGGTCACAGCTGATGTAAGCAGTTCGTTAAAAAAAGTTGAGTATAAAGAGGGATATGCGGAAGAAAAACTAAGTGCAACAGCAGTTGTAAACATAGAATTTATGGACACTTCCGTAATTAACCCATAGGAGGAAAAATGGAAACACACGTATCATTTCACAACCGCTTTGATATAGAGCTAATCAGGTCTGGTAAAACTATTCAAAAGGGCTTTGCAGAAAACATAGTTCTAGAAAAGATGTATTCGAAACTTTGCAATTATGAGCCATATTTTACAAATATAAATTTTGGAAAGGGCAATGGAACGACACTTCCATCCAGAACCACTTTATTTAATCAGCTGGGGAGTAAAGCGGCGGCGACAGAAGAAGTTATAAAAGCCTTCCCAATGTCTAAATGGACAAAGAAAATACAGCTAAATCCAGAAGAATTTGTTGGAGAAACCCTTACGGAGGTAGGGATAAGCGACTCGGCTTCTTATGTACTAACGCATGCACTTATAAAAGACTCGGAAGGGAATCCGCTAAGTATTACAAAAACGGAACTAGATGTATTAATTATCTATGCAACCGTATTTATAGAACTCAGAGATTCGGAAAATATAAAGTTTAATAAATTTACTAGTTATAATAGATTAAATGGCTCAATTTATCAGGTTAATGGCAGCAACTATGGACTCTACTTAAACGATTTGCTAAATTACTTCTTTGGAGGCGTTGCTGTAAACAGTTATGCTTATCTCTCGAGCGTTCGACCAACTAATTATATTGGGACGACGAATGTCGATGACATAATAATGAACAGCACAGTTACGCCAGATGTACCAAACCGAAAGATAATTTATACTGGCAGAGTGCCAGTTGGAACGGGAAACGGAAAAGAGATATCTGCCATAGGTTTATCTGGCGCCTTGATTGCGGACATTTCCACACAAAATACAGTGGAGGGAATGATAATCGGGACGGGGGATGGGGCGAAAACGAGCTTCGAAATCTCAAACGGAAGAATACAAAATCTGACAATTAAAATTGAAGGTAGCATAACAACAGGCTATGCAATTAACCCAATTGCAGGCTATAAGGCAATTCAAGTGCCGTTTAGATATAGGTGGCTAAAATCGGTTACAAGCAACCCAACAGCGATTTATGAGCTACCAAACAAACTTTATAATGGAAACAAGATTTACATCTTGCCATCAATAGGATTTGACACTACTTGGTTATTAATGTTTTCAGATGTAGATGGTGAATTTGTTATTCATTATCTTTTTAGGGGCGGTGGTGATTACGACCTAAAAGTGACAGCAGACGGGGAGTATATAAAGACAGGAAGTAGTTATAGCAGTGTAACTTACTTAAAAGTAAGCGATGATCTGACACTCACGGAAACGACAAACCCCGGAACGATGATAACCCCTCCAGTGAGTGACTATTTATCTATACAGAATTCAAAAATCTGTGTGGTTGAGCCAGAGGCGAAGTATGAAATTGTATTCGATACCCCGCCGCCTCAATCTGCAACAATAACAGCCGACTTTTCAATCCCATATTTTCTAAAGGATGAAAACCATATATTAGATTATGAAATAGCCATTCAGTTTGGAGAGGGGGTGTAAAAATGAGATGTGGAACTATAACTTGCGACTGTGGAAAGGTAGCTTATGTTGAATCTAACAAGATGTTTATAAACTGCATAGACTGCAATAAAAAAATAGATATAAGCGGACTAATGGAAATGGAGGAAAGCGAGGAGGCAGATGACGCTTGATTTTGTTGTAAATGAACAAATAGCAGATGGGAAATGGCCAGAGGTAGTGCAATTTTATGATACATCGGCAGAGATATTTAAAGTAAACGGTGAAAATAAGTTGATGGGCGATGGAATTGCTAGGCTAAAAGGGAACTTCACGAATTTTGAGGCAACTGAAAGCAATGTGATATCTCCAGACGATGCCATAAGAGATTTGAGAATTAACCTAATGGCGGGTTTTGGAATGGTGGGCAGTTACAAGACGGGCGACAAACAAAAAATGATTATATACGAGTATTCCAGAGAGATAGGTGGATATTTGGAAAGTGGCACAATAAGGAATACAAGCGGTAGCGTTATACAGTCATTTTCATTTACGATAAAAAATCCGATTGATACATTATCAGAGGACGGCTCGAATATTGCTATTTCAGAAAAGAAGGCTTTAATTGCACCAGGTGCAAAAGTGACCTTGACGTTTGCAATGGGTGAAGAAGAATTTGAGATGGGAACTTTCTATATAGACCGAAGTGAATTTGAGGTTCTAAAAGAAACCATAGAGGCAGAAGGACGAAGTGCAATTGGGAAAATATTAAAAGACCAGTCTGTAGACGAAAATTATGCCCTAGAGCTTGATTATGCAGATGAAAACATAATTAAGCTGTTGGAATATGCTGGAATAAACCACGACTATTACTTAGTAGAGAAAAGTGAAGAGTGGAGCAGTTTTGAGTTCGATCCGCAATTATCTGTTTTAGAGGCGATACAGGATATATTAAAAAACTTGATTGACTGGAAAATTGAAGAGCTGACAGATGGAACAATTGTGATAGGAAGTAAAAACTATGGAGGATTTACAACCAAGGGAAATTTTGAGTTTAGTAGAGACAAAGATATATTTAGCAGAGGCATAACCAGAGATGATGCAGATGTTTATAGAAAGGTTTGCGTCCATACGGGAGATTATTCTATAAAAGTCTTTAAGGCGGTTGAGACGTTTTCCTCATGGAACTTGCAATCCAATAAAACATTATACGTAAATGTACCAGATGGAACAGAGTTGCAGAAGGCAGAACAATATGCAAAAGAAGTTGCTGAAAGATTGGCCTATGTTGGAAAAATAGAAAGTTTCACATCAAAATTCACCCCGTTTTTGATGGTTGGAGATGTAGCAACAATTAAAGATAATGGAGAAGAAGAACTTGGGGAAGTAACAGAAGTAGAACATCAATTTGGTCATGACGGATATTATACAAATTTCACGGTTGACTCTGGCGGACGGGTTGGCAAAGGAAGACTGGCAGATTATATTAGCAAAATAACGCAGATAAAAACAAACACAAGCACAAAATATGAGTAAAGGGGCATGGAATGGGAAAATGAAAGACTTTATAATAAAATATTGGATTGAAGCGGTATTTGCCGCAGTATTGGCACTAATGGGAAAAACTATACAGCACATAAAATGCCAGCATGAAACCACGAAAAACGACAACGAAGCAATTCGAAACGGTATGAAAGCACTTTTACGGTCTGAGATTATTGAAATATATAATCACTACTCAGATCGAAAGGTGCTTCCTTTATATGCAAGAGAAAATTTACACAGTCTGTATGCGGAGTACAAGGCACTTGGAGGAAACGGCGCAATAAAGGAGTTAATGGACATCGCATCAGAATGGCCGACACCATAGGAGGGAAAAAATGATAAAAAAATTGACAATTGTAAATGGAATTATTGAGGATGACTTAATAGACGGGATACCTGTCAAAAAACGCATCATCACACCAAGCGGGAAAAACAACGTCAGAACATTGATACCACTTGACCTAAACAGTGCACTGGGCATTACGAACCACAACACAGCCAATGAATCGCCAACGGCAGATGATGAAATGCATGCAAAATATTTTCAAACAGTTGAAAATGCTGACGAAACTTACATTGGCGCACATTTGTTTGTTGATGCCGACTCTATTACGCAAGCTCTTCCAATAAATGAAATTGCCTACCACGCAGGTGATGGGAAGGGAGATGGCAACAGACGAACGATTGCAGTTGAAATCTGTGAGAACGGTATGATTCTAAAAGCAGAAGAAAATGCCAAAAAGTTAAATGCGGCATTGATCTTGACCTATCCACAGTTTAAAGTTTATAAGCATCAAGACTGGTCTGGAAAATATTGTCCAAGGGTGATACTTGGTAGGAATGCATGGACAGATTTTGTGGCGGATATTGAGGCCTATGTCCACTCAGCTGGAAAAGAAACATCAAAATCAATGGAAACCCCATGGAAACTGGGAGGCATTGAATATGCAAGAGATGAACAATTCATAGAGGATTATGAGTATTGGCTTGCCAATATTAATAACTCGATGCCAGCTTGGGCAGTGTTTCTTATAGTCCAAAAGGCAGTGGAAAAGATTAGAGAAGAATTTAGACAAGAGAAAGAGGGGAAATGATGAAAGCGTTAATATTTGATTATAGGTTTGTTATAGCGGTAATTCTGGCAGCTGTCATCTATGCGTTATTAGACTGGCAAAATGCGAAACAAAAAATCTACCAATTGATGTTGCTGGCTAAATCCCAAGCGAAAGATGCTGTTTTAAAGAGCGGCAAAGAGCAAGAAGAATGGGTAATAAAAAACGCATACAAGTATCTGCCAAAGCGGATAACGATTCTGATTCCAGAACAGACCATGAGAAAAATAGTAAAAATTCTCTACAAGGCCGCAAAGGATTATCTGGATGATGGAAAACTTAACAACAGCCAAGAATAGCCCCTTAGGGGGCTTTTTTATTTTGTTAAAAAAGATTCAGAAAAGGCATTGACTATTCGGTACGAATAGTATAAAATATAGACAAGAGGTTAAGGAAAACAACTAAAATAAAAGGAGGTCACTGAGATGACAAATTTAAAAGAAACATTAATGAGCGAGTTGAAGGAATTCAAAATTACAGAAAACTACATATTAGAAGGAGCAACAGAAGCATTTTGTATGTGTGAAGTCGCACTGTATACAGATGGAGAAACTTACTTAATAGGCGAAGCAAATGGTTGCCCATGGTTTGTAGGATCGCAAGAAGATGCAGAGCAATATGTTATAGATTATGTATCAGAATCAAACGAATTATAACGGGAGGAAATAAGATGAACGCAGAGAGCAAAAGACTGCTTGAACAAATTGTAACGGGGAATTATACACCCCCGTTACATGGGTTGATTAAATTGTATGAGGATGGAGAAATATCTCTTACAGAGGTACAGTATCAAATTCCTCTGCCCCCAATGTTGCGAAAAGAACTAAGGGAAGAAATCTACTCTAAAAATTTGATACATGGAATCAATAAACTAGATCAGGATCAACGCAAAAGCATAATAGAAATAAATGCAAAGCATTGTAGTTATACCGAAGAAGAGCTAATAATAAGAGCGGTTGAACCTACAGAAGAGGGATTACACGTCACTCTTTCGAACAACGAGGATTATATATACACAAATGACAGCTGGTATAAGAGCAAAAAAGATAGACAAATAATAATCAGTGGCGTTGGAGGAAATTCAAGCAAAAACGCTGAAACTTATAAATTAAGTCTAACAAGAGCAATGATTGATGAGCTTGGAACAACAAGAGAAGATAGGTCGGTTGAAGTTTTTATAAGAGATGGTGAAATTGTAATAAGAAAGAAATAATAGGGGGATTGACCCCCTATTTAAAATTAGATAATTGATTGTTAAATTTATGCATTTATATATACACACTAAAAATACTATGCTAAAATGATACATTGTAACAATGAGGAAAGGGATAGTTCAATGTCTAATAATATAATAGAAGAAAAAAATAAAAAAAAGCAACAAAAAATCGTATCTTTTTTTACACTCGGTTGCAAAACCAACCAATATGAAACAGATGCCCTTATGGACCTGTTTTATAACAATCGATATGAAATTGCAGAATTTGATGATTTTGCGAATATATACGTCATAAACACCTGTACAGTCACCAATGTCGGCGATAAGAAATCTAGACAGATGATTCGACGAGCAAAGAAAAACAACCCTGACGCCACAGTGGTTGTGGTGGGTTGTTATGCCCAGATATCGCCTGATGAAGTGGCTGAGATTGAGGATGTTGACATCGTCATTGGGACAGATGCCCGGAGTGGCATCCTTGAATATATCCACGACTATCAAAACAATGAAACGCCAAGACCCTATATCGTGGTAAAGGATATTATGGCCATAAATGCCTTTGAAGAAATGAGCGTCAAGCACATAAAAGAGCATACAAGGGCTTTTATAAAAATACAAGAGGGATGTAATCAATTTTGCTCATATTGCATCATTCCTTATGCGAGGGGAAGGGTGCGCAGCAGAGCGCCTGAAAACATTATCGGAGAAATTGAGAATCTTGTTGAACAGGGATATCGTGAATTCGTGCTCACAGGGATACACATTGGATCATATGGGCTGGATTTTGATCGTTACAAACTCATTGATCTCATAGAGGCAATAGAGGCTGTGGAAGGTGTGGTTCGCATTCGTCTTGGTTCAATTGAGCCAAGGTTGATTGACGAAGATTTTGTGCGTCGATTAAAAGCGCTCAATAAAGTCTGTGACCATTTTCATCTTTCCATGCAGAGCGGGTCAGATACAGTATTGAAGCGAATGAATCGGAAGTACACCTCAGAGGAATACTACCGTGCCGTTTGCGCACTGAGAGAAATTTATCCTGCACCAGCGATTACCACAGATGTAATTGTGGGTTTCCCCGATGAAACGGATAGAGAGTTTGAAGAGACGTATGACTTTGTCGAAAAAGTCAATTTTAGTGAGATACACGTCTTTAAATTCTCTAAGCGACAGGGAACGCCAGCTGCAAAAATGGAGAATCAAGTTTCAGGAGAGCTGAAGAAATTGAGAAGTGAAAGGTTGATTGCGCTCGGTGAACAACTGACGGAAAAGTACAACCAAAGCTATATGGGAAAGACGCTGGAAGTGCTAATCGAAGAATTTAAAGAAGGCTTTTGGGTAGGGCATACCACAAACTACATGAAAGTTAAGTTTCCAGGGAATCTACAGGAAAAACTTGCAAAAAAAATCGTGTCTGTTCATGTGGAACAGTTGCTTGGTCAAGAACTGATTGGTTCACAAATAGCAAGTAATGATTAAGGCATAAATTTCTTTTCATTTTCTGTAAATATATTTTGAGAGTCACAGTAAATTTTGATATAATTAATTGAGTGAATAACAAAACAGACCATTGAGAGGAGGTGTTATAGTGGATTGTATATTTTGTAAGATAATAAACGGTGAAATACCATCGTCTAAAGTTTATGAAGATGAGTTGGTATATGCTTTTAACGACATCAATCCGAGTGCCCCTGTCCATGTTCTCGTAGTTCCAAAAGAACATATTGTTTCAGTCGAGCATCTTGAAGAGAGGCACAAGTCATTGATTGGTCATATCCATCTAGTTGCATCCAAAATCGCCAAGACGTTAAATGTTGATAAGAGCGGTTATCGTTTGCTTACAAATGTTGGAGAAGACGGAGGACAGAGTGTTTTACATCTTCATTATCACTTGGTTGGAGGGAGACCTTTACAATGGCCGCCGGGTTAAAAATACAGTAAAAATGTGTTGCATTTAACCCCTATTTAGTGTATAATTACGAAGTATGTTCTAGGTACATTCCTCTGTACTATTTAAGAATCTATTAACGGAGGGAGGGAATGTGAATGTCTGGCATCAAAGTAGGAGAAAATGAAAGCATTGATAGTGCTTTAAAGAGATTTAAAAGAGAAACTTCAAAAGCTGGCGTAATGGCTGAGATCAAGAAGAGAAGACATTACGAAAAGCCTAGTGTAAGACGTAAGAAAAAATCTGAAGCAGCTAGAAAGAAAAAAAGACGTCAAGCTTAATTGAAAGGGTGAAAGTATGTCACTAAAAGATAAGCTGACTGATGACTTGAAAGTCGCTATGCGAGAAAAAGACAAGCTCAGAAAATCCGTCGTTACACTGGTTCGATCTGCTGTAAAGCAAATTGAAGTCGATGAAAGACGTGAATTGACTGATGAAGATGTCCTTGAAATCATTGCAAAGCAAGTCAAGCAGAAGAGAGGGGCTATTGAGGAATTTTCCAAAGGTGGCCGTGAAGACTTAGTTGAAATGACTAAGAATGAGATTGATATCCTGATGGCATATCTGCCTGAACAATTGACAGAAGAGGAAGTTGTTGAAATCGTAAAAGCGGCAATTGAAAAAGTTGGCGCAACCACGATGAAAGATATGGGAAAAGTCATGGGCATCGTTTCAGAATCTACAAAAGGTAAAGCGGACAACAAGCTAGTAGCTGATGTTGTCAAGAAATCTTTATCAAAATAGGTCCTGTTATTTTAACAGTTGATTAAGAAGCACTCTCTATTAGAGAGTGCTTTTAATTAGTGCAATTGTATTTGCATTATGAAAAAAGAACGGAGGACTTGGTGTCCGACGTTCTTTAATTTTTTTACTCATAAATTTTACACTCATAGTTATTGTTACTCTAAAACCTTAGAGATATTTGATTTTATCTTTTCTTCAAAAACATCTAGTTCTTCCACATGTGATTCAATTTTCTTATAGATGGAATTGCTCTTGGAAGCCACATCTTCTACCAAATGGGAGACTGACTCGATGGCAGTTCCAAGTTCTTTTGAGTTAATTGTCTGCTGTTCAATATGATGTGACACTTCTGAAATGCTCTCATCGACTTTGTTGACACTTCCTAAAATTAAATCAATCGTCTTAACAGCCTCTTCCACACGATCTTGCTTAGTTTCTGTCTTTTGAGCGGTTTCATTGACCCTAAGAACCACGTCTTTGATTTCTGATTGAATCCCATAGATAACACCAGTAATTTCCTTCACTGACTCCTGAGACTGAATTGCCAATTTTCCCACTTCATCGGCAACAACACTGAACCCTCTACCGTGCTCCCCGGCTCTTGCTGCCTCAATAGAAGCATTTAGCGCTAATAGATTGGTCTGTTCTGCAATGGCATTGATCAATTGTACCAATTTCTGCATCTGAATGATAGACTGATCTAGGTGCTCAATTTGCGATTTAATAGAGGTGATTTCACCCGAAACTTCTGAAATGGTCTGTTTGATATCGCCAATAGATTGAATGCCCACGCCAGCTTGTGTTCTCACAGTGTTGCTCAACAAATTGACAGATTCCGTCATTTCAGTGATTTTCATTGAGCTCTCTGTGACGCTAGATGAGTTGGCATTGATTTCTTCCACTGAACTTGTAATGCCTTGTAGCATATCGGATATCTGGTTAATGTCGCCAGTAATGGCCTTAATCTTTGAATTGGACGAATCAATTCCGTCTACGACTTGGGTCAGCGCATCTGAAATCTGCTGTTCCTTTGCAAGACTTTCCGCAATGCCCACAGCTCCGATGATATTGCCTTTAACGTCTTTAATTGGATAGGTAACAGCTCTAAAGGGAATGCCATAAACCTCTTTGGGAACAACAGCGCTTATAATCTGTCCCGTTTTTAAAGTGACATTGAGTGGGTCATCTTTTGGAATTGGATCACCCAAATGTGCTTTAACATCTATTGTTTTGCCTGGTACATAGGCCAAAAATTTATGGTGGTCAACAACAGAAGCCATGATATCTTTTTGCATAACTTGCCCCAAATAAGGTAAAAAATCAATAAAGAGCTGCTTCGAATCCTTTTTAAACATAATATATCCCCCAATAGTAAGATTAGTACGCTGAATAAGTATAATGTTCAAACACTTTGTACATAAATATTATATAAATATATCCAAAAAAAGTATATGGAAAATAATATATTTTTTTGTTATTTATATAATGAATGTCATAAAACGACCGATTGAAAGGCAGGGGTGAGTGACAATTCTTTTGAAATTTAATTTTACAAATCATGGCTTTTCAAGTTATTGGTATCTTCAAGAACATGTGGTAAAATGAAAGCACCATAAGTATTGGAGGAGAATATGACAACAAATTTATTATTGACGGCATTGATTATTATCTCTTGTCTCGTCCTCAACAGAGTTTCAAATAAACTTGGGATTCCCATGCTTTTGGCCTTCATCGTGCTTGGCATGTTCTTTGGTTCCGACGGTCTTTTGAAAATACCATTTGACAACTTCTTCATGGCAGAAGAACTCTGTTCCATTGCACTGATTTTTATCATGTTCTATGGTGGATTTGGAACAAAATTGAGTCAGGCCCGCCCGATACTTGTAAAATCAGTTTTGCTGTCAACGCTGGGAGTGCTTATGACAGCAGCTCTTGTTGGATTATTTTGCCATTTTGTTTTAAGATTTCCACTATTTGAGAGCTTTTTGATTGGTTCTGTTCTCAGTTCCACAGATGCGGCCTCCGTGTTTTCAATTTTGCGTTCAAAAAAACTCAACTTAAAATACAATACGGCATCCATGCTTGAAGTTGAGAGCGGCAGTAATGACCCCTGTGCTTACATGCTCACTGTTATTATTCTCACTTTAATGGGAGGGCAGGAAACACAGATAAACCTCTTTGGACTCGTCTTTGCACAAATTTTTTATGGTGTCATCTTTGGAATTGGCATTGCTTATTTGGCTCTGTGGATTTACAAGCGATTTGAGTTTAAGGAGTCTGGGTATACAGCAATTTTCATGGTGGCAATAGCCCTTACTGCGTTTGCGCTGCCTGTTCAGTTTGGCGGCAACGGCTATCTGAGTGTTTATATTGTAGGGGTGATGATGGGCAACAAGAGGATTCAGGGAAAGAAGGCCCTTGTAAACTTCTTCGACGGCATCACTGGCCTCATGCAGATGTTCCTATTTTTCCTACTGGGATTGCTGTCCTACCCATCTCAAATGCTAACTATTCTGGCTCCTGCCATTGCCATAGCGTTGTTTTTGACTTTTGTGGCAAGGCCAGTGACCATTTTTGCAATTCTTTCCCCCTTTGGATGTGAACTGTCGCAAAAATTACTGGTATCTTGGTCAGGGCTTAGAGGCGCTGCATCTATTGTATTTGCTGTAACTGCCACAATCAGCCCCGCTTACACCAGTAACGATATCTTCCACATCGTCTTCCAAATTGTGTTGTTTTCAATTCTCTTTCAGGGTTCTCTGATTCCATTTATTGCAAGAAAGCTCAATATGATAGATGCTCATGAAGATGTCATGAAAACCTTCACGGACTACAGTGATGAAGTGCCCATTGAATTTATTGAATTCACCATCAATGAGACACATCAATGGGCGGGAAAATATATCAGAGAAATCCTGTTGCCTCCAGATACCATTCTGGTCTTAATCCTCAGAAATAGGGAAGAACTTATCCCTAGGGGCAATATTAAACTTGAAGTAGAAGACACCTTGATTTTAAGTGCGAAATCGCCACGTAAAATAGATGGGATTGCCTTGTATGAAACCACTGTGGGGGCAACTCATGAGTGGCGAGATCATAAAGTCAAAGACCTTGTAAAAGACCCCGCCATGCTGATCGTCCACATCAGACGCAAGGGACGAGTTGTTATTCCAGTAGGCGATACGGTTATAAAATCTGGGGATGTACTTGTTATGAACAGGAGAGACTAAGGTTAAAATAGATTCACAATCAAATAAAATTTTAAGAAATCGTTCTATTTATGATAAAATAATATAAGTGACATTTTAAGGAGGTTATATGCCAGAAGTTTCAATCAGAAGAATTGTATTAAACGATTTTAGTGCATTGCATCTTTTATTTGGAAATTTAGATGAGAATGTTAAAATAATAGAGAAAAATTATGATGTTAGCATCTCTTCACGCGATGGGGAGATTATCCTAAAAGGTGAAGAGAAACAGATCGATCAAGTAGAAGAAGTCATCAATAGTTTGATTAAGACCATTCAATCGGGAGAACCCCTTGATAGACAACGTGTCAACTATGTCATTCAATCAGTCAATGTCGGCGATAGCAATCAGTTGGAAAATCTGAATAAATCTTTTATCTGTGTAACTTCCAAGGGAAAGTATATCAAGCCCAAAACCATTGGTCAAAGCCATTATATTCGCGCGATTCAACAAAATGCCGTGACATTTGGCATCGGCCCAGCAGGAACAGGTAAGACATACCTTGCAGTGGCGATGGCTGTTAGAGCATTTAAAAACAACGAAGTCAGCCGAATTATCATTACAAGACCTGCAGTTGAAGCTGGGGAGAGCTTGGGCTTTTTACCTGGAGACTTGCAGATGAAAGTCGATCCATATCTCAGGCCACTCTATGATGCTCTCTATGACATCTTAGGTGCGGATACTTACAACAGCTATAAGGAAAGAGGTCTCATTGAGGTTGCGCCGCTGGCTTATATGAGAGGCCGAACACTGGATAATTCCTTTATTATTTTGGATGAAGCTCAAAATACCACGAAGGAACAGATGAAGATGTTTCTCACTCGATTCGGTTTTGGATCTAAGGTAATCGTCAATGGCGACGTGACACAAATTGACCTGCCATCAGGCAAGAAATCGGGATTGGTCAATGCGGTTGATGTCCTCAAAAATGTCGATGGCATCAAATTTATGTTTCTTACAGAGAGAGATGTCGTCAGACATGAGTTGGTTAAGAAAATTATTGCCAGCTACGATAGTTATGAAAAAAAGCAAAAGTTTATTGATGAAAAGAAAATGATGAACCAGAAAAATAAAAACTTGACTCGAAAAAACAAGTTGGGTAACTGATCGAAATCCTTCGGAGGTATAAATGGATAAGCTGAGGCGCAAGACGAGGATTCGCATAAAGAACAGAACCATGATTATCAACTTGGGTGTCATGATATTGAGTTTCATCATCGTCTTCTTTCTATTTAACAAATCTGTCTTTAACGGCATCTATGACTATTCAGTTGGCGACATCGCTCAGACTGATATCTACTTGACAAAAGAAGTGATTGACAGTACCGCTACACAGGCATTAAAAGATAAGGTGGCCCAGGAAGTTGAACCCATCATGACCATCGACTTTTCAAAACAGGTCGAGGCAAAAAAAGGATTGAATGACTTTTTTGGCAGACTTCTTGAGCTCAAGGAGACTTATGCAAATGACTCGGAACTTCTGAAACGGGTTTATGCTGGAATCGAAAATAAAAATCCATATGGATTTGATGAAAAAACGCTACAGGCGATTTCAACCATGTCTGTGGAGCGCATCACGCTCATTAAAAACTACGCCATGGATATCACACAGGAGAACATGTCAAGTGGTATAAGTGTCTCTGAAATTGAATCTGTAAATCAAAACATAGAGGCCTTTGTCAGCGGTATTTCCGATATTGGCGAGAACGATAAAGTGATTTTACTTCAGTTTATAAAGGGATCATTAAAAATCAACAAATTTGTGGATCAGGAAAAGACAGATGCAAAAATACTGGCAGAGCAAAGTAAAGTAGACGAAGTTGTCTACCCGACGGGAACTTTACTCGTCGCCAAGGGGAGTAGAATTACAGATGACAAGCTGGCGGTATTAAAAGATGGAAACATGATGATTGAATCAGGAAAAGATCACTTCTTCATCGTGTTTGGGATATTTAGTCTGCTCATCATTATCTGGACAATTAACCATCTGTACCTGATTTTCTTTGAAAGACATGTACTGGATAAGTCGCGTGAGTATGTAATTTTAATGCTCATGTATGTCTTGACATTTGCAACAGCAAAAGTCTTTTCAGCGGTTTCAATCTATTTGATTCCAATACCTGTGTTCGCCATGCTAGTGGGGATTTTGCTCACGCGCAACCTCGTTAAATTTTACGGGACTACCTTAATTGTACTCTTGAGTATTTGGTTGCATTTGCCGTTGCCCGTTGTGCTTATGTATTTTCTGAGTCTGCTTGTTGTGAGCCTATTCCTCAGAAATGTCAAACTTCGATCGCAAATCATGATGATTGGATTTTATGTCTCCATCGTCATGGGGTTCTTTACAGTGGCAGATGCACTGATTTATAAAACAGTGGATGAAGCCTTTCTTATGAATATTTTTATGATCCTTTTAAATGGGATTATTTCATCCATAATCACCCTTGGCATCATGCCGTTTTTTGAATCTATCTTCCAGATTTTAACGCCGTTTAAATTGTTGGAACTTTCAAATCCGAACAGGGAACTGTTAAAGCGACTTTTGGTCGAAGCGCCAGGGACATATCACCATAGCATATTAGTGGGGAACCTAGCCGAGACGGCAGCACATGACATTGGGGCAAACAGCATGCTTGCAAGAGTCGGATCATTTTATCACGATATTGGCAAACTCGAGCGACCATACTACTTTAAAGAAAATCAAGTGGGTAGTGAAAACCCCCATGATAAGCTCCCGCCTCAAATGAGCGCCAACATCATCAGAAATCACACGATTTTTGGTGTGGAATTAGCTGAAAAGAACAAACTGCCAGAGGAAATTCTTCAAATTATAAGAGAGCATCATGGAACGTCTTTAATTAAGTACTTCTATCATCAGGAAAAGACGAAAAATCCCGAGGTCGATGTGACCAAATTTCTATATCACGGGCCGAAGCCCGTTCGAAAAGAGGCGGTAATCGTCATGTTGGCAGACTCAGTTGAAGCTGCTGTAAGAACGCTGGAATCACCTACAAAAGCTGCAATTGGTGACTTGGTTGATAAAATTGTCTCTCAAAAGATCAATGAAGAACAACTTAGCAATTCAAACATCACGATGAAAGAACTCGAACAAATAAAAAAATCGTTTGTCAAAGTTTTAGGTGGCATTTTCCATGAGAGAATTGTCTACCCTGAGGTGGATATTTCCGCTATTTCGAAGGACTCCTTTGATGAACCGCAAAAAAATGACGAAGAGGAAGATGTCAATGAAGATGACCATAGAGATCATAAATGAAACAGACTTTCAGTATGACCCATCACTTGAAAGTCAAATTGAGGAAGTTATTGCAGTGGCACTTGACGAGGAGGGAATTGAAAACGAAGGTGAAATAAGCCTTCTGTTTGTGGACAATCAACGCATTAAAGAACTAAATAGAGAGTTTAGAAATAAAGACTCTGAGACAGACGTACTCTCTTTTCCTCAGTATGAATCCATCAAAACAAATGGACTTGACGATGACTATGCCTATTTAGGAGACATTGTCATTTCGCTGGAAAAGGCAAAAGAGCAAGCGGAGGCGTTTGACCATAGCTTTGAGAGGGAAATCCTATACTTGGCTGTGCACAGTATCTTTCACCTCTTGGGATACGATCACATGGACGATACAGAAAAAGCGGAGATGAGAGAACGAGAGAAAATCGTTTTTAAGAGGATTCAACTTTTCAAATAGGGAGAAATACACAATATTGGAGGCTAGTAATGAAATTCAGAAGATGCTTGGCAACATACATGATTGTACTGACGTTAATTGCCGCAGTGGGCTGCCAGAAAAAAGAAGAAGTGCCCCCGGCGGATTTAAGTGAAAATACAGTCACTATTGTCGTCCCAAAACCTGCTGATGACACGGCTCAAGCAGATGATCCAGCTGATGGTGCTATAGATATGGAAGGCAAAGTAATCAATAAATTGACTGGACTTCCCATGGAAGAAACACTTGAATCGAATCGACCAATTGTCGTCATGCTTGACAACCAGTATTCAGCTAGGCCACAAGCTGCACTTGAAGAGGCTGATGTGGTCTATGAATTTCTCGCTGAAGGCAGAATTACAAGGTATATGGCAGTCTTTTATGAAAATAGGCCAGAGCATATTGGGCCTGTGAGAAGTTCGAGACCGTATTTTCTGCTAAAGGCCTTGGAATATGATCCTTACTATGTCCATGTGGGTGGTTCTATGGATGCGCTTGCTAAAATTAAAACTTATAAAATGGCAGATATTGATGGCCTTGTCAGCGGCGCTTTTTGGCGTGAAAAGCATAAGAAAATTCCTCATAATATGTACACTTCGGCAGAGGTCCTTTTAAAAGACGCTGCTGGTAGAAAGTACAATGAGTCGGGAACGTTTAGTTTTATGCCTTTTTATGAAGTTTTTACAGAGCCAGACGGTGAAGTTGCAACTGAAATTTCTTGTGTCTACAAAGAACCGACTAAAACCGACAAAGTGGGATATACCACTTCGTATAAATATAACAATGAAGATCACTTGTATTACAGATATACTAATAATGGAGCTCACAATGACGAAAATTCAGGTATACAACTTACTTGCAGCAATATAGTGGTTCAATATGCCAAGACAAAAGTCATTGACTCTGAGGGGAGACTACAAGTGACGTTGGTTGGAAGCGGCACGGGGGATTATTTCACTGGTGGCAAGACAATTCCAATTAAGTGGGAAAAAGCGGATGAGCGCTCTAGAACTAAATTCTACACAGAAGATGGGAAAGAAATAAAGCTCAATCCCGGCAAGACTTGGTTTCAAATTATGGAAACCTCAGGCAGGGCTACTTATCAATAGAAGAGGTGAATCTATGGAATATAAAGAACTGATAGAAAAAGCATATGAAGCGTTAGAAAAGGCATATGTGCCTTATTCGGATTTTAAAGTTGGTGCGGCTTTGCTAACGGAATCGGGAGAGGTATTCACAGGTTGCAATATAGAAATCGCATCTTTTGGAGCAACCAACTGTGCGGAGAGAACAGCGATTTTTAAGGCAATTTCAGAAGGTCACAGAAGGTTTAAAGCGATAGCTGTTGTGTCTTCAAGCAAGGATTTCACATATCCTTGTGGGATTTGTAGACAAGTTATCGTTGAATTTGGAAAAGATATTGACATCATAGTTGCAAAGGATTATGATTATGAAGTCTATAAAATTGACGATTTATTGCCTAAATCGTTTACATCAATTGATATAAAATAATCAAGGAGGTATGCATGTCCTTTAAATCGGGTTTTGTCACCATTATTGGAAGGCCAAATGTAGGTAAGTCTACACTTCTCAACAATATAATTGGTGAAAAAATCGCCATTATGTCTGATAAGCCTCAGACAACACGTCATAAAATAACAGCAATGTACAACGATGAGGAAACTCAAATCATCTTTGTTGATACGCCAGGTATCCATAAACCTAAGAGTAAATTAGGTGATTTTATGGTGAGCAGTGCAAAAGGCGCTATTCAAAATGTAGATGTGGTCATTCTCATGGTGGACAATTCTCTAAAAATTGGCCCAGGCGATCAGTACTTGTTGGATTTTATAAACGAAGCCAAGGCTGAAGTCATATTGGTTATCAACAAAGTGGACTTGCTCACTCCAGACGAATTCAAGTCTATTTACGAGACCTATTCGGCGTTTGAATTCATCAAAACGATTGTGGGTCTATCTGCTATTGGCGGCAAGGGGATTGAAGATCTCATCAAGGCCATCAAAGCGGATTTACCAGAAGGCCCTCCTTATTACCCAGAAGATTTTCTGACAGATCAAACAGAGAGAACCATTGTCTCTGAAATTATCAGAGAGAAAGTTCTAAAGTATATTGATGACGAGATCCCGCATGGTGTAGCTGTGGAAGTTCAGTCTATGAAGTTCCGTGAAGACAAGCCAATATGTGATATTGAAGCAGATATTATCTGTGAAAAGAAATCTCATAAAGGCATCATCATCGGAAAAGAAGGCCGAAAGCTAAAGGGCATTGGCAAGAGTGCCAGACAGGATATCGAAAGACTGCTTGATATGAAAGTGAATTTACAAGTCTGGGTTAAAGTAAGAGAAGGTTGGAGAGACAATCAGGGCATATTGAAAAATCTTGGATATAAAGAGCAATCATAAGGCAAGGATAAGTCTATTAAAATATGTTTATTTTAAGGTAAGTTTGCTAAACTTACCTTTAATTACGTTATAAATAATAAATCACAGGAGGTGCGTATGGGACTTTTAATGTTTTACGAGTATTTAGACAAGATAGAACATCTTTTAGAACAGAAAAAAGATATTGAATTACACAATTATCTGGAGAACATGCACGCCGCCGACATCGCTGAGGTTCTAGAAAATCTGGAAGTTGATGAACAAACTCAAGTATTTGGTCTGCTGTCTGATGAAAAGGCAACAGAAGTACTTGAACAAATTAATCCAGAGGACTTCAGCAGTTTAATCAAAGCACTCTCTTACGAAAAAAAAGTCACACTGCTCGACTTAATGAGTCAGGATGACATCGTTGACAAGCTCATCGAACTCCCAGAGAGCAGACAAAAGGAAATCATTGCTTTTTTGGACTATGAAGATGCGGAAGATGTCAAGGAACTCCTAGTCTATGAGGAAGATACCGCTGGTGGTATCATGACCAAGGACTTCGTTTCCATTAAGAAGGATTACAGCATCTACTATGCAATCGAGACGCTCCGTGCCATTGCACCGGATGCGGAAACCATTTACTATGTTTATGTCACCGATGATTTAGATCGCCTCGTGGGGGTCATCTCGCTCAGACAGCTCATTATTTCACCGCCTAACCGTTCGGTTGACAGCATTATGAATGAAAACCTCATTACGGTTAATATCAAAGATGACCAGGAAGAAGTTGCAAAACTCGTGACTAAATACGGTCTCTTGGCAGTTCCCGTCGTGGATGATCAGAATACACTTCTTGGAATCATCACAGTTGATGACATCTTAGACGTCATTGAAGAAGAGGCAACAGAGGATATCTTTAGATTTGCAGGTACAAATGAAGATGAAATCTATGAAAACGACGACACCCTGTTAGACCGGGTAAAAAACTCTGTTAAGTCTAGGTTGCCGTGGCTAATCATCACAATTTTTGGTGGTCTCATGTCCGCTAGTGTCCTTGCTTCTTTTCAAAATACCATTAGTGCTAATGCAACACTTGCTATGTTTATGCCCCTTTTAGCAGGGATGGGAGGGAACGTCGGAACACAGAGTTCCACCATCACCGTTAGAAATATAGCCACACATGCAATTGAAGGGGTGGGCATCTTCAAGACCTTAATTCACGAAATTTCTGTGGGCCTCTTGGTTGGGGTCTTATGTTCTTTGATTGTTGCAGGAGCGGCACTGGTGATGCATGCTGAATACCACATTGCTATTATTGTGGGGATTTCCATGTGGGCCAACATGATAACTGCGGCAACGATTGGAACAATTGTTCCTTTGGTCTTTAAGAAACTGGGCATAGATCCAGCTGTCGCATCTGCACCGTTTATTACAACGACAATCGACTTAACTGGTTTGACAATATATTTTACCCTGGCAACTATTATGATGGCTAATTTAGCAGCGTAAGCCGAATTAGCGCACAGAGGTGTTCACATGTTCTTGGAAACAGACGGCATTGTGCTTCGTACGTCAAAATCCACCAACAACGATATATTCTTGACGATTTTAACCCGTAAAGCAGGGAAGATAGAAGTCGTTGCAAACGGCGCCAAGAGTAGCCGATCACCACTTTCTGCCTGTTCTAAACCCTTTGTATTTGGGCTGTTTATGATTAACACCTCAGGTAAGATGATGAAGCTGGTTTCCTGTACGATTCATGAGTCAAACTTTAGAATCACAGAATCGCTGGAAGCGTTTGCATATGGGAGTTATATATTTGAAGTCTGTCATCATACAACTCATAAAAATGTCATTGAACCAGAACACTACACGTTGATTGTGGAAATTGCCGATATCCTGTCTAAGCAGACAAGGGATTATAAACTGCTCCAGTTGGCTTATTTGGTTAAGCTCTCTAAATTCACAGGACACATGCCCAATCTAACGGATAAGTGCATGAAATGCGGGGAGACATTAGATGATTATGTTTTTGCCGTAGAAGAGGGTGGACTCATTCATCGTCATTGTGCAGGCGATCAGAATACCAGCTATAAGCTGAATTTGACATTTATTCAGATTCTCAGGTATCTTCTGGTAAAGGACATTCGGGTTATTTTGAAAACGAAATTTCATGATAAATACATCAACAAACTCCTTCCTATGATGGAGACCTATCTGATGTACCATACGGAGATGTCAGCCATTAATTCAAAGGCTTTTATAGAGATGCTATGAAGACTGAGTCAGATATTGCCTCATAAGAATTTGGTTAGAACTTAGATAAAAATAGGATATATTCGTGTATTCATTTTATGACAATGGTATAATAAGTATAGAAATTAACTTATTGCAGATTGGAGTGAGTACTATGAGAATTACGTTGGAAATGGTAGATGAAGTGATTAATAGAACAGGTGTCACTTATAAAGAGGCAAAAGAAGTTCTTGAATTGTACGACGGAGACTTGCTAAAGGCGATTGTTCATATTGAAGAACAGAAGACTGGCGCGTCACAATCTTCTGGTAAAACACTGAATGGTCAAGAGATTGTTGATAAATTGAAAGCACTGGTAAATGAGGGCTTTATCAATCAAATCACAATTGTTAAATCCGGCAAAGTCGTAGTGGATATTCCCATTATGGCAGGCGCTATAGGTGCGGTTATTTTCACAATTCCAACAGTTGCGGCGATTGTTGCAGCAGTGGCAACAGGTTGTGAGATCAAAATTGTCAAGAAAGACGGCGAAGTTTTAAACATCAACGAAATGACTCAGGATAAATTTGACGAACTCAAATCCGTCTTTAAGGAAAAGGAAAAAGAAAGTCAATCATCTGCCTCTAGTCCTGCTGAAGAAGACGCAGAAGAAGACATTTTCGAAGAAGAAGAATCTGAAAAATACTAAAATGTAAATAAACTGAAATATATTTCCTTAAAAAGTGTTTACAGAGATTTTAATATATGTTATTATCATCTCAAATATTGCTGCTATGACAAAGAAAAGTAGTGAATATGCTGTTTTCAGAGAATTGATGGCTGGTGAAAATCAATGGAGCGTATTTGTGAAAGGAACTTTCGAGCTATGCATACTTAAGTGGGCTATATGCCAACTAGGGTGGAACCGCGGAATTAATCTTTCGTCCCTTGTGTTATCTAGGGATGGAAGATTTTTTATTTTGCTGTTTTATAGCTTTTGCTAAGGCACTATGAAAAAGGCAGGAGGCTGAATGTTCTCAGGATAGTCATTGACGGCTATACCAAAGATAATAACTCAACAAAATCATAGATTGAAAATAGGTGTTATCATCAAAAATGAATAAGTTAATAGGAGGTTAAGTATGAATCAAGTTACAATGGAGAAAATCGTATCGCTTTCAAAATCAAGAGGGTTTATATTTCCAGGCTCAGATATTTATGGTGGCCTTGCAAATACATGGGATTACGGTCCTTTAGGCGTTGAACTGAAGAACAACGTAAAACAGGCTTGGTGGAAAAAATTTGTTCAAGGAAGTCCTTACAATGTTGGAATAGACAGTGCAATTCTCATGAATCCAGAAGTTTGGGTGGCATCAGGTCACGTAGGCGGGTTTAATGACCCGTTGATGGATTGTAAATCTTGTAAGACCCGTTACAGAGCTGACCAATTAATCGAGGCGCACATGGCAAGCAAGGGTGAACATGCAGAGGCAATTGATGCATGGGGCAATGAAAAAATGGAAAAGTACATCGAAGAAGAAGGCATTAAATGCTCAAACTGTGGTGAACACAACTTTACAAATATCAGACAATTCAATTTAATGTTCAAGACGTTTCAAGGGGTTGTGGAAGATTCATCAACAGAAATTTTCTTAAGACCTGAAACAGCACAGGGTATTTTCGTCAATTTCAAAGCGATTCAAAGGGCTTCTCGTAAAAAAGTGCCTTTTGGAATCGGTCAAATAGGGAAATCTTTTAGAAATGAAATCACACCGGGGAACTTTACTTTTAGAACGCGTGAATTCGAACAGATGGAGCTTGAATTCTTCTGTGAACCAGGCAAGGATTTAGAATGGTTTGCGTACTGGAAAGAGTTCTGCATGAACTGGCTGTTAAAACTTGGTCTGACACCTGATAAAGTTAAATTCAGAGATCATGACCCTGAGGAACTCTCTCACTACTCCAATGCAACAACTGATATTGAGTATTTATTCCCATTTGGATGGGGAGAGCTATGGGGAATTGCAGATAGAACTGACTTTGATTTAAAAGCGCATATGAACCAGGCTAAAGTTGACTTGTCCTATCAAGATCCAATTACAAATGAAAAATATGTCCCTTACTGTATTGAGCCATCTCTTGGCGCAGACAGAGTAACCTTGGCATTTTTAATTGATGCTTATGAAGAAGAGGCACTGGAGGACGGTACAAGCAGAATCGTCATGAAATTCCACCCTGCTTTAGCACCGTTTAAAGCAGCTGTGTTCCCACTTTCTAAAAAGCTCAATGACTCTGCCGAAAAAGTATTTTCTATGCTCTCAGAGCATTTTAACGTGGATTTTGATGATTCGGGTAGTATCGGCAAACGATATAGACGCCATGATGAAATCGGAACTCCATACTGCATCACATATGACTTTGAATCTGAAGAAGATCAATGTGTGACCATAAGAAACAGAGATACTATGGAACAAGAACGTGTGAGAATTGACGAACTCGTTGCTTATATTTCAAAAGGTCTTAAATTTTAACCACTCCAATTTCTATGTTGTTTAAAATGAGTTTGTGGCTTTTGGCAAATTGCTGCTAACAAAAGTTTCACAAACTCAATTTCAGTGTATATATCTACCAGATGGAGGTGGCTAAATGGATAATCGATATTATATCTTTATCGTTTCGGATTCTCTAGGCGAGACGGCAACACATGTTGCAAAAGCCGCAATGAATCAGTTCTTAAACAAAGATTACATCGTCAAGAAATACAATTACGTCAGAGATGACGACGCCGTTCAGGAAATTGTTTTGGAGGCATCAAAACACAAATCCGTCATCCTCTTCACCACTGTGCTTGAAGAGATGAGGCTTAAGCTAACAGCTGCATGCGAACAGCATCATGTCATCTATCACGATATTTTGTCGCCTGTTTTAACGCAGTTTTCAGAGTTCTTTTCAGATGAACCGGTTGGAAAGCCGGGAACGATGTACAAGCTAGATGACGATTATTTTGAAAGGGTAGCCGCAATTGAGTTTGCCGTTAAATATGATGATGGAAAAGACCTCAGGGGTTTAAAATACGCAGACGTGGTTTTACTTGGAATTTCAAGGACTTCCAAGACGCCGCTGAGTATGTACTTATCACATAAAAACGTAAAAGTGGCGAATGTGCCTTTAGTACCTGAAATTCCAGTGGCAAAAGAGATATTTCAAGTACCGAAGAACAAGCTGATCGGTCTGACCAATTCACCTGAAAAGTTAAATGAAATCAGAACAGAGAGGCTAAAAGCTCTAGGCCTGTCGTCGGATGTGGAATACGCAAATGTCGATAGGATTTTGGAAGAACTAGAGTATGCAGAAAAGGTTTATAAACAGTTGGGATGCCCAATTATAAATGTTGCCAATAAGGCAATCGAGGAAACCGCAAGCATTATACTGGAAATAACGGGTTTAAACATGAAACTCAAATAGTCAACAATTAATATTCTTTAAATGTCATTGGTTTTAAATAATCAATCCATTGTCTGATGGATTTTTTATAGACTTTGTCTCACATGCAGGGTGTGGCAAACCGGACTGGTCATTTGAATATGAGTTTGACTTCATTTTAAAATACAGCTGGTTTTCTGCCACTACAAATGAGAGACAGAGCATAAATTTTATCTTTGTGAGGGAAGGTTATAAAATGAAAAAATTTGTCTATGCATTTGAAGAAGGGTGTAAAGAACTCAAGTCATTGCTTGGCGGAAAAGGGGCTAATCTTGCTGAAATGAAAAAGATTGGACTTCCAGTTCCAGACGGCTTTACGATTACAACAGAGGCCTGTAATCAGTATTATGTCGATGGCAAGAAAATCTCAGATGAGATTGTTAAGCAAATTGAGGAAAAATTAAATGCCCTGGAAGAGAAAACACAAAAGAGACTTGGTGAGGCATCTGATCCACTATTGGTATCAGTTCGTTCTGGTGCGGTTGTTTCCATGCCGGGAATGATGGATACAGTTCTGAACCTAGGTCTTAACGACCAGTCAGTGGAAGGACTGGCAAAACTCACCGAAAACAGACGTTTTGCGATGGACTGCTACAGAAGATTCATCCAGATGTTTGGTGATGTTGTACTTGAAATTCCAAAGTACAAATTTGACAAAGTACTAGATGGCAAAAAGGAAATTTGTGGCTATGAATCGGATACAGAATTAACTGCTGAAGATTTAGAAGAAATTATCGTCGGCTACAAGAAAATCGTCAAATCAGAAAAGAAATTTGATTTTCCACAAGAGCCGAAAGAACAGCTCATGATGGCAATTGAAGCTGTCTTTAACTCATGGAACAATGAAAGGGCTATTGTTTACCGCAATTACAATGAGATTGCACATAGCCTTGGCACCGCAGTCAATATTCAGTCTATGGTCTTTGGAAACATGGGCAATACTTCTGGAACGGGCGTAGCCTTTACCAGAAACCCGTCTACAGGTGAGAACAAACTATTTGGTGAGTTCCTCATGAATGCTCAAGGTGAAGATGTTGTAGCAGGAATTAGAACACCTCAAAAAATTGATGAGCTCAAAGATGTTTCACCTGAGGTCTACGAACAGTTTTTAGAGGTATCTTCAAACCTTGAAAAACACTACAGAGATATGCAGGATATAGAATTTACAGTGGAGAGAGGTCAGCTTTACATGCTTCAAACTCGTACTGGAAAGAGAACTGCATATGCAGCTGTAAAAGTTGCAGTTGACATGGTTGACGAAGGCTTCATCAGCAAAGAAGAAGCACTTTTAAGAATTGCACCTTCTCAATTGGATCAATTACTGCATCCAACATTTGAGCCCAAATCTCTGGAAACAGCAGAAATGCTTGCCAAAGGTCTTCCAGCATCACCGGGTGCTGCATGTGGTAGAGTTTATTTCCACTCAGAAGATGTGGTTAAGGCAAAATCTGAAAATATAAAGTCTATTTTGGTAAGAACAGAGACTTCTCCTGAGGATATCGAAGGAATGGTCAAAGCTGAGGGCATTTTGACCTCTAGAGGCGGAATGACCTCCCATGCGGCAGTTGTGGCTAGAGGCATGGGAAAATGCTGTGTTGCAGGATGCGGCGAAATCAAAGTAGATGAAGAAAACAAAATATTTAGAATTGGAACAAGAGTTTTCAAAGAAGGCGATTATATTTCACTTGATGGCAATACAGGAAAGGTCTACGCTGGCGAAGTTAAGACGATGGAAGTTGGATTGACTGGTGATTTTGCCAAAGTTCTTGAATGGGCTGATGAATATAGAAAGCTGGGCATTAGAACAAATGCGGATAATCCAACTGATGCTCAAACTGCTGTATCATTTGGAGCAGAGGGGATTGGCCTTTGTAGAACTGAGCATATGTTCTTCAGCGACGAGAGAATCTTGAATGTCAGAGAAATGATTGTTGCCTCTAGTAAAGATGCCAGAGTAAAAGCGCTAGATAAACTCCTGCCATATCAAAAAGAGGACTTTATCGGTATTTTTAAAGCAATGGCACCAAGACCTGTTAATATCAGATTATTAGATCCACCGCTTCACGAATTTTTACCTCATAAAGATGAGGACATTAAAGTTCTTTCGGATGATTTAAAAATTCCTTTTGAAGAATTAAAAGCAAAAGTAGAGAGCTTAAGCGAATTCAACCCAATGTTGGGACATAGAGGTTGCCGACTTGCAATTACTTTCCCTGAAATCTATGAAATGCAGGTGAAGGCAATTATTGAAGCTGCACTTCACTGTAAATACGACCTTGGACTTGAAGTTCATCCTGAAATCATGATTCCTTTGGTTGGGCATCTCAAAGAGTTTACGATTCTCAAAGCGCTTGTGAAAACAACTGCTCAAGAGGTTTTTAGTAAACACGGAAAAGAAATTGACTTTAAAGTGGGAACTATGATTGAAGTTCCAAGAGCGGCCTTAATTGCTGATGAAATTGCAAAAGAAGCTGAGTTCTTCTCGTTTGGAACAAATGATTTAACGCAGATGACATTAGGATTTTCGAGAGATGACTCCGGCAAATTCTTAGATGACTATGTGAAAAAAGAAGTCTTTGAAAAAGATCCTTTTGAATCTATTGATCAAACGGGTGTCGGCAAACTGGTGAAAATGGCTTGTGAACTGGGGAGAGAAACAAATAAAGATATAAAATTAGGTATTTGCGGCGAGCATGGTGGTGAACCAAAATCCATCGAATTCTGCCATAAGACAGGGCTTAATTACGTTTCATGTTCGCCATTTAGAGTTCCAGTTGCAAGACTTGCAGCGGCGCAGGCGGCCATTAAGAATTCAGATGAAAACAGATAAGATAATTGTTAGAGTGAAATTCATTTCAAGGTCTTGAATATACAGAATTTAGCCCCAAATAGTTAAATGAAACATAGGGTACAATCTCAGCGATAATGGGGATTGTACCCTATTTTTATGGAAATAAAAAGACTATGGAAAACTTTGCTCGATTTAAATGGCTTATTTTGCATAAAGTTAAGTGCATGTTTTGTACTAACAATTGAATAATATGGTAAAATAATAGAAGATAAGCATATAGGATGTTTGGTTGTGATTTTTTTACATAAATCAGTGTAGAATCTAACGATATGTATTCATCAATTTTTACAGAATTTTTAGAGGTTTATAAAGGACGTTTTTTGATTGTTTCATTTTGAGGACTAGGGTTATGAATCGTGCAATTTGATTTTATTGTATGTGTTGATTGAACAATAAGGTTTAGGTTTTGTGGGATTAAATAGTTGGTTGTAGGGGCGGGAATAATGTAGTTAGACAACAGATTTGGTTAGGAGGAGATGAGATTGAGAGATCCAGTCACAATATTATTTACAGTCTTATTTTTACTAATGATTTTCCACGACATTTATCAAAATTAT
Source organism: Firmicutes bacterium UBA6806 (assembly GCA_002452745.1). Taxonomy (GTDB): domain Bacteria; phylum Bacillota; class Clostridia; order Peptostreptococcales; family Acidaminobacteraceae; genus Fusibacter_A. The sequence goes on from DKFC01000074.1 coordinate 44,565, forward strand.
CGTAGAAACAAGTATTATAGAGTAAGAAAAAATGTGATTATTAAAATTAAAAACCAAGATTTTGATTATAGAATAAGAGGGACATTCATTATTTTTATAGCGGTATGGCAGGGAAAAATACAATATCAATTACATAATGATTATTCAAATTATCTTGGAGTGATTGTAGCTATGATATTTGGAATAGTTATATTGATAGAATCACAAAAGCCATTTGAGATATGTGATAATGGTATTTTTTTCCCGGATCGATTTATAGAGTGGGATGATATTGTTGGAATTGAATGGGAATCAATGTTCAATGGACATTTTGAGAAATTTATAATTACATCAAAACGAAGACCTTCATTATTAGTATTGCAAGAATACGATTTAAGGATGAGGATTCCAATTACACAGAAATACAACATAAACAAGGTGCTAGAAGAAAAAGCCAAATCCATCGTCTAACACGCCAGTTTCCTACATTCCTTCCGATGTCATAGCCCTTGCGAGGCAAGGACATGTGCCACTTTTCCCGCTAAGGCGTCAAAAGGAAGGAACGTCGGAAACTGCGGGAACGTTATCGAAAAGATTTTACTAAAGGAGACAAAATGACAAAAGATAACCTAATCAAAATCATAGGAATTGGAATGGTTCTAACAGGCATTTCATTTTATGGGAAAAGCATATTAAGTCTACCTTTACTGATAAAAAATGTTTTAAATGCAAAGGAGTCAACCTTATCAGCATTAAAATACTTAACTCTTACAGTGATATATTTCGCATTATATACATCTTCGGGAATCGGATTAATCTTTACTAAGAAATGGGGATGGTATTTAGGAAGCTTTAATTTCGTTTTCATTATTATTCGAAACTTATATATTTTCCCTCTGTTTATTATTAGTCTTGTAAAAGATAATGATTTTTCTAATAGTTTTTTACATTTAATTATTGGAAATTGTGGAACCATTTTAATTGGCTTAATACTTCTAAGTTACTTACTGAAAACTGAAATAAGAGAACATTTTTTAATAAAAACCAATAAAAGAAATCTTTTAATATTCATGATTGTCATATCAGTATTAATCATTGGAGTTAGAGATTTACCATATTTTATTAACGTAGCAAAATCCATCCGATAACACGTCATTTTTCTACATTCCTTCCGATGTCACAAGTCTTGCGAGGCACGACTCGCGCCACTTTTTCCGCGAAGGTGTTAAAAGAAGGGAACAGCGGGAATCGCGGGAACGTTATATGAAAGTTAGAACTTTGTCAGAATGAATAATAATGAGGAGGAACTTTGCTAAGAAAAATACATGAAACAATATTTGGCTATATGCGATTTCATCAATTCATGAAACCTTTTGTTATTGCAATGCATGTTATGATAATTGTAGTTGCGATCATAAATATAATTATGATAGGTAGTGAAATTACATTTGGTGAGTATGCAATTACTCTTACATTGATGTTAATAGGGGGGAATATCTTTCTGAAAATATGGGAGCTAATATATATTGGATTGCTAAAAGCAGCTGGGAGAAAAATTGAATAATATTTGGTCGAGTATAAGAAGTAGTGTTGTTCTAACCATCGTCTAAACACGCCGGTTACCTAAATCACTCTGATGTCACAGTCCTTGCGAGGCAAGTACTGCGCTACTTTTCCCGCTAAGGCGTTAAAAAGAAGGAACGTCGGAAACTGCGGGAACGTTATATGAAACTGTACACTAGATAAGATAATGGAATTTATTTTAAGTAAGTTAAAACTTAGAGTTTTATTTAAATATATTTGTATTTACAATTCTTATAAGATTTTTATAATCATGTCATGGTTATATTGAGGAGTAGTGGATTTTACTAACTGGATTTGGGAGATAATTCAAGATGAATAAAAGTATAACTTTTAGGTGTTTAGAAGCGAATGATTTAGAATTATTATATAAGTGGCTAAATGAGGGGTTTGTAACGAAGTGGTATAACAAAGGTGGAAGCTCGTATGAACAAGTTGAGAGTAAATATTTACCTAGAGTTAGAGGTGATCAACCGACACATTCTTATGTGATTGTATATGACAATGTTAGTATTGGTTATATACAAACCTATTTGATAGATGATTATCCAGATTACAGTCAATATGTGCAATCAAGTGAACCAGCAGCGGGCTTGGATTTGTTTATAGGAGAAAGTGAATTCATTCACAAAGGATTAGGAAGTCTAATTTTACGTGAATTTTTGACCAATTATGTGTTTAGAGTCAATAAAGTCGATTATTGTATTATTGGACCAGAACCAATGAACAAGGTTGCTATTAGAGCCTATGAGAAAATTGGATTTAAGTATTATAAGACAATTCAAGTTCCAGGAGAAGATGAACCAGAGTATTTAATGAAGTTATATAAGAATGATATATAAGATTATTGGGACATGACAAAACGTTAGGCAAAAGAATCAATTAGTTTTTATAATAATCATCATAGCTATATATATAATATGTGGAAATAGAATAAAGAATTAAATACAAGGAGAAATGAGAATGATTCGAGGGATTGCAATTTTTGGTTTGAATGGTGGTGGAAAATCAACTCTAACTCACGCTTTAGCAAATCGATTAGATTATTTTGAAATGGATCTGGAAGATTATTATTTTCCTACTCAAAGACAATCAAGAAAATGGGCTTTAGAAAACAATAGTCAAAATAATATAAAGAATATAGGCGAACTCCCCTTTGCCAATCCTAAATCAAAGAGTGAAGTACAACAATTGCTTATAGAAGATATAAGTTCTCATTCCAAATTTATTATTTCGGGAGTTAAAATGAATTGGAGCGATGAAATAATTTCAAAAATTGATGTTGCATTTTGGATTAAAGCACCACTTGATTTGAGATTAAAGAGAATTCAAGCTAGAGAAGAAAAAAGGTTTGGAGTAAGGATTCTTCATGGCGGAGATATGTTTTCGCAACAATTAGATTTCCAAAATGCAGTAAAAAATCGTGACTTAAAAGAAGTTGAAGAATGTGCAAAGAAATTTACTTGTCCTATTATTGAAATAGATGGAACACTTTCGGTAGAACATAACCTAGATAAAATCATGGATATTTTAATGATTCATAACTGTGAATAAAATTAGTACTACACAGTTTAAGGTTTGATGATAATTAAAGTCTTAGGGATAAGCATTAATGATTTTCACTAAAAACTAATGGTTATTCCATTGGTTCCATCGCCTAACATGCCAATTTCCCATATTCCTTCTAATGTCACACCTCTTGCGAGGCAAGCACTGCGCCACCTTTCCCCGCCAAGGCGTTAAAAGGAAGGAAACGCGGAAATGTTGGGAGACATATCATAAGGAGGAAACAATGAAATTTGAAAAAACAATTTTAGTAAAAGACAAGATAAGATTGAGAAAACCAGAAAAAGAAGAATGGAAAAAGGCCATACCATGGTATTCAGATAGAGAAGTAATGTTAATGTCGGAAGGTATTTCCGAAGGAAATTATAAAATTCAAGACATCAATAGGATGGATGAATATCTAGATAAAGTTGGCGAGTTATATTTTATTGAAATATTAGAATCAAATTCAGAATGGAAAGCAATAGGAGATGCAACGTTTTCAGAGACAAGTTTGCCAATTGTAATTGGTGAAGAAAAGTATAGGGGAAAAGGAATTGGAAAAGACATCATTACAAAATTTATAGAGATAGCGAGAAAAATGGAAATAAAAGAATTGAATGTTAAAGAGATATATCATAATAATATGAGATCACAGAGATTATTTAAAGGGCTAGGTTTTGAGGAGTTAGAAAGAAATGAAAAGGGCTCTAGTTATAAATTGGTATTGTGAAAGTGATACGATTCCTAAACGTCAGTTTCCAGCATCTCTTCTGAAATCACAAACCTTGCGAGGCAAGTCATGCGCCGCTTTTCCCGCTAAGGCGCAAAAGAGGGGAATGGAGGAAATCGCGGGAAGGAATGTTATATGAAATGAAATTCAAATTAATCTATAAAGTAAAAGGGGAGCATCTACATATTGAAATTAAATCAAAAAAATCTTACAAAAGCAATTTTAATTGGCTTAATAACTATCTTGTCCTGTCTAATTGGATTGTTAATCTTGATAAGTAGAGAGTTTTATTCCACTGTAAATAATTATGCTCAAATAGACTATGCAATCGTTTTAGGAGCAGGATTAGAAAAAGATCAAGTTTCAGAACGATTAAAACGTAGGCTAGATACAGCGTATGAAGCGTTAAAAGATAATGATATACCAATTATTGTTTCAGGAGGAAAGGGAGAGGGAGAGCTAATATCAGAAGCTGAAGCGATGAAGGCGTATTTAAGTAATCTTGGAATAGAAGAAAAAAGAATTTTACTAGAAGATAAATCAACATCAACTTATGAGAATTTAAAATTATCAAGCAAATTATTAACAGATAAAGGAAATAGAATATTGATAATTACAAGTGATTATCACATGTTCAGAGCAAAAATGATAGGGAAAAGATTAGGCTGGAAAGTTGAAGGTGTTTCGGCAGTGAATCCAGTTGCAACAAGATGGTATTTAATGAAAAGAGAGACCCTAGCAGTAATAAAAGACATGTTTTACTATAGAAACTAAATGTAAGGCCAAGTACATTGCACCTTTTTTAAATGGCAAAATAGATTACCACCTAATTGTAATAATCAAACGATTATTGAATACTTTGACATATAATTATAAGGCAAAAGGAGTAATATTATGGAAAAATTCTTTGCTGTATTAGTGACATGGATGTTGGGAATGTTTTTATTTGCAATAATGTTTTTACATTATTTTCTAGATAGCTCACAAATTTTGCGAATATTTCTTATAATTGCATTTGCAATAGGAATAGCAATATCCACTATAACATATTTATTTGATAAACAGTCAAAGAGAATTGACATGCTTGAAAAACGTATTATTGGCTTAGAAGTGAACAAATAAGATGAAGATTACAAGGAGATTAATATCATGAAGAATAAGTTTAATAACTTGCTAAACATAGTAATGGGATCTTCAGTTGGTGTTTTCATTGGTCAATCTCTATTTAGATATATAGATTATCGAAACAATTCTCAGAGATATGTTATGCAGTCAGTGCCGTGGTATTCGAGCATAATAATTTATGGTATAGTTACAATGAGCATACTGCTTATATCATTTCTGCTAAAAATATTTTTAGCAAAGAGGAAATAGCATTTTTTAATGCCAAGAAGAGCTAAAAAAGAGTACATATTAGAAGCATTTTCAAACACTAATGGGTAGAAGTCATTCTCTCTCTGCTAAGGTCTCAAAAGAAACGTCAATTACAGGATAATTAGGTAAAATAACTTAAAATAAGGAGAGTGTATATGTATAAGTGCCCAAAATACGATAAAAAATAGTTATAAGAGGATTTTGCCTATCCTATTATAGAATCCTCTTATCAATAAAATGGTATTACGAAATATATAGAATGAGTATACGCACTCGTTTGTGATTGACAGGATTAGGAAATTATAATAAAATAACTCATATAAGCGTTACATATGAAATGTGACAGGTGATTAATTTCACAGCAATTCTACGTCGTGGGTTAAATAGATGGCATTGAAGCCATTTGATAGCTAAGAAAGCTAACTTTATGTTAGCTTTCTATTTTTTTGCATGAAAATTCTTTAAATTTTAAAAGACTAATGGAGGAAAAAAACTATGAATCAAAGTAATTGGGAGAAAGCGGTGGCATTTCATGGTCATGAATGTCCAGGTTTAGCAATTGGTGTTAAAGCAGTGGAAGCAGTAACGGAAAAAATGCATTTGTCTATCTCAAAAGATGAGGAAATTGTCTGTATCACAGAAAATGACGCTTGTGGCGTGGATGCGATTCAATCCCTTTTAAGTTGTACTGTCAATACCGAGTTAAAAAGTCTA
>DKFC01000056.1 GCA_002452745.1 Firmicutes bacterium UBA6806
AGGTTCGACTTTTTCAGTGCCCTCTGAACTGCCTGAGGGCATTTTCAGTCAGAAAGGAAGTGTCTATATGAGTTACATGAGCGGAATGATAAATGCAAAAGGGTATGTCATGGTTCTAATCGACAAAAAAATCGTCGATTTTGAATGGAAAATGTACCTGAAAAGCGAATTTAGAAACCGATAATATAAATAAATATAAAAATTTATAGATGTCATCGAGTCAAATAATCGCTTGAGAATTAGAGACTTACAGATTAGGCGATTATTTGTTTTAAAAAAAATACAAGAATTTTATGAGTAAAAATCTTGAATGCATTTATAAAATGTGCTAAGATTGCAATTAAGTTCATGTTGCGAACAAACATGGACACGTAAAATTGAATAGACCTTATCCAGAGTGACCGAGAGACCAGGCTCTATGACGTCCAGCAACCTGCATCCCATTCGATGCGTGGTGCCAATTCCTGCATTTCATCTCGAAGTGGAAGATAAGAAAAAGTATGAAATCTTTGTCGCCTTCATTTTGAGTGCGACTTTTTTTATTTATAGGATTGGTCTATAAAAATCAATAAATTATCATGGGAGAAAGGAGGTTTTTTATGAATATTATCGTACAGAAATATGGTGGAACTTCAATGGCAGATGCTAAATGCGTCAAAAATGTGGCGGAAAAGGTGGTTCGCACGAAGCGAAAGGGCAATAAAGTAGTTGTTGTTGTATCAGCACCAGCGGGCATGACAGATGAACTTGTAAAAAGGGCTAGAGAAGTGACTGAAAAACCTTCTGGAAGAGAACTGGATATGATATTGGCCACTGGAGAGCAGATTTCGATCTCATTGCTGGCAATGGCAATAAAGGAAATGGGAGAGGATGCGATCTCCTTCACAAGTACTCAAGTGGGCATTATTACAGATGACAACCACAATAAGGCAAAGATAGAGTCCATCAACACAGAAAAAATCAATGGGGCGCTTGATGATGGAAAAGTTGTCATTATAGCGGGCTTTCAAGGGGTGACTAGGGACTTTGAAATCACCACTTTGGGAAGAGGTGGATCTGATACTTCGGCAGTGGCAATCGGTGTGGCGCTGAAGGCGAAAGAAGTTGAAATCTATACAGATGTGGATGGCGTATACACTGCTGATCCTAGAATTGTGCCCGGTGCTCATAAGATGTCTAAGATTTCTTTTGATGAGATGCTTGAAATGGCTGGATCTGGGGCTAAAGTGCTACATTTGAGAAGTGTGGAATTGGCTGCAAAAAACCACATGCCAATTCACTTGAGATCATCGTTTACAGATACCATTGGAACTTATGTTGTGGAGGAGGATAAAGATATGGAACAGGTGTTGGTCAGAGGTGTGGCCCATACGACAAATAATGCTAAAATTACAATGGCAAGCGTGCCACATACATCACAAAACATTGCTTATATTTTTGATGAAATTGCAAAAAATCATATAAACGTAGATGTAATCACTCAAAATTATGTCAATAAAAACAGTTTGACTATTTCCTTTACAGTTTCAGAAGATGAGTATGATGCGGCTCTTGCCCTCACTCAAAAGATAGGGGAAAAGGTACAGGCAAAATCGGTGTTTGGAAATTCAGAAGTGGCAAAAGTCTGTATTATTGGGGTGGGGATGAAATCCACACCGGGTGTTGCCTCTAGGGTTTTTAAATGTCTGGCGGATCAGGATGTTGAAATTGATATGGTATCGACTTCGGATATAAACATCTCCTGTATCATCAAGCAAAGCGATTATCAGAGAGCAGTTCTTGCAATTCATACAGAATTTAATTTATAGAAAAAGGAATCAAAAGAATGTATTAAAAAAAAGACATAATTACCTGAAAAAAAGTATTGTGATGAAGGGTTAAATGTGCTAAAATCATAAAAACTAAATAGTGAAGGCAAAAATTCATTTATGTATGCCTATTAAAAATTGAATATCCTTGAATTTATCAAGAGTGGCTGAGAGACTGGCTCAATGACGCCCGGCAACCTACATCCCATTTGATGTGTGGTGCTAATTCCTGCATTTCGAAAGAAATGAAAGATAAAAGCAGTACTTGTTGTACCCAAATGTCGTTCATTTCACTGAACGACATTTTTTTATTATGGACTTTAGTCTGTTGAGCACGCATGCGTGCGAAATATAAAACCACCCGCTATGCGGGTGCGGAAACGAAAGTTATACAAAAAAATCACCATTCTTTTTATAATTAGGAGTGTTCAAGCTACCTAAAAATAAAGAAAAAGAAAGGTGATAAAATGGCAAACAAAACAAATAGCTTAGCCCACACAAAGTGGATGTGTAAGTATCATATTGTGTTCACTCCTAAGTATAGACGAAAGATAATCTATAATCAATACAAGGAGAGCATAAAAGAGATTATAAAGCAGTTATGCAGATATAAGGGAGTAGAGATAATAGAAGGTCATATAATGCCAGATCACATTCATATGTTAGTGAGTATACCACCCAAAATCAGTGTATCAAGCTTCATGGGATATCTAAAAGGGAAAAGTGCGCTAATGATATTTGATAAACACGCAAATTTGAAATACAAATATGGAAACAGACACTTTTGGGCAGAAGGATATTATGTAAGCACGGTAGGAATGAATGAGGCAACGATAAAAAAGTACATTCAAGAACAAGAAAAGCAAGATATTATGAAAGATAAGTTAAGTGTAAAAGAATACGAAGACCCCTTCAAGGGGTAGCCGGTAATCCTCAACCCTTTAGGGTTAGGCGAAAGTGGCAAAGGCACTAAGGCTTGAACAAAGTGAAAGCCAGCGTCTTTAGGCGCTGGCCGGTAACATGCCCTTATAGGGCGTAACCAAACCACCCGTTTTACGGGTGGTCATGATTTTATGTCATTGAACAAGCAATCTGGCAAAACATAGGGGCGATGCCCAAGTTTTTTATTTTACAATTTACACAAAGCAGTACAAGAACAGGGAGAACTTGAAGAGAGGATGAGAATATGGCAAAGACTTATGAGGAAATCAATCAAAAGATACGAGATGGCAAAGCAGTGGTGGTTACAGCGGAAGAGATTATAGGAATCATCGCAGAGAAGGGTATTGAAAAAACGGCTGAATATGTGGACGTCGTCACCACCGCAACTTTTGGGCCAATGTGTTCAAGTGGTGCATTTTTGAACTTCGGTCATACGTCGCCGCCAATTCGCATGCAAAAGACGCTGCTCAATCAAGTGGAGGGTTACTCTGGAATAGCGGCTGTGGACACCTACATAGGAGCAACTGAGTGGTCTAATGATAGGGGGATTGAATATGGAGGGGCACATGTGATTTGCGATTTGATTGACGGAAAGGATATTGAATTGGAGGCGTACTCAAACGGAACAGATTGCTATCCTCGAAAGGAAGTGAGGACAAGCATCAATTTGGCGTCTTTAAATGAGGCATATCTATTTAATCCCAGAAACGCCTATCAAAATTACAACGCAGCAACGAATTCATCGAATCGGACTGTAAAAACCTATATGGGGGTTTTGAAACCAGATTTTGAAAATGTCACCTATTGCACATCAGGAGAATTGAGCCCACTCCTAAACGATCCCACATACAGAACCATCGGAATTGGCACGCGAATCTTTTTAGCTGGGGCGCAGGGATATGTGGCATGGCAGGGGACACAGTTCAATTCAAGTGCACAGCGAGATGAAAACGGCGTCCCAGTAAAACCCGCAGGAACACTTGCCGTTATTGGCGATCTCAAGCAAATGGATACTCGATATATACAGCCAGGCGTTTTCGAAGGCTATGGAGTGTCACTGTTTCTCGGAATTGGGATACCAATCCCCATATTAGATGAAGAAATGGTTAAATCAGTTGGAGTAACCAATCGAGATATCAAGACAAATGTAGTTGATTATGGACGTGAAGATGGTCGAAAAGATGTGGTCAGAAGTGTCAATTACGAAGAGCTTAGAAGTGGTTCAATTGAGATTGCTGGCAAATTGGTGAAGACAGCGCCAATAACCTCGTTAAAAAAATCAAGAGAAATTGCGGCGTTGCTTAAATCTCAAATAGAATCTGGAGCGTTTTTACTTCAGAAGCCAATAGAGGCTTTCGGGACAGATGGTGTTGTAAACGGACTTAAGATAGAGGAGGCGTTCAATAAATGAGTGTAAAAGTTGATGAGGAAAGGTGTGTGGATTGTGGTGTCTGTACTGGCATGTGCAATTATGAGGCGCTCAGTTTAAACGAGGATTGGTCACTAAGTTATTCATCTGAAAAATGTGTAGACTGTGGTCTTTGTATTGCAAGCTGTCCGCTCAGAGCAATTCAGTAAGGTAATTTAGCTATGTATGAAGAGCGATTTTATAGAAGAGAAATAAAAGGCAGTGCCCTATTGACCTATACAGTGGTGGATGTTGAAAGCGATCTGATGATTTATTCAGATAAAATGCTTCAAGGAGAGGTCGAGAGATGGACGCATTATTATAGAAGTCAAATACAGGCATATGGACAAATAAAGCCCGAGTTTTTTTCTTCTCTCGAACCCCTGATCTTTATGGAGTCTGCTCCAGAAATCGTAAGGCATATGCACAGTGCCTCTGCTAGGGTTGGTGTCGGTCCAATGGCTGCTGTAGCAGGTGCAATTTCCGAATATGTCGGCAGGAAACTGATGAGTGAATGTAGAGAAATCATCATTGAAAATGGAGGCGACATATTCTTAAAAAGCGATGAGGAAAAGTGCATTCAAATATATGCAGGCAAGTCGCCACTCTCCAATAAAATCGCCCTAAAAGTGCCGCCAAGCCCAAATGGAATTGGGATTTGTACTTCTGCTGGAACTGTTGGACATTCGCTGAGTTTTGGAAGGGCGGATGCAGTGGTGATTTTATCGGAAGATGTTCTTTTGGCGGATGCAGTAGCAACAGCCACAGGCAATCGAGTCAAGGCAAAAGACCAGATACTCGAAGGACTTGAATTTGCAAGGGGCGTTGAAGGGGTAATAGGAGTTGTGATTATTGTAGAGGATGAAATAGGTTGTTCAGGGATGATTGAACTCTGCTGAATGCCCAATCTTATATGGAGGTATTTAAATGAAGATACAAGAGATTTTTGAGAAAAAGAAACCGGCTTTGTCATTTGAAATTTTTCCGCCCAAAAGAGATGGCGATGTGAATACGATTTACAAGACGATTGATGAACTTGCAAAATTAAACCCTGATTATATCAGCGTAACTTATGGTGCGGCTGGGACAGAGAGAAGTGATGGCACTCTATTGATGGCATCCATGATTAAACAGAAGTATCAGATCGAGTCTCTTGCACATCTGACTTGTGTTTCTTCATCAAAAGCAGAAATCGACGATATCTTTGATAGATACGAACAAAATGGTATTGAAAACATTTTGGCGTTGAGAGGTGATATTCCAAATGAGCAAAAGCAAGAAACGCGTGCATTTGAATATGCATCTGACTTAATAGATTATATAAGAGAGACTAGAGCTTTCTCAATTGGTGCTGCCTGCTATCCCGAAGGCCATATCGAATCCAGAAGCAGAACGGTAGATTTGATTCATTTAAAGAACAAAGTTTCTAAAGGTGCAGACTTCTTGGTGACTCAGCTGTTCTTCGACAACGATCGCTTTTATGACTTTAGAGATGAAGCGAGGAGTTTGGACATCAATATTCCAATTACAGTTGGCATTATGCCCGTTTTAAATAGAAAACAGATTGAAAGGATGGTAGAATTAAGTGGAGCAACACTACCTGATAAGTTCAAAAAGATTCTAGTCAAATACGAGCACAAACCAGAAGCGCTTCAAGATGCGGGACTTGCTTATGCATCTGAGCAACTGATTGACTTGCTGTCAACAGGGGTTGATGGCATTCATCTGTACGTAATGAACAAACCAGAAGTGGCAAGAAAACTTGTGGGCAATATATCGAATATTCTGTCAGCATTGAGAGTTGAAAAATGAGAGGTGTCCAGTGAACCCCTTTAGTGTGGAATCCGTAAAACAGTATATAGCAAAAGAGGATATCTTTCGGTATTTAAATGATCGTGAGGGGATTTTTGAAAAGGAGTCATTTTGGCGTGAGCGGATAGAGGCTATTATGGAAGAAACGCTGAGATTGGCGGCAATTAAAGTGACCAGAGCAGAATCAGCGATAACAGTATCCCCAGAAAGAGCCAGAATATTCTTAACAGACTACGGAAAAGTAGTGATTGAATCAGCAGATTTGGCTAAAATTCTAAAATCTGCTCACAAAGTGCACTTGGTGGCTGTGACACTTGGACATACTTTGGAACGTCGAATCCAGTATTATATGTCGGGAAATCCCTCAAAGGGCGTGATGATGGATGCCTGTGCTTCTGTTCTGGCAGAGGCTGTTTGTGATATGATAAACGATTTCATAATAGAATCCGAACCTGATTTATATCATGCCAACCGCTTTAGCCCAGGATACGGTGATCTTTCCATGGATGTCATGCCTAAGTTGGCAGCAATTCTGAATATGGAAAAGAGCATTGGAGTCATGTTAAGCAAAACGTATATGATGTTGCCTCAAAAATCGGTGGTATATATTCTTGGCGCTTCTCATGTACAAGATGAAACAACACTGGAAATCTGTGAGCACAAGTGTTATAATTGTCAATTAAAATCATGTCAATATAGATCAAAGGGGTCACTATGAGTTTAAAGGATAAAATAAAAAATGAATACTTAATAATTGATGGCGCTATGGGAACTTATCTCCAAAAGAGTGGACTTGAACTTGGGGAACTTCCTGAAATTGTAAATTTCAATAAACCAGAGCTAATCGAGTCCATTCATTTAAGCTACTTGGAAGCTGGCGCAAACATTATTACTACAAATACATTTGGTGCAAATCGTCTCAAGCTAAAGGGTTCAGGCTATACGGCAAGTGAAGTGATTCAACAAGCTGTAACCCTTGCGAATAAAGCGATAGACGCTTACCATCTAAAATGTCACACTTACAAAGAATCTAGAAAATCTAAGAATCACAAGTATGTGGCTTTGGATTTAGGGCCAATAGGACAGTTGCTTGAACCAATGGGGACGCTCTCTTTTGACGATGCCTATGAAATTTATAAAGAGCAAGTTAAAGCGGGAGTTGAAGCAGGGTGCGATTTGTTTATCATAGAAACACAAACTGATTTATTAGAAATGAAATGCGCTGTTCTCGCTTGTAAGGAGAACAGCGACCTTCCGATTATAGCAACCATGTCTTATGAGCAGACGGGACGAACTTTTACTGGAACAGATGTTGAGACCATGGTGACGCTTTTAGAGGCGCTGGAAGTTGATGCCTTGGGATTTAACTGCTCGTTTGGACCTGCGGAGATGCTCCCGCTAATAGGCTGTGCTCTAGAACTGACAGATAAACCAATTGTGGTTCAACCCAATGCGGGCTTGCCAAAGCGAATTGAGGAAATTACGGTTTATGACACCACGGCAGATGTCTTTTCAAGTATTATGAAAGATATCCTTGCGAAAGGCGTGACCCTGATTGGAGGTTGTTGCGGGACAGATGACAGCTATATTCAGAAATTGTCAGAAATTGTTTCTACACTTGCCTCGCCAGTTCGGAGAACTTGTGATAGACACACCAAAGTCACATCATATGCTCGAACGGTTAAAATAGGGAATGGCCCTGTTGTCATAGGAGAACGTCTCAATCCAACGGGTAAAAAAAGGCTTAAAGAAGCGCTTAGAAATCAGGAACACGATTATGTTTTGAGAGAGGCAATCAGCCAAGTGGAACAAGGTGCTGAAATACTGGATCTCAATGTAGGGCTGCCTGAACTCAATGAGGCTGAGCTCATGCCAAAATTGATTAAAGAGATTCAATCTATTTTGGAAACGCCACTTCAAATAGACTCTTCAAGTGTGGCTTGTATAGAAGCCAGTGCAAGGCATTATAACGGAAAACCACTCATTAACTCAGTCAGTGGAAAAGAAGAGAGCCTTGAGGCCATCCTTCCAATTGTAAAAAGGTATGGCGCTTGTGTGTTGGGACTGACTTTAGATGATGATGGAATTCCAAGCAAAGCTGAGGATAGATTTAAAATTGCGAAAAAGATTGTCGATAGAGCTGGAACATATGGTATTCCGAAGGAAAATGTGTTGATTGATTGTCTGGCACTGACCGCTTCAGCACAGCAGGAAGACGTCATGGAAACTCTAAAGGCGATTCAGATGGTAAAAAGTGAACTGGGGGTTGCCACAGTTTTGGGGGTGAGCAATGTTTCTTTTGGACTTCCAAACAGAGGACTCATCAATAAGACATTCCTGACTATGGCGCTTCTCAGTGGCTTGGATGCGCCAATCATCAATCCTGGAAGCGATGAGATGATTGCGGCGGTGGATGCCTACTGTGTACTCGCGAATTTAGACTCAAAATCAGTTCACTATATTGAGAAATATGGGAATACAGGGGCTGTAAATCAAAGCAATACCTCTGCGCCTTTGAAGGGAACAGATGACCTCAGAACAATTATCCTCAAGGGATTGAGAGATATAGCATCTGCTGAGACCGATGTTCTTCTCAAAAGTCAAAAGCCAATGGAAATTGTAGATCAAATTATAATCCCAACGCTAAATGAAGTTGGAACTGCTTTTGAAAAGGGAAAAATATTCCTTCCCCAGTTGATTCAATCGGCCGAAACCGTTCAGGCTTCTTTTGAAAGACTTAAAAAAGAACTCGCAAAGGAAGAGGGCACATCTCTTTCCAAAGGCAAAATCGTCTTAGCCACAGTCCAACATGATGTTCATGATATTGGCAAAAACATCGTCAAGGTTATCTTGCAGAATTATGGATATGACGTGATAGATTTAGGCAAGGATGTTCCTCCAGAAACCGTTTTAAATGCCTGCATAGAACACGATGTAAAGTTTGTGGGGCTGAGTGCGCTTATGACTTCCACTGTTGAGAGCATGGCAAAGACAATTCAAGTTCTGAAAGCTCATGATAAGGCGATAAAAATCTGTGTTGGCGGTGCGGTTTTAAACCCAGAATATGCTAAAATGATACAAGCGGATTATTATGCAAAGGATGCCAGAGAGACGGCATGGCTTGCAAATGCCTTTTTTGATGTAAAAGGTTAGCATTCAGTTAAAAAGCAATTAGAATACACTAGATTACTTGATTTCAGGTGTTTTTTACTCTATTATGAATTTAAGAGATGAACCTAAAAAGGAGTGTATATAATATGGCTGGAAAACAATTGGTTAAAATAAGCAGTGAAGGTAAAATATCGGGTGTCTGTGCAGGTTTAGCAGATTACTTTGGAATGGATGTCTCAATTGTGCGTATCATTTGGGCTTTAGCAGTTGTCTTTGGTGTTGGAGCACCAATTTTGATTTATATCATCATGGCGATTATTCTTCCAGATTATGACCCTGACAGTGTCCCTTACAAAGAATACAGAGATGATGATGACGAAAGATACTAGTCAAAAGTAATTGTGTTTAGATTTAATGAAGTAAATGTAAAACGGCTGTCCCGATGAGACAGCCGTTTTTTAACGTCATTGATAGAGGGCATTTCGCAAAACGCAAAATTCAATGCCCAATAGGTTTTATTTTAAATAAATGTCGCTTAAAGTATGGAGTTGATTTTTGAGTTTATGAATGAACTCAGGTGGCGAGATGAACGTTGCCAATGTAGGATTCCGATATGCCATAGCTTCAAAATAGCGACTGTCTCCACTCAGAACGTCCACATGCAGGATACCGTTTTGTAGAGCCTTTATTTTTATGTCTTTCATTTGCATGTCCCCTTTGATAAGTGAATATAAGTGCTCATTTATATGAATTTCATAATGGACAAGAGGTTCGCCATTGGTGAGAGCTTCACCATCAAAATCTATTGAAGACATGTCAATGACAATGGCACTGTTTATTCTATCTAATCTGAAAACGCGAACTTGTTCTCTGAGGTGACAGTAGGATTTGAGATACCAACAGCCTTCCCAATAAAAGAGTTTTATAGGGGATACGGATCGCTTGGTTATCCGATTTTCCATGATAGTATGGTACTGAATTTCTAAGCGCCTAGAGTGGGATAGGGATTCCAAAACGGTTTCAAATACCACAGGATCAATCCTGTCTGATGTAATGCCGCTGATGTCGATGTCAATTTTGTGAAGTAGCGGCATCAGTTTCTTTAGTCCGGTGTTGCAACTGTAGTTTAGCTTGTTCCATAAATTTGAGATGTCCTCTGCGTAGCTAGAAAGATTGAGTTTCTCAGAAGTTTTAAATAAAAGGGACAATAAAAAGACTTCCCTTTGCGTCAGTGTGATGGAGGGTAGAAAATAATCGGGGTCTATTTCATAACCACCTGAAGTCCCTTCATAGGATATGATTGGGACTTTCATTTGACTTAATGCGTCGATATCTCTATAGATGGTTCTCACAGAGACTTCGAAATAAGAGGCCAGCCTATCTGCGCTGAGCCTCTTATTTTCCTTGAGCAGTATAATAATCATTTGAAGGCGTTCAGTTTTTTTCACGAATCCCTCCTCAATTCTGCTGATTGGATATCCATTCGGAAATTGATTTTATAAAATCATCAGAGACGTTTCCAGAGATGTAGTAATCATCCGGGGTGCTTTTTTCAGTGAGAGATGGCATCATCAGATGATTGAGACCTTTTAAACTGATAAAAGTGGCATCTTGCGAGTCCGTAACGGCATTTTGCCATGTTTCAAAGTCGATGGAAGTCACTTGATAATCACTGCTTCCTTGGACAAACAGCATTGGAACTTTGATGTTCTGTACGAGTTCAAGCGGCTTGTATTCGTCTAAGTATTGCCAATAGGGCCTATAAGCACCTAAAATAGGTTTTTCAGCGTCTGTAGATGCGAGCGGTTCTGTGTGCAGCTTTTCCACTTCGGCAGCTATTTTATCAAGGGTTTCTTTTTCAGTATCACTCAATTCCCCATCGAGGTTGAATAGATACTGATATTGCTCCATGACTAGTTCTTGGAGAGGGCGAGCGTTGGCATTCATAAAGATGTATCCATCAATGCCCATGATGGTTTCATCTATTTTGGGAATAAAATATCCGCCTAAGCTATGTCCTAAAACGTATAGATGTTCAGTGTCGAGCCCAGTTTCAAGTCTTAAATACTGAGAGGCATAAATGACATCGTCTATGGTTTCTTCATCAGGTGTAATGGAGGTATCTCTTTGGAGTTTAGAAGCATAGGTGTAAGTTCTCTTATCGTATCTAAAAGTTGCAATGCCATTTCGTGCAAGGCCTAGGGCGATGTCTTTAAAGGGCTTGTTGGGGCCGAGTGTCTCGTCTTTGTCATTGGGGCCAGAACCGTGAACCAAGATGACCGTTGCTTTTACTGGTTGATTTGAAGGGACTGTGATAAGTCCATTTAATGCCCATCCAGGTTCACCGAAAACAACTTGTTTTTCAATGGCATATTCTGTTCTATTTACTACGGCGCTTTCCGTGAAGACTTCAGTGACAAAACCGGCGATATTTCCATTTTCATCAAATCTGAATGTCAAAGTCAACGGTTGAAACTCAAAGGTTGAGGCAAGGCGAACAACTCTGTAGCTTTTTTCGTCAGAAGAATTGATATCAAAGATTTCGTTAAAATTTCCGAGCTTATCAGTGAGCGTTTTTTTAAAGGCCACAATTTTCTCTTCATCAAGTGCTGCTTTCATTTCATCTGTAAGTGGGAAATCTGTGAGGCAGTCACTTGGAGTGTCTGAAAACAAGGCAGTTACATAGTCAATCGCCATTTTTTCAGCATCATCTTGAGCGTCGGTTCTATAAGTATGAGCAGTTTTGAGGGAATTTGCAAATTCTTCTTTCTGTTTGTCGTCCAGGGATTCTACGGGTTGATTGTCAGAAACAGGGGATTCATCGGCTGACTCTGCTTCTGTAGATACATGTTTTTCGGTACAAGATGATAGTGTGAAGACGAAGACAATCAGCATGAACCAGACTAAGTGTGTTTTGATATTTTTTTTCATGAAGTTCCTCCTATAGCTGTCTTATGTTTGAGTGGCAAAACGCGAAGTTATAAACAAGTCGCAAAATGGTCACACATAACTTTAAAAATACTCTCATTAGCAGTATAATATAAATAGAGAAAATACGCCACTCAAACACATGGTGAGAAGTATTAAAGTCCGTTAAGAGTTTGAAAGGAAAATGAGGAGAAAAAAATGGATAAAACAGAGGCAATAAATGCAATTTTAGACACTGTAAAAGACGGTGTCCTAACATATGAAATGAAGGTCAACACTTTGGCAAAGCAGGCTGAAAATTTATTGGACGTGCTTTCAATTTCAGAACCTATTCAGAAATATAGAGATGCAGGAGTCATCTGTGACTTATATGAAGGCAACGCGCCATATAGACCTAGATATATTGTGCCAGACTATGAAAAATTCATGGCTGAGGGCTGTGATTTTTTAAATCTTTCACCTGCTGAAGATTTATATGATGCTATTAATAACCTTCAAATAATATATAGACATGTGCCTTCTATCACTACGTTTCCAGTCTACATTGGAAATATTGACACCCTTTTAGAGCCATTTGTGACTTCGGGAAAGCACACAGAGACAGAATCTTTAGCGGCTATCAAACGGTTTTTAAAGTACATTGACAGGACGATTACAGATTCATTTTGTCATGGGAATATTGGCCCTGTGGAAACCCTCACAGGTAGGTTGATTTTAAAAGCTGAAAGAGAGCTTCAAGATTCTATTCCCAATATTACACTTAAATTTGGAGCGGAGACATCAGAGTCTTTTGCAATAGATGCAGTGGAAACCAGCTTGATTACGGCCAAGCCTAGTTTTTCAAATCACGAAATGTACAGTGAAGATTTTGGCGAGCGGTATGCGATTGTAAGTTGCTATAATGGACTTCCGATTGGCGGCGGTTCTTTGACACTTGTGAGACTCGTTTTGGCAAGATTAGCTGAACAGACTGAATCTGTAGAGGTGTTTTTAACAGAACTCTTGCCAGATGCCGTTGAAAAAATGATTGCATATATGGATGAGCGAATTCGTTTCTTGATGGAAGATGTCAAGTTTTTTGATCACCATTTTCTGGCAAAAGAAGGACTCATCTCGGCTGATAAGTTCACAGCCATGTTTGGCATGGTTGGACTTGCTGAAGCTGTTAACCGATTTATGCCAGAAGGGCAGCGATTTGGACATTCTGAGGATGCTGAAGCATTGGGACTCAGAATCATGGAGATTATTGATTCAGAAGTATCCAAATATCACAATCCTCATTTGAAGGGTAGTGATGGAAAATATCTATTACATGCTCAAGTTGGAATTGATACAGATTTTGGCATTTCACCAGGGGTTAGAATTCCAATTGGTGAAGAACCGTCAATTTATGAGCACTTGTTTAATGCACAGAAATTCCATAAGTATTTTCCGTCTGGAGTTGGTGATATATTTACTTTTGATCAGACGGTCAATGCAAACCCAACCTATATTTTAAATCTCATAAAAGGTGCGTTTAAAAATAAAATGAGATATATATCATTTTATGGTGCAGATGCTGACGTCATTCGAATTACAGGGTATTTGGTGAAGAAATCAGAAATTGAAAAGTTGTCAAGAGGCGAAGCCGTCCTAAGAGACACAGTGGTTCTTGGCAAAGGTGCTGTGGATAACGCCAAAGTTCTCGAACGAAAAGTCAGAGGGATTTCTGAGTGAGAATGTCTGTGCACTAAGTGAAAGCAATAGCAAGCTGAGAGAAGAATGGGAAATTAATGTATCGCATTCTTCTTTTTTTATACTCATATGAGCGGGTATCAAATTGAAAAAATAGGATATTGTGCACATTATAGTTAAAAAAAAGGGACGATATTGGTATAATAAATTATATTCTAGTATAGATTTTAATGGATGCGTTACGAAATTTGTTGATTTAATAAGTGGTTGAAAATGGGGGACTCTATGTGGGAAACTGGTTGGCAGGGAATGAATAGTAATGAAATGCAGAAGGCGAATCGTTCTTTGGTGCTGAAAATTTTGCTTGAAAATGGGAGCATGACGAGAACCGAGCTGTCAGGCAGAGTCGGACTCCAAAAGGCGACAATAACGAATATTATCAATGAGTTCATTGAACTCGGTATTATTGGCGTAATTGGTGATGCAGCATCTGGACGAAGAGGTGAACAAATTGGACTTCAAATGGATGGGATATTTATTTTATCCATGAGCGTCAACCGGAAAGAGTATCAAATTAGGCTCTGGTCATCTGCTGGGGAAACGGTGGAGCAGATTAAGACAAGATTTGATTCAAGACAAGATATTCATGCGATGTTGAATGAATTAAAGGACAATGTGCTGAAGTTGTTTGAAAAATATGGAAAAGAAAATATCATCGGTATCAGCCTTGGTCTGCCAGGGCCTTATATTCGAAGGGAAAACGATGATTCAGTTGAGTTAAATATAGTGTCTCAATTCGAACAACTGAGCTTTGTCAATATCCACAAGGAACTTGAACGTGCTCTGGATATAGTGGTGCTATCTGAACACGATGCAAAACTATCGGCTTATGCGGAGTGGAAAAGAGCGGAAAAACTCGAGGGCAATTCAAATGCGAGCTTGTTGACGTTCACGTCCATCGGCATGGGGATAGGAGCGGGGATTATCATTGATGGCAAAATCGTGGAGGGACAACTGGGAGTCGCTGGAGAAATTGGTCACATGGGAATTAATTACAACGGACGGGTTGTGGATGGACAATATGACAGTTCGTTTGAGTATTGTGCAGGGACAGAGAGCTGTATACGCTATGTGTACGAGCGACTTTATGAGTTTCCAGAGAGTGTGTTAAGTGAAAAAAGCACATATCATGACATTATAAATGCCTACCAAAAGGGGGATGCGCTTGCCACATATGCAGTGGAGAAAATGGCGTGGATGCTGGGTTATGGCATCACAAATCTAATCTATATACTGAATCCTAGCACCATCATAATCGGTCAGGAATATCCAGATTATGCACCTTTTCTTGAAAAAGTTCAGCAGACAGTGGCGCAGTTTGTGCACCCGTCTATACTGGAGGGGCTCACCATACAGTGTTCGAAGATCAAATCGGATACAGTGTTGCTGGGTGGTTACTACTTGATTCTAGATCAGCTCATTAAGAACAATCAATTGTTGACGCATTTGAAAAGATACAAAAAGGCAAACTAGCGAAGGACCCTGAATTGAGGGAAGAGGAGAAGAGAGATGAAAAGTGCAGTATTTCATGGGAAGAGAGATGTTAGAATTGATGAACGTGATGTGCCAAAGTTGAACCCGGATGAAGTTTTAATTAAGGTGATGGCTTGTGGTATCTGCGGTTCGGACCTCCATATTTATGAAGGCGATCAGGGATCAACGACAACTGTACCGCCTCAAATAATGGGACATGAGTTTTCGGGCATTGTAACCGAAGTTGGAGCGGATGTGAAAAATTGCAAGGTGGGAGATCGAGTATGCGTTGATCCTGCGGATAATTGTGGTGAGTGCTTCTATTGCGTATCGGGTATGATGAGCCATTGTGACAACATGAGGGCGATCGGGACAAATGTTGATGGAGGTTTTTCGGAATATTGCAAGGTGAAAAGTCGGTTGATTCATCATTTGGATGAGACTGTAACATATGTTGAGGGGGCAATGGCAGAGCCGCTGGCATGCTGTTTAAATGGAATAGACAGGAGCAACATCAAAACGGGAGATGCTGTGGTTATCTATGGTGGTGGCATGATTGGGCTGCTGATGCTTCAACTGGCAAAATTAAAAGGTGCAAGTAAAGTAATTGTAATTGAGCCAGTTGATGAAAGAAGAGTGATGGCGCTTAAATTGGGAGCAGATTTGGTTGTAAACCCGTTCGAAGCGTCTGCTTCCGAGGTGCTGGATGCTCATAAAATTTCACATGTGAGAACTGTTATCGAATGCAGTGGGTTAAAGAAAACTGCTGAGGAAGCAATTGAAATTGTGGATAAGCAAGGTACTGTTTTACTCTTTGCAGTTACAGCGGTGGATGCCACCATTGATATGAAGACGTATATGGTGTTTCAAAAGGAAATATCCGTTGTGGGTTCGTTTTGCAGTCCTTATACAATGGCTAGGGCAGTAGAATTAATCAATACCCATAGGATTGACGTGACGTCCATGATTGGGGGAATTGGATATCTTGAGGACTTGGCAGAGGTACTTTCAAATGCTGAGAAGCGAGCAAAGGGCAAGTATGTGATTTTGCCCAATGGGGATTTACAGTAATAATAGTGTTTATTATGGCATAGCTGTAATAATAGATATTAATTTATTAACTATTGGGAGGAGAGCGTTATGAAGAGAAGAATATTCTCACTGTTATTGACAATGATTCTTATGTTAAGTGTGGCGGGCTGTAGCAGTTCGAAGGTTGAGGGGACGGACGCCGCGAGTACTGAACCAGCTGCTGAGGCACCAGCTGATGCTTCAAAGACAGAAGCGACAGATGCATTAAAAATTGGTCTTGCAATTCAAACTTTGGGAAATCAAGTTTGGGCACAGCAAATGGATGCAATTCAAACAGAAGCAGAGAAAGATGGCAATAAAGTTACGGTTGTGGAATGTAATGGAAATGCCAATACTCAAATCAGTCAACTCGAAAATTTCATCACCTCTGGAGTCGATCTCTTGATTGTAAATCCTGTTGATCCGGATGCCATCGAATCTGTATGTGCTCAAGCTAGAGAGGCCGGCATTAAGGTAATTGCTTGGGATGAAGAAATGGAAAATACGGATATCAACTGGATTATCAAAAACTACGATCTTGGAGCTGTTATTGGGGAAGAGGCAGCGAAATTTATCAACGAAAAGTTTGATGGAGGAAAATGCGAAGTGGCAGTTCTCGGGTATCCTCAAACACCAATTTTATTAGAGCGAGAAAATGGAATCTTAGATAAAATTGCTGAACTTGCGCCAAATGCAGTGGTTGTTGCAAATCAACCAGCGATTAACCCAACTGAGGGATTAGATGCCATGGAGACTATTTTACAGGCACATCCTGATGTGAAAGTTGTTTGTTCAATTGGTGGCGGTGGTGCAGCTGGAGCTAATGAAGCCTTTAAAGGGTTCTATGGCGATAAAGTGCCAGATAACGTCGGCGTGTTTTCAACTGACTTGACTGATGAGACTATTGCATCTATGCAAAACGGAGAGTTTAACCGCATGTGCGTTGCCATTACGGGAAATGCATATGTCTGCGGTCAAGAAGTGTATGACATCGCTGTGAGATTAGCTGGTGGTCAGGCCTTTGATCAAAATATCTACAGAGAACTCATTCCAGTGACAATTGACAATTTAGATGACATGATAACTAACTAAAAATTAGGATAGTGAAAGAAGGTATGCATAATCCTCTGTGTACAATGCATACCTTCTTTTCATAATAGAAAGGGAATGAATATGAATGCGAATGATAATATTTTGGAATTAAAGAACATTTCGAAGTTTTATCCCGGTGTTGTCGCATTAAAAGACGTATCGCTTAAAGTTAAAAGAGGTGAAGTCCACGCCTTGATAGGAGAAAACGGCGCAGGAAAGTCCACTCTCATTAAAACTTGCAGCGGTGCAATTGACCCATCAGAAGGTGAGATTATTATTAACGGAAACTCTTTTAATAGAATGACACCGGCATTGGCAGAAAAAAATGGCATTGGGGTTATTTATCAAGAGTTTAATTTAGTGGGAGATTTATCCGTTGCTGAAAATATTTTTCTAGGTAGGGCTATCCGCAAGGGAATTATTATCAATCAGAAAGCCATGGAAGAAGAAGCGAAAAAAATTCTAGATTCTTTAAATATAGATATCAACCCGAGGACGCCAGTTAAATATTTGAGCGTTGGCTATCAGCAGATGGTGGAAATCGCAAAAGCTGTATCTCAAAATGCCCAGATTCTCATAATGGATGAACCCTCAGCACCACTTACAAATGCTGAAGTGGAGAGCATGTTTGCGATTGTGGATAATCTGAGGAAAAAGGGAGTCACTATTATTTATATTTCGCATAGACTGGACGAAATTTTCCGACTTTCAGATCGCATTACGATTTTGAGAGATGGCAGTTTTGTGACCATGCTTGAGACGAGGAAAACCAATAAAGATGAGTTGGTTCGTTACATGGTGGGGCGAGAACTGACAGAAATTTATCCACGACGTAGCGAGGCCTGTATTAAAGAAGAAGTCATGTTTGAAGCAAGGGGCGTTTCGGGCAATGGCGTCGAGTCGATTTCACTTCAACTACGAAGAGGGGAAGTGCTGGGACTTGGTGGATTGGTTGGTGCAGGACGCACGGAGTTGGCTGAGTTGATCTTTGGAATTGAGCCGCTAAAAGCAGGGCAGTTTGTCTTAAACGGTCAAAAAATAACCCCTAGTAATCCCAAAGAGGCAATTGCATATGGAATTGGGTTGGTTCCTGAGGATAGAAAGGCAAAGGGCGCTTTGCTTGGCCTGAGCATCAAAAAAAACATCAACATGCCAATCTATTCTCGAATTTCAAAAATGTTTGTAATTGATCAAGGGAGAGAGTCTGAAATTGCAAAGATGTATAAGAAGGAAATATCCATTAAGACACCGAGTTTGGATCAACAGGTTGGAAACTTAAGTGGTGGAAACCAGCAAAAAGTCATATTGGCTAAGTGGTTGGCTGCCGACGTGGATTTTTTGATCTTTGACGAACCAACTCGTGGAATTGATGTGGGGGCAAAGCAAGAAATATACACATTGATAAATTCTCTGGTGGAAAGCGGAAAGGCTGTGCTGATGATATCTTCTGAAATGGAGGAACTCATGGGGATGTCCGACAGGATTTTAGTACTCTCGGAAGGCCGTATAACGGGGGAGCTTCAGAGAGGGGAATACAATCAAGAACTCATCATGCAATATGCATCTATGTGAAGAAAGGGTCAATAATATGAATAAGATGATAAATGTTGTTAGGGGCAGAGCCATTTATGCTTTTTTGCTTCTTATGCTCGTATTCTTTTCGATTGTCAATAAGAATTTTTTGTCCGTGAATAATCTGCTTAATATTGCAAAACAAGTTTCTATTTTTGGAATCGCTTCAATTGGGATGACATATGTCATTCTCTTGGGGGGGATAGATCTGGCGACTGGGTCAGTAATTTCATTTGTAAATATCATATGTGCATATTTTATGGTGAATCTAGGGATGAACCCCGCTTTGGCAATTTTTCTTTCCCTGATAAGCAGTGCACTGATTGGCTTATTCAATGGCATTATAATAGCGGAGATAAAAATCCCAGCGATTATTGTCACCTTTGCGTCTCAGACTATTTTCGGTGGCTTGGCTTATATCATTTGTAATGGAAGGCCAATTTCCCGATTTGACCAGTCCTTTCTAAAGATTGGACAGGGGTATTTGGGGCCAATTCCAATTCCAATCATCATAATGATTGTCTGTTTTATCGTGGGGGCTTTTATCCTCAACAAGACATACTTTGGTAGATATTTTTATGCTTTGGGCGGAAATGAGGAAGCGGCAGAGCTTTCGGGAATCAACATTAAACGAGTCAAATATCTTGTGTACTCTCTGTCAGGTCTATTTGCAGGGATAGCGGGAATTGTCATGCTGTCCAGAGCAAATACGGGACAGCCAAATGCTGGGCTGGGATATGAATTTGATGTGATTACCTGTGTTGTTTTAGGTGGCGTAAGCATCAATGGTGGTTCTGGAAAAATATCAAACGTCGTTGCCGGTGTTTTGATAATTGGCGTTTTAAGCAACGGGATGATCCTAATGGACATAAGCTCATATATGCAAATGGTCATCAAGGGCATCATATTGTTGATGGCTGTTGGCTCTGATTGTATCCAAAAAGCTAAATTGCTGAGAGTGAGCAGATCCTAAGCATGTATAGGTCATGCTTTTAATAAAATTGAAATGAATCGAGGATGGATGATTATGGAAAATAAGATGAAAGTCGCAATCATGACAGGTGCTGGAGAAATTGAACTAACTGAGAGGGAGATTCCAGTTCCTAAAGAAGATGAAGTCTTGGTTCAAGTTGAATACGTCGGTGTATGCGGCTCGGACCTGCATTACTATGAAGCTGGTGGAATCGGTGCTAATATTGTAAAACCACCGTTTGTCTTGGGGCATGAAGCGGGCGGCAAAGTTGTGAAAGTCGGTTCAAGTGTGACTCATCTGAAGGTCGGTGATAAAGTGGCACTGGAGCCGGGAAAAACATGTGGCAAGTGTGAATTTTGTAAGACTGGAAAATATAATTTATGCCCTGATGTCATATTTTTTGCAACCCCTCCAATTGATGGCGTGTTTCAAGAGTATGTAGCACATGAAGCAGATTTGTGCTTTAAAGTACCCGATAGCATGAGCACGATGGAGGCGGCGCTGATCGAGCCCCTTGCAGTGGGATTTCATGCGGCGAGACAGGGAAATGCACAACTGGGGCAAACAGCTGTTGTGACAGGTGCAGGCTGTATAGGATTTGTGTCTATGATGGCTTTAAAGGCCATGGGGGTTACAGAGGTCATCATGGTGGACATCATGCCAAAGCGCTTAAAAAAAGCTACAGAGCTTGGCGCAACTGCTGTGATAAATGGAACTGAACAAGATGTTGTGAAGGCTGTTATGGCGTTAACCAATGGAAAAGGCGCAGATTTGGTTATTGAAACAGCAGGCAGTGAGATTACCACACGTCAATCCATAGAGTTTGCAAAAAAAGGAGCGACAATTGTGTTGGTGGGCTATTCGGCATCAGGCGAAATGACATTGCCGATGGGACTTGCACTGGATAAGGAATTGACTTTTAAAACAGTCTTTAGATATCGTCATATTTATCCAATTGCCATTGAAGCAGTTGCCTCTGGAAAAGTCAACGTGAAGGATATTGTAACCAATGTATTCACACTTGATGAAATAAAAAAGGCAATGGATGACAGTGTCAATCATAAGGCCGACATCGTTAAGTCGGTTATTAAAATCAAGGCGGATTGACGGTAAAATCATTGGAAAGACTTTAGAAAATGAGGACAAAAAATGAAGGAAAAATACACAATTGGCTTAGATTTTGGAACACTGTCAGGAAGGGGTGTATTGGTTCGTTGTCGCGATGGTGAAGTTGTTTCGAGTGCGGTTAAGGCTTATAAACATGGGGTGCTGGAGACGTTTCTTCCAGATGGAAAGACTGCATTGCCATCAGAGTGGTGTCTTCAACACCCAGAGGATTATTTGGAAGTTGTGGAATCAGTGATTCCTGACTTATTGCTTGGAAGTGATGTTGATGCTGAAGCAATCATTGGCTTAGGAGTTGACTTTACTGCCAGCACCATTTTGCCAGTTGATTCAAAGGGGATCCCCCTATGTGAACAGGAGCGGTTTAAGCTCAGGCGAAATGCCTATGCAAAGCTGTGGAAACATCATGGGGCTCAAAGACAGGCGGATTACATCAACGGTTTGCTTGTAAAAATGGGACTGGCAAAGACCCCACGGTTTGGCGGCACAGTGTCATCTGAACTCATGGTTCCCAAGGTATTAGAAACGCTTCAAGAGGATTTAGAAGTCTATGAAAGTGCCTCTGAATTTCTTGAAGCGGGGGATTGGATCACACGAACCCTCACAGGTTCTAATAAGAGAAGCTGTTCGATGGCTGGATATAAGATGTGGTGGAGCCATGAAAGCGGTTATTTGGAAAATGGTTTCTTCGGTAGGATTGACAACAGGTTAGAGCAATTTGTGGCAGAGAAACTCCCGGGAGAAGTCGTTGGAATCAGTGAAAGTGTGGGAGGACTCTCCAAGGTCTGGTCCGAGAAACTGGGGCTTAGAGAGGGAATTGCCGTGGCACCAGCCATTATTGATTCTCATGCGGGGTTTCCAGGAAGTCGCGTCTACAGAAAGGGACAGGCGATGTTGGTTATAGGCACATCCAGTGTTCTGATGACTTTAAGCGATCAACCCTATTCAGATAAGGGCATTTATGGTGGTGTTAGAGACGCCATTGTTCCGGGATATTATGCACTGGAATCAGGACTTGCTGCTGTTGGAGATCTGTTTGGCTGGTTTATTGAGAAGTTTATTCCCGAGTGCTATTGCCGGGAAGCAGAAGAAAAAAACCTCAACATTCACACCTTGCTCAGTTTGAAAGCTCAAAGCCTTAAAGCGGGTGAGAGTGGTCTCATGGCACTGGATTGGTGGAACGGCAACAAGACCCCTTATGTGGATTCAAACCTCTCTGGATCAATAGTTGGATTGACTTTGAGCTCTAAACCAGAGGAAATATATCGTGCGTTGATTGAAGCAACTGCATTTGGAACGCGAACTATTTTGGAATTATTTAAAAGCAATGGATTGCAAATAGACGAAATAATTGCCAGTGGCGGCATTGCCATAAAAAATCCGTTGTTAATGCAAATTTATGCAGATGTGCTCGGCGTTGATATCAGAATTGCTGAAAGCGAGCAAGCGGCTGCACTGGGAGCATCAATTTACGCATCATTGGCAGCAAAATCAGAAGCTGGTGGCTACGACATTTATAGAGAGGCAGTTGAAAACATGACTAAGGTGGAACGTCAGGTCTATTTTCCAGAGAAGTCAAATGCGCAAATATATGATGATTTATACAAAATCTATCAAAGCTATAGCGATATCATGGGAAATCAGAACAGGCGTGTTATTGAAGAACTCTATAAGATAAAAAATAGTGTTTGTTGCAATTAGGAGAGAAGATGTTGAATTTAAAAGAAGTGGCAAGAAAAATTAGAATTGATATCATTGAACAAACTCAAGCCGCCGGCAGCGGTCATCCTGGGGGGTCTTTATCCATTGCGGATATTTTGACAGTCTTGTATTTTGATAAAATGAATATCAATCCCAATGACCCCAAAATGGCAGGACGAGATCGACTCGTCCTATCCAAAGGACATGTGGCGCCAGCTTTGTATGCTGCATTGGCAGAGAGAGGGTATTTTCCAAAGAGTGAGCTTCTCAGTTTGAGAAAATTCGGCTCTAGTTTGCAGGGACATCCTGACATGAAGTCAACACCGGGAATTGATATGTCCTCTGGATCACTTGGACAGGGCCTTTCGGTGGCGAATGGTATGGCTTTGGCTGCAAAACTGGATGGTAAGTCACATCATGTTTTTGTAATTTTAGGTGATGGTGAAGTTCAAGAGGGACAAATCTGGGAAGCGGCAATGAGTGCGGCTCACTATAAATTGGACAATATCATTGCGATATTGGATGCAAATGGTCTACAAATAGACGGGACTGTGGAAGAGGTCATGAGCATTAAACCAATTGACAAGAAGTTTTTTGCATTTGGCTGGCATGTAATTGAAATAGACGGACACAATCTGAAGGCGATAGCCGATGCCATTGATGAAGCAAAGACAGTCAAGGACAAACCGACGATGATTATTGCGAACACGGTGAAGGGCAAAGGGGTCTCATTTATGGAGGACAACGGTGCATGGCATGGTACAGCCCCAAGTGAAGAGCAGGGTAAATTGGCAATTGAAGAGTTGAAAAGGGGAACGGTGTAATGGGAATTGGAATTAGAGATGCATATGGAATCGCACTGGCTGAGCTTTGCAGAAACGAAAAAATTGTGGTACTGGACGCAGACCTAGGCAAGGCGACGAAGACATTGAATTTTAGAGATGTTGCCCCAAACCGTTTTTTTGATATGGGCATATCAGAACAGGATATGATTGGAACAGCAGCTGGTTTTGCTGTGGAAGGGAAGATTCCATTTGCCAGCACCTTTGCGATCTTTGCGGCTGGAAGGGCCTTTGAGCAAATTAGAAATGCCGTTTGCTATCCAAAACTCAATGTAAAAATTGCGGCAACACATGCGGGAATAACTGTTGGCGCAGATGGAGGAAGTCATCAGGCAATCGAGGATATTGCCCTGATGAGGAGTATCCCCAACATGGTAGTCTTGTGTCCTTCAGACGATATCGAGACCAAGTCAATGGTGAGGGAAGTTGCCAACTACAATGGGCCAGTCTATATGAGACTTTCTAGAATGCCAGTTCCGACGATTCACGAAAGCGATTTTAAGTTTGAAATTGGAAAGGGAGAAATCGTCACAGAAGGCGAAACGATTGCAATAATTACAACTGGAATCATGGTAGAAAAAGCGCTTAGAGCTTCGGAAAAGCTAAAGGAAGTGGGAATTGACGCCGCTGTAGTAAACCTTTCCACAATAAAGCCCCTGGACGAGACGCTAATTCTAGACCTAGCCAGAAGAACGGGAAGAATCGTCACAGTTGAAGAACACAGCGTAATTGGTGGATTGGGAAGTGCGGTTGCTGAATTTCTGTCTCAGGAGCTGCCAACTAAAATGAAGTTAATCGGTATCAAGGACAGATTTGGACAATCGGGTTCACCAGATGATTTGCTGAATCACTATGGACTTACTGTAGAGCATATTGTCGATGAATGCATATCTTTATTAAAGGAATTATAGAGGCCTTAAAAGGAGGCATTAAAAACTGAAAGAAAATTCTTTCAGTTTTTTAGTGTGAATGAGTGAGGTGTCTCCATAAAATAGCGGTATCAATACATAGATGGTCAAGAAGTGTTCTGTAAAAGGCAGATAGATATTTCGTGAACCGAAAAAAACATTGTATAGCCCTTCTAAATTTTGTATAATTGAATCAATTTCAGCATGGACTGAAAAAATAAAAAGTCGGAGTGATTATGCAAAAAAGAGATTTGACTTCAGGGAGCATTAGTGGCAATTTGATTTATATGGCTTTGCCGACGATGTTCGGATTTTTCGCCCAGACATTTTATAGTATTGTTGATATGATTTGGATTGGTTTAATCTCTCCAGAAGCAGTGGCAGGAGTTACCATATATGGGACGATTTTTGTGGTGGTATTCGTTTTTAACGATATCATTGGCACAAGCTCTATCTCGCTCATTTCACAGAGTTATGGTGAGGGAAACTTAGAGCGAACAGAGCGTATTGTGGAACAGACCATTACGTTTAAAGGGCTGATTGCCATAGCGGCGGGACTCTTTATGATTATTGGACTCGACCCTCTTGTGAGGCTCTTTACTTCAGACCCTTCGGCGTATCAGGCCGCCATGGACTATGGATATATTCGGACGTTTTTCTTGCCAATTATGTTTTCATCTTACACGGTTAACACGGCTATGCGCTGTATTGGCGATTCAAAAAAACCCCTCTACCTCATGATGAGGGCACTGAAAATCTAATAAA
>DKFC01000006.1 GCA_002452745.1 Firmicutes bacterium UBA6806
GGGTTTATTTTGTGTAAAAAATATGTGATAATATTAAGGTTGTTTAAACGTGTGGGAACAGTCGCTTAGTTGAGGAGGAAACATGAAAACCGGATTTGATCACAAAAAGTATTTAGAAGAACAGTCTGAATACATTATTGAACGCGTCAACAATTATGACAAACTGTATTTGGAATTTGGAGGCAAGTTGCTCTATGATTTGCATGCAAAAAGGGTATTGCCCGGCTTTGATGAAAATGCCAAGATAAAATTATTGCACAAACTCAGAGAAAAAGTTGAAGTTATCATCTGCGTTTATGCAGGTGATATTGAGAGAAATAAGATAAGAGGCGATTTTGGAATTACCTATGATATGGATGTGTTGAGACTCATAGATGATTTAAGAGCGTATGACTTAGACGTCAACAGTGTGGTTATCACAAGATTCAGCGGTCAACCTGCAACGACGGTTTTTATCAATAAATTGGAGAGAAGGGGCATTAAGGTTTATAAACACAGTGTCACCAAGGGCTATCCAACAGATGTTGATACAATTGTCAGTGATGAAGGCTATGGGATGAATCCGTATATTGAAACAGAAAAACCGATTGTTGTGGTAACAGCACCTGGGCCAGGAAGCGGGAAGCTGGCAACTTGTTTGAATCAATTGTATCATGAGTACAAGAGAGGCAAATCAGCAGGCTACTCTAAATTTGAGACATTTCCAGTTTGGAACGTACCGATTAAGCACCCTTTGAACATCGCTTATGAAGCAGCCACAGTGGATTTAAAGGACATCAATATGATTGACTCCTTTCACTTTGATGCATACAATGAAATCGCTGTTAACTATAATCGAGACTTAGAAACCTTTCCAGTTTTAAAGCGAATTATAGAGACCATAACAGGTGAGGAATCCACGTTCAAGTCGCCGACAGACATGGGGGTAAATCGTGTTGGGTTTGGCATAATAGATGATGAAGTGGTGAAAGAAGCCTCCAGACAGGAAATCATAAGACGCTACTTTAAAACGGGCTGTGAATACAAGAAGGGCTATATAGATAAAGATACTTTTGAACGCTCAAAGCTCATTATGGAAGAGTTAAACCTCAAAGAAGAAGATCGAAAAGTTGTCATGCCTGCCAGAGCTTACTCTGCAAAATTAAAAGAAGAAAAGGGCGGCAATGAAATTTATCCATCTGTTGCGCTTGAACTCCATGATGGCACAATTCTTACAGGGAAGCGCTCTAAGATAATGGATGCTGCTGCGGCTGTTATTTTAAATGCCGTTAAACACCTTGCAAATATTTCAGATGAAATGCACTTGATTTCACCAGTGATTTTAGAGCCGATTATCAACCTGAAATCCAAGACTTTCGGCAGTTTAAACACTACTTTGGACTGTGAAGAAATCCTCATTGCACTGAGTATTTGCGCGGTGACCAACCCAACAGCACAAGCTGCAATGGATAAACTGGCACAGCTAAAGGGATGCCAAGCACATGCCACAGCAATATTAAATCGAACTGACGATCAGGTTTATGGGAAACTGGGAATAGACATTACGTCTGATCCTGAGTATCCAACAGAGAGCCTATATTATAATAGCTAAATCAACTGAAGAGACGTGTTAAATAACTGGATGAAAACGACATCAGCCGATATGTGAATTGAGAGAGCATTGACAGGAAGTCTTAAAACAGGTATAGTAGCATAAAGAAAGATAAATGATAATGATTATCAATTAGAGTGCTTGGCGACTACTAAGCTCGGCCTTGATATATAATTTCCAAGATTGGAAAAGAATATAATGGAGGTGAGTCCTATGGAATTCACAATGGAACAATTAATCTTTGCATTTGGTTTGACGTTGTTTGCCGGTTTATCCACAGGGATCGGATCAGCGCTTGCCTTTTATACGAAACAGACAAATCATAGATTTCTATCAGGTGCACTTGGATTTTCCGCAGGTGTGATGATTTATGTCTCTATGATAGAGATATTCGACAAGGCAAAACAGTCACTGGTTGCCTATTATGGCGGGCCCAAGGGCTACGTGGTCACAACCGTAGCATTTTTTGCAGGCATGTTTGTCATTGGACTCATAGACAAACTTGTCCCGGAAGGTGAAAATCCACATGAGATTCACGACGTAGGTGAAATGACGGCTGAGAAGAAGGCGAAAAGTCTTCTGAGAATGGGTCTTTTTTCCGCGCTTGCAATTGGCATACACAACTTTCCAGAGGGGCTGGCAACTTTTGTAGGAGCACTTCAAGATCCAACAATGGGTGTGAGTATTGCAGTGGCAATCGCCATACACAATATTCCAGAGGGAATTGCTGTTT
Source organism: Firmicutes bacterium UBA6806 (assembly GCA_002452745.1). Taxonomy (GTDB): domain Bacteria; phylum Bacillota; class Clostridia; order Peptostreptococcales; family Acidaminobacteraceae; genus Fusibacter_A. The sequence goes on from DKFC01000006.1 coordinate 2,325, forward strand.
CAGTTCCTATATACTATGCCACAGGAAGCCGTAAAAAGGCATTTAAATTGTCTTTTTTATCTGGACTTTCAGAGCCGATTGGCGCTTTGGTAGGCTTTTTCTTATTAAAGAGCATTTTCAACGATGCCATGTTCGGTATGATTTTTGCTGCTGTGGCCGGAATTATGGTCTATATCTCGCTTGACGAGCTTTTGCCAACTGCTGAGAAATATGGAGAACACCATATTGCCATTTATGGACTAATTGCGGGCATGATGGTGATGGCTATGAGTCTGATTTTATTTTCAGTATAAAAGTGAATATGCATGTAAAGTCTGCATATGGGCAGATAAAAGTGTTATAATAGCATGGATAAATAGAAGCAGCTATTTTAAAGGGGTGGCTGTGGTGATGACATATAGTGTATTGGAATAGAATTGAGGCACAAGTGGAAGAAGTAAGTAGAGAAGCAAAAGCAAAACAGCAAAAGAACAAAGCAATTGTACACATGTTGATTTCTTCGTTTGGATTTGCTGTCATGGGCGTTGCGGTGAAAATGGCTGTGGATGTACCTGTGTATGAAAAGGTATTTTTCAGGAACTTATTCACAGTGTTTTTTGCCTATTATCTGGTCAAAAAAAATGGTGCGTCACTCCTTGGGAGCAAAGAAGGGCGTCCGCTTTTACTCATGAGGAGCATTGCGGGAATGCTCGGTGTGTTGACGATGTTTTATGCACTCACCAAAATTGATGTGGCCACAGCAAGCACCATTCAGAAAATTTCGCAATTTTGGGTTCTGATCTTGGCAGGCGTTTTTTTAAATGAAAAAGTCCATCCCAGGCAGTACCTATATTTGATCTTGGCACTTGTAGGCGTTTTTGTGGTCTCAAAGCCATCCGCGCCGGATGTGCTCATACCGACTATGATTTGCTTTGCCTCATCCATCTTTGCAGGGATTGCATACATCTTTGTCAGCAAGCTTAAAAATTATGAAAAACCTCCAACAGTGGTGTTTTTCTTCTCGCTGTTTTCAACTGTTGTAATGTTCATTCCAACGCTTTTGCAGTTTAAGTGGCTCACTTTAGAAGAGTGGGGAATTATGATTTTAATGGGAACTGGTGCCATGTGTGGGCAGATATTTTTGACAAGCGCGTATCACTACGCGGCGGCGTCAGAAGTGTCCATATACGCTTATGCCAATATTATATTTAGTGCAATAATCGCCTTTATGTTGTGGGGAACTTTCCCAGACACACTGAGCTTACTTGGTATTTTGTTGATTGTGCTGGCAAGCGTATTCAATTTTCAAGAGTCGCGAAGGGCAACCCAATAGAAATACAAGGCATGCAAATGAGCTGATTTTCAACAAACGACAGATACGGATTCTGTAAAATTACTGATATCGAATAAACGGAGATTTCTTTAGACGATTAAACCCGTCTAGAGAAATCTTTTCTTATTTTTTGATAAAAGTTATTTGGCATTTTTATTGTCATTCTCTTGACAAAGTAAGGTGGATACAGTATATTTGTAATTGTAAATAAGAATGATAATCATTATCACACAAGAATTATCATTGAAGATAGAAAACATTTTGTTATCGGAGGGAAATTTATGAAAGAGATACTTGTAGTTTATTGGAGTGGCACTGGAAACACAGAGAAGATGGCAAATGCAATTTGTGACGGCATTGCCAAAACAGGCGATAAATTCGTTTTAAAGTCAGTGGATGACGCTTCAGCTGATGACGTTAAATCATACAGCCATATTGCACTTGGATGTTCTTCTATGGGTGCTGAAGTTCTTGAAGAAGCTGAGATGGAACCGTTTGTTGAATCAATCACTGGACTTGTATCTGGTAAGAAACTGTTGCTCTTTGGCTCTTATGGTTGGGGAGATGGACAGTGGATGAGAGATTGGTACGAGAGAATGGATGCAACTGGAGCTCAATTGATTTCAGAAGGTCTTATTGTAAATGAAACACCAGATGCGGACGGAATTGCCCTTTGCGAAGAAGCTGGACAGGCTCTGGCAAAGGCATAAAAGATACGCAAGTTAAAATAGAGATAGATACGTGATCGTGATATTATAAATCGTGAATTGCATGTGATGGGAGTGGACAGAGTGAATTTGAAACAATTTGATATCAGCAGCCGATGTTTAAATGAATATGAAAGTGGAGACGAAGTTTTCGACTTTTATAACCGATTTCTCGTTCACTGTGCACCAACGTTGCTTTCGGTTAAACCAGCCTCCTTATACTGTATGAAACCTGCAACAAAACACTTTGAGCTTTGGTGCGCTCAACGAAGCCAGATTGAGAGCGCCTATGGCATTAAATCCTTCATATTGAAGGAAACGACATCACAAGTAGTCGTTCTGATTTATAATTTAAAATGGCTAGAGAGAATTTTAAACAGTTCAAAAGTGGAGCTGTTTCTAAAAGAACTCGGCTATAATGGTTTCGAAGTTGAAACGTCATTAAATCAACTGAGAACCAACTTCATCAAAGGATGTCCCCACGAACTGGGCATATTTCTTGGATACCCGCTTGAAGATGTCAAGGGATTTATGACATCGCATTCAGAGTGCCTAATGTGTGGCTATTGGAAGGTCTATAGCAGACCTGACGAGGCGAGACGTATTTTTTCGCTCTATGATCAGACAAAAGAACTTGTTAAGTCTGCCCTTGTCGGCGGCGTAAATCCACATGATATTTTAAAACATCACTCAGGGCTTAGATTAAAAGCAGCCGTCTAATCCCTAAAAGCAGTCCTAAACAGCAGCTGTGACATGCTCCATTTATAGAAACCGTTATATTATTTTAACGGGTCTACTATAATAAGGAAACATATCATGATTTAGCTTGCTGTTTTTTTATTTTCCATCAAAAATACCTAACACAGTATACAAAGTTAGTGTATAATGTTGTTGGATTGATGTCCCAGTGATGCTTGCTGTGGACTAGCAGACAACTAAATAGGAGGATGACATGAGCAATAATTATAAGAGCATTACATCGCAAGATGCCAGAAAACTCCCGATTTTGATGCAAAGCGTCTTTATCGGCACTCTGGCTGGTGGTGTAGTCGTCTTATATAGATTGATTTTGACCATTGCGGAGTCGTATGCTTTTAGCATGTACGATTACGTAGCAGGTCATGTTCAGCTTATCCCCATCTTATTTCTTGGTTTGATACTGGCAGGACTTCTGTTATCCTATCTTACTAAAAGAAATCGGATGATTAGCGGAAGCGGGATACCGCAAATTAAGGGTATTTTAATGGGGTACTTTAAATCGAACTGGCTGAGCACATTAATCTGTAAATTTGTCGGGGGAACATTGGCGATACTAGGAGGTCTATCTTTGGGGCGAGAGGGACCTTCCATACAACTTGGAGCGAGTTTGGCAGAGGGCATAGGCAATAAGACTGCTCACAGCCGAATGGAAAAGAAAATTCTCATTGCAAGCGGTGCAAGCGCAGGGCTTGCAGCAGCTTTTAATGCACCCCTCGCAGGGGTTGTCTTTGCACTTGAAGAAATTTTCAAATACTTTTCACCGATGATTTTGTTGGCAACAACTGGAGCGGCTGTTGCAGCTGATTTTGTCTCAAAAAATTTCTTTGGGCTGAATCCTGTGTTCCAATTTGAAGTGACTACCTTACTTGGATTGAAAGAATACTGGCTGTTGATTCCCCTTGGCATCATTTTAGGGGTATTGGGTGCACTGTACAATTCGGTATTGCTTGGAACACAAAAGATATATGGTAAAGCACGCTTTTTAACTGAAAACAATCGGATTGTAGTGCCTTTTTTAATTGCGGGCATCTTTGGACTGGCTTTCCCGTATGTACTGGGAGGCGGGCATAAAATTTTTGAATTTCTCGAACCGGAAACGGGCTTGACATTTCTGGCAGTTCTTTTGATTTTAAAATTCTTATTCTCCATGATTAGCTTTGGCTCTGGAGCACCTGGCGGCATCTTTTTTCCACTGCTGGTATTAGGTGCAACAATTGGTGCGATATTTGCAAAATTCAGCATCCTATTTTTGGATCTTTCACCATCTCTTTTTTACAATATTATTATTTTGGCCATGGCGGGTCTTTTTGCGGCAATTGTAAGAGCACCAATTACTGGCATTGTTCTGATTATGGAGATGACAGGGTCGCTGAGCCACATGCTGTCACTGACCATTGTCTCGATGATAGCCTTCATCGTTGCAGATCGACTAAAAAGTCCTCCTATATATGATGCGTTACTTGATAACTTGGCATTACAACATAAGCATGTTGACGAAGAAGAACATACGCACAAAATTATAGTGGAACTCGTGGTACAGCATGAATCTGCATTTGAAAACAAGGCGGTAAAAGAGATTGGTTGGCCTAAGAAGAGCTTGCTAGTCAGCGTCAAAAGGGGCGAAAAAGAGCTCATTCCCAAAGGTGATACGAAGCTGATGGTGGGAGATTACTTATTTGTGTTGACAGATATCAACAGCGAATGGTGTAGCCGTGAAGAACTTGAGACACTAAATAAAGGTCAATCTGAAAAATAGGGACAGAAATTAAAACAAGCCCTGGGTTTACTTGAAGCGAACAGGCGATAAGAGTGCTTCAGCAAAAGAGAGATAATTGTCCTTGGATTCTAAGCAGAACAGACTGTCTTCACTTGGAGCTGTTATGTATACAGTGGGATAGCTCGAGAGGACAAAATAACAATTTGATGAGAGCTTCCAAAGAGGGGCGTCAAGACTCATAAAATAGAGCTTTAGCTGAAGGGTTTCAAGCGTTACTTGGAATTGTTCGGCTAAAGTGAGCATGTTGTGGTTGGAACTGGCGTCAAGACACGATAAAAGGGCCTCGGTGTCAATTAGATAGTCACAGGCCCAGCGGATAGCTCTAATTTCGTTTCTATCAACTTGAATTCTTTGTGTACTGATGCTTGAAATAGTACAAATTTGGGCTGTAAAAAAATGACCCAGTTCATGCGAAAGAATCATTCTAAATTCAGTTTCATCTTCAATTTCACTGTTCATGACGATGATGTCATGGGAGTCGTCGTGATAAAAAAAACCGTTTACAGCCTCAGGTAGTTCATCGCTGAGGTTGAATTGTATGCCCATTTTCTCCATCAAGTTGAGCAGGGTATCCATGAGAGCCTCCTAATGGAATTACTTGTTTTTAGCGTTTTTGGATTTAAGCGCTTCTATCAAATCTCTGACGAGCTTTAAATCATCGTCGGTTAAATCTTCTGTGGTGTTAAACGCCAAAATTTCTTCTGAATATCGTTTGATATTGGTTCTACCGAGCAGGTAATCGGTGGACACATCAAAAAAGTCAGCAATAACAGATAGAATTTCGTTATCTGGTGACCGTTTTCCCGTTTCATACATGGCAATTGACCCTTTGGAAATATTGAGCTTATCAGCCAATTCCTTTTGTGTCAACCCATTTTCTTTTCGAAGTTGTTTCAATCTATTTTCAATCATTTTATCACCCAAACCAATAATATCACAATTAGTGAGCAAATATAAAGAATAAGTTTATTTTGAGATAATGAATATAACGAAATGTAGGTTTATATTTGACAAAAGTAACCAAACGTGATATTTTTTAAATAAAACGATAGGAAATAGGAGGCTCAATTGAATCGAATTGCTAAACATCGTGAACGGCTTGGAATATCACAGAGAAAACTTGCAAATGACCTTGGGGTGTCCAGTGCCACAGTGGCCATGTGGGAAACTGGAAGAAGAACGCCCTCGTTAAAAACAGCAAATTTAATAGCGCGTTATTTTAATACGACCATAGAGTCCATTTTTTTTAACGAAAAAGATAACGATAAGTGATTTTTTTTGGTATTTGACCACGAATGGTTGGATAATACCTTGCTTTGGTTTCGTTTAGGAGGAAATATGAAATTAAATATATGCAAGACAATGAGGGAATACAGAGAGCTGATTGAAGCCTACCAAAAGAGCGGTGAAACCGTTACGCTTTATGGAAGAGATCAAAAGTATTTGAACCGCGGAATTGTTACTCTGGTGAACAATCACAGCTTTACAATCAGGGAGACGTATAATTCTAAGATTATCGTTGAATTTGAAGACATGCTCATAAATGAATATTACATAGGATCGTAAAAAGTGCTGGCAGAGATGCCGGCATTTTGAAATTTATTTCAAAACTTTTGAAACTTATTTCAATTTCTCCTGTCTTTGCTAAGGCCAAGATGATGACATAATGCTTGAATCTGTTGCAAACACAGCAGACGCATTTTCAGAAAATTCTGGCACATTCTTTGCATTTTTAAATGGCATCAAAAAAAGGGGGAATTTTTATGGAAGTGAGAAAACCGTATTTTTATGAAGCGCTATTGTCATTTGGGTGTTTAATGCTGGTAATGGGGATCGGCATTGCTGTATTTGGAGCGAATCCGCATATTCCCATGTTGATTGGAACTGCCATAGCAGCGGTAATTGCCCTAAAAATCGGATATGATTGGAAGACCATTGAAGAGAGCATGTTTGACGGGATTAGACAGGCACTGCAAGCAGTGGTCATACTGGCGATTATTGGGGTTTTAATTGGTGTTTGGATTCTTTCAGGAGTTGTGCCATCCATGATTTACTTTGGACTCAATATACTGACGCCTAAGATATTTTTAGTGGCGACGGTATTGATTTGCTCAATTACCTCTTTGGCAACGGGAACTTCTTGGGGAACTGCTGGCACAATTGGGATAGCACTCATGGGAATAGCCCACGGCATGGGAATACCAGCACCAGTTGCGGCAGGTGCGATCATCTCAGGGGCTTATTTTGGAGACAAGATGTCACCACTGTCAGATACGACTAATTTAGCACCTGCTATGGCGGGAACTGATGTATTTACGCATGTTAAGTACATGTTGAAGCCTACTTTGGTGGCATACAGCATCACGTTGATCTTCTTCGGATTTATGGGTGCAAAATACGGCGGGATGAGTGCCGACTTATCAGCGATTGAGGTGATGAAGACCGGCTTAGTCAGCAATTTTCAGATTTCGCCGATTCTATTGATTCCACCTATTGCCGTTATCTTTGCCATTTCTAGAAAAGTACCTGCAATTCCCGGCATCTTTCTGGGGATTGTCCTTGGAGCAGTGCTTGGACCTATTTTACAGGGTGTTGACTTTGGTCAGATATTATCAGCTGCATATGATGGTTATGTGAGTGAAACGGGTGTAGAATCCATTGACAGCCTCTTGACAGCAGGCGGTCTAATCAACATGATGTACTCTATCTCTCTGACGATTCTGGCCATGATGTTTGGCGGTATCATGGAAAAAACCCGACAGCTCGAAGTGATTGTCGAAAAACTGTTGAGGGGTGTGAAGTCTGCACAGAGCTTGATTGTGCTCACCATAGCGACTTGCATCGGCAGCAATATGACCATGCCGGAACAGTATATCGCAATTGTCCTTCCGGGGAGAATGTACTCGAGTGCTTACAGAGAGCGTGGACTACATCCCAAGACGCTGTCAAATGCTCTTGAATCAGCTGGAACGCTGACGTCGGCACTAATTCCGTGGAACACTTGCGGGGTGTTCTTGTTGGGAGTATTAGGGGTTTCCACCTTCGAGTATGCACCCTATGCCATTTTCAATTACACCATGCCCATTGTGGTGATTGTCATGAGCTACTTGGGCTTATTGGTTGCCAAGATTGAAGATGATCCTGAAACCGTATTGGAAGCCGTATAAAGTGACTTCATCATCGGTTGAAATCCATAGTCTGTGATATAATAATGGAGTTGGCGCATGCCAATTCCATTATTGTATTTATGTGTGTTTTTATTTTCGAGCAAAAGGGGTTGCCATGAAGCGTAGAACACTATTCGTCATTTTGATATTTTCTACAATGTTTGTACTCTATCTCAACCAAATGCTCCTACTGGAGTATGATACCAATATTGTAGAGTATATCTACTACTCGCTGCCTCAGGGGGAAGCGGAGGCGGACTATTTGAAGACACGTGACCATTTGATTTATGGAGGGAATATCAATGAACCACCACTTGGAATCGAGGATTCTGAAACGGGTCAATCATTGGGACTTGTTGTGGACTACATGAACGCCATTTCAATTCAAATTGGAGTTCCAATTGTGTCTAAGCCCATGATCTGGAATGAGGCCCTTGTGGCACTTTCAGAAGGAGAAACAGACCTCTGTGACATGATTCCCTCAGAGGAGAGAAGCCGGCGATTTGACTTTTCAAAGCCGCTCTATGACCTGAAAGGGGTTATTGTCGTCAAGGGATCAACGGATCAAGGGGTGAATAAATACCATTTGGAGGATAAGGTCATTGCAGCACAAAGAGGTGATTATGCAATAGAGGTCATCCGTAAATTCAATAAGCGCGTCACCATAATTGAAGTGGACAATGTATCGGATGCACTGAACCTGCTGGAATCTGCGCAAGTGGATGCAGTGGTTGGAGACGAGCCGGTGATTTGGTATTATATCAACGAGCTTCCGGTAATGAATAACATGACGGTAATCAGAGAACCCATCTATGAGCTCAGCTGTTCAGTTGCCGTTCCCAAAGGTGAAAAAGAACTACTAAACGTCATGAACCGCGCGATTTTTGAACTGAGGCGAAATGGGACTCTTCAAAAGATAAACGACAAGTGGATGGGCTATTCTCTTTTGTTAAACGAAAATACAGATGCAGAAAAACTGAGGACGGGACTGTTTATGCTGACGGGATTTTTGGGAATTGTCATCGTCTTAATCGTCTTGGGAAATCGGCGATTGAATTCGATTATTGCTTACAAGACAAGAGAACTTCAGTTTACATTTGACAGTTTAAACAGTCTGATGGTGGTCTTAAATGAGGAAAAGTGTATTGTCAATATCAATCAGGCCTTCCTCAAGTTCGTGGAGATGGAACGAGACAGCGTCCTTGGAAAACATTATACTGCATTTGAAATTCTTGAAAAGGCATTTAAAGGAGAATCTGTATTTCAGTTTGGCGGCAATTTATATGAGTTAAAAACTCAGGACAATCGAATTATCATGATTAGGGACATAACTTATGAAAAAATCAAGGAACAGCAGCTAATTCACAACAATCGAATGGAGGCAATCGGGCAATTGGCTTCAGGGGTTGCTCATGAGCTCAGAAATCCTCTGGGAGTGATGCGAAACTCAACATATCTGCTGAAGGATGTCTTGGAGACGCCTAACCAGTTAACTGACAGGGCTATTTCTTCAATAGATGCCTCTATTGAAAGGGCCAGTCTCATTATAGACAACTTGCTGAATTTTTCCAGAATCGGCGCTGGCAGTGCCAAATGCGTAAGGGTTTGTGATTTGCTTGAAGAGACCATCGAATATTTCAGAGGGTCTACTAAATACAAGGAAATTCAGTTTAAATTAAATCGCGGTGTGCTCGCTTCTGGGGAAGAGATTACCTTTGTGACAAACGAGAATTCGCTTAGACATATTGTCATCAATCTGCTTTCAAATGCATGTGATGCCATAGAGGAAAGAGGCGAAATAGAAGTTGGGTGTTCAATTGATGTAAAAGAAGGCGAAGACGAACTCACCGTGCAGGTGTGCGATTCTGGAAGGGGGATTGAAGAGGCGGAAATGGAACGACTATTTGATCCGTTTTACACCACGAAACCACCGGGAGAGGGCACGGGATTAGGACTCTATATTGTCTATACGGAACTAAAGAAGATAAATGGATATATCCATATAAACAGTCAAAAAGCTCAGGGTACTTGTTTTACAGTGACTTTAAAATCAATTCATGGTGATAGCAATGGAGGGCAGAATGAAGATTCTAATGATAGATGATGACTTGGATTTCAGAGAGCTTCTTAAAATCATACTGGAGAGAAAGGGATATGAAGTTGTAGAATCTAGCAGTGGCGAGAGAGGAATACAGCTTCTCGAGAACAACGAATTTGATATTGTTCTGACGGACATGAGAATGTCGGGAATATCAGGTATAAAAGTACTGGAATTTATTTCTGGCATGGACGAAAGCGAACGTATGAAACCTGACTGCATCATGATTACTGGGTATGGGAGTATTGAAAATGCCGTGGAGGCAATTCGAAAAGGTGCATTCTCTTATTTTATCAAGAGCAACAACCCCGAGGAACTGATTTTTGAAATTGAAAAAATCGCCAAGATGAGAAGACTGGCGCTTGAAAATACCAGGCTCAAAAGGGAGTATGCTCAGTCTGATTACATGCTAAAGTCTGATAATCCGATTTTTTCTGAAGTGATAAGGGCGGCTGAAAAGGTGGCTTCAACAGATGCCAACGTACTTTTGCTGGGAGAGTCGGGTGTTGGAAAAGAAGTCATCGCCAGATATATACACCAGTGCAGTAGACGTGGAGGAGATGTCTTTGTCCCTGTGAACTGCTATGCCTTTTCTGAGTCTATGATAGAAGCCGAACTCTATGGTCATGAGAAAGGGTCTTTTACAGGGGCAGTCACTTCTAGGATTGGCAGGTTTGAGGCTGCAAATGGTGGAACGCTGTTTTTAGATGAAATAGGAGAGATGCCCCTATCCACTCAAATTAAACTTTTGAGGAATATAGAGAACAAGGAAATTGAGCGAATTGGAAGCAATCAGATACTTAAAGTAGATTTTAGGCTCATATCGGCAACGAATAAAAACCTTGAAGAAGCCATTTCAACACGGATGTTTAGGGAAGATTTATACTACAGAATCAATACGGTTATTCTGGAGATTCCTCCTCTGCGAAGTCGAAAAGAGGATATTCCCCTCCTAATTGAATACTTTTTGATGAGGGCAAAGAGGGATATGAAGAAACAAGCTGTGGGCATGACAAACGAACTGCTTCAAACGCTGTATCACTATGATTATCCAGGAAATATAAGGGAACTAAAGAACATTGTCGAACGACTACTCGTCTTCAGTGAAGGCAATGTGATGACCATTGAAGATCTCAAGAAAAATAGGATTATTGCTGGAGGGGATGCTTCTATCTCAAAGGGACATTTGACGCTGAGAGAAGTGAGATGCAAGGCAGAGAGGGCCTATATACAAGAAGTTCTGAAAGCAAATGATTTCGATTATGATGTTTCTGCAACAATACTTGGCATCAGCACCAGACAGTTGTACAATAAGATTAGGGAATATCAGCTGACTGAGTCCTGAATATTTTCAGCAGTTTCAACAATTTAGCAAAAAAGAGGAAGGAATTATGAAATTAATTGAAGAATTACTTCGCGGCAATCATAGCCCTAAACTTGGAATTAAGAATTTCTTAAAATACGTTGGGCCGGGTCTATTGGTCACCGTGGGATTTATAGACCCTGGAAACTGGGCGTCAAATATAGCCGCAGGGTCTGAATATGGTTATAAACTGCTCTGGATGGTAACACTCTCGACGATTATGTTGATTATTTTACAGCATAACGTGGCGCATCTTGGGATTGTCACAGGAGATTGCCTTGCAGAATCTGCCACAAAGCATCTCAAGCCGTGGTTGTCTAGAACGATTTTAGGAACGGCTGTCATAGCAGCTATTTCAACTGCATTGGCTGAGATTTTAGGAGGCGCAATTGCTCTAGAACTGCTTTTTAAAGTGCCGATTAAATTGGGATCGGTTATGGTATTGGCACTTATTTTGTGGATGCTCTTTAGCAATTCCTATCATAAATTAGAAAAGTGGATTATAGGATTTGTTTCGATTATTGGGCTCTCATTTATCTATGAGCTCAGTCTGGTTCAGGTTAACTGGCATGAGGCCGTTATGGGCTGGACAACTGTATCCATACCCGATGGGTCTATGGTCATCATCATGTCCGTGCTCGGAGCAGTGGTTATGCCGCATAATCTCTTTTTGCATTCGGAGATTATACAGAGCCGCCAGTGGAATCTAGAAGATGATTCCATCAAAGAAATGCAGCTCAAGTACGAATTTGCGGATACGCTCTTTTCCATGCTTGTTGGGTGGGCTATTAACAGTGCCATGATAATTCTTGCGGCGACGACGTTTTTTGCAAGCCATGCTCACGTCACCGAACTGGGACAGGCACAGGAAATGCTGACACCGCTTGTGGGTAGAGGTGCTGCCATTGTCTTTGGAGTGGCATTGCTCTTTTCGGGGATTGCTTCGACCACCACTGCGGGAATGGCAGGCGGTTCCATTTTTTCAGGCATCTTTGGAGAGCCATACGATATGGAGGATATTCACACCAAGTTTGGTGTCAGTGCAATTCTCATATTATCTGCACTGATTATTTTCTTTATAAAGGATCCGTTTCAAGGCCTTATTTACAGCCAGATGCTCTTGAGCATTCAACTGCCAATAACTGTGTTCTTGCAGATTTACCTGACTTCTTCGGAGAAGGTGATGGGCAAGCATAAGAATTCCATCAAGGACAAAATTGCTTTAGTTGTCATTGCTATTATTTTAACGATTTTAAATGTTATGTTGCTGTTGAGCTATCTTTGATGACTGGTGATTGAAATATGAGAGGCGGCATGTTAGAATAACTTTATATCAATGACACGAAGTCATGACGGATTTATAAATTAGTGAATTTACTTTACAATGAGCTACGAAAGCAGATGCATCCATGAAGGAGGCCTGTTTCCTCGTAGCTTTTTTGTGCTTGTTGAAAGAGATGGAGGCAGAAATGAATGCATCAACGAGAAAGATGGTTTTATCTGGCATGTTTTTAGCACTGGGGCTAGTGCTGCCGTTTTTAACTGGTCAGCTGCCGGGACTCGGCAGTGCTCTATTGCCAATGCACATACCGGTGATTTTATGTGGATTTATCTGTGGGCGAAAATACGGCGCTGGCGTCGGGTTTATAGTGCCTATCCTGAGGAGTTTTTTGTTCAGCATGCCCCCTATGTTCCCGGTGGCTATTGCAATGGCATTTGAACTTGCAGTCTATGGGTTTACCACAGGTCTTTTATATGAAAAACTTCCAAAGAGTAAGTTCAGCACTGTTGTGGCATTGGTGGTGGCAATGATGGCGGGTAGAATTGTATGGGGAATCGTGAGTTTGATTCTATTTGGGATTATGGGAAATGCCTTTTCAATGGGCATGTTCATCGGAGGTGCTTTCTTAAATGCAATTCCAGGTATCGTGGTTCAGCTTATATTGATTCCGGTGATACTATATGCTTATGAGAGAAGCGGAGGCGTCAAAAATGCTTGAAACTAAGCTGATTTTAGAACAGCATGCAAGGCAGTATCCCATCTTTAAAGTGCAGGACGCTGTAAAACTCTTGCATCAAAGTGAATTTGGATGTGCTCATTTAGTTGAAAATGAAGACAGGGCATTGGAACGGCTCAGAGCGGAACTTGAATTGACAAGAGCAGGTGGCCCAATCTTTGAGCAAATCGGAAACAACTATTACAGATTGAATTTATCAGCAGTTGAGACTGGGGTATCAGCAGAGACGCTGGGGCGTTTTTTCATATTGTCATCTAAGGTCAAAAGAGGGACTGTGGATGGATTTGAGGTGAAAATCCAGCACCTTAAAGAGTGGTGCAGATCATCAAATGTTGACTTTTCAGAAGAGGATGTTGAAAACTGCATGGAATCACTAAGACAGAGGAAATACAGTGCAATCAGCCATAGTACCGCATACAGAGAGGCATATCATCCAGCTTACCGCGTGGTAGATGGCGTTTTCAAAGACTACTTTGAAGTGTTTAAAAAAATAGATGTGCTGCTCGGCGTTCATTCAAAAGTGACAATGGCCATTGATGGTAATTGCGGTTCTGGTAAGAGCACACTGGCAGGGTTAATTCAGTCTGTCTATAAATGCAATCTCTTTAAAATGGATGATTTTTATGTGCCGCTGGAAAGGAAAACTGAGGAAAGACTAAGGACACCTGGTGGAAATGTAGATTACGAGCGTTTTGAAAGTGAAGTGATGAGACCGCTTGCGACTTCAGCTGAATTTAGTTACAGCCTCTTTGACTGCAAGCGGCAAGCGCTTGGAGAGGTCTATCAGGTGACTCCAAACCGTCTGAACGTCATAGAGGGCTCTTATAGCATGCATCCGCAGCTCATCGACTACTATAATTTTAAACTGTTTTTGACGCTTGACGAAGCGGAACAGCATAGGCGGATTTTAAATCGAAATGGCGAGGTGGTTTATAAGCGATTCAGAGATCAGTGGATACCCCTTGAAACGCTGTATTTTGATGCCTATAAAATAAAGGCAAAAGCAGATCTTACAATAAATACCACAGGCCTTTCAAATGCTTATTTTGACATTGACAACATTTGAATGCGTGTGGTATAGTATCAGCGTCAAGGTTCTATCGTAAACGCGGATTAAAAGGGAAGTTGGGTGAGAATCCCACGTAGTCCCGCTGCTGTGTATGTGAGCTTTTTTCAAGATGCCACTGGTGTTTAACTGGGAAGGCGGAAAAAGCATTGAAGCATGAGCCAGAAGACCTGCCTTGACAAGACGTGACCAATGTTCTGCGAGGCACAGAACATGCGTTTAAACCTCAAGATGAGATGCAATAAGCCGCATCTTGTATTTATCGTGGGGTTGACATGGACTCACTGCCTCTTGCGAAAAACTGCAAGGGGCTTTTTTGCGTCATTGCGTGAGCAATCCGACAAAAGATAAGATGAAGGTGTCAATGGATGGCGTAATTGCTGTTGGACTAAGCTGAAAAACTGAAACAGAAAACAAATGACAAATGCCTCAACAAATTTGGAGGGAGAAAATAATGAAAAGAAATCGTGTTAGAATGGGAATTATAATGATGCTAATGGTGTCTGTGCTGGCGCTGATGGCTGGCTGTGGCAAAACAGAGCAGGCAAAAGGTGCTGAGACGACAAATCCATCAGTGGAAAACGAACCAGTTGAAGCCGTGTCACCTAAAGATGAGACAGATTTAGCGAATTCGCATTATCCAGTGGTTATTCAAACTTACAACTATGCAAAAGAGCCTATTGAAGTGACTTTTAACAAGGCGCCTGAGCGTGTATTTGCAGTTTATCAGGATTCAATTGAGACATTGCTTGCGTTGGGACTTGAAGATAAGATTATTGCAAGTGCAGGACTGGATCAAGATGTAAAACCAGACTATCAACAGGCTTTTGAAAAAATTAATTATCTGACTGAATTTTCGCCAGATAAAGAGAGTGTGGTCATGATGGAGCCTGACTTCATATTGAGCTGGTATTCTTACTTTAGTGATAAGAAGCTAGGGGACGTAGATTACTGGCATGAGAGAAATATTGGAACTTACATGATGATGAATTCAGGGGCAGCTCCAAGTAGAACTTTGGAAAACGAGTATACGGATATTTTAAATCTGGGTAAGATTTTTGATGTTGAAGAAAAGGCAGAATCCATTGTGGCTGAAATGAAGGCAGAAGTGCAAAACATTGTGGACAGCGCCTCCAATATGGTTGAAAAGCCAAGTGTCTTGGTGATGGAAGTCGAAAAAGATGGCGTGAGAGTTTATGGTGAAAATACTTTAGGCGGAGATATGGTCAAGGCTTTGGGAGCAAATCTTGTGGTTGCACCAGAAAATCAAATGAGCAGTGAAGCCTTAATTGAGGCAAACCCAGATGTGATTTTTACAGTTTATTTTGGCAGTTCATCAAGTGTGGCAGATGCTGAGGCAGCTGTTGATAGTCTCATGTCAGAACCAAAGTATGCAAGTTTAAGTGCCGTTAAGAATAACCGCGTCTATGCCATTTCGCTCGGTGAAATGTATTGTAGTGGAACGCGAACTCTAGATGGCATCAAGAAATTGGCTGAAGGCATCTACCCTGATTTGACCGAATAATTCGAAGTTGCAATTTAAATCTGAAATGGAGTTTGATATGGAATTAACGAAAAGACCCTTTTACCTAGCGGCATCAGTTGTACTCATAGCCGTCATGACATTTTCAGTGATAACAGCTGTCACAATTGGTTCAACTTCAATTTTGGCGAAAGATGTGTACGGTGTCATTTTACATGAGGTATTTAAGCTACAGGCATTTGAGTCTTATGGAAACGGCGCTGTCCACGATGTGGTCTGGCTGATTAGACTGCCCAGACTAATCCTTGCTATAGCTGTGGGAGGCGGCCTTGCTGTTTGTGGGATAGTCATGCAGGCAATTGTTAAAAATCCTCTGGCAGATCCATATATTCTCGGGGTCTCTTCTGGGGCTTCTCTTGGAGCAACACTGGCTATTTTTCTAGGACTGGGGTCAATTTTCGGGGCAAATGCAGTTGGTGGTGTGGCATTTTTAGGCGCTTTTATGGCATCTATTCTGGTGATGACAGTTGCCAATATTGGGTCGAGAGCGAATTCGGTAAAACTTCTTCTAGCGGGGATGGCAATTAATGCCGTCTTCTCTTCTTTTTCCAGTTTCATCGTCTTTTTTGCCAACGACAAAGAAGGCATTCAGAACATCACTTATTGGCTCATGGGGAGTCTTGCCGGGGCAAATTGGAAGGCCATGCCACTTGTTTATCTAGTTGTCATAGGTGGCAGTCTCTATTTTATCACCCAATACAGAGTTCTAAATCTCATGTTGCTAGGAGATGAGGTCAGCATTACGCTGGGGACTGACCTCCATAGGTACAGGCAAATATATATGCTTGTGACGTCACTCATGATTGGTTTTATTGTCTATTCGTCGGGGATGATTGGCTTTATTGGGTTGATTATTCCGCATTTTATCAGAATGTTGCTTGGAACAGATCATAAAAAAATCATACCAGTTTCTTTTTTAACAGGTGGTATTTTCATGATCTGGGCAGATGTCTTTTCCAGAATTGTCATCCCATATACTGAACTTCCCATTGGGATATTAATCTCCATGATTGGTGCGCCGTGTTTTATCTACTTGCTGGTGCGAAAATCATATGGCTTTGGAGGTAGAGAATCATGAAAATCGAATGCGATAACTTGACAGTTGCTCTGGGGGGGACTGATATTGTAAAATCTGTTTCAATGAGGGTCAAGAAACAACAATTTATTGGCATTATAGGGCCAAATGGAAGTGGAAAGTCAACTTTGCTTAAAACGATTTATCGAATTTTAACCCCGAAAAGTGGGAAGGCCCAGATTGATGGTGATGATCTTCTCAAAATGAAGTACAGGGATTCGGCGAAGAAGATGGCAGTGGTGACTCAGCATAATTTTTATAATTTTGACTTTACCGTTCACGAAGTGGTTATGATGGGGAGGACGCCCCATAAGAAACAGATGGAGCGAGACAACGCCAATGACTACAAAATTGTTGAGGACGCCCTAAAGCGCGTGGAAATGTGGGATTTTAAAGAGCGGATATTTTCCACGCTGTCAGGTGGTGAACAGCAGAGAATCATGCTGGCAAGGGCTTTGGCGCAGAAAACAGAATGTCTGATTCTAGATGAACCTACGAACCATTTGGACATTAAGCATCAACTCAAAATCATGGAACTTGCTAAAGGCATGACGCTGACCGTTGTTGCCGCACTTCATGATTTGAACATCGCAGCAGCTTACTGTGACTATCTTTATATATTAAAGGATGGTGAACTGGTAGCTGAAGGCAAACCGAAAGATGTACTCACCGAAGAGATTATCCAAAGGGTTTATGAAGTCAATGCGAGAATCATCCGCGAAGAGAGTGCTGACAGAATTTACATCGCGTTTTAAAAAGCGAGTCAGCGGCAAATAAGAAGGGGGTTCATTGTGAGCATGGAGAAGCTAAACAAGAGAATTGCGGTTTTGACCTGTCTTGAGGCTACAAAAGTCTGTAGTGGTGCAGCTTGTTTCAGGGCGTTCAACCAAAGAAAAAGCGCTTTTGAGAGGTATAAAGGAGAAGGGGCTGAATTGATTGCCTTTTTTCACTGCAATGGCTGTCACTGCGATTATGCTCATGACAGTGAGTATCTAGAAAAAATACAGTACATTTGCAGTTGCAAACCCGATGCTGTTCATGTGGGCAAATGCACACAGATTAAGGGGGTCGAGTGCAAAATTATAACGCAAATCATAAAGACCATTGAGGCTGAAGGTATTTTGGTTATTAGAGGTACGCATTAAGTGAATCTGAAATGAGATGCTTCAAAACAAGATCCCCCGCGGCGGCTCTTATAGAGCCTGCCTTCGGGGGATTATGCTTATGACGGCCGGAATAACGAGAAGGGTTAAGCAGGTAGAAATCATAAGGCCAGACATAAGGGCAATCGCCATAGGCGTAAACAAGTCGCTACCCATGAGGACAAGCGGAATCAATCCCGTTACAGTGGTGGTTGTGCTGAGCAGAATTGGTCTGAACCGCTTCATAGCAGCTTTCAGACATGCTTCTTGTTGAGAATTTTCATTTCGGATACTCTCCTCTTGAATAAAATCTATTAATATAATTGCATTGTTGACGACAACGCCCGCTAAGCTAATCATGCCAAGCAATGCAGTAAAAGATAAGCTGATGCCTGCAAAATATAATCCCCATACAGCGCCGGCCATAGATAATGGAACTGTTAGCATAATTACTAAAGGGAGCAAAAATGATTTAAACTGTATCAGTAGAATTAAATAGACAATAAGAATAAACAAAAGACCAATAAGTCCAAGTTTAGAGAAATTCCGACTGATGGATTCGCTTTCGCCTGCACCTGTTATTTCAATATCTGGATAATCCTCTAGATGAATTTTGGAAAGCACTTGTTTTTGAATATCAATTGCACTGTAGCCCGATAAAACGTCGGATGAAATTTGGACGGCAGGTTTGCCATTGTAAGATTTGTAAAGAGGCTTATAGGGAACTAGATCAACAGTGCAAAAATCTTTTATCAAATATTTACGAGAAGCTATGGAGGATTTAATCAATACATTTTTTAATTCTGAGAGAGTGCTTATATCACTTTTAAGAACCAATGAAATCGTATCTGCAGTTGTATTATCATCAAAGATATCAGATTTTTTTAAAGAGCCTACAGTTGTTCCCATGAGAGCGATATTGATCTCAGATTGCAAGTCGTGCGCTGTAACGCCATATATGCCAGAGCGGATTGAATTTAAATTCAGCTGGTATTTATAGGAAGTGGAGGCATAATCATGAGTGACATTTACAGTACCTGTCTCTTGACGAAGTTGAGATTCGATTTGGATGGCCAAGTTTTCAAGGGCAGTGAAATCATTGCCAAGCAATCTAATGGTTATAGGTTGACCAACTGGTTCTCCTTGTTCCAATTGATGGACAACTGCCTTTGAATCCAAAAGAGTTTGATTTAGCTTCAATTGAAGCGCATCTCTAAAATCTGTGACAGAATGGTATTCTGGAAGGCCTAAAACCTTTTCCTTATCAAACTTGACTAGAAGTTGACTGTAATCAGTTGATGGAAAAGCTGGGAACATCGTATCAAAAAATCTTGGAAGACCATCACCGATAGAACTCGTAACAGATATGACACCATCAAATTTGAGTAAAATATCTGTAGCATATTTTGTGGATTGGGATGTGGCAACAAGATCATCTCCTGTTTCACTGGTTAAATCAACATAGAGTATATCCGTGTCTGCAAATGGGAAAAATTTGATTCCAATAACGGAGATCAATGAAATTGAGCTGGCTAAAAACAGCACAATCAGAATAAATAGGATGCGCTTATGTCGAAAGACATTGTTAAAAAAATTTTCTAAATTAAAGTTGACAATCCGTTTTTTAGAACGAGGCTTAAAAAAATAAAAAGCCATTGTAGGTGTCACAAAGAGAGCAACAAGATATGAAGCGGATAAAGCTGTTATTACAATAACTGGAAGGCTATGCAAATAAGAACCGATTTCACCACCAATAAAAAGTAAAGGCATAAAAGTGCAAATGCTTGTCAGTGTGGAGGTTAGAATTGGAAATGCAATTTCTCGCCGGCCTTGGATACAGGCAGATTCAATTTCCATACCCTCATCTAGCTTAACCTGTATAGAGTCAGACACGACAATTGCGTTATCCACCAGCATCCCAAGTGCAATAATAAGTGCAGTAATTGATATCTGATGAACCTCTATTCCAAGAAAAAACATTACTGAGAAAGTAAAAAATATTGAAAGTGGAATTGCAACCGAAACCAAAAGCGCATTTCTAAATCCAAGGCCAATGAAAACCACAGCAATAACCAACAAAATGCCCTGAAGAAGACTGGTGGTAAAACCTTTTACATCTTTTTCCACAGAAGAGGGCTGAAACAAAACTTTATGGATAGAAACGTTTTGTGGAAGTGATAATTTGAGCGACTCAAGATGAGTATCCACTTCTTTCCCTACAGGAATAATGTTTGTACCAGTTTCAAATTTTCCGACAACTAAGATGGTTTGCATTTGATTATAATAAATTTTATGAGCGTTTTCTGGCGTTTGTAGACTGATATCTGCGATATCCTTTAAGCGTAGGATCGAATCATATTGGCTAGAAACACCTATGATGATGTTTTCAAGATCTTTGATAGAAGCGGGAAGAGAATTCACATCAATTGGAATTTTTCCAGAATCCGTGCTGATTTTTCCAGATGGAATTTGAATTGTTTGGAGAGTTAGCAGATTTGCTAAATCTTGATAGCTCATTCCCAATTGATTTAGCTTTTCATGTTTAATAGAAACTTGAATTTCAGCGTCAACATCCCCTGAGAGAACAACTTCGCTGACGCCCTCTATAGCGCTGAGGGATTCTTTGACTGTGTCTGCATACTGTGCTAGTGCTTCGCTTGTATAATCCGGGCCAGTTAAACTGATAATAAACCCTGAGGTCTGCATAAAATCTGTAGTAATTTCTATGGTGCTACACTCTGATGGCAATTGATTTTGAATCGATTCCATTTTTCTTCGAAGGTCGTTCCAAGTGGCTGTATAGTCATGACTTGTCTTTGCATTATAAAACACCAAAGCATAATTTGGTTGTGAGTATCCAATAGTGCTGTCATACCCAGAAAGAGATTTGACGGCGGATTCAATTTTAGTCGTGACTTCGTCAGAAATAGTTTCAGCGGATGCTCCTAGATAGGTCACAGATATCATAGCAGTGGCAAGGTCAATGGTAGGCGAATTTTGCTTGGGAAGAATTTGATAGCTAATAGCTCCTATTATTAAAATTAAGACAGATATAAAAAGAACGATTTTTTTCATGTTCACCTCCCGCCTGCAAGAGTGAGTGGATCACTGGCAATTTGAACGAGATCATCGTTTTTTAAATTTTTCATCCCCTGTGTGACCACGTTTGCACCTTCTTTTAAGCCACTGATAATTAAAGAACCTTCATTGGAATCAATTATATTCACATAAGCCTTGCAGGCTTTACCTTCTTCGACTATAAAAACATATGGAGCAGTGTCTAGCATAACGGAATTGATGGGAACCTCAATGCCGATGGCTTCCTTATAAAAAAAATCGACATTGACAAAATCACCTGAGATAAATTCTGAGCCGTTGATGGCAATTTCCACAGGATAAAGCATTGTAGAATCCACCGGATCCAGCTGGATACTTGTAATAGTGCCCTCAAAATGTTCTTCTTGATAGGTGATACTGCATGTATCTCCTATGTGAACAAAGGGGAGAAAATCAGATGTAACGCTTGTTTTTACAACCATGGAGTTACTTCTGACGATAACGATTGGCTCGCCAGGTTGAACATAATCTTCAGAGTCTTTTAACACTGCGCTGACGGTTCCATTATTTATGGAAAAAACAGATGCATCCTCTAAATTGTCTTGAAGAGATTCGAGCTGCAATGAGGTCGTATCACAGGCAAGGGCGGCTGAGGTGAGATCAGCTTTTGCCAGAGTATGAGAGGTGAGCATTTCATCATACTGATCCTCAGAGACGGCATTTTGAGCGTATAGCTGTTCCATATTTGAATTTCGTTTTGAGACGAGTTCAAAGGCGGCTTTTGCTTTTGAGAGGTTGACCGATGCCTGAGTGGCAGTTAATTGAGCCGAAGCTACTTTCCTTGCTAGGTCTTCCGTATCAAGACTGAACAAATGTGTATTTGAGTGAACTTCATCTCCGACGTTTATGGAGATTTTTGAGAGTTTGCCGCCTAATTTACTGGCATAAGTTGTTGTCTGGTGGCCTGAAATAACGCCAAATGCCTGATAAGGCAGTTGATGTGATAAGGTTTTGGCTTCAAGAACAGCCACTGGCTTAGTCCATGTATTTACCTGAGGAGTCGCTTCTTTTTGAAAGCAGCCAGTTAAATAAATAGCAATAGACAGTATTAGAAGCAGAATTAAAATGAGTAATTTTTTCATGGAATCTCTCCTTTCAAAACAAATTGTTTAGAAACTAAACTATTTGCGAAAAAAATATTTAGAAGCTAAACAATGATTTCAAAAAAATCAGCTAAAACTTGTTGTTTAGCATCTAAACTATTTTGAGTTTACCATGCTGTTTAAAATTTTGCAACCACAAGGATCAAAATTTGTTTTTGTCAAATGGGATCAAATTTAAAACAGTATTAATGTCAATTTCGCCCATTTCAAGAAAGTGGTTTAAATGCTCGTTAAAGATATGCAGAAGGTTTTTTAAAAATATCAGATTTTCTGGAGTCATTTGCGTCAGGCTATCAAATATATTGCGGTTGACAGTCTGATGATAAACCATATGGGCATGAAACATCTCCCACCCAGAGTCTGTGAGTTCTATGAGAACTTCCTTGCTATTGTCGGAATCTTTATAACGACAAATAAGCCCTGCCTTTTCAAAGCGATTTAGCTTTTGCGAGATAGCGCCTTTTGTTACCCCTTGATGATTGGCAATTTCAGTGACATTTGCGTGGGGAAAACGACCTATAGTGTCAATCAAATGAAGATCATTTGACGTATAACAGTCATCACCGCTTCGAAAAACCTGACGCTTTTCCAAAAGAATGAACTTGGCCATTAAACTATTAAATTGTATCATGACGTCATCGTCAATATATTGATTGCTTTTTTTAAAAGTGTCCATATGCTAAGTTTAAGTCAGTAACCGATAGGTGTCAAGTCCAGTTGTTTAATAGTCTCTGGTTCATTTTTTCTTTAAAATGGGGTATAATTAAAAGGTTAAGGATGAAATGGCTATCTCGGTTTATGACAGGAGGCAATATGAAGTACAATCTCAGCCGCACGATTATTTTAAACTATACTGGAAAACCAAATATATTTTCTTCGGGTCTAGATCTCTATCAAGATGAAAAGGTTTACATTACAGAAGGGATTGGAACTGTCAGTGTGAACGGTGTCGTCATGGATGATCGGTCATATGATATCAAGCTCAGATTTTCCAAATTGGGTGATTTGCTGTCTTCAAAGTGCACCTGTAAAAAGACATTGGCGCCATGTGCACATATTATTGCAACACTTCTACAGCTCATGGATGACGGTGATATTTTGAAACGAGTGGATACCTTTGATTTGCCGTGGCCCTTTAACGATAGCACACTATATGATCAATCCAAGCTCAAAGTTAAAAAGAAGCATGATGCCACTGATCAAGCATTGAGTGAGTTGGGTGAGGATAACCAGTCAAAAGCATCTTTCAAAGCTTCTCATGAAGATGTGGACACGATTGTGAAGCGGCTAAGAAGGGGAATAAACACTGAATTTGAACCAATTTCATTGCAAGTTTTTTTTGAATTCACAGAGTCTGCCAAAGGTCATGATTACCCGGTTAAAATGTCGTTTAAAGTAGGGCGTGACCACTTGTACGTCATAAAGGACATACAGAGTTTCATGAGAGCCGTCAATGAGGCCGAGAGCATGAAATTTGGCACACAATTCACATATGTTCCAGATAAAATGAGATTTGATAAATCCAGTCAAAAGATTTTTGAGCAACTGGAGCGATTTTTAGAAGAACAGCGGTTTTA
Source organism: Firmicutes bacterium UBA6806 (assembly GCA_002452745.1). Classification (GTDB taxonomy): domain Bacteria; phylum Bacillota; class Clostridia; order Peptostreptococcales; family Acidaminobacteraceae; genus Fusibacter_A. Next base: position 26,149 of record DKFC01000006.1, read on the forward strand.
CGGGATTCCCATTGTCAAAAATGGGGTTGTCCAATTGACCCATCAAGGATTTTTGAGTGTGATGGAGCGAATAGAGTCACCTCTATTTGAAAAGAAGTCAGGTAGGGAGATCGCCGTAGAAGATCGTCGTGGCTTTTTAGATTATCAAGTCATGCGGCAAGATGGATACTTTGAATGCGTGCTCTCAGGACGACATTTGATACTACTCCTCGGTACACAGGCAGAGTATGTGTACCTTCATGCGGAGCAGCCAACGCTGATTGTCACCACTGACGAGCAGCAGAGAATTTTGAAAAGCCTCTACCCTGAAAAGATATTTCAAAGCAAAATTGTGTTTGGGCAAAATCAACTTCAAAGGTTCATGGATTATGTATTGCCCAGCCTTGAGGCAATTGGAACGGTTTTAATTGAAGAGACTTTGGAGCAGATGTTCGTCTCAGCTCCACTTGAACACGAAGCCTATCTGGATTATTATGGGGGAGCGATTCAAATCGAATTGTACCACAAGTACGGTGATGTGAGGATTAATGCTCTGACAGATGTGTCAGACTCAGTGGATAAGATCGTCAAAAATAGAGATGTGGAAAATGAACGACAGTTCATGCTGCGGTTTGAAAATTGCCCTTATCATCTAATAGGGGAATATGTGAAGTTGTTGAGAGATCACGAGATATTTGACTTTCTTAAATCGGAAATCCATGAACTTGAGCAACACTGTACGCTCTACAGATCAGATCGGTTTTTGACTCGTAAAATTCTGGCTTCAGATCAACTTCATCAGTCGCTAAAAGTGAATACCAACAATGGATTGCTGGAGTATACTTTGGAAGTTGAAGGGCATGAGAGAGAAGAGGCACTGAAGATACTCAGGGCATATCGGGAGAAGCGAAAGTACTATAAGCTAAAAAACGGTGATTTTATAGAGCTTGACGACGAAATGCTGGCAGCGTCCACTGAACTCTTGATGCTGTTTCAGGGAAAAGCTGATAAGACAAGAGATGTGATTCAATTGCCCCGTGCATCTGGACTCTATGTTGAGGAAATCAAAAACCGAGGGCGTCTAGAGCACCTGCAATTTGAATTTCATAGAGAAATTAAAACTGCAAATATTGAGATTCCCAGGGCACTGGCCAGTATCTTGAGGCCCTATCAGGCAAAGGGGGTAAGTTGGCTATATGAATTATCCGCTTATCAATTTGGCGGAATATTGGCTGATGACATGGGGCTAGGCAAAACCCTTCAAATGCTGACGTTCATGCTCATGTGTAAAACTGGGAAGATGCTCATTGTAGCACCGACTTCGCTCATATACAACTGGGCAAATGAAATCGAAAAATTCACAAAGGAACTCTCCTATGAGATTGTTGAAGGAGCCAAAGAAAGCAGGGAAAAGACCTTAAGAGAGAGCGATGCCGACATATTCATAACTTCATATGGGGTCTTGAGAAACGATCAGGAAATCTATGAAAAGCATAAATTTGAAATCGTGGTGCTGGATGAAGCACAGCATATTAAAAACGAGGGCTCTTTGACGTCAAAAGTTGTAAAGCAGTTAAATGCTGAACATCGTTTTGCACTGACGGGAACGCCCCTTGAAAATCACTTGGGTGAGCTCTGGTCTATTTTCGATTTTGTCATGCCCGGATATTTGGGGTCTAGGTATCATTTTAAGGAAATCTTTGAAAAAGCGCTCTTAACAGATGAAAGAGAAACTCAGATGGAGAAACTGAGAACTTTGGTGGAACCCTTTATGCTCAGACGCGTGAAGAGCGAAGTGCTCACGGAACTCCCCGAAAAGCTGGAAACGGATTTAGTGGTTGGTATGACTGAAGCTCAGCAGAGCCTTTACAGGGCAACTTTACTTCAAATTAAGGGTGAGTTAAATGCAGCTAAGGGAACTGGTACTGAAAAAGAGCAGCGCATGAAGATTTTAGTAGGGCTCACTAGACTTAGACAAATCTGTGCCCATCCATCGTCTTATATAGAGAATTACGATGGGGGAAGCGGTAAATTAGATGCTCTAATGGAGCTGATGGAAGAACTCATGGAGAGTGGACATCGGACGCTTGTCTTTTCACAGTACACATCGGTTCTTAAAATTATACAGGCGGCATTGACACCAAGGATGAACTGCTTTTATCTGGATGGCAGTATCGCCGCAAAAGAAAGAATGGAAATGGTCAATCGGTTTAACAATGGTGAGGGAACTGTTTTTCTGATCTCGTTGAAGGCTGGCGGCAGTGGGCTGAATCTCACAGGTGCTGACACCGTTATTCACTTTGATCCGTGGTGGAATCCCGCTGTAGAGGATCAAGCCACAGATAGAGCACATAGAATTGGGCAGAAAAAAACAGTTCATGTTATGAAACTGATTACAAAGAACTCCATTGAAGAAAAGATTCTTGAACTCAAATCCAGAAAAAAACATTTATTTGATCAGATTGTGCAACCCGGCGAAACCTTTCTCAGCAGTTTCAGCTTTGATGAAATAAAATCCCTCTTTGAAGAGCGGGAAGTCTAGTGTACTTTTTGTTTACCCCTATTGGCGGGGGTGATATAATGGACATGAAAGGCTTTTATTCAGTGCTTAAAAAAGCGCTCTAGTCTAAAAGAAGGATAAGGAGGCACATATGGCTTATATTGATGTAACATTTCCAGGTGGAAAAAGGGTTGATGCAAACTTTAAAGGGTTTACAGTACCAACAGATCAGGCAGTTTATGCTGGCGGTGATGGATCTGCTCCAGCGCCATTCGATGTATTTTTATCTTCAATTGCAACATGTGCAGGCATCTATGCGCTGGGATTCTGTCAGAGCAAGGAAATCAGCACAGAGGGCTTAAAACTAACCTTGGACGTTGAAAAAAACAAAGAGACCAACCTGATTGGGAAAATCTCGATGAACTTAACCCTTCCAGATGGATTTCCAGAAAAGTATAAAAGCGCTATTATAAGATCGATGGACTTATGCGCAGTGAAAAAGCACATGTTGACACCTCCTGATTTTGAAATCACAGCGGAGTAAATAGAAATGAGGCCTTCATCAGGCGTGAACAGAGCTGTATAAAAAATATTATACGGCTCTGTTTTTTTATGCTAAAATGAAATTGAGTAACCGGTCACTATAGAAGTAGGAGGCGTTATGAAATTTAGTGAATTTAAATATGAAAGACCTGATATGACAAAGATAGAATCAGCTTTTGATGAGTTGATAGGACAATTTGAAGCGGCTGAATCAGCAGAGGTTCAAATGACAATTCTCAATCAGATTTCCAAGCTAAGAAGTCAAATAGAAACAGCAGAAAATTTAGTGCACATCAGGCATACCATCAATACAGAGGATGCATTTTACGATGCCGAAAACGATTTTATAGACGAGGCGATGCCGCAGTACGAAGGCATGGTGGATAAGCTCTACAAAGCACTCAATGATTCGCAGTACAAAGAGGCTTTAAAGGCAACATATGGAGAGCATCTCTTCAATATTGTGGGTGTAAAGATGAAGACTTTCAAACCTGAAATTCTTGAGGATTTAAAGGCTGAAAACGCCCTTGCGTCGAAGTATGTAAAACTCAGAACTTCTGCCAAAATCATGTTTGAAGGAGAAGAGCGAAATCTGGCACAGATGACGCCATTCTATGAGTCAACAGACAGAGATATTCGAAAAGCAGCTCAGGAAGCTGCAACCAAGTTCTTTGAAGAAAATGAAGCGGAATTTGACCGAATTTATGATGAACTGGTGAAAATCAGACATAAGATTGCTTTAAAACTTGGATTTGATAATTATGTGGAACTGGGATATCTCAGACTTTCCAGAACAGATTACGACCACAGGATGGTGGCTACTTACAGACATCAGGTTTTAAAGGACCTCGTTCCAATTGCCACTAAGCTCAAAGAGAGACAGCGAAAGAGACTTGGTCTAGAGGTGCTTGCTTACTACGATGAACCAATTGCGTTTACGTCAGGCAATGCGACGCCTAAAGGCTCACCAGAGTGGATTTTAAACAACGGCAAGAAAATGTATGAAGAACTGTCGAAAGAAACAGGCGTTTTCTTTAATTTCATGAGAGATACCGACCTTATGGACTTAGAGGCAAAGAAGGGTAAAGCAGGTGGTGGATACTGTACATTCATCAGCGATTACAAAGCGCCCTTTATCTTCTCAAACTTTAACGGAACTTCAGGAGATATTGATGTGCTCACCCATGAAGCGGGTCATGCTTTTCAGGTGTATCAAAGCCGCAATTATGAACTCCCTGAGTATGTTTGGCCAACCTTGGAGGCCTGTGAAATTCACTCCATGAGTATGGAATTTTTAACTTGGCCTTGGATGGAACTATTCTTTAAAGAGGATACTGACAAGTATAAATTCAACCACTTGGCAGAGGCATTGCTCTTTATCCCATATGGCGTATTGGTTGACGAGTTCCAGCACTATGTCTATGAAAATCCAGAGGTGTCACCAGCGGATAGAAAGGCAAAATGGGCTGAACTGGAACAAAAATACCTCCCTCACAGAAACTATGAGGAAAACGACTTCCTAAGGAGAGGCGGCTACTGGTTTAGACAGGGGCATATATTCCAAGATCCGTTTTATTATATTGATTACACCCTTGCTCAGGTTTGTGCCTTCCAGTTCTTTGTAAAGGCAATACACGACAGAGATAAGGCTTGGTCAGACTATCTGAACCTGTGCAACAAAGGCGGCAGCATGGCGTTTTTAGAATTACTCAAAGTGGCGAACCTAAGCAATCCGTTTGAATCGGGTTCTTTGAGGCGAATTATGCCAGATATTGAGAACTGGCTAAATAGTGTTGACGACACGGCTTTATAATATTAGAATAGATATCTGAGTATTAAGAAAATATAATGAATTGTAGGCTCAAAAAAGGGTTGAAATTCGCATCGTGATACTCTAGAATAGTTTTAGGTGTGGGATAAACTGTCCCGCATCTGACCAATATGGATTCCAGTTGAAGATAATGCGAGATACTCGTGGGGGGTAGCCGAAGGAGCAAGGATGAAGAATTGCCGTTTTTCATCAGAAACTCTCAGGCAAATGTAGTGTTATTGGATGGATCTCTGGAGAGACCGAAAGGCACCGAAGGAGGAAGTGCCGCTTTTGCGGCGAGAAACTCTCAGGTAAAGATACAGAGGTGTATAATGGCGACTAGCATTGCTATGCCATTATACACCTCTTTTTTATGTCTTATAGGTTTTTTGTATTAAAATCAATTTAAAAAGGTATAATGAAGTTAAAGCGTGAATGACCGCATCACAGCTTTTAAATTCAGCTGTATCGGTGCTTATGATTGCCATTTCCCAAGGAAATCCGGCAGGAAATCGAAGGAGGAGAGAAGATGGATTCAGTTAAAAAGACAGCGCTCTATGAAGTTCACGAGAAACTGGGTGGAAAGATCATAGATTTTGCAGGTTGGGCATTACCAGTTCAATATGAGGGCATCATTGAAGAACATGAAGCCGTAAGAAACGCCGCGGGGATGTTTGATGTATCGCATATGGGAGAAGTGGAAGTCAAGGGAAAAGATGCCTTTGCCTTCGTTCAAAATCTCGTGACAAATGACGTTGCAACACTTGAGGACAATCAAATATTATATGCGATGATGTGCTACGAAGATGGTGGTGTTGTGGATGATTTACTGGTCTATAAATTTAGCCAAGAGTATTTCTATCTTGTTATCAATGCCAGCAATGTAGACAAAGATTATGCGTGGATGGTTGAGAACTCAAAGGGATACGACATTACGTTGGAAAACATCTCTTCGAAAATCTCAGAAGTGGCACTTCAAGGCCCTGTGGCACAAGAAATTCTTCAAAAGGTAGTCAACGTGGATCTGGCGGATATCAAATTCTTCTATTGCAACAGAGCGGTAAAAATTGCTGGTGCTGACTGTCTTGTGTCTAGAACTGGGTACACTGGTGAAGATGGATTTGAAGTCTATACTGAAAATGACAACATCGTGAAAGTATGGGAAGCAATCATGGAAGCTGGAAAAGACATGGGGCTCAAACCTGCTGGACTGGGTGCTAGAGATACCCTTCGTTTTGAAGCGGCATTGCCTCTTTATGGAAATGAAATTTCCAAAGAGATTACACCACTTGAAGCAGGACTTGGCTTCTTCGTTAAATTGGGCAAGGATAACTTCATTGGAAAAGATGCGCTTGTGGCACAAAAAGAGGGTGGTCTTCCAAGAAAAACAGTTGGCTTTGAAATGGAAAAGGGCATTCCTAGACACGGTTATGACGTTGTCGTGGGAGACAAAGTGATTGGAACAGTTACAACAGGATACTTCTCTCCAACACTTAAAAAGAATATCGGTTTGGCATTGATTGAAACTCAATATGGTGAAATGGGTGCTGAATTTGGCGTTCAAGTGAGAAAAAAGGTCTTTCCTGCAACGATTTGCAGCAAGCGTTTTTATCAAAAAAACTATAAGAAGTAATATCAGATTTTGACTTTAAAACTTAGTAAAAACTCATAGAATGAGGTATAATTTATTCTATAGTGGGACGTGCAGATTCAAGGGGTGCATGTTGTCCATTTAATAGATCCAGCAAGGTGCTGAGATAGACTCGGAACAGTCACCTTTCAAGAGCGGTGTTGAGGATGCCGTTGAAACCGTGAGGAGAACGAGCTAATTTTGATTATTCAGGAGGTAGTGAAAATGAAAGTTGTAAGCGGATTGTACTATACAAAAGATCATGAGTGGCTAAAAGTAGAAGGGAAAACAGCGTTAATTGGCGTTACAGATTTCGCACAACACTCACTGGGCTCGATAGTCTATGTGGAATTACCTGAAGTAGATGAAGAATACGAGGCAGAGGACAGCTTCGGTACAATTGAATCTGTTAAAGCAGCTTCTGATATGCTGATGCCTGTTTCTGGAACCGTTGTTGAAGTTAATGAAGAATTGGATAACGACCCATCACTTGTAAATTCAGATGCTTATGAAAACTGGATTGTAAAAATTGAACTTTCAGACGTCAGCGAATTGGACGAACTCATGAACGCTGAAGAATATGAAGCCTATTGCAGCGAGGAGGCATAATCATGTTTCCATATATTCCAAACACCAAGCAAGACGAAGCCAAAATGCTTAGTGAGCTTGGAATAGATTCGGTGGATCGTCTCTTTGATGACATACCGGATCAAGTCAAGCTCAAACGCAGACTCAATTTATGTGCACCATTATCAGAAGCTGAAGTGTCAAAGCACATCAGAGGCTTGGCCAACAAAAACACATCTACCAATGACTTGATTTGCTTTTTAGGAGCAGGTGCATATGATCACGCAGTGCCTTCTGTGGTTCACCATTTGATTTCCAGAGCTGAGTTTTACACTGCATATACGCCATATCAGCCAGAAATCAGTCAAGGAACGCTTCAAGCTATTTTTGAATATCAGACGATGATTGCAACTGTAACTGGTATGGATGTTGCAAATGCCTCTATGTATGATGGTGCGTCGGCAACCGCTGAGGCGGCAATGCTTGCAGCTGCCAATCAAAAGGGAGATACGCTTTTGATTTCAGAGGCAGTGCATCCAGAAGTGAGAGATGTCGTCAAGACTTATATGAAATTCAATAACATAAAAGTAATTGAAATTCCAGCAACAAATGGTGTTACCAATATGGAAGAACTCAAAAATGTCGCTTCAAAAGACATGGTGGGCTTTATTGTTCAGTCTCCAAATTTCTTTGGAAACATCGAAGATTTTACTGAAGCAGTTGAAATTACACATGAAAATAAGGCTCTTTTCATTATGAACGTAGACCCGATTGCCATGGGCATTTTGAAAACACCGGGTGAATACGGTGCAGATATTGCGGTGGGTGAAGGCCAAGTTCTGGGTAATTCACTGAACTTTGGCGGTCCATACTTGGGCTTTATGGCTTCCTCAACGAAGCAAATGAGAAAACTTCCGGGCAGAATCGTTGGACAGACAGTTGACTTAGATGGAAAGAGAGCATTCACACTGACACTGCAAGCCAGAGAGCAACACATCAGACGTGAAAAAGCAACTTCAAATATCTGCTCTAATCAGGCTTTAAATGCACTTTGTGCAACCATTTACTTGAGTGCAATCGGCAAAGAAGGCCTGAAAGAAGTGGCAACTCAATGCATCAAAAAATCACACTATGCTCATAGGAAATTGATTGAAACGGGCAAGTTTAGAGCGGTTTATGACGCCCCTTTCTTCAAGGAATTTGTACTGGAAACAGATATGAATATAGCTGAGCTCAATGAGAAATTGGCTGAAAAAGGATTTTTAGGTGGATTTGACTTAGGCTTGGCGTACCCTTCTGATAAAAACAGAGTGCTGTTCTGTGTCACTGAAAAGAGAACAATGGAAGAGATTGATGCGCTCGTAAGAGCAATGGAGGAAATCAAATGGTAAAATACGATCAACTTATATTTGAGATCTCGAAAGAGGGCAGAAAAGGGTACAAAATACCTGGATGCAAAGTTGAAGACGTTGATATCAATGATGTAATCCCTGCTGAACTCATGAGAGGCACTGAGCTGGAACTGCCAGAAGTCAGTGAACCTCAACTGGTAAGACATTATACGTTACTCAGCAACAAGAACTTTGGTGTAGATACTGGATTTTACCCACTGGGATCTTGTACGATGAAATACAACCCAAAGATAAATGAAGACATGGCTGGGCTGGATGGCTTTGCTAATTTGCACCCGTATCAAAATGCATCACAATCGCAAGGTGCGCTTGAACTCATGTATGAACTTCAAGATATGCTCAGTGAAATTGGCGGCATGGATGCCTTTACACTTCAACCAGCTGCTGGCGCACATGGCGAGTTGACAGGTCTTATGATTATCAAAGCCTATCATGAAAAGAGAGGCGATACTAAGAGAAATAAGATTATTGTGCCAGATTCAGCACATGGTACAAATCCAGCCAGTGCAAATGTCGCAGGGTTCGAAGTGGTTGAAATCAAGTCTACTAAAGATGGAGCAGTTGATTTGGATAATCTGAAAGCTGTGTTGGGCGATGATATTGCAGGGCTTATGCTGACAAATCCAAGTACACTGGGACTCTTTGAAAAGAATATTGTGGAAATAGCAGACTTGGTTCACGAAGCAGGCGGACTCTTATATTATGATGGGGCGAATTTAAATGCCATATTGGGACAGGCAAGACCTGGTGACATGGGATTTGATGTTGTCCATTACAACCTTCACAAGACCTTTTCAACACCACATGGCGGTGGCGGTCCTGGGGCTGGTCCAGTTGGTGTCAAGGCATTTCTCAAGCCGTTCCTGCCATCTCCAATCGTTGCAAAATCAGATAACGGCTATTATCTAAACGAAGATATGCCAGATTCAATTGGACGGGTTAAAGGGTTTAACGGCAACTTCGGTATTTTGGTTAGAGCATACACTTATATCTTGACAATGGGCGCAGAGGGTTTGAAACGTGCCAGCGAAATGGCAGTTCTCAATGCAAATTACATTCAGTCAAAATTAAAAGATTACTACAACTTGCCAGTGGATACTATTTGCAAACATGAATTTGTGCTTGCAGGGCTCAAGGGAGAATTAAATCAATGCAGTACATTGGATGTTGCTAAGAGACTCTTGGATCATGGATATCATCCGCCGACAATCTACTTCCCATTAATTGTGCCAAATGCAATTATGATAGAACCAACAGAAACAGAGAGCTTGGAAACGCTGGATGCGTTTATAGACATTATGATACAAATCAGCAAGGAAGCCAACGAAACGCCAGAATTGCTGAAACAAGCACCGACAACCACTCAAATTAGAAGAGTTGATGAAGTGCTTGCAGCAAGATCCCCAATTCTCAAGTGGGAAAAACAAGTTTAGGAGGCTTTATGCAAAAGGAAATCGTCGTTATAGGCGGAGGCCCGGGAGGATATGTGGCGGCCATTAGAGGCGCACAGCTAGGTGCCAAAGTGACTTTGATTGAGCGACATAAAATTGGCGGCACTTGTTTGAACTACGGGTGTATTCCTACAAAGACGCTTTACAGAAATGCGGAGCTGTTAAACACACTTAAGCACATTGAGGATTTCGGCATTAGTACAGGGCCTGTTTCATTTGATGTTGACAAGATTCAGGCTAGAAAGCAAGAAGTAGTGGATCAATTGGTTGGCGGTATTGAACAACTGATTAAGATAAACGGCATCGATCTCATCTATGGAAGTGCCGAGTTCTTAAGTCCCACTGATATAAAAATTACGTCAGAGGATGGAGAAATTAGAACGGTAACTTGTGAAAATATCGTTCTGGCATCTGGCTCTAAGCCTCAAATGCCGCCAATTGAAGGGATTGACTTGCCGGGCGTTATCACGAGCAAGGAGATTCTTGAATTTGAGAAAGTGCCTGAGAAGCTGGCTGTTATTGGCGGCGGAGTTATCGGGATGGAGTTTGCAGGTATCTTTGCAGCTATGGGCAGTGAAGTCACTGTCATTGAATATGCAAACAATATTTTGGGACAGGTAGACTCTGAAATTACCAAGAGGTTTGCTGTTAGTGTTAAGAAAAAGGGAATAGATATACAAAAATCAACTAAGGTCAATAAAATCATAAAAACGGAAACAGGACTTGCTGTCGTTGGGGAAACAAAAAAAGGTGAAGTGGTATTTGATGCCACTCACGTGCTGGTTTCCACAGGAAGAACCCCTGTTGTTGATGGATTGAATTTAGCAGCTGCGGGGATAGAGTTTGATCGTAAGGGCATTGTCGTTGACGATCACTTTAAGACAACGGCTGGAAACGTCTATGCCATTGGAGATGTAAATGGAAAGTTGATGTTGGCACATGCGGCCTCGCATCAGGGGATTGCTGCTGTTGACGATATCATGGGCGTTTTGCATAATGGGAACCACGAAGTCGTTCCAAGCTGTATCTTTGTCTTTCCGGAGATTGCCTGTGTTGGACTCACAGAAGACCAAGCGGCAGAGCAGGGCATAGAAATTAAGAAGAGCAAGTTTATGTTTGGTGCAAACGGTAAAGCGCTTTCTATTGGAGAGCCCGAGGGGTTTGTGAAGGTGATTTCAGATATGAATGATACGATTTTGGGTGTCCATATTATGGGACCGCATGCATCTGATTTAATTCATGAAGGAACACTGGCTGTTAGCCGAAAATTACATGTGAGTGATATTGCAGGGACAATTCACGCGCATCCAACTTTGGCAGAGGCGTTTGCCGAGGCGACAATGGGCCTCAGTGGCGAAGCCATTCACATGGCGCCGATTAAATTGAAAAAGTAACGCGAGAGGAGACTGATCAATGAATTTGGAAATCATCAAAAAGAACGATCCTGAGCTTTATGAATCAATGGAGCTGGAACTGAATAGACAACAGGGAAACATCGAGTTAATCGCTTCAGAAAACTTTACGAGTTTAACTGTAATGGCTGCTATGGGATCTCATTTGACCAATAAATATGCGGAAGGGTATCCACATAAACGCTACTATGGTGGATGTGAATACGTTGACATATCAGAAGACTTGGCAAGAGATAGAATGAAAGCACTTTTTGGAGCAGATCATGCAAATGTTCAGCCACATTCAGGCTCACAAGCTAATATGGGCGTTTACATGGCAGTTCTTGAACCAGGAGATAAAATTTTGGGCATGAACCTATCAGATGGTGGTCACTTGACACATGGTAGCCCTGTTAATTTCTCTGGAAAACTCTACAATTTCGTGTCTTATGGCGTCAACCAAGATGGTTGGATAGATTATGATAATTTAAGAGAGATGGCAATTGCTGAAAAACCAAAGATGATCGTCTCTGGTGCAAGTGCCTACTCTAGAACTATAGATTTTGCAAAAATCAAAGAAATTTGTGATGAAGTTGGCGCTTACATGATGGTCGATATGGCTCATATCGCTGGATTGATTGCAGCTGGCATTCATCCAAGCCCAGTGCCTTATGCGGACTTTGTCACCACAACAACTCACAAGACATTGAGAGGCCCAAGAGGCGGTGCAATTCTTTGCAAAGAAGAGTTTGCAAAGGCAATTGACAAGACTATTTTCCCGGGAATTCAAGGTGGACCTTTAATGCATATTATTGCTGCTAAAGCTGTGTGCTTTAAAGAGGCAATGTCTGATGAATTTAAAACTTACCAAAAGAAAGTGGTTGAAAATGCAAGTACACTTGCTGACGCGCTTAAGTCAAAGGGCTTCAATATCGTCTCAGGTGGAACTGATAATCACTTAATGCTGGTGGATTTGAGAAACAAAAATATCACAGGCAAGGAAGCTGAAAAATTACTGGATACAATTGGCATCACAACTAATAAAAATACAGTTCCAAATGAGACAGCAAGTCCGTTTGTCACAAGCGGTATCAGGATAGGAACACCAGCGTCTACAACACGTGGCTTTGGAAAAGAAGAGATGCTTGAAATTGCAGACATCATCAGCTGGACAATTGAAAATAAAGAGGCTGACTTAGACCCTGCAAGAGCACGTGTAAAAGCATTATGTGATAAATTCCCTTTATACAGGGATTAATCTAATTACCGACCCCACAAAGAAAAACTGTCCGAGAGCGAATTCGTTCATCGGGCAGTTTTTTACTCTATTTACGAGTCAACACGCTGAAAAACCCTTGTATAACATCTAACGCCCCATGCCTGTCCATTCCTTATCAAGAATCGCATGACCGTCTTTTGAGCGTCTGGTGAATCCGCCCTTCTGGCACTGAACAGAGACTCTTCACAAAAGTGAAGAATGAGATCTTCGCCGTAGTAATTGGCCTGTAGTGTGCCATCCTCTGCTTGGGTGACAATACAATATGCTGGGACTGCCTCGCGGCTTATATAAGTTCCCAAAATGGCTTCAGGCATAGTGAAGGATTTACCAGAAGGGATGGCAAAATAGTGCGGTGTGTCATAGGGAAGCCCTAAGATGAGATTGTAGCAAGCCCATATGAAAACATCTGTCGAGACATCTCCTTGATTGCAAAGTGCGGTCATGGCATAGCCGCCTTCAATAAAGCCTCCATAGGTGGAAACACCGTGAAGACCCCCTGCGTGTTCGCAGATGACCTTTCCAGTCATCAGGCGCTTATTGAGTCCCAGGCAGTAAAATGGCGTGTTTGTTTCGGGAAATTCCCTGCCAATGAGGAGCTTTACCGCTTCGGAATCTACAATTTGCCGACCTTCAAAGATGCCATTTTGCGAGAGCATTTGATAATACTTAGTCATGTCATCGGCTGTTGATTTTACACAGGCACAGCCTCTATAAGGCGGTAGAATCGACCATGTTGAATCTGAGTAGAGGACACCGCTATCATCTAAATCAAAGAGTTCAGTTATGTTATTACCTGCAATGCTCTTGGCTTCATGACCATCTAAGTCGAGTACAGTACGCGTCATGCCCAGTGGACTGAAAAGTCTCTCAGACAAAAAGGTTTCCAGTGGGACGCCGGCAACTTGATCCACAACATAGGAAAGGAGGGCATAACCATCGTTTGAATAGCTCATGCATTCCCCAGGGGCACCCAAGGGGTCGTATTCTCCGCTATTTGCGATATAGTCTATGATTTGGTCAATGGTATTCATTTGGTTTGGTGCAGATGCCTTTAAGTGGGTTGATGCATCTGTGACTCTTTCAGGGGTATTCATGGCTATAGACCACTCGAGAGGTGGAATAGGGGGAATTCCAGCTGTATGCATAGCCAAATGCCTCAAGGTAACACATTCTTTTGGCGTACCTGGAATTGAGAAATTCGGGAAATAGAGCGAAACGGGATCAGAAAAATTTAGCTTTCCCTCTGTTTGAAGAATTGCACACGCCAGTGCAGTCATAGACTTGCTCATGGATGCAATGCCAAAAACCGTGTGTTGGTCTACAGCTCTGGTTTGAGTCATATCACAGTGACCATAGCCTTTTTCAAAGAGTATGCCTTCGGGACCACGGATGGAAATAGATACGCCGGGGTAATTTTTCTCTTTAAACAGTTGCTCTAAATACGTGTTAAAATGCACAAGTTCATACATGAAATCCCTCCTCAAAAATGCCTGTTTTTTTAAAGTAAAGCTGTTTTATAGCAATACTATCGAACTAAAAAAGGGTTGTCAAGTTGGGATGTCTAAAAGGCATTGACTTTTGAGACAGAGTTTAATAAGATATAAATAGATATCAATATATCAAATGGTGATTGAGATTGGAGAGAAATCCGTGAACTACTTGATTACGTTTCTTGCAATTGAACATAATATTATTCATGTTTTTAGAACAGACGCAATGGTTCTGTCTAAAAAATAATATTATGTCAACCAACAAGAGATGTAAACCACCTATCCAATCTGAAGCATGATTTTGCCCGCAAATCCATATAGGTTTATGGGCAAGCTAATCGGAAAGAAACCCTAAGTGGCTACGGCACTTAGGGTTTTTGTGTTTTTGTGGTACTCAGAAGCATTCTCCTTTAACATCTCTTGTTGTCAAAATTAAAACAACGGAGGTACGAGTTTATGAACTCGAAGTTAAGATTCAAAATTGGCAACACAGATATGTATTTAAGACAAAATATCTCTCGGAATTATCTTTTTATGTTCTTATACAATTTGGATTTAACCAGAGGTATTTGGATGATTTATCTTGCCAGCAGAGGCATGTCGCTGACTCAGTTAGGGCTTTTGGAAACCATTTTTCACTTAACGTCATTTACCATGGAAGTTCCCACAGGGGCAGTGGCAGATCTCTTTGGCAGAAAGACCAGTCGAGTTGTGGGAAGGTTATTCTCTCTTATAAGCGTTTGCATGTTATTTGCCTTTAATCACTTTTGGGGATATGCACTGTCTTTCATTTTTTCAGCGTTGTCATATAATCTAGAATCTGGCGCAGGTGATGCACTGGTATACGATTCACTTAAAGTCATTGGAGAAGAAGAACAGTATATGCGGATTAATGGCTTAAAGGAGCTCTTTTATCAGCTGTCAAGTATCCTCTCGTTTTTTGTGGGAGGGTATCTGGCAACCAAGAGTTATCAAGCGGCTTTTTATCTGACGATGGGGATTGGCATCGTCACGATTCTACAGTCCACAACATTTGTTGAACCGCATTGCCAGAGCGGAGCTATGAAGGCAGAGGAATCAACGGATGCACATCAGTTAGAAGCAGGTAATTTGGAAGAGACAAATATTTTGAAAAGTGCGTACCTTATTTTCAAAAATCAGCTGTTTGAAAGTATAGCTGTTGTCAGATCCAATAGGCGGATTGCCTTCCTGATTATATTTGGACAAATGATAGGCACTTTTTGCACTTGCATTTTTTACTATAATCAGAATTTTTTGAAATCCTTAATGTACTCTGAGTTTCAAATTGGCATCGTATTGGCCGTGTCCTCATTTTCAGCAGCAATCATATCAACGCAAGTGCATAGAATTGAGAGCTTTTTAAAGGAAAGGCGTCTTCTCTTCTGGCTTCCATGGGTGACTGTCATCTGTATATGGGGGATTGTACTTTCCTCCATGCACTATCTTTTCTTCATTGTGATGATGATGGCGGAAAGCGTTAGCTATGTGGCTCTGACTGATTATATCAATCGTTTAATACCAAGTGAATACCGAGCAACTATTTTGTCATTTGCTAGCATGGTGTTCAGTTTCTTTATGATTGTGATGTTCCCGCTGGTGGGGGTACTTGCAGATGTCTACTCTATCAGGAGTTCGTTTATGGCACTTGGGGGATTTGGAATTCTATTTGTAATGCTAAATGGCTATTTTCTCAGCAAGCAGGGAGCTTAGAACGGTTTTCTTATTTAAAACATGAAACAGAACGATAACTGATAGTCTTTAAGGATTGTGGGTATGATAGTTTTTAAATAAAACAGTGTGTGGGTATGGAGGTGTGTGATGAAACTTTATTTGGTGAGGCATGGTGAACCGAGTTATACCCCTTGCACGCAGCGAGGGTTGATTGGACAGGGAAGGGATTTATCGGCACTCAATGAAGACGGTATTGCTCAAATGGACTTATGTTCTGAAAAATTGCTGAATTCAGGGGCACAAGTGATTTTCTCGTCTCCATATACAAGAGCATTGCAATCAGCGGCAATCATTGCAAAACACACAGGACTTACCACTAAGGTGATTCATGATTTGCATGAGTGGATTCCAGATTTGACATTTCAATATAAAACTTATCAGGAGCTAAAATTGCTTTATCAGGACTTTGAACTCAACCATGGCAATTATCCAAATGACGAGAGAATGTTCACAGAGTATACGAGGTGGGAGTCCCTTTCAGATTTGAGAAGACGGGTAAAAAATGCCCTGATGCCTTTATGCGATCATTATGAAAGCGTCATAGTTGTGGCGCATGGTATGGTAATTCAAACTCTGCATTATCAGGAAAAAGTAGACTTTGGAGAAATCCTAGAATTGGATTTTGATAAAGACTATCAACAACCAGAATGGCGGTTTTAGTGTTCGCAAATTATACGATCTGGTTCAGAAGAGCTTTAAAAGGCCCTTGAGGTTTGGACAGTTTATAAATCCAAACTTCAAGGGCTTTTTTCCAGCTGATGAAATCGTCAACTTTTGTTAAACGTGGTTGCAAAAACCGTATAGTGCTTTGCCGATTCAAATGAATCGGATTGATTATTCAAATTTATCATATAAGATGTTCTCTTCCAACATGCCCTTTGAAGCTAAGACTGGAATAACAGAGTCAATCATAACAGGGCTTCCACAGAGATAGGCCTCTTTATCTTCGGCATCGTGAAGGTACTTCTCAAGAAGGTCTGTAACACGCCCCTTTTCACCTGTCCATTGGCATTGTTCTGTAGGCCTTGACAAACAAGTTAATAGCTTGAAGTTCGGAAGTTCTTTTTCAAGGGCTTCCAAGGTATCCATTTCAAATAAGTCCTCTCGACTTCTTGCGCCAAAGTAGAAAGTGACTTTTCGATCTATGTGATTGTCTCTCATGTATTTCAGGATAGACATAATGGGAGCCATGCCCGTTCCAATGGCAACCATGACCATCTCTTTGTCAGAATCTCGGTAGAAGAAGTCCCCATAAGGACCAACCACCGTCAACTTGGCCCCATCCTTTAAATAGTCGTGGACAAAAGTTGTGGCGATTCCATTTTTAACGAGACCAATATAGAGCTCAATGGCCTTTTTATCCATAGGGGATGAGGCGAGAGAATAGGCACGATAAACCTCTTCATCATTTCCCTTGTACTTAGGCGCTAAAATTTGAATATACTGACCTGCTTTGAAGTGAATCTCTTCACCTGCCGGAAGCATTAACCGGAGGTGTTTAATGGTTGGCGTAACAGTCTTTATAAATTCCACTTGATAATCGTACTGCTTTACGTTGAACAGTTCTTCTGGAATTTCTATTTTCATGTCCTCTTTGACTTTGAGCTGGCAAGAGAGACGAATGCCCTCTTTCCGCTCATCGGGGGTCACGTAGCCAAGTTCGGTTGGCAAGATTTGACCTCCGCCTTCTGTTACTTTGACTTTGCAGTACCCACAGCTACCCTTTCCACCGCATGCAGATGGGATAAAGACTTCTTGTTCCACCAATGCGGACAAAAGCGTTTCACCACCATCTACGATATACTCCTTTGACTCGTTGATAAGGAGCTTCTTTTCACCATAATTGGCAATTGTCTTGTTGGCGATGGACAAGAGAAAGGCAAGTGCACCTGTAATGCCACTGATTGTGGCAACTGTCATTACAATTGTTCCCATATCAACCTCCTACTGAATTTGAACGATGCCTGAAAAACCGAGAAAAGCAAGGGCCATAATCCCAGTGATGATGAGGGTGATTCCAGGGCCTTCTAATCCATTTGGCAATTTGGCGTTTCTTATTTTCTTGCGGATACCTGCCATTGCCACAATTGCAAGTGTCCATCCAAGTCCAGAGCCAATTCCAAAGGCAAAAGACTGGAACAAGTCGTACTGACGAATAGTCATAAAGAGTGAAACCCCTAAAATTGCACAGTTAACGGTGATGAGGGGGAGGAAAATCCCCAAAGAGTAATAGAGGGTTTCAAAATATCTTTCGATAATCATTTCAACCAGTTGAACAAAAGCAGCTATGACGATGATAAAGACGATGAATCTAAGGTATTCAAGGCCAAGCGGCAAGAGAACATAGTTGTAGATGAAGTAGTTGAGTACCGTGGTACAAGCAAGTACAAAAGTGACTGCCTGACCTAAACTCAGCGACGTTTTAATCTCATTCGAGACAGCTATAAAAGAGCACATTCCCAAAAAATTCGAGAGAATCATATTGTTTGTAAAGATTGAAGCGAAAAATATGATAAAGGGATTAATTTCGATCATGCTTTAGCACCACCTTTCTCATCATTGTTTGGGAAGACATTGCGTGTGATCCAAATGACGATTCCAAGCATAAAGAATGCGCCTGGAGGCATAATCATCAGTGTCCAATTTACCCATCCTTCTCCTAGAACTTGTATTCCAAATAAGGAACCAAAACCGAGGAGCTCTCTAAAGAATGCGATAAATAGCAGTACAACCGTATAGCCCATCCCCATGGTCAAACCATCAAAGAAGGAAATAAGCGGTTTGTTCTTTTGAGCAAATGCCTCGCAGCGGCCCATGATGATACAATTTGTAATAATCAAGCCAACGTAAGGGCCTAATGCTTTGGACATGGAAGGCCAATAGGCTTTTAAAAAGATATCGAGAATGATAACATAGGCTGAAATAATCAGCGTTTGAACCATCATCCGAATGTGCTTCGGTGTATAATTTCGAAGGAGAGATACTGTAAAACTTGAAAAACCAGTTACAAACATCAGTCCGACTCCCATGACAAAGGAGTTGAGAAGAAGATTTGTAACCGCCAGTGAGGAACAGATACCCAGTATTTGTCTAAAAACGGGATTGTCCTTAATCATGCCCTCTCTAAAGACGCGCTTTAATTCATTCATTCACCATCACCTCCTGATCTATTTTTTCAATGAAGCTATTAATCATATCGCGAACTGAATTTGAAGTTAGAGTCGCACCTGTAACCGCATCCACATTGCCGCCTTCAGCTGGTTTGAAAATAACAGGTGATGGTGTGTTTACATCCATATCCCTGAATTGTTCCTTAAACCAATCTTCGTCAATTCTGCCACCGAGACCAGGTGTTTCAGAATGTGAGATGAAATCCACACCTAGGATTTTATCGAATTTAGGTGCTAGTGCAATATTCCCGGTGATGGTTCCCCAAAGGCCTTTTCCTGAGAATTCAAAGGCGTATCCTTTGATTTCACCATCTGTTTTGTAGACGTAATAGGTTTTTGAATCTTCTGTCTCAGTGGTTATAAATTGATTGAAGGTGCTGCTGACAGATTCGTCAGAGTCTTCATGTGCCACATCAAAAACGTAGAGGATGGAACGCTGAATTCTCAGTTCTTCCTGTTCTCTAATCAAGTCGATGGAACTGGCGTTGATGAAAGCCAGAACAAATGTGAAAACAGCAGTCAATAAAATCATAAACAAAACAGGATAGAGTATTTTTTTCTTTCTGGCCATTATTTTCCCTCCTTTGCAGGAAGTTTTTTGCGAGCTTTTAGTGAATTTACAGCCTCATCAATGATTGGTGCAAATGTGTTGCCTATAAGGATTGCAAACATGATGCCCCCTGCAAAAAGGGCGAATCCTCGAATGATAACAGTGATAAAGCCAATCATCAACCCGTAGACGATTCTGCCTTGTGGGGTTTTAGGTGAAGAAATTGGGTCAGTTGCCATGAAGACAGCGCCAAACAGGATACCACCAGCCAAAAGACCATAAAGTGGGTTTGGCACTTGGCTGAATCCCGCAAAGTAAAAGGCTGAATCCATAATCAAAAATCCGGCAATGACACTGAAAATGGTTTCTTTTGCAGCTGTTTTTGTGTAGATGAGGTAGATGCCCATTAAGATGATTAACAGGGCACTGGTTTCGCCGATGGAACCGGCAATATTCCCAAAGAGCACGTCCTTTATTGGGAAGGTTTCGCCAGTGGCCCTGTATATGAGCATTGGTGTCGCTTGTGTAACGGCGTCAATCGGCTCTCCCAAATAGGCTCCAAATCCACCGAGAACACCGCCAACAGGTTTGGTCCATTCTACAGTCATGAACTTTGGAAAGTTGACATATATAAACGCCCTGCCAACCAAAGCCGGGTTAAAAGGGTTTTTGCCAAATCCGCCAAAGACCATTTTACCAAATAAAACACCAAAGATAATACCGATAATTGCAACCCAATAGGGTGTTTGAGGCGGTAAAGTCAACGTAAAGAGAATTGCAGTGACGATAACCGCTTCTGTAATTTTTTTTGTTGTCTTTCGTACGAAAATCCATTCGGTTAGACATGCAAACAAAATGACAGTTAAAAGCAATAGCAAGACTCTTAATCCAAAAAAATAAGTCCCCGCCAAAACGATGGGAATCAGCGAATAGATAACTTTTCTCATCATTGCCTGCTTCATGAAGTTGATATTCTTAAATGATAGGTTCAATGGTTTCCCTCCTTTTGAGTTCATAAGAATTTCCTCCTTTAATATATATCCAAATGTTATTGAGATATATCTATTTTTTTTGACTTTATATAGAATTTTTTTTATTGTATACTGGAAGAGCAGGGAAATCCTAATTTTTAAGCTGTCTAGCTTATTGATTATTGAGCAATATAATTTAAAATCCTGAGCATTTATGAGCATGGATTATTGAAGAGGAGGCAATCGTTATGAGAATGGCAATTGTTGGTGCAGGAACAGGTGGAACAAAGCTGATTGATTTATTCAGCAAAATGAGAGAGGTGGACATCAGATGCGTTGTTGACCGCAACGGTCAAGCGGGTGGCATGTCGCTTGCCAAGAGCCTGGGAATTAGAACCATAGCAGATATCGGCAACATACCAGATGAGGTAGATATTATTATAGAGGCGACTGGAAACACCAGAGTACTTGAAGTGCTCTTAGAGACTTATGGCGGAAGAAAGCGCATCATTCAATCGGATGTGGCAGCACTTTTAATTTCTGTGGTGGATCAGCAAGTGGATATAACAAACAGATTGAATTATCAATTGGAACAGATTGCAGATATCAGTGAGAAGCTGCATAAAGGCATGAACTACTTTGTATCAGTCACTAAGGATTTACTGGATATCAATCAGCAACTTGTAAGCGCTTCTGAGGAATCTAAGAAGTTTATACTTCAAACAGACGAAATGACCAGAGCTGTCAATAAGATTACGCAACAAATTAAAATTTTGGGATTAAATGCCAACATAGAAGCGGCGAGAGCTGGAGAGCACGGAAAGGGTTTTTCAGTAGTGGCAACGGAAGTTCAGAAGATGTCGGATACCACCAGTGAATTTGCGAGCCAAATTTCTGGATTGCTTCAATCCCTTGGAAAAGAAAATGAGCGAATTGCTGAGGAGGTCTCAAAGTTGGATTATATCGCATCTGAGCAGGAAAAGACAACAGATGGGATGAAGGAAATTGTAAATACGCTGAAATCCATCTAATGCTCAAGGATGATAAGTTAATTAAAGAGAGGTAATTCATGAAATATAGAACTGTTCTGAGGAGCGGTGAAAAAGTTTCTGTTTTGGGCTATGGTGGGATGAGATTTCCTGTGAAAGCAGGTATCATTGATGAGGAAAAGGCAAAAGCGCAATTGAGAAGTGCCATTGATAGAGGTGTCAATTATATTGACACCGCTTATTTTTATCACGGTGGTCAAAGCGAATCCTTTATTGGACGGGCTTTGAAGGATGGTTACAGAGAGAGGGTAAACCTTGCAACCAAAATGCCGCCTTGGTCTGTTCATAAAGAGTCTGATCTGGAATTGATCTTTGAGGACCAGCGAAGAAAATTGATGGTGGACGACATAGATTTTTACCTTTTACATGCAGTCAATCGAGAAAGCTGGGAGAAGTTTCAAGCGGTGAATGCACTGGATTTTCTGACTGGTTTGAAGGCATCGGGTAAAATTCGCCATGTTGGCTTTTCTTTTCACGGAGATAGAGCGCTTTTCAAGGAAGTTATTGACGCATACCCCTGGGACTTTTGTCAAATTCAGTACAATATTTTAGACGATATGAACCAAGCTGGAACAGAAGGACTGAAATATGCAGCTTCTAAAGAAATCGCCGTATTTGTTATGGAACCCCTTAGAGGTGGCAATCTCGTCAGAAAAATACCTCAGGAAGTCTTGAAGATTTATGATGACATGATGCCTCATCGCAAGCCTGTGGAATGGGCTTTACAGTGGATTTGGAATCAGCCTGAAGTGACCATGATCTTATCGGGTATGACTGAAGATGAACATTTGGATGAAAACATTTTGTATGCAGATAGATCGGGAGTTGACAGTCTATCTGAGATGCATCTAGAGGCACTGCACAGAGTCAAGGAGACTTATCAAAGCCTTCTCAAAGTACCGTGCACAGGGTGTCAGTACTGTATGCCATGTCCTTTTGGCGTGGATATTCCAAGATGTTTTGATCTCTACAATTCGATTTTTCTCTTGAATCAGAAGAATATGAAGGGATTCTATTGGCTTCAGCTGGGTGGGGCAAATGGTGCGCCATCTTATGCATCACTCTGCAAAGAGTGCGGAAAATGTGTCAAACTATGCCCTCAGGGAATTGCAATTCCTGAGGAACTCAGGATAGTGAGGGATTATATGGAGACGCCGCTTATGAAACCCGCCATTGCCGGCAGTAAGTTGATTTTGGGAATTCAGAAAAAGTTTGCACGGAGAAAGTAAAGAGAATAAATAAAATCAAAGATGATGAATGAAGGATAGTCTGGGTATATATGTCACAAATTAACTCAGAAGCCTGAGAAAATAGTTAAATTTAATTTAGAGGTGAAATGATTTGAAGAACAGACTTTTGCTGAGTCGCGAAGCCATGCTTTTGGATTCACCACTCTACATTGCAAAGAGTTTTCTAAGTGTTTTGACAGCGTATTTGCTATTTTCCAGACACTCAATTATTGGCAAGGACATGATTTCGGTCTTATTTGGAATGATGCTGACTTTAGAGCCCATCATGATTTCAGGACTCAGAAGCGGGATCTCTCAGATAAAGGCATCATGGGTTGGCGGCGTTACAACTGCGTTGATTGTTTCAGTATTTGGCATCAATTGGTTGACGATTCCGCTTGCGGTGTCGGTGACGATTTACATTTCACTGATTGACAATTACAGAGAAGTCTCGCCAGTGGCTATTTTCACAGCGATTTATATGACTCAGTATGTTCAGTATAATGATTTTGGAATGCCAAGCGTTCTTTTGACGCTGAGACTCCGGTTGCTAGCTCTGGGTGCAGGGATTATAATTGCCATTTTTTACAATTATCTATTTTCGAAGTTCTTTTATAAGAAGATGGTTCACAAGCGCATTGTCTATGTTCTTGAAAAACTTTTAGGATTTATTGAAGGGTACGAAACTGCTGAAACGCAGGTGGACTACATAAAACTCAAAGAGGATGCCATGTCTCTTTTGAAAGAGTCCGACTATATATTTAACGATTTTCAGGATTTGAGTGTACAGACTCAGATTTCAAGACAAGCGGCAATTGTAACAGAACTTAAGAACATGACACTTTATTTTCTGGATGCAGTGCTTTACGCAAGTATGCCTCAAAATAGCAAGATTTCACTGAAAGGCGTAGCTGGGGAACTAAAAAAAGCAAGTGATAAATTGATTCGTCCTTCGGAGAGTGATACTATAGAAATTAGAGAAGCTCAAGAAGAGGATCATTATTATGTCAAGGCACTTTTAAAGAGCGTGCAGAAAATTGTATGAGGTGAGACGAGGAGGTATGATTAAATGCAATGGGATGAGAGTTTATCTGTACAAAATGAAAAGATCGACAGTCAGCATAGGCAGCTTTTTAGTCTGGCGACACAGTTAGAAGATTTGTTTGAAACCTATTCAGAATCAAATTATGATTACGATGAAATTATCAGGATTATTGTAAAACTGCACCTTTATACCATATATCACTTTGAAACTGAGGAGAAGATTTTAGAAGATGCTGGGTACCCAGGACTGATTCTGCATAAAAAAGAGCATCAACGATTTGTTCAGTTTCTTGAAAACATCAAACCAGATGAAATTGACAAGGATCAGTATCAGACACTTTTAGACTTGCTGGCATTTGTCGTCAACTGGATAATGTCACATGTAAAGGGAACAGATTCAGCTTATGTTCCATTTATAACTGAGGAATAGAAGTCGCAGGAGATAGATAATATGCATTTTTTTGACATTGACAGCCCTGTTATACGCTTTATGACAGTTGTCTATGAACTGATACTATTGAACATTTATTTCTTGGCAACTTGTGTCTTGACGCTTGGGGTTGGAACTGGCGCAGGGATGACTGCCATGATTTATGCCATCTATCATGGACTGAGGAGAGAAGAGGGAGGCCTCAGAAAACTCTACTTTAAAAGTCTTAAGATGAATTTTAAGCAGGTGACTCCAATATGGATTTTAATGATGTTCATAGCGGGTGTGGCTGTTTTCAATATCTTAAATGTAGGCATCGTCAGAGAACTGGGCTTTGCCCTTATCGCATTTCAATATGTAGTTCTGTATGAGGTCTTTGTTATCTCTATCTATCTATTCTGTATTCACGCCAAGTTGCAAATGACAAATTTAGACGCTGTCAAGAGTGCTTTTATCATGTCACATAAGCATTTGGTTTTGACGTTATTGCTAATTGCATTTTTTGTCATTGAGACTATTGGCAGTTACATGATTTCGGGACTTTACTTGATTTTGACTTTCAGTCTGTGGGCGTATGTGCTGGAGAGAGTTGTCCTTGAAGGCGTCATCATCAAAAAATATGTCAGTGAAGACGTTCGAGAGAGTCTTTCTATTGAACCGTTTAAGGAGATGAAATAACAAGTAATTGGGCATTGCGCAACTGTGTGATGCCCAATGTTTTTATGCATCTTAAGAGTCTTGCAGAAAACGATATATGCATACAGCAAGAGGAGGCGTGTCTAAACGTCATAGAACCATCTAAGGGCGTTATGATTAAAAAGGTTTTAAATCATTTGATAATTTCGGCGATTGCAAAGATTTCTCTGGAGACTTTGTCGGAGAAGGCAGACCATCGCAGGTTGATGTATTGACTTTCGTGATTGATATATCTGTTGGTAAATAAGTAAAGGTCATACCCCTTCAGCAATACATTAAAGTACTTAAGGGTCTTGTTGTGATCTTCTGGATGCACAAAATCTAAAAAAGGTTTTGATCTCAGAGCTTCGATTGACCATCCAAGTTGTTCTGTCCAAGCATCATTGAGTTCTTTGAAGTAACCGTCAAAGGTGCAGACGCACAGTGGCGTTTCAGAGCTTTTAAACAGAGATAAATCTTCATGATTTTTTAATTTGAGCATCGTTCTGATTTTTAGGTTATTTGAGTTGAAGCAGATTTTTTTATGGGGGACGTTGGAAACGGGAAAGACTTTAATATCTTCCATGATCTCAAGCATAAATTGTTCATTGCCTATTTGGAAACAAATTAGATTCACAGTACAGAGGATGGCATTCCCGTGAGCATCGTTGTGAATCCACTTGTAGTTGTGTTTTTCGTTGCGATTGACCTCGTCTATGTACTGAATTAATAGGGATTCTGAAGAGACATCGCCTTCTTGGAATTGCGGTGACAAATCCAGAACAGTCTGCCCAATTAGAATCTGCTTGTCCAGTGAAAAAAGCTCTGCAGCAAGAGAATTGATGGCAACGACCCTAAGTCCATCCAAAATTAAGAGCGGTTTATCCAGTTTGGTAAAAAAGTGAATGACCTCGTCAATTTTTTTAAACATTAGCAACTCCAATCTAATTCCCATATGTGTACGCCGGTTTTATGGAGTAAATAATACCCATTTTTATCTGTATCAATCTATTATTATGGACAAAACGTGGAGGCAATATGAAACTTCAGACTGTAATAAACATTCTTGATTCTTATGAAAAGGAAAATATTCGAGTGGAGCTAAAGGAATCCCAGAAATTCATCACTGGAGAAGATCGCTTTGAAGGCAAGGAAATGGCGTCCATTATTGTGTCTTTTGCCAATCGAGAAGGAGGCATGCTAATCGTTGGGGTAAAAGACGATGGTACTTTTGAGGGGGAGCATATCTTCGATAAATTTTCGGTGCAGGATAAAAATGGATTCGATAAGTTCAAGGAATATATCGAAAATATTTGTAAGGATAGCATCAGCCCGCAAATTTTTGTGGAGTCCTTTCTCTTCAAGATAGAGGGGCATGATGTGGCAGTTATTAAGATTCCCAAAAGATTGTCGATTCCACATGCAGTTGTCTCGAAACATGAAGGGAGTATTGTCAGGACGAGGGAGTATTATATAAGAACAACTCATGGAAAAGCGTTGGTGAGTGACAGACATCTGGAATGGCTTTTTAACAATACCGATTTGCCCAGAATTTTTTCGGAAGCTGTTGTTGAAATCACTGTTGACAAAAATCTAATGAGGGTTCCCAGACGTCTAGGGGCTTTTGAAAGGTTTCCCACTCAGCCCCAGGAGTATCATTCTCTAAATCGCTATTTAAACGTCATATCGCCTGAGACTCTGAAGCGATTAAAGCGAAGATTGATAGATCGAGAGCGATTGATTCGAGAAATTTTGATTTATTCAATTATCCGTTCTGTGGATTTCAAGTCAGATCATAATAAATCTCTACCAACACCCAGTGAAAAAATGATAATGAACAGCTATATGGGGGAGGGAATCAGCCATATTATTCACCAGAGAGATAACCTTTGGTCTGTGCCATTTGGAACCAGCATGAAGATAAAATCGACAAAGGAAGGGGCAATTTTAAAATTTGGAAACAAGAGTATTTTAGGTGTCTTGACATTGAAGACGGTCTCACATACGGAGGGGGTTAGTGAAATTAATCCGTATGCTCAGATGATTGAGTCCTTAAATCGGTTTGAGACATTTACCATTGCATGTGAATATCAAGTCGATTTCAAATATCCAGAGGATTTTGACGAAGATTATGATGCTATGTTTGAGTTTGCAAATGCCCTACAGCAAACCTTAAAAGAAAAGTGGGATATTGTTGACCACTTTAATGGTCTGCCCCATTATAAGCTCTTATATGAGATAGATTATAAATTAAATCAACTCATAGATTCTAAAAAGCAAGTAGATAATAAGGGGGAAAAAGGGTGATTTTGTCAAAAAAACGTAATATTTTTCAAAAAAAGAATTGCCTGACCTTTTTAAGTATGCTTTAATTAGAAAGTAGGCATTTTCTGTGAAGATTTTACTACAGTAATATTGGGAGTATAGAATGATATTTGGTATATATATTTTCTTAGTGGGCCTATGCATTGGGTCGTTTCTAAACGTTTGCATCTATAGGATTCCAGAAGATATCAGTATTGTGGCACCTAGATCTAGATGCGGCAGTTGTGAAACAGTACTAAAACCCCTTGATTTAATTCCATTGTTGAGTTATGCTTTTTTAGGAGGAAAATGTCGGTATTGTGGTGAGCGAATATCGCTTAGATATCCGCTTGTGGAATTGGTAACAGGATTGCTGTTCCTACTTGCATACCTTCAATTTGGAATGACGATTACAATGGTTGGGTCCATGTGTTTCATCGCACTGTTAATCACTGTATTTTTTATTGATTTCGATCACATGATTATTCCAAATGAACTGGTGGCATTGGGAATTGTAATTGGACTTGCAATAAATGTCTATCTTTGGATAGGCGGTCAATATACGATGTTTTTTCTTTCGAGTAAATCGTCAGGCATTATCGGTGCACTTGTTGGAAGCGGCATCTTGCTATTGATTTCCATTATATCTTCTCTGATATATGGTGGGCAATCAGCTATTGGGATGGGTGATGTCAAGCTGTTTGCAGTGATTGGCCTTTTCTTGGGATGGGAGCTTACTTTGCTGACGCTGTGGCTGTCATTCATTATTGGCGGGATTATAGGTGTTGTTTTAATATTCGTATTCAAAATGGATAGAAAGGCAGCAATTCCCTTTGGCCCCTTTATTGTGACAGCGGCTTTTGTGTCGATGTTCGTTGGTAGCAAATTGATATTTATGCTGTTTGGGATTTAAAAAGAAGGTTCAATGGGACTGGTGGGATAGGACTTTTGAACTAAAAAAAGTAGGCATTATTTCTTGGTTTGTATTTACTAAAGTGGGTCTACTGTGGTATAATATGATAAATCTATATTTTGGGCAAACTATTTGAAAAAATAGGACGCAAAGCATGAAGTCTAAGATTTGGGTGGGTATCTAAATTATGATGGTTCGGCTGCAGTTTTTACTGCGGCCTTTTTTATTTTCTAAAGTTGATGAAGAGCCTTCAAAATTTGAGGTTGCATAGTTTTAACAGAAATTCAAGATAGATATTACATACGATGTGTATAGTGGATATAAGCGATTTGTTTAGATAGAGGTAATATTATGATGAAATTAAAAAAGAGACTCGGAGATATGCTGGTAGAAGAGGGGCTCATAACCGTAAACCAGCTGGAAGAAGCGCTGGAAAGTCAAAAGGAAACCGGCTATAAACTCGGAGAAACACTGATAAAGAGCCATGCGATTACAGAGGAAATACTCTATAAATTTTTGGAAAGTCAATATGGAATTCCCTATGTGGATTTAAACACAATTTATATTGATCCCAAAATACCAAAATTAATCAATGAATCCATTGCGGTGAAGCATTCACTGATTCCAATTCGACTTGAAAACAGCACATTGACTATTGCCATGGCAGATCCGTTGGATTTCATAGCAAAAGACGATGTCCGGATTATCACAGGACTTCAAGTAGATCCTGTTATTTCAAGTCATGCCGATATAAAAAAGAGCATCAGTCAGTTTTACGATTCTTCAGATAATGCTGAGAGGGCTGTTGAAGAGTTTAGAAATCAAAATCATGTTGAAGAAGATGAAATTGATGTAGAAGATGCAGATGTTACCAATGCGCCAATGGTAAGGCTTGTCAACTCCTTAATCAGCCAGGCAGTAAGGGCAAAAGCAAGTGATATTCACATAGAACCTGGTGAAAAACATGTACGTGTGAGATTTAGAATTGACGGTGAGCTGATTGAAGTGATGAAACCGGCAAAGGCAACGCACTCGCCAATGGTGACTCGAATTAAAATCCTCGGTAAGATGAATATTTCTGAAAAGAGGATTCCTCAGGACGGCAGAATAGAAACGGTCATCGAGGGATTGCCAATTGACATGAGAATATCTGTCTTGCCAACGGTATATGGAGAAAAAGTCGTCATTAGGCTCTTAGATAGAAATGGATTGGTGATAAAGAAGGAAGACCTTGGATTCACTGAGGAAAATCTAGCTCGATTTGAGAGAATTATCAGGATTCCAGAGGGCATCATATTGGTGACAGGCCCAACAGGAAGTGGTAAGACCACCACACTCTACTCCGTTTTAAAAGAGCTGAATCGAGTTAGCAAAAATATTATAACCGTCGAAGACCCAGTTGAGTACAGAATTGAGGGAATTAATCAAGTTCAAGTCAATAATAAGGCTGGCTTGAGTTTTGCCAGTGGTCTTAGATCGATTTTGAGGCAAGATCCCGACATCATAATGGTGGGTGAAATTAGGGACTCTGAAACGGCTCAGATAGCTGTAAGGGCAGCTATTACTGGTCATGTGGTTTTATCGACTATTCATACAAATGACACGGCATCGACCGTTTCAAGGCTTGAAGATATGGGGATTGAGAAGTATTTGCTGTCTTCTGCGGTAAAGGGAATCATCGCTCAGAGACTCGTCAAGAAAATTTGTCCCAAATGCAAAGAGCCCTATAACCTCAGTGAAGAGGAAAAGCGACAGTTTTCTCAGGAAACTGAGATTCCAAGTGTCGCGTATAGAGGAAGAGGATGTAACTCTTGCAATCATACTGGATACTCTGGCCGAATGGCAATTCATGAAGTATTGGTCATTGATCGAGAAATTAGAAAACTTATTAGTCTAAGTGCCAGTGCTGACGAAATCAAGCGAAAGGCAAAAGAACGAGGGTTGATTACACTCAGTGAGAACTGTAGAGAACTAGTCATCAGGGGATTGACCACAATAGATGAAATGAACCGAATGACGTTTAATGTCGACATGGACGATGCACTTTGACAAGGATCAAGTGAAAGGGGGGACGCACTTTGGAGATTAATGAAATTTTGTACCAAGCAGTTCAAGCAGGGGCATCAGATGTACACATAACGGTGGCATCACCGCCGATTATGCGGGTTAACGGTCAATTAATCAGAATGAGTGACACGAGGTTGATGCCAGATGATACCATGAACTTAATTCAAAAGATGTTGTCTCCAAAGCAGATTGATGAATTTGAAGAGCGGGGCGAACTCGACTTTTCGTATTCAAATCCGGGGCTTGGAAGGTTTAGAGTCAACATATATAAACAGAGAGGCAGTTATTGTATGGCCCTTAGGGTTGTCGCCCTCTCCATACCAAGTATGGAGTCGTTAAAACTGCCACCAGTGATTAAAGAACTTGCAAACAAACAGAGAGGCTTGATTTTGGTAACCGGTCCAACTGGGAGTGGAAAGTCTACCACATTGGCCTCGATGATTGACTATATGAACAAAAATAAAAATGAACACATCATGACAATTGAAGACCCGATAGAATATCTCCACAAGCATGACAAAAGTGTCGTTAATCAGCGAGAAATCGGCAATGATTCTATGAGCTTTTCCAATGCACTCAGGGCAGCTTTGAGGCAGGACCCGGATGTCATCCTCGTGGGTGAGATGAGAGATTTGGAAACCATATCCACAGCCATAACAGCGGCAGAGACGGGTCATCTTGTCTTATCAACCCTCCATACCATAGGAGCGGCTAAGACGGTAGACAGAATTATTGATGTGTTTCCACCGCATCAACAACAGCAAATCCGAATTCAGTTGGCATCGGTTATTGAAGCCGTCATCTCACAGCAAATTATGCCGAGGTCGGATGAAACCGGTCGAATTGCAGCTTTTGAAGTGATGATCGCAAATTCTGCAATTCGGAATCTGATTCGAGAAGGAAAGACACACCAGATTCAAACCGTTATACAGACGGGCATGAATCAAGGGATGCAGACCATGGATTACTCTCTCATAGAGCTCTATAAGAGGCGTATAATCGATCAGGCGACCCTTAAGAAATACGCTGTTGATACAGATATGGTATTGAAGTTACTTGGAAGCTATTAGGAGGGGGAAGTCTTGCCATACACATTTAAGTGCAAAGAACTCGATTTACAGGGAAGGGTTAGCGAAACATATTATAAAGCTGATTCCAAGGAAGAAGTTGTCCACCTGATTCGCTCCAAGGGCAACACGCCTGTCAAGATTACACTGGATGAGGAAGCGGTTGAGAGAAATACTGAACTTGTATTATTTAAGCCAAAGGTCAAAACAAAGGATATTGCTATATTCTGTAAGCAGTTAAGCACTATGCTTTCGGCAGGGATGCCCCTGACGAATTCTCTTGAAGTCCTCATCAATCAGTCGGATAACAAGACGCTTAAGAGTGCTGTTAAAGAGATGGCGACGCAGGTTCAGAAGGGGAATGTCCTTTCAGCGGCCATGAGACAGCATAAAAAAGTGTTTCCACAACTGCTTATCAATATGGTGGAAGCAGGGGAAATGACGGGAAATTTGGACAATGTGCTCTTGAAGATGACAGATCACTATACAAAAGAAAATCGCATAAACGCAAAGATCAAGGGCGCCATGATGTATCCTTTGATTTTAAGTATATTGGCAACCTCCGTTGTGATTTTTCTATTG
Source organism: Firmicutes bacterium UBA6806 (assembly GCA_002452745.1). Classification (GTDB taxonomy): domain Bacteria; phylum Bacillota; class Clostridia; order Peptostreptococcales; family Acidaminobacteraceae; genus Fusibacter_A. The sequence goes on from DKFC01000006.1 coordinate 58,004, forward strand.
GTGTTCATCATGCCAACATTTGTGGAGATGTTTGTGTCTTCGGGCGTTCCGCTGCCGCTTCCAACTAGGATTATGCTGGCAATCAGCAATGCAATCCAGACGTACTGGTATCTTTTTATTCTCGCATTTGCAGGCATTATCTTTGCAGTTAGAAGGGCGCTAAATACCCGTGAAGGCAAGACGTTTTTCGATAATGTCAAGCTCTCCATTCCAGGCATACGGGTACACATAGCCAAAATTGCAACGTCTCGGTTTACCAGAACGCTTTCCACGCTTTTATCCAGTGGTATTCCGATTCTACAGGCGCTTGAAGCCGCCGCAAATGTGACAAATAACATGGTGGTTATCAATGGCATCGAAGAGGTCTCAGAGGAAATAAAAAAAGGTTCAAATTTGAGCTTATTGTTGAAACGGGTTGGCGTATTTCCACCAATGATGATTTCTATGGTAGGCATAGGTGAGGAATCTGGTGCACTGGAAGACATGCTTGAAAAAACGGCGGATTACTACGACGAAGAACTTGATGTCGCCATACAGAAAATGATTTCAATTATTGAGCCAGTGATGATTATTGTCATGGCTGTCATTGTCGGTTTTATTGTGATTTCTATGATTATGCCAATGTTTGATATGCTTAAAACAGTAGCTTAATCATGCAATCATATTTAAAATAAAAAATTATATCTAATTAGGGAGGAACCATATGAAAAAAAATCGTAAACGAAACGGTTTTACACTGATTGAACTAATTGTCGTTATTGCTATCTTAGGCATCTTAGCGGCAATTGCAGTGCCAAGAGTAGGCGCGTTTAGAGCAAATGCTGAAGAAGCTGCATATGTTGCAACTGCAAGAACTATCGCTTCGGCTGTCAGTACGTATCAAATAAGTGATGGAGCGATTGAAAAACCTCAGACTGATGATCTGGCAGACTATATCAGTGAGCTCAATGGAAAGTATGTAATAACTTATGATGATACGAATTCCATTAGCTATATCACAATAACTAACAAAAAAGACGAAGCAGTTGGTACATGGACACCAGGCTCAGATTCATTATCCAATTAATTTAAGGATGGTGTAACGCCATCCGTCATTCTAAAATACAATAAATGTTTTTAGGATGACGAATGGCGTTACTGCATTAAACGAGGAGCTTATGCAAGAGAAGAGAGGAAGTTTTTATAATAAAATCATACTGATGATTACCTGTGTGACCCCACTTGTATACTTGCCAGGAAGGGCAGATGGGTTTTATTTTCCGAAGATTTTTTTGATTTATATCCTAGTTTGTCTGATGCTTCTCCACACGCTTCACCACAGTCAGCCTGTGAAACTTCCAAGTCTAAAACAACTAAAAATCACAGAATCACTTCTACTTGGATACCTCATATTGGTTGTTCTATCGACAATTGTTTCCACAGATTCGACCATCTCCATTTTTGGCTATCCAAAGAGGGAGGAAGGGTTACTGGCCATATTGGCTTATGCTGGCGTCTATTACTTTGTAAAGTCATATTTTGATTTTAGAGAGAAGACAATAGAATACATGCTCATCACAGGTGCTCTTGTGGCCGCCTATGGTATTTTACAGAGCTATGGGGTCGATCCTCTACCAAGAGATGCGGATCGGTTTACGTGGAGTGCAAGGGCTTTTTCTACAATTGGGAATCCGAATTTCCTCGGGAGCTACTTGGCGCTATTGATACCGTTTGGCAGCGTTTTTTATATTAAATATGGAAAGGCTAAACACTTGTTTTTATTGGGAATTTTATACTACGCACTGCTTGTAACTTATACTAGAAGTGCTTGGCTAGGAACGATTTTTTCGATTTTGTGGATTTTCTTTCAGACCATTCGCAGTAAAAGAAACCAGTGGCGACAGAGGCTTATGATTGTGACCTTGCTGCTGGCGACTCTAACCACAGTGGCAGATTATAGTTTAGATGGGGCCATCTTTGGCAGATTTCTGACCATTGGGCACGATGCGTCCAAATTGGTGACAGATGAATCAAATCTCGATAAGCTCGGATCCAATCGAATGTTTATTTGGAAGCGGGTTGTTCCTCTGGTTTATGAAAAGCCTATGCTTGGATATGGACTTGAGACCATGGGCGATGTTTTCGACACTTATTACCATAGGGACATCATAGACGAATGGGGAAGGCTCTATAGAGTGGATAAAGCGCACAATGAATATTTACACACGGCATTCTCAACAGGGGTTCCCTCAGTGATTTTATATTTGCTATTTCAAATAGGCTGTCTTTTAAAAAGTGCAAAGAGGACGGCATCCAGTGAGATGGATATTGCAATTTCAGCGGCAATAGGCGGCTATATGATTCAATCCTGCTTCAATATCAGTGTCGTTTCTGTTGCTTATATGCTCTGGTTTATCTATGGGCTGTCTGAGAGAAAAACAGATAAAAAGTGGGTGTCAATATGAAGAGAACAAATGCTAAAAATAGAATATGTGAGGAAAAGGGAGCCGCAATGGCGTGGATACTTGTATTGTTTGTGGTTCTGGCTATTATTACCACCTCCATCATTGTCATATCAAGACAAGACATTCTGGAGACTAAAAATCAAAAGGAAAGGCTTGAAGCCTATTATTTGGCACTCTCTGGAATTGAAATTGGGTATGCAGCTCTGATGAACAGCGACAGTTCACCAGGGCCTCAGTATATAGATCGGTTTAATGCTTTGAAAGCAGATGTGAGTTATTCACATACAATTGTAGATAGTGGAAATACAATCGGAACAGTTGACATTACAATTGGAAACGTCACTGTGGACGGAAAAAGATGGATTCAAATTGCTGCTGTTGGGAAACTAAGCGGCTCAAATATGAATCAGACTTCTGGAATGCTCATTGATCCAGAAAATCATTTAAATATTCTTAGGGATACAGTGGTTTATTAAACTGGAGGACGGCATGCGACAAAATACGAAGAACAGAAAAAATGGATTTACGCTTGTGGAACTCTTGTTGGTATCGGCGATTCTTGGGATCATCATCATGGTAACCAGCGGGATTATCATATATTCCTATAGGGTGCAAAGAGTCAGTTATGATGAATACGAACTTCAGACCACCATGCGGCTTGCCGCTGAGGAAACCAATAAAGTCGTCCGATATTCATCGGCAATTTTTACAATCCCTGAAGGGCGTTTTTTTGAAGGCAATCTCAGTGATGGCTGGAACTATTTCGGTTTATCGGAGGATAAGAGAGAAGTTATCAAATATGTCTATGAAGAGCGTGGCGGTGTGACCAAGCACTGGAAAGAAGTTGTCGTTCCAGCTCAGGACAATCTGGAGTATAGCATTGTCTTTGATAAGGAAAACGATGACCCAGAAGATAGAATGATGAAATTCAAAATAATAGGAACGGTTCTGGGAACCACAGATAGAAGAATTATTATAGAATCAGAAGTGGAGTCTATCAATGCCCTTCAAGTGGTGGATCGTGGAACGGCTTCCAATCTCGCAGTGGCTTTAGCATATCGCTACGACGAACGGCCTAAATACGATGTGGTGGGTGTTGTCACAATGGTTATTGACACCTCTGGAAGTATGGGAGATGATCTTCAAGGCCACAGCTATGTAACGGAATCCAGCAAGCGAATCAGCAAACTCAAAAATGCACTGGTTGGCTATACAAAGGACACTGGAGAAGTTGTGGAGGGCATGATTAACTCATTTGCAAAGGATGAAAATGTGGAAGTTTCAATTGTTCCCTTTTCAATCTCAGCAAACTACCCAACACCTTCTTCTGAGTATTCCTCTCAGAGCCATCCATTTTACAAAGTCAGCAATCCAAGTGAAAAGAGTGATCTCATCTCCCAGATTAATTCACTTTCAGCCAACGGCGGCACCAACACAGGAGACGGTATGAGACGAGCTTATTACCGAAATATGTATTTTAAAAACAATGTCACTTCAATGTCTGACTATGGTGCCAATTTCTCCACGAGAGACTACATGATTATTTTAGTGGATGGGGTGACAACCATGGCAACCTCTGTGGGCGGATATGGTGACTCGCGTTACAGGATGACGGATGGGTATCAATCAAATCTTAATTATTACAGCAACTCATGGTACTGGTCTTATCCTGGAATCATTGGCAGGGGGAATGCCGAAGATTCAGTGACAGATAGATATGTTGAATTGATTGGAAACTATATAAGAAATGATGGCATAAAGGTCTATGTGATTGGATTTTCTGAAATTGCTTCCGAGTTGAACAGTGTCAATAAGATTGCAACTGCCGCAGGTGCAGATTCAGAAAATGTCTATAAATTTACGGATAACTTGGATATCGATAATGTGTTAGATGAGATTCGAGCTGATATTATGATGGACTTGTGGCATATCAGAGGGCCTCAACTCTAAGGTGCGAGGGAAAGCGATGAAGAAGAATGGGTTTACACTTGTGGAAATATTGATGGCACTTGCAATTCTTTCAATTTTAAGCATTGGTTTTCTGTCAGTTATTTCTAATAACCTCAATTTCATAAAGGCAAACAGAAGAACAACTTCAGATTATTTTGATGCTCAAAAAAAGATGGAACTTGAAATTGACTCAGTTCGTGCCAATATAGATGATCCTGTGATTGGGCCAACGATGTCCTATGATACTCTCCACGATGTCTTTGAACCAGGGATTGACGTCACATATCATACTCTGAAAAAGACAGTTGGAAACCAGTCCTTCTATGTTTTGCTTTCAAATGCTCATCCAGAGGAATTTCCAGTACCAGCGCTTGAAACTGTTACCACCATTTTGAAGAGCGGCACAACCGAAGTCAAAAATGCATATGCTGTGGCAGCGACCAACATAGAGGGGGATTATGTGCTTTCATCTGTGAATGCAGATACGTTCTTGATTAACACCTATCATTGGTACGTATCGCGTGAAGGCTTCAACATACCTGTTCCTAAAACTGGTGTTTCCGAGATGGAGTGGGGGTACAAATATCCAATATTTCCCGATGATTATTCTATGATTCCAAATGAAACCGATATAAACTTAACTGATGTCACAGCTTTTGGTGGAAGGCATATTGTTTTAGCCGTTACCCCTGCAGCTAAATCAGGACGTTTGGGAAAAACTGTGCCAAGCCATCCAATCTATATATCTGGATTGCCTGTTATCGGAGAACCAGTTGTCCTTCATTTGGATGGCAGTGTTATAGATTTTTCGCAGAGTTCAGAAGTAACTCAGAGCGGAAATCATTTGCTTTTAAATAAGTGGATAGACTTGTCCAATTATAGAAAAGACGCATATCCCAGCAATTCTGCGAGGCGACCTGACGTGGTGGAAATGGCAGTTGATGGCGATTTCTCTGGAAAGTATGTGGCGTTTGATGGTAGTGATAATGCTATTGTAAACCATTCGGGATTGGTTGGGTCAACCTTAAACGTGTTTGCCGTTTCTCGAGGGGATGAGGCAACAAGTTTCATAAAAAATGGTACATATGGACTGCAATCAAATGGCGAAGTCATCAATGATGAGTGGCGTTTGACGCGAATGACATACACTGCGGATAGCAATAATTTCGTTTTTGGTGAAGATGATGTAGACGTAGCTGAAATCATTGTCATTCAAGGGACTATGACTGCGGATGAGATAGAGAGTATTGAGACGTACCTAAAGTCAAAATATGTGCGAAACATGATTATTGGGAATATCGACTATATATATGATCAAACCGTGACGATTTATAAGGATGAACCGTTCACACTGCCATATGCTCTAAAGGCAAAGATGGAATCGGGAACAGAACTATATGTGCCTGTTACATTTAATGGAACCGTTGATACAAGCACAGCACATACAATTGTGCTCACTGCAAGGTCTACAATGGAGACCACCAAAACAGCGACCTATACAGTAATTGTCAAAGAGAGAAAAGCAGTGCAAGCAGTCACATTATCACCTAAAAATCTCATGATGCTAAAAGGACAAATCACTGCATTAACGGCAACTGTGTCACCAGAAGATGCCTATGACAAGACTGCGTCTTGGAATTCCAGTAACACGAGTGTTGCAACGGTTGATGGCAATGGGTATGTAACTGCCATTGGAGCAGGTGATGCCACGATTACAGTGACGACAAATGATGGTGGCTACACAGATACCAGTAAAGTCGAAGTTATTTCGGATGAACTCCCCAGTGGACTGGTGTTGAGGCTCGATGCGTCCACTTTTACAAATACGGGAAGCATAAGCACTTGGGAAGATATTTCAGGACGTTCAAATGACTTTTATCAGTACACGTCCAGTCGAAGACCGCAAGTTGCCATGTACAATGGAGTGGGGCTTCCGGTGGTCAATTTCATTCGTTCCAATAGAGAATATCTGACAAATGATGAAAACAACATAAGTGGTGTTGATTTCTTTGCAGGTAATGGCAGTCAGGCGACGATGTTTTTTGTGGCACAGGCCAATTATAAAGGTGATGACGAGACAATCTTCAGTAAATCAAATGGATGGGGCAGTTCATCGACTTATGTATTTGGATTTAACTACAACGGTCAATTTGAAACTATCTTGAGAGGTTTACAAGGTTCTGCTAACGTGACAGCGGGAAATGAAGATTATAATCTTCATACCAGTGTAATAGATAATAATGCCCATCTCTATTTTTTAAATGGAGAAGAGGTTTCGAATTTTTCTCATATAGGAACAGCTTCTAACCAAACAAATCGCTCTGTCATGATTGGAGCAAGTGATAGCAGTTCATCGAGTAGCAGGGCTTATCTCGATGGAAATATTGCTGAAATTCTGGTGTTCAATCGAGTGTTGACAACTTCTGAGAGAGAGCGTGTTGAAGACTATTTAATAGATAAGTGGATTACGATACCGGCCATTTATTGGCGGTTCACTGACAATTTGGAGAGTTGGACTGCACAGAGTGATATCAGTGGATTTACGTATCAAAGCAGTGGCGCTATAACAGGTACAATCACAGGAGCGGATCCTTATATTATAAGCGCCAATAGCTTAGGGGCTAATATTAACAGTGCTAAGCGCATTAAAATCAGGCTGAAAAACAGCACCAATAGCAATCTTGCTCAAATATACTTTACCACCAATGCCGACAGTACCATGAATGAGGCTAAACATATAGATTTTGCAATCATACCAAACAGCGATTATGTGGAATATGAAATTGACATGGAGTCCATATCAGGCTGGCAAGGAACCTTGAGACGTCTGAGAATTGATCCAGCGGTGGGTGTCAATAGTGGGAGCTTCACAATTGACCAGATATTAATTATTGAATAAGTTTATATAAAATGAGGGGGGCGCATGAATCTTAAAAAGAAGAGAACTGTCAAGACCGCAATAGGATTGGACTTTGGCGCACATAGCCTAAAATATGCAGTTGGCCAGTGGGCAAACGATAAGTTAAAAATCAGCGCATATGGAACAATTGAATATGGCCAAGAGCTGTTTAAAAATGGCTATATTTTAGATGAAAATATGATGCGTGACAAACTTACAAGTGTTTTAAAGGCAAACAAGATAAAGATAAAAGATGCTTTTATATCGGTTGAAAGTACTGAAATTATCAAACGTGAAATCATCATCCCCAAAGTAGATGAAGCCGATCTTAAAGACTTAATTGGATATGAAATCGGTCAGTACCTTCCAATTGACCTCAATCAGTATGTGCTTCAATACAGAATTACAAAAGAAATTGAAGACGATCGCGGCAAGCAGTTTATGGTAACAGTGGGGGCTATGCCTAAATCAATGGCTGAACAATACCATCAGTTTGTGTTGAGCTGTGGGCTATCGCCTAGAAAATTGGACATACACAGTCACTCGCTTAGCAGATTTATCAAATGGAACTACGCTAAATCCGCAGAACTAGAAGGAAAGACAATCGCTTTAGTGGATTTTGGACATCACATGATAAATGTGAACCTCTATTCAGATGATGATGTGGTCTTTGGGCGTATTATCAATCTGGGAAGCAGTGGGTTTGATGAGATTATTCACAAGTATTCTGACGCAGCGGAAAGTGATGTCAACAAAATTAAACAAAATATGAAAATTATTACTGAAGAGTTTAATGACCGCTATCAGGCACTTGATTACAATCGCTTTTCAGATGAAGAGAGTGATTTGCCGCCGCATGATATTATGATAATGGAGATGCGTAGCTACATTGAAGAGTGTTTGAGCGAGCTCAATAAAGTCTTGAAATACTATACCAGTAGAAGCTCTGAAAATATCATAAATGCCATCTATTTATATGGGGGCAGTTCACAAATAATTGGACTTGAAAAATATGTCGGTGAAAAGTTAGATTTACCTGCGAGAGTTCTCAAAATTGAAAATAAAATTGAAATGCAGTCGAAGGCAAGTGGTGTCATGAGCAATGGATACGTTCACGTACTGGGCTTGTTGATGAATTAGGGGGGGAGAAAGATGTCTACATACAATTTTTTTGAACCCTTCGAGCAAGCGCCAGTTCGCAAAAGTCATAAATCGTTGATTTTGATTTTGGCATTTATATTCATGTGCGCTTTACTGGGGGGATACCATTACTATCTGTATCAAAATGAGCTTCAGGTGAAATCTGAAATTGCGGAGATCGAAGCCTATATAAACAGCAGCAGTGTAAAGAGTAAGCTGGAGATTGTTGAAGCCAAGAAAAAGAAAGTGGATGAAATGAATGAGCTTTTAGCTGTTATGAGAACCATGTCAATGCAAATTGATTCTCAAACAGTTGTCACAGCTGATTATTTAAAGATGCTTGACGATCAGTTGGATGCAAATATCTTCTTGACCAATTTAACAGTGGAGGGAAATATAATTACTCTCCAAGGGTATGCGGACTCATATGAGGCTGTGGCTCAGTTTATGTTTAATTTAAAAGCAGCGGGAGGCGTCTATGACATTGCAGCTCCAATGATTATTAAAGATGAGAGTGGTTATCAGTTTAGACTTGATGGCATGACCAAATTGGAGGTGTACAATGAAAATCAATAATAGAGAGAAAGGTATGTTGATTTTATTGTTATTTGTCCTTGTGGCCTTTGGATATTACTGGTTTATAATAAAGCCACTTGAATCAGACCTCCAAGTTCAACTCATCGACCTAGAGAACAAAAAACTGGCTAAGATGGACGTGGATATGAGACTTGATACAGAGCCGCGGCTAACTCAGGAAATAGCAGATAATACTGAAGCTCTGAAACAACTCAGTATCCCCTATTATAGTGACATATCAAATGAAGAGATGTTAATGTCCATAACAAAGTTGTCTCAAGAGAGCATGGTGACATTGACAGAAGTGGACTATATTGCGGATTCAGCTCCGGAAGATGATTTAAATCAAAAGGGATCTGATGTGAAATTTACAGGCTCGTATGAGACTTTAATCGGTTATCTCCAAACAATTGAAGGTTATGATAAAAAAATAGGGGTCAGCAAGCTGACGGTTCAAAGGTCTTTGGAAGGGGAGATTGAAGGTCGAATATCTCTTGTTTTCAGTTCAATTCCAAAGCTCAAATCATACGATCAATACTCAATGGCTTATTTGGCTCTCAAAGAAAATACAAGGGATGTCTTGTTGAATCCGTTTGCACCATTTGATGGATTTGTTTGGACATCGGATGAGACACCAGTGGTTTACCCGACGGATGAACCTGAGATAGACTATGAAAATTATAGACCTAAGACACAAATAGAGAGTTTTGAAGACGGAAGCAGTTTCTTTGTCGGAAGTTCGGATGAAATGACAGGCAGTGTCAATCGAAATCAGCTCAAAATTTCTGATGGATATTCGGCTGAACTTAACTTTGATTTTATAACAGCAAGAGAATTCAACGAAGCAAATCTCGTCTTTGATACAAACCCTGTTATGATACCAAAACAGGCTGAATACCTCGGTGTGTGGATGTATGCCTATGAAGCTGGAAATCATGCTGTAGGTGCTGTTTTAATTGATTCATCGGGCAGGGAATTTAGGGTTTACTTCGAAAACTCTGTGAACTGGGTAGGCTGGAAGGAAATTGAGGTGTCATTGCCAATTGATATTTCATATCCGTGCAAAGTGCAAAGGCTCTTCGTGGAAGGTAAGGGATATGAGCAGAAATTGCATGGCAAGTACCTGTTTGATCAACTAGAAGTATCGTATCCAGTGGAATAGAGGGGGACATATGAAAGCGAAAAAGTATTTGTTGATACTGTTGTCGATGTTGCTGATTTTAGCGAACACAGTGGTATTTGCAGCGGATAGTACAGAAGAGAATGATGATGATTTGACACCAGAGGAGATGAATCTAAAAGAGGGAACTGAGTTTGGACGTGCAGCTGGAAAGATAGATGGTGCTGGAGATGCATTGGCGCATTTTTATGAGGGATTTCATACACAATATTACATGGGATTGCCCTCAACTACGACTCTTATCGAGAAATACAATTTAAAGGATGATGATGTCTTTTACAAACTTAATTTTATAGAGGCTTACAAAATAGCCTATCAAAAAGCCTATAATACTGCTTATAGAGAGGCCTCAATAGCCTCTGTACAAAAGCCTTATGAAAAAGCCATTGAACAGGGAAAAAGCGCAGGAAATAGTGCGGGGTATATGGTTGCATTGGAGGATTATGTTCAGAAGAAATACAGTGATTGGGAGAGTGCCTATAATGCCTATGTGGCAGATGGAACTCTCAGCGCTAGATATTTTTTAGACAGTGAAAATCAAGATTATCGATACCTATTTAAAGCGGGCTTCGAGCAGGCCTTTATGGAGTCTTATACAGAACAATATCAGCAAAATGGGCTAGATGAAGCGATAAGAAGCCACAATATGAAATACGTGACATTGAGAGAAGAGACACTTAATTTTGATGACGAATACACGCATTTTATTGCTGGCGAAGCAGAAGCAGAAACCAGAACACCTGCTGTTTTATACTTGCCAGCGGGTGCAGTTAGAACTTCAACTTACTTGGGACTATATAAACTTCAAAACAGTCCACACAAGAGCCAAGTGCTTGAAAGCGTCAGTTCTAAATTCATCGTTTCAATTGGCAATGAAGCTGGTGAAATTGAACTTCAAAAACCTTTGACTTTAACGTTTGAATACTTTGGAAGTGAAAAAGCGGGCATTTACAAGTGGAATCGGAATAGATGGGAGTATCAATATACGACACTCACTGATGGCAAGATGTCAACTGAAATTCCAATGGGAACTTATGAGGGCGGTGAATATGCTATTTTCGTAGATGAAACCTATAAAAATATCTTAGACATTCGCTTCAATTGGGCTTTTAAAGAAATTTTTACGTTGATGAGACGTGGCGGAGTGGAAGATCAAGTCAATTTCTATCCAGAGACAGGTATTACAAAAGGGGAGCTTGCCAAAATGATTTACAGCATTGAAGGCACTGAATCCTCAACTGAGAGCATGATCTACATGAGAGATACAGCGGATATAAATACAGATAAACAGGCTTACAACTATGTGGTTCAAAGGGGCTACATGTCCTTAGACTCTGTACTGAACTTCAATCCGGATCAGAAGATTTCGTATAGACAATTTGAAATTGTGATGTCAAGTGTCCTCAAAAGAGACTTTAAATGGTCTGAGGTATCAGATTCTATGATATCTGAAAAATTTAGGAAATCCAATGGAACGACAAATATCAATGCTCAAATATTAAAATCAGAATGTGCCTATGCATTGATTAAGTTGCTTCAATAATTAAAAAAAAGACATATTTTAAACCTGAATTATTCATCCAGTTATG
>DKFC01000053.1 GCA_002452745.1 Firmicutes bacterium UBA6806
TTTATTAGATTTTCAGTGCCCTCCTATAAAAGGGGGTTGTTTTTTTGTAAAAAAAAACGACTTGGTAAAGTCGTTTTCGCTTTTTCAGCATCTTAACCGCAACTTGAACATGATCCACAAGCAGATGGTTGAACGTTAACTGGTTGAACAGAGTATCCGTTTCCAACCCATTCTACTTTGATTTCACCAACTGAATCAAATACTGATTTTTCAAGAACGAAGTTTACACCAGCGATAATTTCAACTAAGTCACCTTCATTTTGATTATCTAAACCAAGGCCAAAGCTCGGACCACTACATCCCATTCCAGCGATAAACACTCTGATGTTTTGTGGTTTATCTGCTTGAGCTGCCAATACTTCTTGAATCTTTGCACAAGTTTCATCATTAGTAGCAATATACATTGTACTCACCTCCATTAATCACATTATAGTATAATTCCGAGTAAATTAGTAGAGATAAATTAAAATTTTAAACAATATTTACAATTTGTTAGATTTTACACACATTGCTTTTACTCAAAGTCATCCAGTTCTATTTCCTCACCAGATTTAATTTTATAGAGGGACTGGTTAAACGCCATAATAAACGCCTGAGCCTTTGAATTCTCTCGTTTAACCATCAAATACTCCCCATCATAATCCGTTCTGATGGAAAATGAACTCCGCTTAAAATTCGATTTATCGCCTTCAAAATGCCTATTTATAACCGCCTCAGCAGAAATTTTACTGATGGGAAAAACGTCTATGCGCCCCTCTTTTAGTTTTTGAAAACACTCGACTTCATCTATTGAAAGATCATATGGTATCCCGAGGTTGTCAAATACGCTGATATAGTAATACCCTTCTATTCCCCCGACCTTATACTGATTTAAATCACCGAAATTATCTAGCTGAACGCCAACTTCATCTGCTGAATCATCTTCTGAATAATAGTAAAAATAATCTACACGCTCCGTGTCAATCAGGCTGTCTGAAAATAGATAAATAGCTTCTCTTTCTCGGGTTCTATAATAGGGAAACGCCGCAAAGGCATCCCCAATATCCATAAGGTAAAGCCCCCTTGCCCATGACATCATCCTAATTTCATAGTCAACCCCCATATCGTCTAAGACTGCTTTTACCAGCTCATATTCACTCCCCTTGATCTCACCGTTTTCAGTATAGATGTAAGGTTCATACTCACCCGACACAAACACAAGTGGTCCAGAAGTATCAAAATCCAGATTCTCTGGCGTACTGTAAAGAACTGTCTTGACGGGAATCGGTCTATCCACCCTATTCTCCGTCAGCCTGAGGTAGTAAAAACTCGTTAACATGCCAATGGTTATCAGCATCAACAGCAGATTTGCAGCCATACTGGCCCTTTTGTTCATCTTATTCCCCGTCTTCCCCATGATACACTCCAATTAGAATTCGTTGACTTCAGCCTTCAAGACCCCTAAGAAAGCATCTACCAGTTTTCCATCGAATTGATTTTCCTTTCCCTTAATCAATTCACTGATGGCTTGTTCTCTCGTCAGAGGCGTTTTACGATAAGCCCTGGAACTGGTCATGGCATCATAGGCATCTGCAATGGTGATAATTCTCGATTCCAACATGATGTCCTCACCTTTAATCCCATTATTGTATCCCTTTCCATCGTATCTCTCATGATGCTGTAGAATAATCTGAGCACTATCAGATAAAAACTCTATATCCTTGAGTATCTGATATCCTATATCGCAATGTCTCTTTATTTGATTGAATTCATCGTCTGTAAGAGGTGTTTCCTTGTTTAAAATTTCCATTGGAACGCCAATCTTGCCAATGTCGTGTAAAATAGCCGCCATGTTGAGATTCCTCTTATCCCTTGCATTCATGCCTATCTTTTCGGCAAGCAGCATCGAATACTTTTGAACCCGATCACAATGCCCGCGAGTATATGAATCATTTGCCTCAATGGCATTTGCAAGCACCATAATCGTCTCCTGATAATTCCTGTCCAAAGTCCCTACGAGATTTTCAAGTTCCTCGTTCATGGCAGTCGTCTCTTCATAGAGTGCTTGAATTTCACTGTGATTCGATTCAATCTCTCCAATATGTTCTCGAATCTGACGCTGCATGGTTTGAATCGTCTCTTCTAGAGAACCGATTTCATCATGTGATTTTACTTCCAAAGAACTGTCAAGATTGCCAAGTGCTATTTGATTTGCCACTTCTGTAATCCGAATAAGCGGTCTTGTAATATGGGCTGATATCCACAGGATAATCCAGCCTAAAACTGTAATTTCCAAAAGTCCTAAAAAGACTTCATATATAATATCGTGCATTTTCTTTTGATTATAGTATTTATCTGTAAGCGAAATCATAATGTTTCCAATATGATGATCTTCAAAAAATATCTGTCTTGAACGACTCAAAAAACGCCGTTCTTCATCATCGAAGAGCTTCGTCTTTCGGACGATAATATTTCCATTTTGATCTGTAATAACCACTTCTGCAACATTTTCATCCATTATGATTGTAGCGGCTATATCTTCTACATTTTTGAGGTCAAAATCCCAAAGTGGTCGTTTTACGGCATTGACACCGATTTCCACTGTGTTGTTTAGGCTCTCAGTCATGTCTTCAATCATATCCCGACTCTTGACAAAATAAATAATGCTGAGCCTGATGAGAGTCAACACCAATATCACCGAAATAATATAAAAAGTTAAGCGTCCCCGTACACTTCTAAATTTCATAAAAACTCTCTCAATCTCCTCTAAACCGATTTAGATTATTTTACATCAAAGTGTGCCATAGCGCAAACACTTCATGTATCTTTAACAAAATTTGTTTTAAAAAGGCAACTGATATCACCAGTTGCCTTTTTTGTCTACAGCTTTTAAATAACTTACATCTTAAATTTGCTAATTTCACTATCCAATTGAATCGAAATTTGATTGAGGGATTGAGCGGCCTTCGCCACTTCCTCAACTGCGTAAGTCTGCTGATCCATGGAAGCCGTTACCTCTTCTGAAGCCGCCGCAGTTTCCTCAGACACAGCTGAAATGTTTTCAATACTGCTCACGATTCTCTCTTTGTCCTCGTTGACCTGAGTGACTGAACCTCCAATTGAAACGATGTTGGTATTGATGAGCTCATAGGCATTTCGAATGACTTCAAAAGCGTTTATAACTTTTTGCACCGCCTCATTTTGTTTAGTGGAAATATTTTTGAGCGACGTCATGCTCGTAACTGATTTTGAACCATCTTCTTGAATATTTAGAACGATTTCCTTAACCTGTTCAGCTGCCTTTGCTGATTCCTCTGCAAGTTTTCGAATTTCCTCAGCGACAACTGCAAATCCTCTGCCGTGTTCACCGGCTCTTGCCGCTTCAATAGAGGCATTGAGTGCTAGTAAATTAGTCTGAACAGATATGGCTGATATAGAATCAAGAATCGTTCCAATTTCAACCGTTCTCTCATTTAACTGCATGATGACTTTCTCAATTTCCTGATTTGCCTGAATGGACTCGTTGTTTCTCTCTCCCAACTCGTTAACTGAGTGAAGGCCTTCATCATAGGCATCACTTGTCTGTTTGGAAGATTCAATCATATCTTTTGTATACTGATTGAGTTCTTCAAGCTTATCTGACAGCGACTTGGCAATCATGGCACTGCTCTCAGCATCTGATGCCTGATCCTGCGCTCCTTTGGCAATATCTTCAACTGTTCTTGCCACTTCATCTGCCGAAGCGCTGACCTCCTCACTGGTGGCCGCCAAGCTCTGAGACGAAATTGTCAGGTGCGAAGAGACGCTTTGAATATTTTCTACCAATTTACCAAGGTCTTCAATCGTCTCGTCAAAGAACTGACTCAATATACCCATTTCATCCTTGGAAACCACTTGGGATTTCGCACTCAAATCACCCATTCTGACTCGTTTCATCGCCTCTATGAGTTTTCTTATATTTGTGTTGATTTTAGCAGTAAACCCAATGACAATTAACAGAACGAAAATCAATGCCCCAATAGATACCATAGCAATCATCATAATCAACGACATAATGTCACGATCGACTTCATCATAGTATAGGGTGGCTACAACCGACCAGTTCACAGATGGAAGCCTGTAAATAGAAGCGTACTTTTTCTTTGAAACGCCATCTTCATCATACAGGTACTCAACGCCTTCAATTTTAGGGTCTTTAAGTGCCTTGACGATTTCCTGCGTATTTAATTCAGTCCCTATCTTATCCGCTTTCGCATGAGTCATGATGATGTTGTTATCGTCCACAATCAGCGGATATCCCTTTTCACCGATTTTAATATCCTTGGTTTGCTCATTGAGCACATCCAGTGCTATATCAGCTCCAATAACGCCAATTAATTTATTTCGATTGTCATAAACTGGTTCACAGGCTGTTACCACCATTTTGTTCACCGTGTCATCAAAGTAAGGGTCCGTCCACATGAACTTCCCGGCCTCTTTGGCAGCAATATACCAATCTCTGGTCCGCGGATCATAATCTGGCCCTAAATCATCAAACGGCTTCAAAATCATTTGCCCGTTCTCTGTTCCCACATAGAGGAACAAAATATCAGAATTTGTTTGAATATACGAGTCCAAAACCTCTAATAAATCTTTCTCTGCGGTTGGTGAACTCAATGCACTTTTGACCACTTCTTGATTGGCCAGTGCCTCAATAATGCTCTCAAATCCCGACAAGTAGTTTTCAACTGACAATCCAATCTGTTTTCCTAAATAGTTGACAGACTCCTTTTGCTTGTCCACAAAAGCTGCCCTGACCCTTAGAGCAACCCCAATCCCGACAATCAACTGAGAAATAATAATGACCGTGATGAAAATGGATATAATGGTCTTTCTCAAGCTGCGCTTAACCTTAATCTCTCCCATAATAAGCCTCCTAGCCCTTACTGCATAGCAGTTTTATTCTCTCCCAGACAAAACTCCTTGTAAAAAAAATACCCAAACATAATTTTATCAATCAGAGTGCATTACGTCAATTTATTTTGAAAATTTAGGAATTGATGCCATAATTATTCCAACCTGAGCACCATGCTCCTAGGAAAGCTGAAATATCATCATCACTGATTACTTAAATGTTATATATTCAAAAAATCAAGCGGGACACAAAGCTCTATTTTTAATATATGTATTTCGCATATATGTTGTTGACATATATGCGAACAGCATATATAATCATGTTATCAAATAAATCCGCTTTTTTTGTAGAACTGTGACTGATAGACGCAGTTGTCTACCGATATAAATAGTGGATTATCAGGAGGTCAATATGAAGGGGAAACCTGGAAGACATGTACCCGCTTTTGTTCTGCTTCAACTTGCAAAATCGCCAAACTACGGCTTACAGATATTAAATGATCTAAAAGAGACACTTCCCGTGTGTCATCTGGACAGTGCCGCCGTCTACAGGGCACTGAACAGTTTGGAATCCAGCGGATGCGTCTTATCCTATGATGAACCTGAGCCACAAAACGGCGTCGTAAAAAAATACTATAAAATCACGCCGGCAGGCCACGATGAGCTCAAAAAAATGCATGACGATATCCTGATGAGGCTTGCAAATCTCAAGTACTTTATTAAGACATACGAGGAAATGGAGGAAGGCCTATGACGACATTCATCATCTATGGCACGGTAATCGTTCTTCTGATTATCTCCACCCTGAAAGACCCGCAGAAATCAAAAAAAGCCCTCAAAATAGGCTTTAATTCGTTTAAAAAATTGCTTCCATCCATCGTTCCCATGATGGTGGGCATTGGGATTATCCTCTCAATTATGAGTCCAGAAGCCGTCAGCGCCATTTTGGGTGAAAAGTCTGGAATCGGCGGCGTCATCCTCGGGCTCATCATAGGTTCAACCGCTTTTATGCCCAGTTTCGTTGCCTTTCCCCTTGGTGCAAATCTCTTAAGCCACGGCGCAGGCTATCCGCAAATTGCAGGTTTTATCTCCAGCCTTATGGCGGTTGGCCTCGTTTCACTTGGACTTGAAATCAAGTATTTTGGAAAAAAAGCCGCAGTGCTGAGAAATCTCACTGCCTTCGCAGCCTCAATTACCTTTGTCATCGTCATTTGGAGGGTTATGTCATGAAAAATAGAACTTCTAACCTCATTGGGTTCATCAAGCACTACAAATGGGCCATCGCTCTCATGATTGCCCTTATCGTTGTAAATCTTTTAAATCCCATCCTTGGAAAATCAGCCAACAGACTCACCATGTCGAATTTTCTGACCATGCTCGGTGTCCTGCCGCCAATTCTCGTCCTAATTGGCCTTTTAGATGTTTGGGTGCCAAAGGAAATCATGATTAGGTACATGGGAGAAGACTCTGGGTTAAAGGGACTTGGAATTGCGCTTCTACTTGGTTCCTTTGCCGCAGGCCCACTCTATGCCGCCTTTCCAGTTGCGGCGATTCTGCTGAAAAAAAGAGCTCGCCTCTCTTATGTGATGTTCTTCCTCGGCGTTTGGTCAACTGCCAAGCTCCCTATGGTCATGTTCGAATACACCTCTTTTGGCGGCACTTTCACTGCCATACACATTGTCTCAAACTTAACCGTGTTCCTCATTGGCGCACTGCTCATTGAAAAAACTTTTTCTAAAGAGTCGAAAGAAGCCGTTTATAAAGCCGCCTCCGAACTCTCTCAATAAATCCACAAAATCATGCAAACACCTTTTGGAGCAACACCATGTAGACCAGTGTTCCGCCGCCAATGCTCAGGAGAACATTATTCCGCCATTTGTGGAGCAAGACAATACTCAAAATGGCAATCAACTCACCCAATCCGCCTTTTACGCCGCTGACTGGAATATTTCTGAGACAGTAAACGACCAAAAGTCCCATCATAGCAGTTGGCAAGACCTTTCCAAGATACAGAACCATTTGGGGCAGGTCTTTTTTTTCTGGAAACAGCAGAAAGGGCGTAAACCTCGTGACCATTGTCCCCAGCGCAACAGCCAGTATCATAATCATCGTTTGCAGTGGTGTCAGTTGCATGCAAACCACCTCCTAGCCAAGAGAACGACTAAAATGATGCCCATAGAGGGAATTACCAGATTTCCCGGGCCAAAAATCACAAGTCCCAACACCGTTCCCACAACACCAATAACGCCATTGATTCGATTTTCACGCCTCTTCATCTGCTCTAGGAAGAGGACCACAAACAAAGCTGTCAATGCGAAGTCCATTCCGCTTGTGTCAAAGGAGATGACAGCGCCAAGAACCCCTCCTAGAAATGTGCCAAATACCCAGTAAAGATAGTCCAGCAGTGAAATAAAGAGATAAAACTCTCTACGGTGTACGCCTTCTGGCGGCTCTACACTGGATGAAATGGAAAAAGTCTCATCACAGAGGACATAAATTAGAAAGTACCTGATCTTGCCAAGTCCTTTGTATTTTTCCAACATGGATATGCCATAAAACAAGTGCCTTGCATTGACTAGCAAACTGAGCACAAAGGCCTCCACAGGATTAAACGCAACCGTTAAAAGCGTTATTGCCACAAATTGCATACTGCCGCAAAAGGCAATAGCACTCATGAGAACCGACCAAATAACCGAATAGCCCTTTGTCGCCATCAAGACCCCATAAGTCATCCCCAAGACCAAAAAACCGGTTAATACCGGTACCGTATGTGGAAAGGCCGCTTTGAGCGCTCTCAGATATTTGTGCTTATCATTTACGGATTCTACCACCTTGACTTGTACACCTCCTCGTATTACACTATATAGTAATATATAGTGAACATTCGTAAATTATATTTTATTAATTTTAACTAATATTTTATGTATATTTCACGCTTCCGTCAACCCTTTTTTTTATTATTTTTTAAACTGCCCTGTAGCGGTTTATACAAGGAGTCCTCATGAATCCAAGCAAGATTATAGCCATCAATTTAAAAAGGCTTAGAACCGAGCGCAACCTGAGTCTCGGACAGCTCTCCCAGCTCAGCGATGTCAGCAAAGTCATGCTCGCCCAACTGGAAAAAGGTGAAACCAACCCGACGATCAACACCCTTTGGAAAATCGCAAATGGATTAAAAGTCCCCTATACGCTTCTACTTGAACAAATAGAACCCACTGCCGCAATTGTAAGATCAAAAGACACCTTAAAACAGTTGGATGAAGATGGGCACTATCGCCTCTTCTGTTACTATTCCAACACGCCTTCACGTAATTTTGAACAGTTTTTAGTGGAACTGGATGCCGGCCACTCGCACTATTCCGTGGGGCACTCTGAACGCGTTCAAGAGTATATCCTCGTTTTAGAGGGCAAGATGAAAGTGGTGGTGGATGAAGACAGTTACATTTTATCTCCCAAAGATGCCATTCAGTTTGACGCGTCTCTACCACACGCCTACTTTTCCATCGGCGACACCACTCTAAAGGTGGTTCTCACCATCTACTATGCACTATAGAGTCTCTATGTTTGCATTTATAAATATTCGGACATCACACCTGCTTTTCTTGCCAAATTGCCTATGGCAATGACTTTCACACGTTCATAAATAGAGCACCTCGCAAAATTCGCAAGGTGCTCCATATAAGGGTATTACAATGAAAAGAAATTACAAGTTTATATTTAATGTGATGATTTCAAACGGTGTGTAATCAATCACTATCGTGCCGCTTTCAACGTCTATTGACTTTAGCACTTCACCTGATAGTTTTACTTTTTCAACCGCTTTCACATTCCCTAAAAACGTGAGTTTTGACTTGCCACGTCTATTGTAATGTTCTACCAATCTCAGTTGAACAGTGGTTTCCGATACAGTTCTAAAAGACTCTATCATGAGGTTTTCAGGTAAGCCTTCAATCCAACTCACGTCACACCTTCCGCTTGAAATAGCCCCGCTGAAAGCCATGATGGGTTCAGTGAAGCACAGCGCCTCATGATGCACGCTTCCACAAGTGGCGTCGCCAGCATGCGGCAACAGCGCATATTTAAAGTGGTGTTCTCCCTTATCCGAGGCTTCGTTTGGCCACGTCGGAGATTTTAAAAAGCTCATGCCGAGGGTTGCCCCTTCTGAGCTGTACCCAAACTTATCCCCACTCATAAGGGCTACGCCATAATTGTCTTCTGATAAATCTCCCCAATGGGCCGCACAGACTTCAAACATTGCCGAATGATAACTGTGATTCCTGTCAATTGGTCGTTTTACATGCCCAAATTGGATATCAAATTTTGCCTCTGTTGCATTTAAGTTCAGGTCAAAATAAGTTCTCAGCAATACCTGTTCCTCTTGCCAATCTACCTGTGTATCAAAGTCAATTCTAGGCTGATTTTGATAGAAGTAAATTCGCTGTGTAACCTCTGAATTTCTAAAGTGTCGCTTCACTTGAATCACTTTGAAAAGAGCCGCCTCTTGCACCTCAATTTCAGGTCTTCCTTCAAATAGAAGTTCAAACTTGGTGTAATCCTCATTGATATCCCAAGCATCCCATCTAAGCGGTCTATCCTCGTATAGACACAATCTATTGCCGAAGCCTTCTTCTCCAATAATCTCTCGCTCAAATCGCTTATCCCAGATGTTTGTAAATCTTCCCTGTTCATCCATTTGAATGCTGTAATAAGGCGTTTCCAATGTCAATCCACCTAATACCTCAACGGGTTTATTTAATACACAATCTGTCTTTTCAATCTCAAAAGTTGTCATAGAGAGCGGTGGCAGACCTGCCACATGCGCTTTATAGCCCTCTTCTTCTCTGACAATCTCAAAACGCTCATCACCGCGAACCAAGTTAAGTTTTAAACTGCCTTCTGGCAGAAGGGACGGCTCTATGCACACCGTTCCACTAAATTCAAATCCGTGAGGATTGAAGAGTGTCAACTGTTGACTGTTTCCGCTGAACAAGTGCTCTCCAACAGTGTCTTTTGTGTTTTTCACAGTCTTAAACGCCTCGTCCAGCTGGCAGTAGGCCTCGTCATAAACCCTTTTAATAGAAGTCCCCGGCAAAATATCATGAAACTGATTTAGCAACAATGTGCGCCAAGGCTCAATCAGTTCATTTTGATTGAGTGCCTGCTCCTTTGTGTCCTTTAATAAGTTTGTGGCCTTGGAAAACGCCATGAGCTTTTCAGTGTTTAGGAGAGCCTGCTCCAAACGCCTATGTCTCTGCTTCATTCCCGCGTTGGTGGTATAAGTGCCCCGGTGGTATTCGAGGTATAGTTCACCTCTCCATTCAGGCAACTGCTTTACATCTGTTTGATTGAAAGCCTCAATAAAATCAGAGACAAAGGACATCTTCAGTTTTGGAAGCCCAGGAAATCCCTTTGAAAGTCGTTTTGCACTTTCCAGCATCGTTTCTGTTGCACCGCCGCCGCCATCGCCATAGCCAAATGGCATAATTGCATTTGGTTGAATATCCCTCTGCTGATGGCGTTTTATAGTTCCGAGCATTTCACTTGGATGACAGTTCCCCTCATATCTCGTTATGAATTTTCCCTGCTCGAGCACATCCATCTTCGTAGTTGTTATGAACTGTGTTGGGATTGCACTGCCGTCGATTCCCCGCCAGAGAAAACTGTCATATGGCAGTTTATTGGTATCATTCCATGAAATTTTAGAAGTAATGAACATTTCGATATTGAATTGCTTTAGGATTTGAGGCAATACGGCACTGTATCCAAATACATCTGGCAGCCACAAAGTTTTAGAAGTACTGTTGAATTTTGATTTATAATAGGCCTGTCCCATCTCAATTTGACGAATCATGGATTCGCCGCCGATTAGATTGCAGTCGGCTTCAAGATACATCGCCCCTTCTGTTTCCCATTTTCCCGCTTCATGAGTCTTCACGATGTTATTAAAAATAGAAGGGTAATCCTCTTCCAGCATTTCGTAGAGAACTGGTTGACTGGCCATGAATTTATAATCTGGATATCGTGTCATCATATCCATAACTGTTGAAAAACTTCTGGCGACTTTTTCCCTCGTCTGACGCAAATCCCACAGCCACGCCACATCTATATGTGTATGTCCCACCGCATGAATCGTATAGCCGCATAGGTCTGTCTCCTTCCCATAAAGCGTCTTGTGAAGCCTTTCAGACAGCTTTTTTGTGGCTATTTTAGTGCCTTCTGACTCTCTGCAATCCAGCCTCATCTCATAGACAGCCTCTCTCAGACACTTTAAAACATACTCGTATTCCACCCCTTCTCTAGGCAGAACATCCAGTGCTTCTTTAGCTATTTTCAAGTCATAATAGGCGTCAAATATCGAGTTTGACCTCTCTATTAATTTAATTCGGAACCTCATGTCTCCTTTACTCATGCCCGTATATAAATGCATGCCTATTTCCATCAGCTTGCCGTGCCATTCAGGTCTTATAAACACTGCTCGATGATTCACATCAAGCCCACAAATCGCCTCACCGTTTACATAGGCCAGTAACTGTGGGTTTACAGCGTCCCATTCACCTTCTCTCCCAGTGCTGATCTCTATGAAATAAGTACAATCGTCCTTCTTTACAGGTGCAACCATGTCAAATTTAATAAAATATCGCTCATCCTCAGTTGTCTTAAACCAAGGCAATTCCAGTTGCCTAAATGGTACATTTACCTTCTCTGGCGACTTGAAGTCCCCTTCGGCAATATAAATGGACTCAATCGTATCCACTGTTTTTTCACACCAGCTGTTAAGCGTTTGAAGCGCTCTCTCTATCCTCAGCATTGGTTCCTCCTCATGTTGCAAAGTATCAGTCTTCTAAATTATATGCTCTAACCAGATTATATGCCCTAACCAGTCGTTTTAAAATTTTATTTATCAACAGCTTTCCGAAACGTTTTAAATTTCGGAAAGCTGTTCTAAAGTCACAATACATCTTATATACTAAAAGGGCAAAAGGAGGATGTATTATGATTCTGATTTTCAAAGATTTTGTAAAATGCGGAAAACTCTCTGCCTTTCCCACAGCATTTATTGCGTTAATTTCGGTGCTATTAGGCCTTTTTCACAGAAATTTAGGACCTGAAACAGCCGTTTCCATAAAAAATGGACTCTACTATACCGGCAGCTTTGGCCTGTTGCTTTCAGCGGCCTTTTTCGTTCAAAAGAACGGCAATCGTCCACTTGACTTTCAATACGAATGGAGACAGCATTTCAAGCGATTCTCGCTGGGGTTTGTGGTGCTTTTCGTCAGTTTGTTCACCTGTCTTTGGGGCGTTTTAATCCAGCTCGCCTACGAACTGCTCTGATATCAATCACCCCTTATCATCAGGCGGCTGTAAATTGCCGCCTCTATTCACCATACAGATGACACGCCACAAAATGTCCCGGCTCAATCTCATTGAGCTTTGGAATCTTCTCAGCACAAATATCCATGACTTTGCTGCATCGGTCTCTAAATCTGCACCCCGGTTTGGGGTTGATTGGACTCGGAACTTCACCTTCCAGTTTTATTCGACTCTTTTCAGCCGATTTCTTGGGATTCGGAATGGGAATTGCCGATAAAAGCGCCTCTGTATACGGGTGTTTAGGCGTCCTGTACAGCTCTTGACTATCAGCAAGTTCTATAAGTTGTCCTAAGTACATAACACCGACTCTATCTGAAATATGCTTTACCATCGACAGATCATGTGCAATAAACAAATAGGTCAATCCCAAGTCTCGTTGCAATTTGATGAGCAAGTTTACGATTTGTGCCTGAATGGACACATCCAGTGCAGAGATTGGTTCATCGCAGACGATAAATTCGGGATTGATAGCCAGTGCACGGGCAATTCCAATCCTCTGCCTCTGTCCACCAGAAAACTCATGCGGAAACCGATTGACGTGCTCTCTGTTGAGACCTACGAGTTTTAAAAGTTCCTGAATCCGCTCAGTTCTCTCTTTGACAGTGCACAAGCCATGTATATCAAGCCCTTCTGCTATAATGTCCCCAACAGTCATCCGAGGATTTAGCGAGGCATAGGGATCTTGAAAGATAATTTGACAGTTTTGTTTGAACTTCAATTTTTCATGAGCATTCATACTGTTTACAGACTTTCCTTGAAACAGCACTTCGCCTTCTGTGGGTTTATAAAGTCCCACAACCGTTCTCCCACATGTGGTCTTGCCGCATCCTGACTCGCCAACCAGTCCAAGCGTCTCCCCTTTATAGATGTCAAAACTCACATCATCTACGGCCTTGAGCAAGTTTCCATGCGACACGGCAAAGTATTTTTTCAAGTGCTTGACTTCCACAAGTTTCT
The DNA here is from genome assembly GCA_002452745.1 of Firmicutes bacterium UBA6806. Classification (GTDB taxonomy): domain Bacteria; phylum Bacillota; class Clostridia; order Peptostreptococcales; family Acidaminobacteraceae; genus Fusibacter_A. The sequence goes on from DKFC01000053.1 coordinate 13,201, forward strand.
CTCTATCCGACTTTTTTGAGGTTATAGGCATTTGTTCCATCTTAGAGTCCCCCTTCCCTGTAATTTACTTTGGGGCTTTTTTCATGAAGCAACCAACATCTGCAAAAATGTGTCTCAGTAATCTGAGTTTGCTCTGGAGCCATGCGCTTGCAGATATTCATTGCATATTTACACCGACTTGAAAAGCCACAGCCAGTGGGTGGTTTGACCAAGTCGGGTGGTGTTCCAGGAATCGAAACGAGGGGTGCTTTGTTGTCGATGTCCAGTCCCGGAACGGCGTTTAGCAGTGCCACTGTGTACGGATGCGTGGGGTTGAAGTAAATTTCCTCCACAGTGCCCTTTTCCACTATTTCGCCTGCATACATAACCGCAACCTTATGCGCTATATCTGCCACCACCCCAAGGTCATGGGTTATCAAAATAATAGAGGTTCCTGATTTTTTTTGGATTTCCTTAAGCAAATCCAGTATTTGAGCTTGAATGGTCACATCAAGTGCCGTTGTGGGCTCATCTGCTATCAGCAGTTTTGGATTGCAGGCCAGCGCTATGGCAATCATTACACGCTGCCTCATCCCACCTGAGAACTGATGGGGATATTGATTAATTCTCTCTTCAACATTTGGAATGCCAACACTTCTCAAAAGTTGCCTTGCAGATTCCACCGCATCGGCTTTAGGGATGTCAGTGTGCTTTAGAAGGCTTTCCACAATCTGTGCGCCCACTTTCATGGTCGGATTTAGAGACGTCATTGGATCCTGAAAAATAATGCCCGCCTCTCTACCTCTAAACGCCTCTAATTCTCTATTTGAATACTTCAATATATCATGTCCGTCAAAGATGATCTTGCTGTCTTTTTTGACTTCGCTGTTGTTCTTTGGAAGTAATCCCAAAATGCTCTTGGAGGTCACTGATTTGCCACAGCCCGACTCGCCTACAATTGCAAGCACCTCACCTTTATTGACCTCAAAGGAAACACCTCTCACGGCCTGAACTTCACCTGCATACGTGTGAAACGACACCTTCAGGTTTTCAACTTTTAACAACTCTGACATTGAATCCTCCTTATTGTCGTAATTTAGGGTCAAGTGCATCCCTTAAGCCATCTCCCAGCAGGTTGAACGCCAGCATGGTTAAACTGATGGCCACCGCAGGGAAAATAAGTTCATGCGGATAATATGACATCTGCTGTTGCCCCAGCGATGCCATTGCCCCCCAGCTTGTAAACGGCGGTTGAACACCGAGGCCTATAAAACTGAGAAACGCCTCTGAAAAGATAAAGCCTGGGATTTGAAAGGTGATATTGACAATAACCACACTCATGGTGTTTGGCAAAAGATGCTTTAATATGATTCTTCTGTGACTTGCACCCAGTGCCTGTGCTGCCAACACATACTCCGATTCCTTTAGCTGTAGAATTTGACCTCTTACCAGTCTAGCCAAGCCAGTCCAGCTGGTGATGCACAGTGCAATAATCAGCGAGGCCAAGCCCTTTTCCAGTGCAATGGATACCAAGATGACGACAATCATATAGGGAATGCCGACGATGACTTCCACAATCCGCATCATCACATCATCCAAAAGTCCGCCAAAGTAGCCTGCAATACCGCCATAGAGCATTCCTATGATAAAACTCACCAATGTGCCCACAAGTCCGATGAGTATGGAAACCCTACCGCCAACCCAGATACGCGCAAAGATATCCCGTCCGAGTTCGTCCATGCCAAACCAATGTTCACTGCTTGGCGTTTCATGGGATCGTTCGACTGTTTGTTCTTTATAGTCCACACTGGAGATGATTGGAATAAACACGCATCCAGCGATAATCGCAATTAGGGTAATCATGGAGATCATGGCTATTTTGTTCTTCTTTAGCCGCCTCCAAGCATCTTGCCAGTAGGTCATGCCCGGTCTGACAATGGTGTTGATGTTCTCTTCATCCACACCGACAATTTCAAAGTCATCCGAAAGAAATTCCGGTTGATGGTCCATTTTGCGCCTCCTCTATTTTGCAGTATTGGTGATTCTCACCCTTGGGTCAATAACAGTGTACAAGATATCCATGATGACAATAGAAAGGATGAAAAAGAACGAAAAAAAGACTGTTGTCGCCATAATCATGGTAAAGTCTCTGCCATTGATACTCTCCACGTAGTACATGCCAAGTCCAGGAATACAGAAAATCCTCTCTATGACAAATGAACCTGTGACAATCCCAGCAATTTGAGGTGCCAGCAGTGTTATAATCGGGGTTATGCTATTGCGCATCGCATGTTTAGAAATAATCTTAAACTGTGACAACCCCTTGGATTTGGCTGTCAGAATATAATCATTGCCCAAAACATCCAGAAGAGATGTCCTCATGAATCTTGAATAGACCGCTATACTTCCAAGGCTCGCCGCCAACGTCGGCAGTACTGTATACTTAAAGCCAGTCGTCCAAACATGGGAAGTCGGCCATCCGATAATTGGGAAGAATTTTCCACCCAGATACTTTTGAAGGAGTGCGGCTAAGACGAAACTCGGCACTGAAACGCCGATAATAGCCACCAGTATAACGACATAGTCCACCCATGTATTCCGCTTGAGGGCCGCAATAATGCCTAGAATGAGGCCTATAGTAAGGCCGAATAAAACCGCCTGAAGTCCCAATCTTGCTGAGACAGGGAATTTTTCCTTGATGATTTTGTTTGCTGTCAGTCCCGGCGTTTTCATGGACTCTCCTAAATCGCCGTGAACGAGATTATTAAGATAGATGACATATCTCTCTGTCACAGGTTTGTCCAGTCCCCATTTAGCCCTGATGTTCTTTGCCACTGCTTCAGGCAGGAGCTTTGTTCCAGTCTGAACTGGGTCACCTGGCAAGGTATTCATCAGGAAAAAAGTTGCGGTTATGATAATCCACATTGTTAAAATCATGTAGGCAAGACGTTTAAAGATATACTTAACCATATTTTTCTCCTCGTATAATATAGTCATGGAGAAATCAACACATGACCACTTCGTTTCAGGGTAAAAGATAGAAAGGGATTTCTCAGAATCCCTTTCTACATCCATTTCCCCATCACTTAATCACTTGGTTATTTACAATTGCTTGATTATTTACGATTACTTGGTTATTTACCTTCTATATAAGCGTTCTTCAATTCGAATTCAGGGCCTCCTGCTTGGAAGAGCACGCCTTTTAAATCGCTTCTCACATAGTTGATTTTAAGTGAATATGACAGCGGTGCAAGTCCAGCTTCTTCTGCAACCAAAATGGTTTCGGCTCTCTTGAACATTTCAAATCTCTTATCCATGTCAGTTTCAACAGATGCCGCTTTAATAAGTTCATCATACTCTGCATTGCTGAAGAATATAGAGTTGTTAGAAGCGCCATCACCTACATTTGTGAGGAACAATTCAAGGAATGTCATTGGATCGTCATAATCCGCACCCCAGCCAGTTTGACAAATTTGGTATTCTGCTTTGTGAACCATTTGGTTGAAAGTAGCTGAATCACTGGCAACGTCGATTTTTACGTTGACACCCAGTTTTTTCTGCCATTGATCTTGATAGTATTCACCGATAACGCGGTTTGTGGAAGAAGCATTGCTCTGTAAGAAAGTCACTTCATAAGTTTGGTTTGGATCGAGTCCCAGTTCAGTGAGTCCTTCTTGATAAAGTGCTTTTGGATCATCTCCCAGAACGCTTAAAAGTGGTTCTTCCACTTTATCTCTGTAAAGTGTGTCGCCATTGTTTAGCCCATAAGGAACAAATCCATATGCTGGAATGTCTTTTTTGACGACGTTTTTCGTATAGCCTTCTCTGTCAATTGCAAGTGAGAATGCAAGTCTGATCTTTTTATTTGTAAAGAAATTATTAGGGTCTTCGTTGTTAAATGCAATGTAACCACATCTTGGATAGTAGCCTTTGAGCTCTGTGATTTTTCCGTCTTTTACAACAGATGCCATTTTATCTGCATATTCGCTTTTTACATCCAAAATCATGTCCAGCGCATTGCTGTCAAACATTTGTTCAGCAGTTGCCTTTTCAGGGACGATGTTGATAACCACTTTGTCCAGTTTCACACTGTCAGCATCCCAGTAGTTTTCATTCTTAACTAGAACAATTTGTGATCCCTTAACCCATTGATCCACTTTGAATGGGCCTGAGAAGAGCATTTCGCTAGGTTCTGAACCATATGTTTCGCCTGCTTTTGTGACGACTTCCTCTTTTTGAGGCAGCAGCGAAATAAAGTTTGTAAGTTGTACAAAGTATGGAATTGGCTTGTTCAGTGTAATTTCAAGTGTGCTCTCGTCAAGCGCTTTCGCACCAATGCCATCAGCTGTTCCATTGCCTGTGTTAAAAGCCTCTCCACCATCTATACAGTAGAAAATAGGTGCATTTGGACAAGCAGTTGCAGGGTCAAACATCCTCTTAATTGCATAGACATAATCGCTTGCAGTGACCTTTGTTCCGTCTGACCAGTTGTAATCTCTGAGATGGAATGTCCACACAGTTCCGTCAGCAGAAGTTTCCCAGCTAGTTGCACCAGCAGGCATCAATTTCATGTTTTCGCCCAGTCTTACAAGGCCTTCTTGTGTTTCAAGCACCACTGTATTGGCTGCCGATTCGTTGATTTTTGCCGAGTCAAAAGAAACTGGGTCTGCAACAAACAACGTGTTTACAACTTGCTCAGGTGCATTTCCATTTGACGCTTCACTTGAACTATCGCCAGTACTTTCTTTGGACGAACAGCCTGACAGCATCACGGCAGTCATCATGACGCCGATTAGCAACAACGCTAAAATTCTCTTTTTCATTTCTACGCCTCCTCAAATCTAATCGTTTTTGAAGATTTTAAAACCTTCCCCCTAATTTATAGATTAACTCCTAAGGTTTACGCCTTAGAGAGCTTCTCTAACCTCTTCGCATACCATTTGCAAAATCTTGTCGTTAAAGTATTGAGCTTCTTTGATATCTCTATTCCTGAGCGCCCTAAACAGGTTCTCATGATATGGGATGGTCGTCGTAAACGGATCTTTGAGTCCCAGTGGAAACTCCCATAGCTTGCTCAATAAATCTTCTATGGATAAAATCACTTGCTGCATTACCTTATTGTGACAGCACCTGTAAATTGCCAAGTGAAAAGCCCTATCCTCTTTATTCTGCTTCACACCACGGTGGTATTTTTCCATGAGGATTCGAAGCCACTTCTCCACCTCATCCAACTCTTCATCTGTTGCGTGTCGTATGACCAGATGAACGATTTCTGTTTCTAAAACCCGTCTCACTTCCATGAGCTCCAAAATGGATTCCTTTTCTCTTCTAAACTCTATTTGTGCCGTAATCATATCTGGATTTTTATCCACCACATAGATGCCCATGCCATTGACAACTTCCACGACACCCTTATCTTCTAAATCTCTAAGTGCCTCCCTCAGCGTCCCCTTGCTGACGTTCAATAGTTTGGTCAACTCAGCCTGCGACGGCAATTTATCACCTTTTGACAAATTGTGTTCTTCTATATAAGTCCTGAGAGCTTCTATAACCTCTGAATAGAGTTTAACTCTTATGATTTTACTCACGATAACCTCCCAAAATTAATTGCGTTCTTCAACTTACTAACTATATGTAACTATCTGAATTCTAACACACATCTCATGGGGTTTAAAGCTATTTCAAAAAACGAAGTTTTCGGAAAGGTAGTCTTTTGTCAGATAATTACGTCAATCCTCTCAACATTTACCATGACTCACTTTCAGAATTCAAGCAGTTTATCTGGCTATTATACAGCCCGCCATTTTTCGGAAAGGTCCTCTAAATCAAAAAATATAAAAAGCTGGTTTTAATCACCGTTAGGCCATTAAACCAGCTCTTATCTACTTACTCATTACTTGTTCAGTGCAAAATAGGCGATGACGATTATCCCTAGTATAACTCGATACCAGCCAAAGACTTTAAAATCGTGCTTCTTGATGAACTGCATCAGAAATTTAATGACAAATACGGAGACGATAAATGCCACCACCATGCCCAGCCCCAGTGTCATCATTTCAACAGAGGTGAAATTGAATCCAAACTTTATCAGCTTTACAGCACTCATGCCAATCATGGCTGGCACTGCCAAAAAGAAGGTGAACTCTGCCGCCGCTGTTCTCGATACGCCTAAAATTAACGCTCCGATTATGGTTGTTCCAGACCTAGAAGTCCCAGGTACAATTGAAAGCACTTGAAAAGCACCAATCATCAAAGCGGTCTTGTAGGTTATGTCTTCAAGCGAATGAATCTTAGGCACTCTGCCCTTGTTCCAGTTCTCCACGATGATAAACAACACGCCATATAATATCAGCATGGCGGCAATCACCATAGGTACATGCAAATGCGCTTCCACATAGTCGTCTAGCAAGAAAACTGCTGCGCCACCAGGTATACAGGCGGCAACGACCTTGAACCACATAAAAAAGATTTCCTTTTTGACAAAGGGTTTCTTCTTTAAATCAAACGGAAACATCTTATGCCAAAAGATAACCACAACTGCCATAATGGCTCCAAGCTGTATGACCATGAAAAACATGTCCTTGAAATCCTGAGACATATTGAGTTTTAGAAATTCATCCACCAAGAGCATATGCCCTGTACTGCTTATCGGCAACCACTCTGTTATGCCCTCCACGATGGCCAGAATGATTACCTTCATTACTTCAATCATATTCATGTAAAAACTCCCTCTGTCAGGTGATAATGCACAAACCATCCATCAAGATGAGTGATTGCGCTCAAAATAAAGTATACCTTTTTTTGAGTCTTGATTCTATCTTTTTAATCGTATTTTAATCTGAAAGCACTGGTTTTTCACTGCTTTTTTTAATGAATCTTTTCAATTTGAAGCCAATAACCCGCCGATGTGCCAACACCCTCTTCCGAACTAAAGCTAATTTCGCCGCCATGAGCTTCTATAATGGCCTTGCTGATGTAGAGCCCCAGACCATATCCCTTCTTGTTGTCATCGCCTTTGTAGAACATGTTGAAAACGCGCTCTTGTTCCTCTCCCGATATGCCAATTCCGTAATCTCTAAAGCAAGTTTGTAGCTTGTCCCCATCTCTGCTGATGAGCAATTCTATAATAGACCCCTCTTCCGAAAATTTCACCGCATTTGACAATAGATTGTTGACAACTCTTTGAATCTTAGTCAAATCAACAGCTACGATGGCCTGTAAATCCATTGTTTCACACTGAATCTTCTGTATAAATTTTCGATTTTGATTTTCAACATAATTTTCGGAGTTATACAAAATCATGTTGATGTAATCCACCACGCGAATCATTTTGAGGGATACTCTCACATCGTTTGCCTCACAGGCGTTGTCCAAAGTATCCGATAAGATGCTCTCTATCTGTTCTGAGCGATAGTGAATCCGCTCCACGTACTCCGTTGTCTTTTGAGCTTCCACCATCCCTGTGCTGATGGCCTTGCTGTATCCCTTAATCAGGGTAATGGGTGTCTTAATGTCATGTGAGAGCATGGAGATAAATCTTGAAGTTCCCTTGTAGGTGTCATTTAAATGCTGCGACAGCGTTTGGGAATTCATGGCGATTATCTTGCTCTCATATTTTAGCGATTCAAATATCTTCTTTAGATTGAGTCGCATTTTCTCAAGTTCCTTGCTCAGAACCCCAATCTCATCCTGTGACTGAATATTCACTTCCGTGTTGAAATCGCCCCCTGCAATTCTGGAGATACAGCGGACTAAATCCTCAATTGGCTTTGAAATAGAACGACTCAAGTAATAATCCAATAACATTATAATAAACAAAATCACCGCTAGCATGTAAAGCATTTGACGCTTGACTTCATAGGCCGGTTCCATAAAATCCGACAGCGGCGCTATGAGGAACAAGTTCCAATCGAAATCCTGAACATTGGAATATGCAGCAATGTAAGTTTCTCCGTCAACCTCTATTTCCACTGCCTGCGACGCCTGAGGAAGTCCTCCCGCCACCTTTTTGAACACCTCGTCAAAGACCTCCATGTCCTCTGGGCTCTTAGGCCCCGTTATCAAATTGTAGTTGTCATCGAGAAGCACGGCAAATCCATGTTCGCCGTATTTGATGCTGTCGATGATCTCGAGAATATAGTTGACAAATATATTGGCTGCTATGACGCCTGTCTTTCCCTTTAGCGTTATTCCCGATGCAATGGCGATGACGTTTTCTCTCTTATTTGCATCTTCATAGACCGACGTCGTAACGTATCGGTCTGTATGAACCGCCTTTTGATACCAAGGCCTTTCAGTGACTTTATAGGAGACATCTGGTTTCCAGCCATAGGCATCCAACAACTCGTTGTCATCATATCCGATAAAAATACTGATAAAATCGCTGTTGATATCCGAGTACACTTTGAGAAGATTCTTGATTTCCGATTTGTTTGTACAGATATCCAAATGCACTTTGAGCCCCATGAGCACATCTGATTTTTCGGCGAGCCATGTGTTGATAATCTCAGAGTTATAATAGGCTGATTTCTCTCCAAAATCCTTTGCCTGTTTTACAGAAGAGTTAATCAGAGAACTCATGCTGATGAACGTGATTGGAATTGAGGCCACAATCCCTATAATGAGCATTCCAATCAACAGCTTTGTCCTGATTTTATGCGTCATCGGACTTCTCCTTCGAAGACATATCCAGCACCCCAAATCGTCTTGATGAATTCTGGATTTTCAGAATTGTTTTCAATCTTTTTTCTAAGTCTTTTAACCGTTGTGTTCACTAAATTTTCATCGTAAAACGAATCCCCCCAGACACTGGTCAAGATAGAATCCCTACTCAGAACAATGTATGCGTTGTCTATGAGAAACATCAGCAGATTAAACTCCTTTGTGGTGATTCCCACATCCACCTGATTCTTAAAGACCTTATATCGCTTCTTGTAGATGGCGATATCGCCAAATGTGATAATCTCGTCCTTTATATTGCCCCCATTATAAGAACGACTTCTTCTAATATTTGCTTTGATTCGCGCCACGAGCTCCACTGGATTAAAGGGCTTGGTGATGTAATCGTCTGCACCGACCCCCAGTCCAAGCAGCATGTCGTTTTGAGAATTGTTGCAGGTCAAAAAAATAATTGGAACATAATTGTCCTCACGGATGACCTTGCACAGTTCTATGCCATTCATCCCATCCATGTTGATGTCCATTACCAAGAGCTCAACACTCCCATCAAGCCTTTCCAGTGCCTCCCCAGCCGACTTCGCCTTTATGACTTCGATGTTTTCGAGTCTTAAAAAATCTTCAATCATATCGGCAATTTCAATTTCATCATCGACAATCATCACTTTAGTCATATTCAATTCCCCCCATATATTTATTATACTAACTCAATTCTTATATGGATTTTATGACATTTTGACATCTTTTTTATATCAAAATGTCATAAATAGTCACCTAATAAACATTATTAAAATAATGTAACATAATATACTATCACTATATCACGAAAGGAGTTGTCGTATGAAAAAATTATTGCTTTTAGCACTGACAGCAGGTCTCATTATGTTTACAGGATGCTCTGGAAAACCCGCAGGGGCGGAAACAGACGGGGGGACATCACAACCTAAAACAGCAGAGTATAAAATCAAAGTTGGCCTTGTAACACCAGAACAGGACATAGCCACACAGTCCATGCGTCATTTTGAAGAAAAGGTGGAGACGCTTTCTAATGGCAGGATAGATGTCGAGCTGTTTCCGGGAGGCTCACTTGGGGGAAGTGACGATATCTTCAACGGCGTACAGGACGGCAGTATCGAAATGTGCGTCAATATTTACCCGCCTTTTGCACAATTTTCAGATGCTTTTTTGCTCTACAATTTACCTTATTTATTCAGTGATAAAGATGTAGCCTTTAAGTTTTTAGATAGCGATATCGCCAAAGAGATTGCCGCCAGCATAGAGCCTAAAGGGTTTAAGCAGTTAGCTGTATTTGATGGCGGGTACAGAAATATTTCGAATAACAACACCCCTGTCAAGTCGCCAGATGACTTAATCGGCCTGAAAATCAGAACCCTGAACAATCCCGTCCAACTTGACTATTTCAAGGCATTTGGCGCCAATCCAACACCGCTTCCATATGGGGATATCTACGTTGGACTGCAAACCAAAACCATTGATGGACAGGAAAACAGTTTCAGCAACATCGCCAGCATGAAATTCAACGAAGTTCAAAAATATGTTACGGATACAAAACACGCTTTCGATCCAGTTGGCATGTTCATCAATACTGATGTTTACGCCTCTTACCCTGAGGATGTCAAGGCGATTATCGACGAAGCCGCCATGAGCACTCAGACCTTCAACCGTGAACTTGCGGCGAAGCTGGAATCCGAAAGCATCGAAACGATTTCCAAGACCACCGAAATCACCTATCTCACAGATGAAGAGAGACAAGTTTTCATAGATGCGGCAAAACCGACTTACAGCCACTTTGAAGACCAAATCGGAAAAGATTTATTGGAGCGTGCTTTGAAGGAAATCGACAGAATTGAAGGTAAATAAGAACTGGAGTGATTCTATGAAATGGTTACAACAAATTGATCGTCACCTTGAGGAGTGGATACTCGTCTTTACCTATACTGCAATGCTCATCATTGCCACTGCCCAAATTCTATTCCGATATGTTATCAATTACTCTATCTCTTGGAGTCAGGATTTGCTGACCTACATGCTCATCTGGTCTGTATTCATCGGCATTTCTCTCGCAGTGAGGGAGCGAAAGCACATAAAGGTGGAACTTGCACTGGTCCTTTTGCCAGATAGATATCAATTTCACCTTCAAGTTTTCTCCAACGCAGTCTTCATCTTATTTTGCGGAATTCTAACGTACTTTTCGTCTGCAAAAATTTATAAGCTCATCTTTGTCAACCCTCAAATTTCGGAGTCAACTGGTCTTCCCATGTGGGTGGTGCAGTTAGCCGTTCCCGTTGGGTTTCTGCTGAGCATTTATCGACTTGTCATGGATACGAGAAGATTGTTTAAAGATAGAGGCAAGCAGGACACGACACTGGGCAGCCACTTCACCAACGAGAAAGGATGTTAGCCCATGCACATATTGATATTATTGGTCGCATTTGCCCTTTTTGTCTTTTTATCCGTCCCAATTGGCGTCGCCATCGGCATGGCACTTTGCCTGTACGGTTTTTCAGGTGGTGCCATGGGACTCGACTTTATCTCACAAGCTGTCTTTTCTTCCATGAACAGCTTTCCACTTATTGCAATTCCCTTTTTTATACTGGCCGGTTCTCTTATGGAAGGTGGAGGCCTTTCTAAACGGCTCATAAATTTGTCCAACGCAATGGTTGGACACTTCACTGGAGGCCTTGGCATCGTCACAGTCCTGACATGTATCTTTTTCGGTGCCATTAGCGGGTCTGCCATTGCCACAGTTGCGGCGATTGGCACGATCATGATTCCGGCAATGGAAGAACAAGGTTATCCCAGATCATTTGCCACTGCACTTACCGCAGCAGCAGGTGTTCTAGGAACGATTATCCCCCCAAGTATTCCTATGGTCATGTATTGCGTCGCATTGCCGGCAGCCTCTCCAGGCAATATGTTCATGGGAGGCATCGGCCCTGGCCTGCTGGCCGGTGCTTCTCTTATTGCCCTTGTCCACTACTATGCCAAACGCGATGGCTATTTGGGCACTCAGGAATCCTTTGAAATCAAAAAAGTTCTAAAATGCGGTGTCGATGCCATCTGGGCATTGTTCGTTCCCATTATCATTATAGGCGGTATCTATGGCGGCGTATTCTCTGCCACTGAAGCCGCAGTGGTCGCCTGTGTATACGGATTTTTGGTGGGTAAGTTCATCTATCGTGAACTGAGTATTCAAACCACTGTAAAGGCCTTTACTAATTCGGCTATTACAGTGGCCTCTATTCTAATTGTCGTTGCAACGGGGTCAGTCCTCGGTAAGATTCTCACGGTTGAAGGCGTGCCGAGTATGGTTGAACACTCGCTGACATCACTCAGCGACAACGTCTATGTGCTCTTAATTGTCATCAACATTATCTTGCTGATTGTGGGATGCATCATGGAGACATTTACGGCAATTATAATCTTGAGTCCTATTTTATATCCAATTGTGGCTCAATATGGAGTGGATGTCTATCACTTCGGCGTCATGATGATTTTAAATCTATCTATTGGCTTTATAACGCCACCTGTTGGTTCAAATTTATTTGTGGCTTGTGGGATTACCGGCATGCGATTCGAACATTTGGTAAAATCAATCTGGCCATTCTTGTTAGCACTAATCGCCACCCTGATTGCAGTGATGTTCGTTCCCAGCATAACACTCTTCCTTCCAAAGCTGCTGGGAATGTAGAAACCGTCTGAAATAAGTGATTTTCCTATGTGAACACCTTGTATCTCAAGATGGATTGTAGTAGAATATTTAGAAATAAATTGGCAGAGAGGGGTCTATCATGAAACAGGCTGTTAAAATTCGCGAATATTTAAAACCGGGAGACTTGGGGTATCTAATTTATCTACACGCCAAACTCTATTATGACGAGTGCCAATACGACTTGGAATTTGAAGGATATGTCTGTAAGACTTTCCATGAATTTGTTGAAAGACACTCCGAAGCGCTTGATCGGTTTTTCATCGCTGAATCAGATGGTAAAATCGTGGGAAACGTTGCAATTTTAGGGCATTCAGCGGAAGAAGCTCAATTGCGTTGGTTCTTGATTGCCCCCTCTTTTAGAGGCACTGGCCTTGGACGTAAACTCTTTGAACATGCCATGAGATTTTGCAGAGAAAAGGGCTTTAAAAACGTCTGGCTCTTGACCACTTCCGATCAGAAAAAGGCGTCGTCTATGTATGAACGAGAGGGGTTTAAAGTTGTCTCTGAGACGCCCGTGGATATGTGGGGTAGGACGCTAACTGAAAAGAAGTATGTACTCACGCTTACTCACTAACCGCATCAAAAGAGCCATGATCGGTCTGAAACAATCATCAGACAGGCCATGGCTCTTCTTTTATGATTTATTGCTTTTGCAAGTTCGCTGAGCTACTCAGCAGATTTTTGTGCCACAACAACATAAAAATTATCGCCCAGTTCGAGGGAATCCCTAAGCCCCATTTGAGCAGTTCTGCAAAGTTCCTGAACAAACCGTTCATCCAGTCGATGCTGAACAGGAGGCCCCATTGGCGTTTCCCTCTTGTGAAATTCAACAATGCCAAGTGTGCCACCGGGTTTTAACACTCGATTGATTTCTTTTAACATCGCCCTTTTGTCAGAGAGTTCGTGAAGAACGGTTACTAAAAGCACCATATCACACTGACCCTCCTCCAGTGGCAACGTGTCTGAATCCACTTTCACGATTTTCAGAGCCTCCATTTGAAGCGCCTCTTTTTTACGCTCCATCACCTGAATCATTTCATCGGAAATCTCCAGTGCAAAGACCTCTGTGCCGCTTATTTCCGCCGCTGGCACTGAGAAGATGCCTGTTCCAGCACCGATATCACAGAGGGTCATCCCCTCTTTAAACCCCAGTTTTTTTAGAGTTTGAACGGGGTTCAATTCATTTACCCTCACTTGGTTCTCCAATCTATGTGCCCTTTCATTATCTGTATCATGCATTTTGGCTCATCTCCTCTTTCTCAACAAATAACTTTCAACTGTTTTCTTCTATTATATCACAGGTTTTTCCTCGAGGCTCACTTATGGATTTTATTAAAACAACGCCTCCCTAGCAATGCCCTTAAAGAGCTTGCTGGGAGGCGTCATTTAATTATTTGGAGTGCTATTTAAAATGGTCTAATTGGTCAATGAATAGATGAAGTTTTATTCGCTCCTACTTGCAATACGTTTCAAATCGCTTATTGACTTCATCCCAGTTGATGACATTCCAGAATGCCTTGATGTAATCAGGTCTTTTATTTTGATATTTCAAATAGTAGGCATGTTCCCAAACATCCAATCCAATGAGAACTTCGTTGCCATCACTGAGTGGAGAATCCTGATTGGCTGTCGAGATAATTTCCAGTTTTCCGTTTTTCACAATGAGCCATGCCCAACCTGATCCAAATCGCTTGGCAGCCGCCGATGAAAATGCTTCTTTAAAAGCGTCAAATGAGCCAAAGGCATCATCAATTGCCTTCTTTAAATCACCTTTTGGTTCTCCACCGCCATTTGGCGAAAGCAATGTCCAAAATACAGCATGATTGTAAAATCCGCCGCCGTTGTTTCTCACTGCCTGTCTAATATCTTCTGGAATCGAATCTAAATCTTTTAGAATCGCTTCAATAGGCTTGTCAATTCCCTTGCCCTCTAAAGCGTTGTTTAAGTTGTTTGTATAACCAGCATGATGCTTTGTATGATGTATTTCCATGGTCTCTTTATCAAAATGAGGCTCTAAAGCATCGTATGCATAGGGTAATTCCGGTAATTGAAATTTCATTAGTAAAACCTCCTTGTATGTTTTAAATGAGAATTATTATCATTTGTCATTTAAATCATATCAATTTAGTCGGAATTAGTCAATAGTTTTTTCTGTAAATAATCTGTCAATTTCTTTTATCATTTTTATGACGGATTTCTCAATTATATCGAGTTCTTCTTCACTGGGTTTTCCCTTAAACTCCACACTAGGTAGAAATTGCCAGTTTATTTGATGTCTGTCGCAGATGGCTTCAAGTTCTCTTTCAGCCCCACCGCTCCATCCATATGAACCCGTTCTAAATGCGATTCTATCCTGAATCTTCTTTTTTCCAATTTCATCTAAAACAGCTGCCATTGGGGGAAACATTTTGTTCTCATACGTGGGCATGGCCAAGATAACACCTGTCGCAGTCAGCACAGACGCCAGAACTGTTCCCCACGAAGTTTCTGGAACTTGATGCACCTTAAAGACCACATTTGATTTCTCGACGGTTTCTATAATTCTCTTCACAGCCAATTGAGTCATTCCATACATCGACCCCCAAATTAAAACCACCTCTCTCCTAGCAGGCGTTGACGCATATGATGCATACTGTCTATAGTCCTCTATGATCTTCTCGGGGTCTTTTCTCCAGACAATTCCATGTCCAGGTGCTATGATTTTTATGGGCAGCTTTTCACACTTTTCAATAGCCCTTTTGACAAATGGTGAAAAGGTGGCAATAATGTTGGCATAATAACGAACGGCTTCTCGTTCATAAAAAACCCGTTTATCTGGCGAAAGCGCTTCATCATAGCCTTCTCCTTCGACGAGTCCAAACGAGCCAAAGGCATCACAGGTGAATAGTGCTCCCGATTGTTCATCAAATGTCACCATTGCATCCGGCCAGTGAACATTTGGAATACAGTAAAATATAAGGCGTCTACCACCGCCAAGATCCACCACATCATCATCTCTGACTGTTCTAATTCGGCCTATCTCTCCATAAAACGCCTTCAGTAGATTTTCTGCCGCCTTTGTGCAAATAATTTCCACATCTGGTTTCAATGCCTTGATTTCATCTATCCATCCCGAATGGTCTGGCTCAATATGATTGATGATGACATAATCCAGCTTTTCAAAATCAACTTCCATTTCATCTAACATTTTAAAAAAGGTCTCAGGGACTCCGTCCCATCCACAAAATCCGTCAATAATCGCAGTTTTTTCACCTCTTACGACATATGAATTAAGTGCAACGCCGTGGGGCATTTCCCATATGCCCTCAAATAAAATGCCTTCCATGTTTGTGGTCAATTTGTAAATCCCGTCTGCTGTTTTACTGATACTCATTGGATTCTCCTTTTGATAATCATTCTCATTTAATCGTATACCGATTGAATTTGTTCGTCAAGCGGTATTTCCATTGACATCGTCATGTGTTTGAAATATAATAACACTAATATTTCGTTTCGATATATATCGAACAGATGTACATGCGTTTGATTTTTATAAATTTAAGTTAGAATGGAGTCATTATGATTGAACTGATTATTTTAGGCATGCTATACGATGAAAGGGAACTCACCAGCTACGCTCTCAAAAAAATGATGGAACAGAGTACGGATTTTTTTCACAACTCCAGTCTCGGTTCGATTCAACCAGCACTCAAGAAGTTAGAACAAAGAGGACTGTTGACTTCAAAAGAATCTATTGAAAGCAATCGGCTAAAAAAATACTACCTTATAACCAAGGAGGGAAAAGCCTATTTCAAACTTAAAATTCGTGAAAACTTGGGGTCAGATAAATTAAAATGCTCCCAACTCGTAAAGGTCTTCTTCTTTGATAAGTTCACACCTGAGGAACAACAGGCAAGTCTGGATGAATACATTAACGATCTACAGCAGACAATTATGCTCCTAAAGTCTATTGAAACTCACAGTGAAGCACACATGCAAGCGCTTGAAAGAACCTTTGACTCTCATCCCAGTGCCCAATACAAAATGGATACGCTGCAATTTGGACTTGATTATTTTAATTTTGTTTCAAACTGGTTTACAGATTATAAAAGGGAACTCAACAGACGTCACTTTAAAAAATAAGTCAATGCCAACAGGAGGTCAATTATGAGAATTACCATATTCAACCTGCTCACTGAGCATCAAGAAACCACGCTGACGGCCATTCAAGAGACCTATCTTAAAGAATACCCCACCGCAACAGTTGGAATCGAGAACATCCCTTTAGACAATCTGAAAGACTGCATCGGTTGTTGGTCTTGCTGGGTTAAAACCCCTGGGCTCTGTATTCACAAAGACTCTATGTCCACCACTTACTCATCCCTTGTAAAAAGCGATATCGTGCTGTTTGCCATGTCCACAGCAAAGGGATTTATATCCGGCCCATGTAAAACCTTTATTGATCGCTTGATTCCACTATTTCATCCATATTTTCGATTGGACAAAGGAGAAATGATGCATGTCAAAAGATACGATGAGTATCCTGTCATGGATGTTTATTATGATGATACAACCCTTACAGAAGGTGAATCTGCCATCTTAGAGGACTACTTTTATCGCATGTTTGAACACTTTCAAATTTCAGGGCATCGCATTTGCTTAAACCAAGAAGAACATCGCCGGATCTTGCTCGCTGACAGGTCTCCCAAGCCCGATATTCATTGGGATACGCTTCCACCAGAATCTTCATTTGGAAAAGTCATTCTCTACAACGGTTCACCAAGGGGCAAAGGCGGCAACAGCTTAAAAATCATCAACCAACTGGCAGTTGGCTTGAAAGAAGCCGGTGTCAAAGAGGAAGATATCATCATACGCCATCTGGCAAATCAGGCAAACCACGCACTTTGGGCAAAGGATTTTCACAATCACAGCAGACACTTTTTCGTCTTTCCTCTCTATGTACATGCCATGCCCGGTATCGTCAAGAAGTTTTTTGACTTGTTAACGCCTGTCAAATCTGATTCAATTCAGATGTCCTTCTTCGTACAATCTGGCTTTCCAGAAGGGTTTCAATCTCATTATTTGAGAGCTTGGCTTGCACGGTTTCCGAGGACACTAAACTGCCTCTATGGCGGCATCTTAATTAAAGGGGGGATGGAAGCCTTACAGGTCAAGCCCGACGAAGCCAATAAAAAACTCTATGCCCAGTTGAATCACTTGGGACAGGGATATGCAAAAACAGGGCTTATGCAAGCCAGAGAAGTTGCCATTCTCTCCAGTCCAGAACATCTGTCTCTACCAGTTCAGTTGCTCTTTAAATTCGCCTTTAAAATTGGCATTGGCAATTTCTACTGGGCTTATCGCCTCAAAAAAAACAACGCCTATGATAGACGTTTTGATAAACCATACATGTGATAAAGGCATATATGTGATACAATAAAGGCGTAACTTGGCGATGCTTCAGCTCAACAATCGCCCACTACTTGCACCCATTTAGACAAGAGGTGATTACATGGTTATTTTAACGACTCTTTCTTCTCCCATTGAACTTGAAATGCTCAAAGAGCTCTTCGAAGAAAACGGCATAGATATTGTCGTCAAACATCGAGAAGCAGGTGAATTTCTGACAATTTATATGGGAACCTCCACATATGGCATTGATATCTTCGTCAAAGAAGAAGACGAATTGAAGGCAAGAGAGCTCTATGATCTCTATTTTAGCGAAATGCAACCAATAGATGAAGAAAGCCTTGCCAAAGCCGCCGAAGAAGCAGTGGAGACCAATGACTCAGATTCTGACGAAATTCTATGACCAGTGCAAAATAGCTCCAAAGTAGGGACACACTCATACCAGTAATAAAGCCCATTGCGGATTTCTCTGCAATGGGCTTTTATCATGCGATAACCATTTAATCTTATGCTGTTTTCTTACCTGTGGATGGTTTGTTTTTTTCCTTTTCCCATCTCAGGTAATCGTCGTACAATCTAATGGCTCTTTTCATCTGCTTGTCTTTGACAGCAGATTTGTCCTTAAGGATGTTTGACATTTGTAAAAGTTGTACTTCCAAGTATTTTGGATTATTGAATTTCCCCATATTGTCAGTCTTTTTCTTAGACTTGGATGCAGCAATGGCTTCTTTAAACATCAACAGTAAAAAACTATTTCTCTTTTGTTTTGGAACTTGCTTTGAAGATTGATAAACTTCACTAAAGAGTTTATCCATGTTTTTTCGCTGATATCGCCCTAAAAAAAACAATGCCACCAGCACAATGAGGACGACGACTAAGCCAATAATAAAATAATTCATTCAGTATGCTCCTTTTGATGTTATGTGTTATAACTTATTTTATTATGAAACCTAAAGAATATCCACTGTTTTTCACAGATTATTCACAAAAAAACCCTTCACATCCCAAGTAAAAAACATTATAATAGTGATTAGAAACCAAAGGGACTTTTTGAGTCCGATAGGATGAATTTAGTCCCGTTAGATAGACAACCATTAATCTAAAATTTTAGGAGGCTTATATGTTAGTATCAGCAACTCAAATGTTAAAAGACGCAGTCGCTGGCCAATACGCAGTTGGTCAATTTAATATCAATAACTTAGAGTGGACAAAGGCCATTCTCCTCACTGCACAGGAAAACAACTCCCCGGTTATCTTGGGTGTTTCCGAAGGCGCAGGTAAATACATGGGCGGTTATAAAACCGTCATGGGTATGGTCAACGGAATGATCGAAGAATTAAACATCACTGTCCCCGTGGCAGTTCACTTGGATCACGGCAGCTTTGAAGGCGCAAAAAAATGCATCGAAGCAGGTTTTTCTTCTATCATGTTCGATGGATCTCACTATTCTATTGAAGAAAATGTTGAAAAAACCAAAGAAATCATCGCAATTGCAAATGCAAAAGGCATTTCGGTTGAAGCTGAAGTCGGCTCAATTGGCGGTGAAGAAGATGGTGTCATCGGCGCTGGCGAAAATGCTGATCCGGCAGAATGTAAATTAATTGCTGATTTAGGTGTTGATATGCTGGCAGCTGGTATCGGCAATATTCATGGTAAGTACCCTGAAAACTGGGCAGGTCTCAATTTTGAAACCCTTGCAAATATCAAGGCTTTAACAGGTGACATGCCTCTGGTACTTCACGGCGGCACTGGTATCCCAGCAGATATGATCAAAAAAGCGATTTCACTTGGCGTTGCCAAAATAAATGTCAATACAGAATGTCAATGGTCTTTCCAAGCTGCTACTAGAAAGTACATCGAGGCTGGCAAAGACCTCGAAGGCAAGGGATTTGACCCAAGAAAATTACTTGCACCTGGTTATGAAGCAATTAAGGCCACTGTCAAAGAAAAAATGGAACTCTTTGGCTCAGTCAATAAAGCATAACCTCATAAAAACACATTTGCCCATCAATGCTTCGGCGTTGATGGGCTCTTATATTTCGCCTTCCTTTGTGTTACAATGTTGTTGTATGATGGCAAAAGGAGTCCTTAAATGACCAAACAATATTTATATGTAAAAATTTATCAAGATATCACTGAAAAAATTGAGAACGACCTTTTAAAACCGGGAGAAAAGCTCCCCACAGAGGCATTTATATGAAGACGATTACATCTCTTGACGAAATTTCAGACGGCAAACTCTATGATATAGACAACTTTGTCTTGGCAGACTCAGATGGCTGTCAAGGCTGTAATGCCTGTTGCCACGATGTTGGCGACTTGGTTTCTCTGACGCCCTATGATGTCTACCAGATTTTACTTCACACTGGACTGGGCTTTGACGCACTTATAGGCGATAAAGTGGCACTCAAAAAAGAGGGCAAACTAAATCTGCCCTACCTTAATATGAACAGTACAACGGGAAACTGTGCATTTCTAAGTAAACCTCGTCATAAGGGCGAAGGAGGGCGATGCACCATCCATACACATCGCCCTGATATTTGTAGACTCTTTCCCCTTGGCAGAGCATACTTTGATGATGGATTCAAATACTTCTTGCAAGTTGATGCCTGTGTTAAACCCACCCTCCAGTCAGTAAAAATCGAAACTTGGCTGGGCATTTCAGATTATGCTGACTACAAATGGTTTTTATTCGAGTGGTACAAGCTCCTAAAAGCATTGACTTTTAGAGTGAAATTCATCTACGATGACGCAGAACTGACAGCACTCAATACCTATCTCATCGACACGCTTTTTAAAATCACCCCTGATTCAGAAAGAACATTCTTTCAGCAGTTCGGCGATTTACTTCAAGACTCAAAAAAACAGATGGGTATCCTATAAGACCTTAAGCACCAGATATCAGTTTCTGTAAGGCTTGATAGATTGTACTCACAATAAAATAGCCGCCTGGTGGGAACGCCCACCAGACGGCTATTTTAAACTTTTGCATCATTTTATTGTCCAATCAAACTCTATTTCCCACTGATTTTTTATGGATGGCAAGCAGTGCTTCAAGTGCCAAGTGGATTTCTCTCTCTTCTCCAAGCTGTGCTTGTTTGGGCTCGTTGACATAGTCGTTGACGCCCTCTTTCAAATCATTGCTGTATAAGACGACATTATTAAGTACAGAGCCCACCTTGACATCTCTGAGTTTTCCAACGACAAACAGTGATGCCGTCTCCATGTCTGACCCAAGAACATTCTTCTTATTCCAGTAGGCCATTTTCTCTTGTTCCTCATCTATATAGAAAGAATCGTGACTTCTTGTCACTCCAATATGATGAGTGTATCCAAGTTCTTCTGCCTTTTCTTTCAGCGCCGACAGAATTTCAAAATCCGCAACAGCTGGATATCTATGTTCAACGTACATGGCCGATGCTCCATCTTCTCTCACCGCACCCATAGGCAGAATTAAATCCCCTAGTTTAATATGACTCTGAACTGCTCCCGCACTGCCAATTCGGATAAAGTACTCGCCGCCGCACTCGATTAATTCTTCCAGTGCAATCACAGCAGACACACCGCTTATTCCAGTGGAAGTCACAGTGACTTCCATGCCCTTGTACATCCCAGTCATCGTCCTGAACTCTCTATTGTTTGCAACCAACTTTGGATCTTCTAAAAATTGAGCCACTCTATTCACTCGATCCGGATCACCCGGCAATAACACCATTTTACTCGCTTTTTCACATTGAATATGTGGTTGAAGCATTGTCTCACCTCTTCTTATTGATCTGTATTATATTTTGTATTTTGTGATTTATGATTTGAGTAGCCGTTACAAGATTGCTTCAATCAGTCCCTCTGAATAAGTTGGGTTGATAAACAAGTGCCTTCTAATTTCGTCTGCACTTACCTCCCTGTCTATCCAGAGCCCAATACTGCCCACAAGCGCACTTGCATCAGGGCCATAAATCCAAACGCCCTTGATGATACCCGATTTGAAAATCACTTTCATAAATCCCTGATTTTCCGATTTTCCAACCCCTCTAAACATTTTGTTCAGTTCGATTTTCTTCACCACTGTATCCACATCCATTCCCACTTGAATACCGGCTCCAGCCAGTTCGTTCAAGGTAAAAATGCACCTTGGAAGGGACTTGTAATTCATGGTAATTGGCGCATTGCGCCACAGGTGTTCTGAAAGCTGAATCCCTTGCTGTATTGCCACATGGGCCATTCCGTGAACGCCGTTTACATCTCCAATAGCATAGATTCCCTCTATACCCGTCATCAGATTTTCATCCACTTCGAGGTAGCCTTGATTTAGTAAAGCTCCCAGTGCTTCTATCCCTTCGGGAATATTTCCCTTCCGAATACCTGTCAGAAGCACTTTTTCTACTTTGATGGATGTGATTGAGGATGAATCCTTCATCTCCACCGTCGCACCTTCCGTCTCTGTGTGAACAGCCACAACTTCACAGTTTAGCATGATTTGAACACCCTTTAGCTCAAGCCTCTTGATAATCCCCTCAATCAAATCCTCGTCATAACCTTCAAGCACTCTCCCCTGTTTTTCAACAAGAATCACCTTAACGCCAAGCTCACACAGCATGGAAGCAAACTCAATCCCTTCCACATTGCCGCCGATAATCACTATTTCTCTGGGAAGTGTTTCTAATTCAAATACGTCTCCATGGGTTAAAATCCACTCTCCATCCGGGATGATATTCCCTATTCCAGCAGGACTAGTCCCAGTTGCGACAATCAAATTCTCTCCTTCGAGAATCTGATGATTTACCTGAATTTTTCCCGCTTCCAAAATGACAGCACTTCCCTCAAACAAGTCCACACCAGACTCCTTAAGCCTTGCTTCAATATGGGATTTAGTGGCTTTTAAAGTCGCTTTGAAGCCCTTAAAAACTTCATCGGCTGTCACTGTGACGCTTAGATAGCCCTCTCTTTCAAGTCCTCTTGCCTTTTCAATCTCCCTGATTTTATCCATGAGTTGTTTCACTGGCAAGCAGCCAGTTGAAAAAGCAGTTCCTCCGATTTTTTCCTTTTCTATGAGCGCCACACGTTTGCCCTTTTTAGCCGAAGCCAGTGCATAGTAGAGCCCAGCCGCTCCCGACCCGATTACAATAGAATCATACCTCATCTCTCTTGGCCTTTCTAACAGACAATCGTTTTTGCGCAACTAAGAATAAAATCAAAACAGTTGCAAGATATGGAATCATCTGAGTGAACTGTGACGGAATGCCCACGAGCTGTAGCCTGATGCCCAGTGCATCAAAGAAGCCAAATAGAAGAGATGCGCCAAACACTTTCACAGGATTTGAACTTCCAAAGATAATCGCCGCAAGTGCAATAAATCCCTTGCCTGCACTCATGTTTTCAGTGAAAAGCGTCAAGTAGCCAAGTGATAGATGCGCCCCTGCCACACCGCAGAACAGCCCGCATAAAATGGATGACAGATATTTGACTCTCTTTGGGTTTATCCCTGCTGTTTCAAGCGCTTCAGCACTTTCGCCAACACCTCTCATCCAGTAGCCATAAGGCGTCTTATAGAGAAAAATATACACCACCGCCACCAGTATCCAGCTCACATATACCAGAACAGAATGGTTGTTGAAAATCGTGTCCAAAACGCCTATTTTATCAAGCAATGGAATATGAATATCTGGAAGCGGTACAATTTGAGGTGATGAGAACGCCCCTTTTACACCGAAAATACTTCTGAGCAAGAAAACTGTCAAACCACCTGCAAAGATGTTGATTGCAATCCCTATAATAAATTCATCTGCTTTCAGTTCGATTACAAAGAGTCCAAACAAGGCGCCTATCAGAATTCCCGACAAGATTGCCAGCAAAACGCCCATCAGCGATGAACCGAAAAAGTAACTTCCCAAAACGCCGAAAAATGCACCAATGAGAATCATGCCGTCCATACCGATGTTGAGGATGCCCGCATGCATGGTCAAAAGGCCACCAAGTGCTGCCAATATCAAAGGCGTTGCAGTTCGAATGGTGTTTTGAAGCAATGCCAGATCAAATACATCTTTTATCATTTTGTCACCTTCCCACTATTGAGTCTTCTTCGCTTCCAAATCTCCT
Source organism: Firmicutes bacterium UBA6806 (assembly GCA_002452745.1). Classification (GTDB taxonomy): domain Bacteria; phylum Bacillota; class Clostridia; order Peptostreptococcales; family Acidaminobacteraceae; genus Fusibacter_A. Next base: position 37,073 of record DKFC01000053.1, read on the forward strand.
TGATGCCAGATTCGCCAGCGATAAACAGAATAATAACCGACTGAATCACCAAGATGAGTTCCGATGGAACGCCAGTGTTCATCTCCATTGCATTTGATCCCGTCTTTAACATGGCAAAGAAGAGTGACATCAATACAATGCCAAGGGGATTGTTCTTGACTATCAGGGCAATGAGCATGCCGTCAAACGCCATTCCCTTTGAGATATTTTGAAGAAAGCGATAATGAGTTCCGTAAACCTCAAAAGCACCGGTAATCCCGCAAAGTGCCCCAGAGAGAATCATCGCCCAAATCATGTACTTTTTATTATTTAATCCTGAGTATCTTGAAAAGACACTGTTCTCGCCGATCATCCCAAAATTGTAACCATAAGATGTCTTTTTTATCATATAGTAAACCAGTGCCGCTATCATCATCATATAGAAGATGCTGGTGTTGAGTTTGCTCATGGCAACCAGTTTTGTGAACTTGAATCCGTCTGCAATCATATCCGTTCCACCGATTTTTCCCTGTGAAGCCTGAAATGGATAGTTTACCAAATAATTTGTAAACATAATCGCGATGTTGTTGAACATAATCGTGGTGATAACTTCATCAATTCCATAATTCACCTTTAAAACCGCTGGAACATAGGCATACATGCCCCCAATGACCGCCGAAGCCAACACTGCCAATATCACCGCCACAAAAGGTGGCAATGACGTAAAGGTAAACCCTACATATGCCGCTGCAAACGCCCCTAGATAGAGCTGACCTTCTCCACCGATGTTGAAGATACCACTTCTAAAGGAAATCGCCGTTGCCAGTCCCGTCAAAACCAATGGCACTGTCTTGGCAAGTGTCGTGGCAATCAAGTAGTTAGAACCAAATGCCCCCACCACCAATGCGGCATAGCCCTCAATTGGATTTTTACCATTTAGCAGCATGATTACAGCGCCCAAGACCAAAGCCATCCCAATTGCAGCGAACAGGGAGAGCAAGTATTCAAGCCTTTTACTCATCTCTTTTTTCATTTTCCACCCACCTATTTTCTGTTTCCGGTCATATAATAGCCGATGTCTTGCTTGTTGATTTCACCGTTTTTAAACGTCCCTGTGATTTCCCCTTCGTAGATACTGACAATGGTATCAGAGAGCCTGAAGATTTCATCCAGTTCAGCCGAAACCAATAAGATGGCACATCCTTGATTTCTCTTTTCCATAATTTGATTGTGTATAAATTCTATCGCCCCAATATCAACGCCACGAGTCGGCTGAGAAACCAGCAAAATAGGCGTGTCAAAAGAAAACTCTCTCGCTATCACTACTTTCTGCATATTTCCACCAGAGAGTGCACCAACTTTCACTTCCTCAGAAGCCGTCCTGATATCGAATTTTTCAATTAGCGTTTTGGCATATTGATTGATTTTCGAGTGCATCAAGTGAATCCCCTTCTTGCTAAACGCCTCGCTGTGCTGTTTTCCCATGAGGAGGTTGTCCTCTATGCTGGCTTTCATGCTGACACCCGTTATAAGCCTGTCTTCAGGAATATGTGCAACGCCTAAGTTTCGAATGGCCTTTGGGTCTAGATTGGCGGCAGCCTTGCCGCTTATGGTGACATTTCCCTTCTCGACAGGTCTGAGTCCTGCAAGGGCCTCTATGAGTTCACTCTGTCCATTGCCCTCAATACCGGCAATCCCTAAAATTTCACCTGCACGCACCTTTAGCTGAATGCCCTTCACTGCATCGAATCCACGGTTGTCTTTGACCCACAAATCCGATATCTCAATGAGTTTTTCACCAAAGTTTCCATCTCTCTTAAGGGTTTCAAAGAGCACTTCACGACCGACCATCATCTCTGCGAGCTGGCGTTCATCAATATTTTTAGTCTCTTCAACGCCAATCAGCTTGCCAGCTCGCATCACGCCCACTCGATCTGAAATTTCCATGACTTCGTTTAACTTATGGGTGATGATGATTACCGTCATTTCCTTTTCTTTGACGAGTTTCTTGATGACTTCAAACAGTTCTCTAGTCTCCTGTGGCGTCAGAACTGCCGTTGGCTCATCTAAAATCAAAATATCCGCTCCTCTGTAGAGGGTTTTCAAAATCTCCACCCGCTGTTGAACCCCTACAGATGCATCCACGATTTTAATATCTGGATCTACTTCCAAGCCATATTCTTTTGAAAGCGTCTTCACGTCTTCTCTAATCTTTTCGCCATCCATGAAAATGGCATTTTTTTTAAGTTCCTTTCCAAGCACAATATTTTCGGCAATGGTAAAGGATGGCAAGAGCATAAAGTGCTGATGAACCATACCAATGCCGTTTTTAATGGCTGTGGCTGGGCTGAAATCCTCTATCTTTTCGCCCTTAATCCAGACTTCGCCTTCGGTGGGTTTGTGAAGGCCGTACATCGTCTTCATCAAAGTGGACTTACCAGCACCGTTCTCGCCGACAATGGCATAAATCTCTCCCTTTTTAATACTTAGAGAAATATTGTCATTTGCCAACACACCTGGAAATCGCTTTGTAATCCCTATCAATTTTATGATATCGTCACTCATCTTCTCTTCTCCTCATTGACAACCTGTGATGCTTTAACTGCTTCCGATCTTCTAAAAAAAAGAAGAAGATAATCTTCTTCTTTTTATAATCTCTTCTTTTAAGTCTTTTATAATCACTCAATTATTCTGCTTCTGGAACGACGATTTCACCACTGATGATTTGCTGTGTCAGCTCTTCGATTTTAGCTTTTGTGTCCTCATCTACAAACTGTACCATGTCATCTGTTCCATATGCCATTTTAACGCCGTTTTCCTTTGCGCCATATTGATAGACTTTGCCAGATTCGAATTCATTTTTCGAAATTTTTTCAAGAAGGTCAAAGATGGAGATATCCACGCCTTTAATCATACTTGCGATGATTACATCTGGATTGATATATCTTTGGTCAGAGTCAACGCCAATTGCATACTTGTTGACATCTTTAGCCGCTTCGAAAACGCCTTCACCTGTTTTGCCCGCCACTTGGAAGATGATATCCACATCTTTTGCGTAGAGAGCCAGTGCGCTTTCCTTGCCTTTTGCCGGGTCTTCAAAATCACCTGCGAAGATGGTTTCAACGACGATATCCGGATTGATGTATTTTGCACCCGCTTCATAGCCAACTTGGAAATTTCTGATAACAGAAATATCCATACCGCCTACCATGCCTATTTTTCCCGTTTCTGTTTTCATAGCCGCAAGCGCACCCGCTAAGAACGACCCTTCGTTTTCCATGTAGTCGATGCAGGCGATGTTGTCAACCCCTTCAACCACGTTGTCAATATAGATGAAGTTCTTTTCTGGAAACTCTTTGGCAACTTCTTGGATGACATCGTAAAACTCATAGCCAACAACCACAACAACATCACTTGCATTTGCAGCTTGTACCAATTGATCGGTGTAGATAGTCGGATCGTTTTTGCACTCGAGAACTCTACCTTCTGCGCCCAGTCTTTCGATTGCCATATTAAGGCCCTCGTTACTTGAATCGTAGAATGATCTGTCGCCAAGTCCCCCAGCAACTACCAGACTAACCTTCATTTTGGCAGTTTCTCCCTCTGTTGAACCATTGGATTCTGCTGGATTTGACTCAGCAGGTTTTGATGCACACCCTGAAAGCGCCATCACCAAAATCAACATCATACTTGTCAATAATGCTACACTTCTTCTCACTTTAATACTCCTCCTTTTATTCATATGCACTGGACAAAATAACAAACGTAAACCTACTGCCCAGAACACATAGCGCTTCCGCTGACAACTGAATATATGCCTCTTCTCCCCCTGTCAGCTTCCGTACTGTTCGAATTTTGATACTGCTTTTAGATGCTTCAATTAAATGCCCTCTTTTAATTCCGCTTCAATAGCGTTCCCCTTCACGCTCTTCTATGAGCGCCTCTATATCTATAATTTCTATTTTATCTCGCTCAACACGGATGTGTCCCTTATCATGTATATCTTTGAGAATCCGATTAATACTCCTTCTCGTAACGACAAACTGCTCGCTGAGATGCTCCTTGCTGATGTAGACCTTTTTAAAATTCTTTTTCCGCCTAGAATGATACGACTGAATGAGATAGTCACATACCCTAAATTTCAAGGAGTACAGTGTATCTTCTATGGCCTTCTTTGACAGTTTATAACTTGCACTGCAAAGGCTCTTTAGAATGTAGAGTGTCGCCTGATTGTCCTGTTCAAGCCACTTTTCAAAATAACGCCTGTGAAGCCTAATCATGGTCACGGGTGTCATTGCCTTAATTTCACAGACATAAGGCGCACTGTCGAATATCTCCATCTCGCCAAAAAATCGACCAGCATTGTATACCGATTGAGAGTAAGTCTTTCCCTTTTCAGAGGTATGATAAATATTGACGCTTCCATTTACAATGACACTAAAGTAGTCATAGACTTCATTGTGTTTGCAGATGACCTCTTCACACTCAAACCGAAGAACCTCCCACTTTGACTGGATTTCAGCTGATGAATCAAGGATAATCTTGAAAATAGGTTGGTCTGTTGCCAATAAATTTCTCAATTGACTGCCTCCTAAGCATTATTATAGTTTATGCCCTTATCCGTATAAAGGACATATGTCCCGTAACGATTCTAACATCTTTTAGGAATTAAAACAGCCTAAAAAGACTACAAATTTGGACTGTCCACGGGAGAACATCCAATCAGGTGTTTTTTATGGTATAATATAGGAAAAGGCCTTGGAGGAAAACATGAGACACAGTGCTAAAGTGATTATTGTCAACACCTTTAGACAGCTCATTCAAATTAAATCAATCGACAAAATAACCGTCACTGAAATCTGCGAAATTGCCGAAATCAACCGCCAGACATTCTATAACCACTTCACGGATTTGTTCGATATCTTCAAGTTTCTCTTTCGACAAGAAGTGTTCAATGAAATCGACCAAAACAGAACCTTTGAAACTTGGTGCGGTGGATTTTTGGCTACAATGAACTATCTCAAACGCAATTCACGCATGGTTTTACATGTTTACGATTCCTCATACAGAACAAACGCCAACACTTTTTTCGTTGAAATCACCAGCCAACTCCTAGACACGGTTGTGGACGAATGCATGGCAAATCTCTCAGTCGATTTATTTGAGCAAGATTGTAGATTTATTGTCAATTTTTACAGACACGTGTTCACTGGACTCATGATGGACTGGGTCAATGAAGGGATGAAGGAGTCCCCAGAAGAACTCCTCAAAAAACTACAGATTATGATTAGCGGCAGCATCACCCGCTCGGTTGAGGCCTTTGCCGAAGAGGAAAAGCGCCTTTGGACCACCCACGCCGCTTCAAAATTCAGATAAATTATAGTTTTTCACTCAGCGGATTCAAAAGAAAGCGTCTTAATTCGACACTTTCTTTTTTTTGTCTATTGAGACTGCTTTGATAAAAAATATACAATTTTAATATAGAGAGCATCCAGATTCAGGCTCTCATCACTTTAAATTCTTATTTTTTATCATCCCTGACACTTATCTGTTCAGGGTTACGGGAGGAATGAACTTATGTTTACGTTTAATTATGCACAGGGGGCAACTTTGGTGAGTGTCTGGGGCGTTTGGCTCTTGGTTTTCGCCCTTCTCTTTGGATTCAATGAAGTCGCAAGGCGTTCAAAATGGATTGGTTTTTTCAGTTTTGTCGCACTGCCTGCTTTTCTGTCCATCCTTTGGTTTACAACACTAAAAGACACTACATACACAGACTGGTTTCATCTTGCAAAAGTCTATTCATCCACTGCTGGCTGTATTGGGTTCTGGTGCATCAGGCATGTGAGATTTACCTCGAAGAAGACTGGGCGGGAGTGGCGTCTTTCAGATCAGAAATGGGCCCTCTGCTTTCCGCCGCTCATCTTGACCATCAATATCCTAGAAGCAGTCATGCGCGACTTTGAAGTGGGTATGCACTATGCCAGTGGCGGCATCTTGGCAGACGAAGCCATGTATGTTCTCGGTGGTTCTTGGAACTACATGAACGGCATCGCCGGCCTCCTCAACATCATCGCCATAACTGGCTGGTTTGGCATCATCATTCGCAAGAAAACGCAAAAAGACAGCAGTATGGACATGCTCTGGCCTGATATGCTCTGGTTTTGGATTGTTGCCTATGACCTCTGGAATTTCGCCTATACCTATAACTGCCTGCCAGGTCATTCATGGTATTGCGGATTTGCACTTCTGTTAGCACCAACGCTTTGTGCTTTCACAGTGGGAAAAGGTGCATGGCTTCAGCACAGGGCTCAGACACTGGCTATTTGGTGCATGTTCGCTCAAACATTCCCAATGTTTCAGGATCAAGGGGCATTTTCCGTGTCTTCCACGTACAACCCAACCATCATGTTCACTATAAGTTTTCTGGCACTTGCCTCAAATGTTGTTTTGGTGGCCTACATGATTTACAAAGCCACTAAGACAAAGCGAAATCCTTATCTTGGAGAGCTTTACACCGATCTTGCAAAATATGCAGAAGTAGCGGCAATGGGTGAGTAATTTTATCAACTGCCACTTGTCATCTATAAATCACCTTAAAGGAGGCTATTCATGAAACCGTACAAAATCATCGAAATCAAGGAAAGTGTCTTTGAAGACAACGATCAAAAGGCTCAAGCCCTTAGAAACGACCTAAAACTTGAAAGAACTTTTCTCTTAAACCTCATGTCCTCACCGGGTTCTGGGAAAACCACCACCCTCGTAAAGACAATTGATTTTCTCAAAGACAGTCTGAACATGGGCATTATGGAAGCTGACATCGACTCAGATGTGGATGCCAAGACCATCTCAGAAACAGGTGTCAAAGTGATTCAGCTGCACACTGGTGGCATGTGCCATTTAGATGCAGAAATGACACGTCAAGGACTGATGGGTCTTTCGGCAGAAGGTCTTGACCTCGTCGTCCTAGAAAACGTAGGCAACCTCGTATGCCCAGCAGAATTTGACACAGGCGCTTCAAAAAATGTCATGATTTTAAGTGTGCCAGAAGGTGATGACAAACCGCTAAAGTATCCGCTTATGTTCACAGTCTCTGACGTGGTTCTCATCAATAAAATTGATATGCTCCCATACTTTGACTTCGACGTTGACGCCGTTCGAGAAAGAGCTTTAAAGCTCAATCCAAATGTAAAGGTCATTCCAATTTCAGCACGCACTGGCGAGGGCATTGCTGAATGGACTCACTGGTTGAAGGTAGAAGTTGAAAAGTGGCAGGACAAGTAGTCATCTAATATAAGTTGAATGACAAAAAGGGGGAACTCACCAATGGTGAAAAAAAATGTGTTGGCACTTGCCAATAAAATCAATGCTGGTCTTACTGGAGGAATCGTCAAGGTCAAGCCAACTGATCCTGAGTATAGGATACTCGAACCTGTTACCACAGACGAGATGGCGGCTGTGGCGCTTCATTTGGAAATTCGAAAACCCAAAAGCGTGGAAGAAGTGGCAGCCAAATGTGGCAAGTCACCAGAAGAAGTCGAAGCCATCTTCGAAAAAATGGCTATTGACGGTTCAATCAAATTTGAGCCTGAAAACGGCAAGAATATGTACTTTTTGGAACTCTATGTCCCAGGTGTCATGGAATACATGGTCGCCAATCGAGAAAACGTGGAAAAATACCCTGTTATCGCTGAATGCTTCGAAGAATACACGCGAAAACTAGGCCCTGTCCTCTCTGGAAATCTCCCTGTGGGCATGGGGGTCATGAGGGTTATTCCCATTGACACCGCCATTGAAGGCGATACGAAAAAGGCCACTTATGAAGAGATCACCTACCTCTTGGAAAAGCACGATGTATTCTCTGTTGCAGACTGTGCTTGTAGAACCTCCATGCAAGTAATCGGAGAGGGTTGTGGCCATACCATAAGGGATATGTGCATCCAGCTCGGACCTGCTGCTGAATTCTACATCAAAACAGGTAGAGGCCGTGAAGTTACAAGAGAAGAGGCAATTCAAATATGTCGTCAAGCCGAACGGGAGGGCATGGTTCACTCCATCCCAAACTTGTCAGGTCCAGGCAACGCCCTTGCCATCTGTAATTGCTGTGGCTGTTCCTGCTTTGGTCTCAGAAATGCAACCATGTACCGAAATCCTGACTTTTCAAGGTCAAATTATACAGCAGTGGTGGACAAAGACAAATGCGTGGCTTGTGGCGAATGCGTAGAAAACTGTCAGGTCAACGCCTTGACATTGGGTGAGAAACTCTGTGGTGATGAAAAGAGCTATGTAAAAATCGCCACTGACACGCCAAGAGATACAAAGTGGGGACCAGATAAGTGGAATCCCGACTACCGCACGCGCATATTTGTTGAAGAAAGTGGTACTAGCCCTTGTAAATCAGAATGTCCTGCGCATATAGGCATTCAAGGTTATATCAAATTAGCATCCCAAGGCAGATACCGTGAAGCTCTCGAACTCATTAAGCAGGAAAATCCATTTCCAGCTGTTTGCGGCCGCATTTGCCCTCGAAAATGTGAGTCGGAGTGCACCCGTGGCGATATAGATGAACCACTGGCAATAGATGAGATCAAGAAGTTTATCGCCGATCAAGACATGAGCGCCTCCCATCGGTTTGTTCCAACTCAGAGCCCGATTCGTCCGGAAAAAATCGCCGTTATCGGCGCAGGGCCTGCGGGTCTCTCATGTGCTTATTACCTAGCAAAAGACGGCTATCCCGTAACGGTCTTCGAAAAACAATCCGTTCTCGGCGGTATGCTCACCTTAGGCATTCCATCCTTTAGACTTGGCAAGGAGGTCGTTCACTCAGAAATTGACGTCCTCAGAGAGATGGGTGTTCAATTTAAATCGGGGATTGAAGTTGGCACAGATGTCACGCTTTCCGATTTAAGAGAGCAGGGCTATAAGGCCTTCTATCTGGCCATTGGCGCACAGGCAGGCAGAGGATTGGGCCTTGCAGACGAAGACCATAAAGACGTCTTAACTGGAGTTGAATTCCTGAGAGAAGTCAATCTCAACAAACCCATCAAACTCGAGGGCAAGACTGTGGTCATAGGTGGTGGTAACGTTGCAATCGACGTCGCCAGAACCGCTTCTCGTGTAGGTGCCACAGAGACAAGCCTCTTTTGCCTCGAAAGCAGAGCTGAAATGCCAGCACTTGAAGAGGAAATCCAAGAGGCTCTATCCGAGGACATTAAAATCAACAATGGCTGGGGGCCAAAGCGCCTTGTCATTGAAAAGGGTGCTCTAAAAGGCATTGAGTTCACACGCTGTGTCTCTGTCACCGATTCAAAAGGCAAGTTCGCACCGGTCTTTGATGAAGCTCAGACTCAATTTGTTGAAGCGAGTAAAGTGATTCTCTCAGTTGGACAAGGCATGGATTGGGGACATCTCCTTGAGGGCAGCAACATGAAGCTGAATCCAAATAGAACGCTGCAAGTGGACGGCATCACCTTCCAAACCTCCACTGAAGATGTATTCGCAGGTGGCGATGCCGTTACAGGGCCTAAGTTTGCAATTGATGCCATCGCACTCGGCAAACAAGGGGCACTCTCCATTCACCGCTATGTGAACGACTACAGTTTAACACTCAATCGCAGGAGAGAGTATCACTCATTTGACAAACATACTTTAAATCTAGAAGGCTATGACCAAATCCCTCGTCAAAGGCCACTTCATGTGAATGGCAGTGAATCAAGGACAACGTTCACTGATTTGCGACAAACGTTCACAGAGGAACAAATGAAAAAAGAAACAGAACGATGTCTGGGCTGTGGGGCTACTATTGTCGATGAATTCCAGTGTGTTGGATGTGGTGTCTGCACTACCCGTTGCAAATTTGACGCAATCAAACTGGAAAGAAGATACGACAGCGCTGGGGTTGATTTTTCGGAAATGAAAATTCCCGTTATCAAACACGCTGTTAAAAGACAGGGTAAAATTGCCGCCAAAAACATCAAACGCATTTTTAAATCATAATCTCCTGTCTCCAAACTATTTTAGAAATTAGGTGAATTATGCACGAACTTGGTATTTTGCTACAGGTCATCGAAAGGGTTGAAACGGTTGCCCGACAAAACGATGTCACTTCAATCCAAACACTGGTGCTCCAAATTGGAGAACTATCTTCCATGATTCCAAGATATGTGGAAGCCTGTTATCCTGCTGCCATCGAAGGCACGCTACTTGGGGACTCTGAACTGGTCATAGAGATTCTGCCTGGAAATGGACGATGCCGCAGCTGCGGTGCCGTTTACAACCTTCTCTCAGAAAAAAACCACTGTCCCAAATGTGACAGCGGCGATTTTCTAGTTCTCAGCGGCAAGGAATTTAATATTAAGGAAATTGTAGCTTACTAAAAAACATCCGCCAATCAACTTATCACACGATTGGCGGATGTTTTAACCTGTATTATCTTATAATTAGAGTACAGCTATTGCCTTGAATTTAAGTACAGCTGCATAAAGCTCTGCCGACTGGTGCAGTTTGTCTTCTTTTAAATATTGCTCTCCACTAAATGTTGCTCTCCACCTAATTATGATCGTGAAAATGCCTGTGGCTTCCACTTCCATGAACATGATAATAAGCATCGACCAAGTTTACCTCTTTTAAGAGCTCCGTCTGCTCCAAAACTTTTTCAGTGGGCATATCTGCCACAATGGTATGTGTTTCGTCAAACAAAATTGCCCTCGTTGAAACTTCATGCACCAATTCTAGATTGTGAGTGGACAAAATCAGCGTCTTGCCAGAGGCGTGAAGTCGCCTTAGAAATGCCACCAACCATCGCTGTGCCTTAGGATCAAGTCCATTCATCGGCTCGTCAAGTACAATGATATCTGGATTTAGTGACAGGATGCAGGCAATCGAAACCTTCTTTTTTTCACCGCCACTGAGATGATAGGGCACTCTCTCCTTCAACGCTTCAAGCTCTAGCAATTTGAGGCAGTCCATCACTCTTTTATGAACCACTTCTTCTTCCAGTCCCATCTGTCTCGGCCCAAAGGCGATTTCATCATAGACATTGGCGCAGAAGAGCTGTGTCTCTGCATTTTGAAACACAAATCCCACCCTTTGATGCAATTTCTTTGAAAATTGATTGTCTTGTAGTTTTTTAGATGTAATCTCAATCCCATCAAAATAGTAGTTCCCGCTGTCAGGGGTAATGATGCCGTTTATCAATTTAAGCAGTGTAGATTTTCCTGATCCATTAGCACCCATCAGTGCAACCGCTTCACCGCGTTCTATTTTTAAAGTAACATCCCTCAGTGCAGGTGATGCCGAGTAGGCATAATTTACATTTTGCAGTTCTATCATTTGATTTATAGCTCCCTTTCAAAATCTAATGGCTTTGCCGTATTCAATTGCCTAAAAAGGTCTAAAAGACTGTAAAATCACATTATTGCACAAGTAGCCGACCCTCTACGATAGGTAAAAAAACAAGCCAAAAAATCCAATGGTTATAACTAAATAGATATAGTCTTTTACTCCCATGCCTTTGCTCTTAAGTGCTGAATATTCGCCTGTATACCCTCTGCAAATCATAGCTTGATGCATCTCTTCTGCCATTTCTCCCGATCTTAGGAAAAGCGTGCCCGCAATACCCGCCAAAGACGTGTACTTCTTCGAATTTCGCCCCACTGATCTCATTTTTAATGCATAAAACATCTCCAGTGCAAATTCTCCAAGTAAATACATGTACTTAATCGCAATGTCCAAAATAAATATAAACAGCTCAGGAAAATGAAATCTCCTGAGCGCACCTGTTATTTCATGCCACTTTGATGTCTGGGAAAGCCATGCCATCAATGTCACCGTGCAAAAGACCTTTGAAGTTATCATAACGGCACTATACGAACTGCCCATCCAGAGAGAGGGCATCATGACAATTCCCGTAATCAGTGTCATGCTCAGACTGATTCGAATCACGCGCATGATGGTTCTGCCCTCAAGGGTACTCAGAACCACCAGCAAGTAAACGCCCACAATTCGCACAAATCCAAAACTCTTTGTCATAGACAACAGTAAAATCATCAGCATGATTTCCAAAATCCTAAAAGACATGTTAAACGTCTGCTTTGAACCCTCCTGCATCTTGATCTTAGAGATTAATTGAATCAGGGTTAAAATACTCTTTTCGATAAAAGTATCCTTGTCTTTTAATGGCGAATACGCCTCCTGCTCTCTTAACCACTCTGGAAACATATCACAAGCCTCATCAACTCTGTCATGCTCACTCTTTCCACCATGATTGCCTGATGCTCCCTGAACCAACTGCGCATTTGAACTATGCATGTTTAACACCCATCAATTTAAATACAATAATGAGAAGCGATGCACCTGCCACCGCCGAGAGGACATATCCAATAATTTCTGGCAGTCCGCCTATGGTATAATCCGGCATCATGGCATTAAAACCAAATCCCTCTGCCATACCATGCGGGGTATAGCCAAGGGTTTCCCCCTGTGAGACAACCTGATGGATTTCATCTGACCCCCACTCACCCCATGCTGTTCCCGAAGCAATCAGTCCAAGTGGCGTCAAGCAGATAAGGAGGACAACAAGCGCCATGATACTGTTTGGACGCTCTCTTTTTCCCTCGTAGAGAGTTCCCGGCGACACGCGCCTTATATAGGCGATAATCGCAAGTGTAAATACTGCTTCCACAACGCCAGCCATGAGGATATGTGGGATCATCATAGCTGGAATTGACACAGACAGCGGATACGGACAATAAAGTGCCTGTCCAAGTGCATCTTTGAACAAAAGTGGCTGAATTCCAAATTCGACAGCAGTCAAAAATGCCGCCACGTTTATGCCAATATAAGACCCTATGAGAATTCCAAGTGACTCCCCTGATGGCGAGTTTAATTTTGATTTTATAAATGAATAGATATAATACCCTGTAAATGGCAAGATAAATGCCATGTTAAAGCAGTTTGCTCCAAAGGCCAATATGCCTCCATCCCCAAATAGAACTGCCTGTATGAATAAGGCCACTGTGACGCTTAGGCAAGCCGCATAAGGCCCAATTAGAATGGCAAGAAGCGTGCCTCCAACTGCGTGTCCTGTGGTTCCCCCTGGAAGCGGCACATTAAACATCATCATCAAAAACGAAAAGGCAGCTCCAACGCCGAGCATGGGGAGTTTTTCTCTTGGAATCTCCTCTTGAACCTTCTTGACAGCTTTTTTCCATACTGGCACCATTGCTGCTCCCATGACAGCACAGGTGGTTGGACTCAAATAATTATCTGGTATATGCATTGATATTTCACCCTTCCTTATTACAACTTTTCCTCTAAACCAATTCTGTCTATACCTTCACTCGTTTATTTTCACTTGACTTTATGACATCCCATTCCTCTCTGAGAATGCCATAGCTAATCGAATCATAATATTGGCCCTCGACGATTCTGGCTTTTCTGTATACTGCCTCTTTGACAAATCCGAGTTTCTCAGCGAGATGCATCATCCGAAAATTGCCTGACCATGTTGTGAGTCCCAGCCTTGCCAGTTCTGGCATCTGAGTAAATAGTTCCTCTGTCCACAGAGTCAGTGCCCTGTATCCGATTCCATGACCCCAGTAGTTTTCATTGAAAATTACAACGCCAATTTCAAGCCAAAGCGTCTCTTGTGATTTCCAGTACCAACTGACTTGTCCAATAAGTTCATCTGTCTCTCTGTTCACAATCATCTTCTTCTGTGGATAAGGGTTTTCTTCGCCATTTAAAAACGCCCGCCTCAAATACTCTACAAATTCCGTCAACTCAGTCTCCGATTTTCTGCCATAATATGGCCCGTTAAATTGATGAAATTCTCGGTTGGGATGAAACCAGAACACGTAACAATCCAAGTCACTTTGCATGAGATTTCTAATCTCGATTTCAATGGGCTTATCTGCATTGGCATCTTCTAAAGTGTTCGCTTTTTCAGGTGCTCTTGTCTGTGCTCCCGTCTGTGCTCCCATACTTCTCTTTGTCTGCGCTTTCGTGTTCAACTCTGCATGCGTCTTCCCATATGACTTTTTACATGCCTCTGACTGTGCTTTCATCGCTCTCCTCCTATCCGTAATCGCCACTTTTAAACATCGGTTTACCCCATCCGTTCAGTAGGAGAGAAGCCCTGTAAAAATAGGGTGTTTACTCCCCTTGTTCAGTTTAATCCAACTGGCTAATTTCGTCAAGAAATGGGCGGAAAAGTTGAGTTGTCAGAAAATACGCATAATATATCTTATATTATATTTGACAGACATCTAAATATATGTTAGAATAAGTCATTGCTTAAAGTTTGGTAGTGAAAAATTTTAATGGATATTTTTTTATTGTATTGTAAAAGTATTGTCCTAATTAAAGTTATTTGTTGCAAAAATTAAGACTAAAAAAAATTAGGAGGTACACGTTATGATGAACGGTACAGTAAAATGGTTTAACTCAGATAAAGGTTTTGGCTTTATTACAGGAGAAGACGGAAGAGACGTTTTCGCACATTACTCACAAATCAACTCTGACGGATTTAGATCTTTAGAAGAAGGCCAAGAAGTAACTTTCGAAGTTGCTCAAGGCGCTAAAGGTCCTCAAGCTGAAAACATTAATGTTGTAAGATAGTTAATATTTAGGGCTAACCTATTAAAAGCATGAACTCAATGAGTTCATGCTTTTTTATTTCCGTTTTATTTTCATTCTATTTACGTTCTATTCAGGTTATCTTCCACTTAGCGACAAGATGTGCTTATACAGTCTCAGCATGGTGATATACGCCTGTTGTCTCTGATAGCCACCCTTCGGATCAAACCGGTTATTACCCACACCAGACATAATTTTAGCATCATAGACATATCCCAAAAACGGTTTTGCCCAGTTTGATACAAGTTCTGAATCCGAAAACATCGGGAAAACAGCTTGTGTGCTATCACCTTGTGCTGCCGCTGTGGCAGTCAACATAGTTGCAGCCTGTTCCCTTGTAATTTGGCTGTCAGGATCAAAGGTCGTCTCCGATGTGCCGCTGACAATATTTAAGGTATATGCAGCTCGAATATCCGCTTGTGCTCTCTCCGACAGTCCATTTATATCCACAAATGGAGACGTCATTGGAATCTCTTTCCCAATAGAGACCAGATAATCCTCCACTGACATCTGGTGAATTTGCTCAATACAGGTTATCGCAAGCGTACAAAATTCACTTCTCGTCACGATTTTGGTATAGTCACTCTGTAGAGCTGGCGGAACCAATTGTCTGTATTCTGCTTCCCTGACCTCTACAGCTGCCCAAGTCGCTGGTACGTCTTTTAAATGGGTTGAAGCCAAAACAAATGCCGATCGTCTTCCACCAGAGACACCGTAAACGCCATCTCCAAGTCCGCCTGTATGAAGTGTATTATCGGTTTTGGCGATTATGAGGTGTGAATGTCCAAAACTAACTGCATTTACATGCTCATCAATCTTGACTGGCATTTCATTATGCGTGTTGGAATCATAATTATTGTCACCCCATATCCATAGAGTGTTGTCCTTCTTAACCACTGCAAATGCTGAATCATAAGCAGCAGCATGGGCAACATCTTCCATGATTTTAATTGGAGATAGCACATTTTCCTTGATTATCTTCGTGCCATCGTAAAATCCAACGCCATTGTCAGTTCCCCACATCCAAAGACTGCCGTCGAGCTTAATGACCATTGTGTTGACAGTATCTCCTGTGACATATTGCACATCTTCCATAATCTTTACGGGTTCTAGCACTGGATCGCCGTGACCAACACCCAAATTAAGATCTCCGTTTTTCTTAGTTGAAAATCCCCAGAGTTCGTTGTCCTCGTTAATAAAGTACTTTCTATAAGATGGGTTCGAGACAAACTTCACCTTTTTATCATGCGGAATTTCCTTAAAAGTACTGTTAGATGTGGATAGATACAATTTGCCATCCTGTGTGGCTACTAAGAAGCTATCGTTTCCATAACTATTCAATGAAGCACTTATCACGCCATCCTTGATCTTTTGAGGTGTATTTGACTTGCCTATGCCAGGTAAATTCCCCCAGCCCCACAGGCTGCCATCTGTTTTAATAACAAGCACTGCAGAACGGTTTACACAGACACTCTTCACATCTTCGAGGATTTTCACAGGTTCTTTGATATCGTTTAAATTAACGCTATCTATAAGTGGATACGTCTTATCGTTACTGCCAAAACCATAGAGTGCCCCATCATCTTTAATAAAAAACGTGGTATTCCATCCTGCCGCGATAACACTGCCCTCCTCACCAATTGCATAAACAGGAACGCCTGTCAAAACAAGTGATGTGATGATAATCAACATCAGGCAAATGGAAATTGGCTTTCTCACGTGTCTCCCCTCAAGTCGTTTTTCCTTCTTACTCTCTCTTTGCATTGTTTTGCTCTCCCTTCATCATCAATAGATTAATCAATGGTATAATCCACCACTGCCGCCCGCTGAGCACACGCTTTGATGTCTTTGATTGCCTCTAGGCAATTCTCCCGTTTTGCATACGGAATGCTGCTAAATACAATCTCACCTCTAAACCCAATCAGCGAAAACATCACTTCTTCCCCCTTTGATTGAACCCAAAAGAACGGACGCTTTCCCACTTGAAAGGACTCTTCATTTACTTCTGACAGAGGCGCCGTCTCTCTAACGTGAGAAAGGCATTTCTCCAGTTCAGCACGATCCAAAAAGGTACTAGAGACAACCCTTCGTTCACCATCTGTTCCTCTGAATGTAAAATAGTAACTCCCAGTAGGCGTCTGTTTGATTTCAAAGACCGCTCGCTTCATCTGTCTCACCGCCTTCATGTATGTGTGTACACTTTACTTATGTACACTCTATTCTACGCTGTGTTTGAGTCACTCAGTAAGTGCCAGTGGTCATCACTAAGTCATCTGTACCTCACCACTGGAGTCATCAAAAAAAGGAAAGAGAGGCCCTCGTCACCAAATTAACTCCCTGTGAGGACTTTCTCTTTCCCAATTCAAAATTTGTGGTATGATGAATTTATACAGCATTCACTTATCATTTCGGAGGTAAATTCATGGAAATTTCAGACAAACTCGCACTCGAATTTCACACGATTTTACTCTCTCATGCTCTGATACTCACCATGCTAATCTCATTTACGAGTTACGTTTTTTTTAGAGCCAAAAAATCAGATCTTCTATACAGCTATCTTTCCGTTGTGGGAATGATTGCTCTGTGGCTCACTTCAAAAATCCTCAAAACACTTTCTCCAGTTATTGAATTGCGTTGGCTTTTCATTGTCATTCAATATTTTGCAATTGACTGCCTTGGCATTTGTCTATTGATTTTTGCCTATATCTATCGAAAAGACAAAAGACCTTCTAAGAGACTCTTAATCCTATGGGGACTGTTACCTGCCATAGCCTTTATCTGCGTCATTACAAATCCATATCACATGAAATTCTACGCCTATTTTGACATATACAAGGATAGGTTTGGCCCTATTTTTTATCTATCTCAAAGCATACAGTACCTCTATCTCATAAGCGGCATCTTCTTGCTGTCACACGATTTTACAGTTCAACCCGGATTTCAGGGCAATCGAAATCTCGGTAGGCTTTTCGCTGTGTTTGTATTGCTGCCGCTCATTGCAAATGCGTACTACATTTTATTTAAAATCGGCATCTTTCACTGGGTTTTCCCATTCCCAGTATTTGATTTTACGCCTATTGCCGCCGCCATCTCACTGATGCTCTTCATCGTCCCAACATTGGCCTTCCGGTTTTTCGATATTGCTCCAATTTCACTTGGAAAACTCTATGAAATCGTTCCACAAGGTCTCTTGTACATGGATTCAAATTCCATGCTCTATGGTGCTAATTCTACTTTAATCAGCCTATTTTCTCTAACCAAGTCTCCTGTCTCTTGGTCGTCATTTGAGTCCGAATCTTGCTGGCTATCAGAAGATATCACAAAGTCGCTCATTGCGTTTTCAAGACAAGAAAACGAATTTGAACTTGAGTTGACCCTTGTGGACAATCGTCACATAAAAGTTGAAAAACACCCTAAGAAAAATGGACACTGTTTATTCTGTTTCACCGACATCTCAGAGATCGTCCTGACACAGCACCTGCTTGCAGAGCAAAATAGGGAACTAGAAGCGGTCAATGAAAAACTCGTCCACATGGCCGATACTAAAAAAGCCCTTGCCATTGCACAAACAAAGGCGCAAATGGCGCAAAATGTTCACGACATTCTCGGACACAGTCTGACTGTTGTCATCGGTACAGCTGAACTCGCCTCTGGGGATCCCCCCTCTGAGGCTATAAAAAAAGCTGACCAAATAGAAGAACTATTGACCAGCAGTCTAAACGATATTAAAAATGTGCATTACGGAAAAGGCGCTTTGCCAAGTGAAACGACTCTATTAAAAGCCATTGAATATCTAAAAAACGACAACATAGATATCCAAATCGAAGTGCAGGGTCAAGCCTATGAACTAAACACCCAGCAGACAGAAGCGGTCTATCGACTGGCACAGGAAGCTGTTACCAACGCTATTAAACATGGTAAGGCAAAGAAAATCCACATGTTTCTCAGGTTTTATCCGAACCAAGTTGAACTCTACATCCTAGACAATGGCACTGGCTGTGTTCATATTGAAAAGAATTTCGGACTGCTGGGCATGGAAGCCCGCTTTAGTGCGCTTCTTGGGGAGGTCTCTTTTGCAAGTGACGGGGAATCTGGTTTTACAATCCATGCCACTTTGCCTAGACAATCTCGTGTTTAACGGCAAACACTGAAAGTTCCGTTCTATCGGAGAGCCCCGTAACCGCCAGAAGTTTGGTAATTTTGTTCTTAATCGTTCCCTCACTATAGTTTAGATGATGTCCAATGTCACGGTTAGACTTGCCCTGAACGATTAATTTTATAATCTTTATATCCATGGCGTCAAACACCATGTCATCTATCTGAACCCTCTTTTCAACTTCTAAAAAAGTGTTGCAAACAGCTGTCTGCAACAAATTGTAGACACCTTGATGGAAAATCACCATGCCCTGATAAATGCATTTTAGAGACATGATGAGCACTTCTGGGTGCATGTCTTTTATTAAATAGCCATCTGCCCCATAGCGAATGGCTTTTTTGATATTCTCATCATCTTCAAAGGTGGTGAGCATCACTACTTTTACCTCTGGACAGCTTGCTTTAATCTCTTTTAGCGCTTCAATGCCCCCTTTTCCCGGCATGCCAATATCCATCAAGACAATGTCAGGTTTCACCTGTCCACAGCTAACCACCACTGACTCTCCATCTGCACAGGTTTTTACAATTTCAATTTCGGAATCCCTACTGAGCATTTCTTCAAGCATAGATCGAAAGAGCAAATGATCATCTGCCAGCAATAATCGAATCATGGTTTCACTTCCTTTCCCGCTATTTGTCCAACAGTACGTCTCACTTTTTCATAGACTTTTCTCAGCTGCTCCGCCAGTTTTTTAAAGGACTCTTGATAGATGCCGCTTTCAAAGTCACTTTCCCTTATGTGCCTAATCGTTCCAAGGGATTTTTCTATGTCCAGAATCAGCATCTCCTGAATCTCAGTCAAAATTGAGAGCCTGGCACGTTCGGTTTCCAGCTCATCCACTGTTTTCAGGTACTGTGACAGTTTGATATTGGCAGTATTTAAGCGCTCGTTTTGCTGCTGGAGCACCCGCTCGCTAAGTCTGATATTGGAGACATCTTCAAGCACAACCGTATACCCCATTGGGCTGTTTTTCACGACAATCGGTGCCATCAGAAGCACAAAATAGCGATCTGATTTTTCCGTATGCATCTCAGATGTTTTTATTTCCTTCACGGCATTATGTTCGCGATTTAAAATCTGACAGTTTTCCTCTATGTAATGCCTGAGCCTTCTCTGTTCAGCTGTATCTTCAAAAATGGCACTGTATTTTTCAGGATGATTGATATATGTAATCATCCCATCCAAATCTGCCACAAAGACCACATCCGTGATATTGGAAAGCGCATAGGAGATATTGCTCGTTATATTGCCCATGCTGTATTTTTGTCTAATTCCCAACAGCCCCAATCCTGACAAGCCCACACCTATGGCGACAGTAAAGAAAGATCTCTGAGCCATTCTATAGTAAAACTTTGAAAGGGGATGTACAAAGACAGCACTCCCAACCAAATAAAAAATCATGCTTCCAACCGCAAAGAAGGACAATAGGTGAATCAATATCGTATATCGGCTTGTTCTATACCGGGCCAACAAGTACATGTTTATAATGCACATGAAAAAAATAAAGGCAATTGTCATCCCCGCAATCATAAAAGGACCATACCCAAGAACTCTTTCCACTTCCATATGAAATCACTCCATGATATATTGATTTAATTTTTTTCATTATATTAAAGTTTTGCAGCCTTGTCGAGAGCTTCCGACATTTATGTAAATGAAGGCTGGTTTGTGCTTTTGATGCACTGTCCCAGCCTTTAAGAGTTTAACTGTGTTTCATTCTGAGTTGGATGTTACCACTCTTTCATATTTTTATCTGCTCTACTAAGATTTAGTATGCGAAATAGATATTGACCCTGTGCTATGTCTCCATTTAATTCTGTGTAAATTCCTGTCTGTAAAAGAACACGGTTATTTGTCCTGCATCATCTCTGTGAAAGAGAACTGCATGATTTTCTTGGTTGTTCCCCCCTAGACTCATACGCTGGGAATAACCTGTCTCCCCATCATTAAAAATCGCTTCCAACATGACGCTGCCTCCCATTGAACCTTGGTCCGTACTTCTGAAATACTCAATCATCCCGTCCTCGTTCACGGTGACAACTTCTTCTGCCACAAACGTCCAGTATTTTAAAACCTCTTCCACGGTTATATTCTCAAGAACATCAAAGGGAATCATTTGATTGCTTGCCGCTTCAGATTCGCCTGAGTTCACTTCTGGCTCAGAATTCAGACTTTCAAGGTATTTCATAGCTGCTGTTTCATCTGCCTTCGCCTTATCCAGCGGCAAGTCAAACAGCAAGTTCAACCCCTCATAACTTTCATTGGCAGTGATGAGCCCACTGGCTTCGTCGTACGCATAAGCATTTCTATGATAAAAAGTCGTATCACTGACGCAGAGGTAGAGGTTTCTGTCTGCGAATGGTTCTATGTTGTCACATTCAATAATTCGGTACATAATCCCATCTTTGACCATCTCTAAATAGCCGCCGTTCATGGTGATGATGTTATATACCACTGGGTTTAACCCCTGTATCAGCGGTGAGACGAAGAACTGCTTTTGTCCATACGCTTCGTCTGAAGTATCTGGCATTGGCGTTCCATCTTCATTTGAAATGGCAACTACTGCATACGTTCTATCAGAAGCAAGTTCACCGTTCGTGTAGAATTCTGATTCAGCCAAATTTTCACCTGAAACCACCCCTAACAGCGTTACTTCATAACCTGCTTCTATCTTCGTTGATTCTACTAAAATGGAATTAGGGCCTTTAAATGCCTCAGCCAATTTCTCATCTCCACTAGCCAGTGCCACTTCATGCGGCGTCAAATGCTGCCAAACTGCAAATGCAACCACCGAACCGGCGATTACAAACATAGCAACAATGGCCACGATTAGATACTTCTTCATTAAATTGCTCTTTTTCATCTTTCTTTCCCTCGCTTTTTTTAGGATGGCTTCATCTAGACTCAAATCCGGCTTAAAATCGGTGGAAAGGGCATTTTTTATCATTTTATCAAGTTCTCTATCGTCCATATCCGTTGACCTCCAAGTATTTCTTTACCTCGTTTCTGGCCTTGTGCAGTCTGCTCTTGACCGTGCCTTCTGGCAAATGTAAGACCTTGGCAATTTCGCCAACGGACATGTCCGCTGTATAGAAGAGATACAGAGGTACTCTAAAACCTTCTTTGAGCGTATGGACGGCTTTTTCGATCATCTGACGTTGTTCTTTCTCGATCAATTTTTCCTCTGGCGTCTCCATTTCCATTTGAGGTGACTCGATCTGACAGGCCTCATAATGAGATGCTTCTGTGATAATTCTAGATCGCCTTGCAAACTTGCGTCTTTGGTTCTTCCAGTGGCTTGCGGCAATTGAAAACAAATAGCTCTTGACGTTGCTCTCACTGTCAATTTTCGTATGTATTTCAATTGCCTTTAAGAACGTCTCCTGATAGAGCTCGTCTGCACTCTCTTTGTCCTTTGTCAGATAACGGCAGAAATTGTACAGCTCTCTGCCATTATTTTGAACTAAATCTGTTATCTCTGTCTCTTTCAATTTGAATTCCTCCACATGTGGTTTAGCCCTTTCACTTATATATGGTCATCAGTCCCAGCGAGGTTCATTTTATTTTGAGGAATCACCCCTGTGAGGTCACGGGGATTGATTTGTAAAATTGTCTTAGGATTTCATAAAAACTATGGTGCATCCATTATAACACAGGTTTTCATGAATTTGTTCCAGAGGGCTTCACCAGCAAAACCAGACTGTCCCGAAAATTAAAAAAACCCCTCTCTCAGTTTACCGAGAGAAGGATTTTTGTTATGCAATTTCTATTTGTTTTGTACTGACAGGTTCCATTTCCCCTTCGGATGCTCCAACAACTATGGAAGCTGCTAAATCGCCCACGACATTTACTGTGGTTCTCGCCATATCCAGTATACGGTCGATTCCAGCGATTAACGTAAGGCCTTCAAGCGGTAATCCCACTGAGGATAGAACAATGGAGAGCATAATCAAACCACCCCCTGGAACACCAGCTGTTCCAATTGCGCCAAGCGTTGCCGTGAGAACAATCGTCCCCATTTGAGTTATAGAGAGGTCTATGCCATACACTTGTGCGATGAACAGAGCGCAGACCCCTTGGTAAAGCGATGTGCCGCCCATGTTTATCGTAGCGCCAAGCGGCAGTACAAAACTGGCGATTTTGTCGGATACCCCGAAGTTTTCCTTAATGGTTTTGATGCTCACTGGAAGTGTTCCCGAGCTGCTGGAGGTACTGAAAGCAGTTGCGGCAGCAGGCATTATTCCCTTCAAGAAGGCAACGGGTGACACACCTGCAAATCCCTTAACTGTAATTGCATAGGTGAACACGGTCTGTAACACGCAGCCTATGTAGACAGCGCCTATAACCTTTATAAGTGGAATCAGGACATTAGTGCCATTGGACGCAACCACTGGTACAATAAGTCCAAAGACGCCAAATGGTGCTAAAGACATGATAAATCCAGTTATTTTATACATAATTTCAGCGAGACTTTCAAAAAAGCTGATAAATGGTCTTGATTGAGATTCTGTTAAAGAAGTCGCTCCAATTCCGAGAAAGAGCGAGAAAGTGATAATTTGAAGCATATTGCCCTCTACCAATCCTTGCAGAGGATTTTTAGGGATGATGTTTAGAAGTGTATCCACGAGATTTGGTGCTTCGGATGCCGTCATATCTGTTGCAACTGGGATGCTAAGGCCTGATCCCGGCACAAATACTTTTGCAAGTAAAATCCCAATGCCAACGGCAAATGCAGTGGTTAGAAGGTAGTAACTCAGGGTCTTTGCCCCGATTCTCCCAAGCGTCTTTACATCGCCTATACTCGCCGCTCCGACGATCAGCGAGGAGAAGACCAGTGGTACGATTAGCATTTTAATCAGGTTGATAAAAAGTGTTCCAAAAGGTTTGATGTAAGTGTTGGCAATTTCTGGCGTTCCCTGTAGCAAGAGCCCGACAACAACACCTGTCGCAAGACCAATGAAGATTTTAGTGGTGAGTTTCATTTTTTTCATACGCTATTCCCCCTTAAATTCTGGAGGGAATTACACCGATGCTCCGATAAATGCGCTTTTTGAAATTTTCCCCATATCCCGAACTGTGCAATTCCCTTTCAAGAAAGAGGATAGCATTTTACCTACAAAATCAAACACAATCCTATTAGAATAAAACTTTAATAATTTCTGACTTCTTTAATCGCCACCATGAGCCCCTCTATAAATTTTCGGACACTTATCTTGCCCTTCTCATAGGATTTCCCTCGAATATAATCCATCTGCGCCCTCACTTCTTTGAATTCAAAGAGCGTTCCTGAAAATCTAGAAAAGGCCTCATGTCCATAATCTTCGATTCCTATGTTGGCAATATGATCCAGTGCCTTGAAGATTGCACGCCTAATCCGCTGTTCCACTGCAAAGACATTGGTCTGCTTGCCATACTGTTCCATATAATAATCGCATAAATACTGATAGAGTTCGGACATTTTATAGTCTTTTGGAAACCGCTCACCAGCCGCTTCTTTTTTCATGAGGTACAAGAGAATCTCTGCGATATCACTTGTTCCAGAGTCCCCTGAGATGCCAAGCTGAGATAGGACAGACTCCACCGATGCCCTTTCCGAGTGCTCTTGCCGCACAGAGCCCACCTGTGGCTTCTTGTAAAGATCAATGCTCCTAAATGCATTTTCAAAAGATTCAATCACCTGAGACATTTGAATTTTCTCAGTGACTTTTTCGATGATGGAAACCACTTCAATGAGGTTGATGGGCTTGCTGATAAAGAACTCGATGCCCTCTTGATAGGCCTTTGCAATCATTTCACTTGAAGTCACCTGAGAAATCATAATAAAGTGTACTGACGGCATCTGTTTCCTAATCTCCGTGACGATACCAATGCCATCCAGTTTTGGGAGCAGCAAGTCCACGAGAACGATGTTGGGATGAAGCCATTTGATCTGGTCTAAGGCAGTCACCCCATTATCGGCAGTTCCAATGACCTCACCCAGTTCATTTTGATGGATTACTTTTTTTAAGGTGTCCTGTGTCACGATGTCATCTTCTATGATGTAGAATTTGGTGTTCATCAGTTCTCCTCCTCGTTCATCAGCCTGTTAAGCGGTATGGTGAATGTAAATTTTGTGGATTCATACACATAGCTTTCAACTTCAATTGTGCCGCCATAGTATTCTTTTATCATGCCACTCACATGTGCGAGTCCAATCCCCGTTGAGAGTTTGCCAGTTCCCTTGTTGAGCTTGGTAGAATAGCCAGGTTTAAAAATCAGTTTTTGATCTTCAATATCAATTCCAGTACCGTTGTCAAACACTGTAAATACGTAGTTTTCGCCGTTTTCATCTCCTGTCACTGCAACGTTTATAATCCCACGCTTTTCAATGGCGTCCACGGCGTTGGTGATGAGGTTGTTTAAGATGGAAATCAGTGGATAGTAGTCGTCTGTCTTAAATTCTGCATCCTTTTCAAAGGTCAATATAATATCCTTTGCCTTGAAATCCGCTGACTTCTCCGTGCTCTCACGGATGATTTGAAATAGTTCAGAAACGTTTAGAATCAATGGCGTATCTTCCTCAGAAAGGGTATTCTCCATGCCCTCCACAACGCGATAGTAGTCCTTTTTGATCTCATGTATGTTCTTTGAAATGTTCAGGGCCTGTTCCTTGATCTCCTCCTCTTCCAGTTTCTGATAGAGCGCATAACTGTCTGTCATGGTCTCTTCTATGTCATTCATGGATTTTTTAAGAAAGAACAGCTCACTTTTTAACTTGGCCGTCAGAAGGAGCAATTCTCTGTATTTGCGTTCTCTTTGCTCCGTAACAATGTGATTTTTATATTGGACGACAATTTTATAGAGCATGTAGGTGACCAGCGCACGAACGCCTCCCACTAAAATAGTCACCAGTATGGCAGATTCAAGAGGCAGTCCGTCCAGAAAACTTCGGATAATTGCCTCAGCTATGTTCCCCGAACTGTCGGCAATCCAAAGCCCCAGCATCATGGAAAGACCCCGTTCACTGTCTGCGTGATTTCTGATTTTAAAGGCCTTAAAAAGCGCTCCATAGATTGGATAATAGATAATCACTGGCATATAGCGAAACAGCGTCTCAGCAAGCGTCAAATCTCCATAGGTCAAGCTGTGAATCAGTGCTCTGAAGACAAACATCGTCACAGATATAATGACTGAAACCCGCATAATCGAAATTTCTCTGTAGTGGATTAGCAGCAGCGGAAGCACTAACACTGCCAGCGAAAACCTGAACCAATCAGAAATCGGAGTCAGATAGACCTGTCCCATAAAAACCGTTATGATGGTGATGATAAAAAGTTGTTCCAATTTTGAACTCTTCTTTGTCACGTCACTGTCTCCTTATCCCCTTGCAATATGTATTTCTCGTTTTATCATAAGTGTTTCACTGCCTTGATTCAAGAAGTTATTTTTATTTTTCTATTTTGAGTTTATATTCTTTTAATTTGGTTCTTTTAATTTTTTAATTGACAACCTCTTAAAATAGTTTTAATATATTAGGTAGAATTCAATCTATTTTAGGAGACTTGATATGAATCGTCGTGACAAACCCTCACATGATTTTTATATTAAAAATATCGCACATATTTTACGCCATAAAAACAATCAACAACTGGCTGCCTATGATGTCACAGAACCCCAAGTGCGCCTATTAGGGCATATTCAAGGCGCTCAGTTATCCAATCAGGAAATCAGCCGCAAATACCTCAGCGAGGCCATGCAAATTTCTGGTCCTTCTGTGACAAGTCTGCTGAACACCCTTGAAAAAAATGGATTTATCACACGGCATACAGGAACAGAGGACGGACGAACGATCCTCATCGAACTCAGTCAAAAGGCGCTCTCCCTATTAAACGAGGTAGCTGATATTCTAAATGCTACAACGGAGTCGCTCTTAGCTGGATTTTCAGAAGAGGAAAAGATGGTCTATTTGATGTTCTTAAAGCGAACTTATGACAACCTTGGGATTGATTCACATCTATAGAAATACCATTTAATGCTTAAGCGTATCATAACTCAAAGCTCATACTCTAAATCTGAAATCATCATTCACAATTGCATCCTACAATTCTGCCCGTAATTATGATACTGAATAAAGTGCCAACAAGGCGCTCTATTTTTTGATTTTTTAAGTAGAATTCTACTTATTTTAAAAGGAGACTATTCTTATGGAAAATAATGCACTTTATTATCTTGAAACTGCCCCTGTACCAAAGGCGATTGCCCATATGGCAATTCCCATGATTTTGGGGATGATTGTCAACATGATCTACAACATCACAGATGCTTACTTTATTGGAAAACTGGGAAACACCCCTATGCTGGCCTCAATGACGCTTGCCCTCCCATTTACGACGATCCTCATGGCTCTTGGTGAACTCTTTGGAACAGGAGGCAGCACTTACATCTCCAGGCTACTCGGTGAAAACCAAATGGATCAGGTGAAAAGGGCTTCTTCTGTCACTTTTTATCTGTCGATTATCTCTAGTGTTCTCTTCATGATTTTCAGCCTCTTCACGCTATCACCTATTTTGAACGTCCTTGGCGCTTCTGGTGAGTCGCTGATTCACACAAGAGCATTTATTCTAGTGTACATCGTCGGCAGCCCATTTGTTATTGCCAATTTCACACTGGCACAAATGGTGAGGGGCGAAGGTGCTGCCACAGAATCCATGGTTGGCATGATTGTCAGCGTTCTCGTCAACATCATCCTCGACCCCATTTTTATTTTTCTCCTTCATTTGGATGTCATGGGGGCTTCTGTAGCAACTATCATCGGAAACGTATGCGCGGTGATCTATTACGCTTACTATTTGAGCCATAAAAGTCAGATGCAGAGCCTCTCGTTTAATGACTTTTTGCCAACTGCCGAAACCCTATCAAATATTTTCAAAATCGGACTCTCTTCCTTTCTTCTATCGGGATTTCTGATTGTATCCAGCCTCATGTTCAACCACTATGCAGTGATGTATGGAGATCAAGTGGTTGCGGCGTTTGGTGTTGCAAATCGAATTTGTCAAATTTCCGACTTCATAGGCATGGGCCTATACATGGGAATCGTTCCGCTAATCGCCTACGCCTATGCTTCCAACAACACAGAGAGGCTGTCCAAAATCTTGAGAACCACTGCCGTACTCTTAGTTGGCATCACCCTTTCCATCGCCATTCTTTTATTTATATTCAAGACGCCTATCCTAAAGGCATTCACCTCCGATGCCACTGTGGTTGAAGTCGGCATTTTAATCCTTTCTGCACTACTCGTCTCTACGATTTTTGCTGGGATTTCCGGCCTTCTAACCAGCATGTTTCAGGCCTTCGGCAAGGGAGTTCAATCAAACGTCATGTCCGTTTCCAGAGGAATTGCCTTAATTCCGATTATCATCGCCGGCAATTTTCTCTTCCAACTTGACGGCGTTATTTGGTCGATGACCGCTTCTGAAATTTGCGCCTGTACAATTGGAGGATTGCTTTGGGTCTTTTCCAAAAAGGAGATTATGGCAAGGCCTCTTGATGAGCGAATGGAACTGATTCCTGAAGAAATGTAACCTATCTCTTTAAAAAACAATAGAAATAGGGCAAAAAAAAGGACAGCTTCGCTAAAGTTATTTAGCATAGCTGTCCCTTTTAACATCTTCGTGATGACTGTCTTTTTCCTTTGAAGCCTACTTTCTCTTGAGTTCTACTATTGCTTGAGTTCCACTATCGCTTGAGTTCCACTTCTTTTAGATAGTTAATCAATCCACCGTATTCTATGATGCTGAGGATATGACTTGGAATTTTAAGACAGCTGTACTTCTCTGATTTTGATAAGTTATATATGACGCCATTGGTGTAATCAATTCGAATGATGTCGTCTTTCCCAATTTTATCTGCCTCATCACATTCAATTGCCAATATTCCAATATTGATGCAATTTCTATAGAAAATGCGGGCATAATCCCTTGCCACAATAGTGCGTACCCCAAGTGCCTTTAACATTAAAGGTGCGGTTTCCCTACTGGACCCCGATCCCAAATTATGTCCAGCAACAAAGATATCGCCTTCTTTATATTCGCTGGCAAAAGCCTCATCTATCGGTTTCATCGTGTATTTTGCAGCCTCTTCAATAGAAAGTTCTAAATAGGCGGGTGGCGAAATGATATCTGTGTTGATATTGTCACCATATTTCCATACTTTTCCTTCAATCATCTTTATCTCCTTATACATCTCTCGGGTCAGTAACAAATCCTGTAATAGCAGAAGCAGCAACCGTTACTGGTGATGCAAGGTATACCTCTGATGATTTACTTCCCATTCTCCCTAAAAAGTTTCGATTCGTAGTAGAAATACAAACTTCATCACTTGCTAAAGCACCTGAATGGATTCCTAGGCAAGCACCACAGCTTGAAGCTAAGATCGTCGCACCTGCATCTGACAGAATCTCCAAAATGCCTTCTTTGAGACATTGATTATAGACTTCTTTTGATGCTGGAGAGACAAGCAATCTTATTCCCTTCGCAATCTTACGGCCTTTCAATACCTTCGCTGCTTCTAACAAATCATGATATCGTCCACCTGTACACGATCCAATATAGGCCTGATGTATGGCGATATTTTGAACCTCTCTCACAGGTCTCACATTATCAACTTCATGCGGACAAGCTATCTGAGGTTCCAGACTGGCTGCGTCAAACTCATAGACTTGATCGTATTCCGCATCTTCATCTGCGTTGATATGGCTAAAATTATCTTTTATATTGAACTTGGAGAGGTACGACGCCGTAATGTCATCATACTTAATCAATCCAGCCTTGGCACCGGCCTCAACTGCCATATTGGATAGACAGAACCTCTCATCCATGATTAAAGTCTCAATTGTATCACCGCAGTACTCCAATGTTTTGTAAGTTGCACCTGAGTGACCAATCTCACCGATTGTCTTTAGCGAAATGTCCTTCGCCATTACAGATGTCGCAAGTTTACCCTTCCAGTTTACTTTTATGGTCTTGGGAACTCTCATCCACGTCTTGCCTGTCGCCAGAGCACCTGCCATTTCAGTTGATCCCACACCAGTTCCAAAAGCAGCAAGAGCTCCATACATACAGGTATGCGAATCCGTCCCCACTATAATTTCACCTGGGAGAACGTGGCCTTTTTCGACCATGACTTGATGACATGGTCCCGCAAATTCATAATAGTTGTCAATATGATGTGTCTTCGCCCAATCCCTTGTAAATTTCACAATGTCAGCTTGCTTGACATTGGCAGGCGGCGTATAGTGATCAGAAATAATAATTACGCGTTCTTCGTCCCACACTTTAGCGTTTAATGATTTGAGAATATCATCTATTTCAAGTCTCGGCCCGAGCACATCATCCATCATGGCCTTGCCAATATTGACCCAGATGATTTCGCCCGCATGAACGCTCTCGTTTTCTGAAGATAGAGCCATGATTTTTTCTGACATTGTATATCCCATTGTTTTCTCCTTGTATAGCTAAACTTTTAGTTGCAGTCTTTGGTTATCTTTATTTATAAAAATAATGTGTAGATACCGGTCATACTCAATAGCGCTATTACCACAACGCCCCCAATTGATACCATGAACAACTCAATAAATAATTTTGAACGTTCTTCCTCCGAGGGATTGGCAATTTGAGAATATGCAGACAGTCCCATGGAGCCCCCAGTGGAAATTGGACTCATCCCAGCTGCACTGGCGGTATTTGTAATGGCTGAAATCAATGCCACTGTTGAGACCCCTCCCACATTTGCCGCAACATCAGTCACCGTAGGAATCAACGTAGGCATGACCACACCAGAGGTAGAACTAAACCATGACATAATCCCAGCCGTCAATCCCATAATCCCTGTTGCTGTAAGCGGATTCATCAATTTTGACAAAGCTGTTGCCAGTAAATCTATCCCTCCAAGCTGAATAACAAGTGCCATTAGGGTATTAATCCCTCCAATCAGTAACAGTGTTCCCCAGGGAATAGACGCAATTGACTTTTTCTCGTCTGCAACTTTCAGCAATAAAAGCACCATTGCAATGCTAAATGAGGTCAGCCCCACATCATATCCCAAGAAAATAACAGCAATTACGAGAATAGCCATTCCAACCAATGTAATTTTTTGTTCTTTGTTGAACCCAACTTTTTCACTGGTCACAACTTGATTCGAAGATTTCATTTTGTAACCCTTTAGGACAATATAGATAATGACAAAATAGACGGTCATTGCAATAATCATATTAATTGCATATGGAAATTCAATTCCCGTGATGCCTTGTTCAGCAGCTAAAGACAATCCAAGGATTCCCGTCGGCGCAATAGGTGTTAACCCACCCGCAGCCGCACCTAGAACAGATGTTGCTGAAAGCAACACAGGCGAAATTTTCATTTCAGCCGCCAGAGAACATGTAAAGACAGCCATCAAACTCATGACGGGAACGGTTCCCGGTCCAATCCCTGCAAGAATAGCGGAAAAGACATATACAATGATTGGAATTAAATTTGCTTTGTTTCCAGCCAAAGAGACAATCTTACGTGCCAATAAGTCCAGTGTCTTATTTTCTTGTGCCATACTAAACAGAAACATAACCCCTAACAAAGTCACAAATAGCTTTGTTGGAAATCCTGACATAACTGTTTTTGCATTGATGTCTGCCATTGTCGCCAAAATTAACGACAGACCAAATGCAACCAAGCCCATATTAACTTTTCTAAAAAACCCCAATACAATTGAGCCCACTAACACCATTAATGAAATAACGGCAAAACTCATAACTTCATCCTCCTAGTAAATTTAGTCGTGCGCACACTTGACATATGTCGCAATATTGATGCCAACCTAAAAAAAGCGCCTATCAGGCCATTTATCCTCCTCAAATATAAAAAAACGTTTCACTAAAAGGTTTTCTCCTTGTGTCGTGAAACGTTTTGTGTCTACATTATGTTTCTATTATCCCTTTATTAAGAACGCCAACTTCGCTATTCATATAAATCATATCTATGCATTAACCGCCAAAGCGTACTTCGAGATATGTTCAAGCTCTCCGCTGTCTTTTGCTTATTGTATCGGTTCAGTTCAAGTGCATTCCTTACTGAATCTAGACTTATCTTTTCAGAACTGGTCTTCTCCTTCTTCGCAGAATCGTCCTTTTGTCTCAAAACCGGTCTTTCCTCTTTTGGCATATCTATCAACATATCCAATTCCGGATTTATCAATTTGTTGCCTGTAAAAATGGCGACAATCCTCTCCATGACCCCTTGAAGCTCTCTTATGTTTCCCGGCCATTGATAGGCCATCAGAGTTGGATACAGATTAATCATGTAGTTGCGTATATCAGTCGTTATTTCAGGAGGCATTGATTTAATAAAATGTGCCACTAATAGGGGAATGTCTTCTCGCCGTTCTCTTAAAGAGGGAATTTTTAGCTTCAATACGTTGATTCGATAATATAAATCCATTCTAAATCTATTCTCTTCGACTTCTCTACTCAAATTTTTATTTGTGGCACATATAATCCGCACGTCAACTGGAATCACTTTGTCACTGCTCAATCGACGCACTTCCTTCTCTTGGAGAACTCTCAACAACTGAATTTGAGTTTCCAAGGGAATCTCTCCAATTTCGTCCAGAAAAATCGTTCCCCCATGAGCCACTTCGAAAATTCCTGCTTTCCCGCCTTTGATCGCTCCCGAAAAAGCCCCTTCCTCATATCCAAATAATTCGCTGCTCAGCAGTTCCTTCGGCAAAGCCGCACAATTAATGGCAACAAATGGCCCTTTTCTTCGGTTGCTGTTTTTATGGATACTTTGAGCGAATAACTCTTTCCCCGTCCCAGTTTCTCCAATGATGAGCACGGAGGACTGCGTTTTGGCATAGCTGTTTGCAATCATTTTCGTCTTGGATATCACTTCACTTTGACCGATAATATCATCGAAGTCATATTTGGCTTTATGTCCCTTTTCATAAAGGTGAAGTCTGATTTTTTGCTCACTATCTTGGATATCCTGCACATCTTGAAGCAATACAATAGCTCCTTCAAATCGCTGATTTACAAAGATAGGCATTTCTTTAGCCGATAGCAATTTTTCGTTTATCTTGACAATCCGACTTATCCCGTTTTCTTTAAAATGTTTGATTTTGTCAAATTCAAGCATTGGCAATATGTCTTGAAGGTTGTGTTGTTTTTCATCGTTGAGGACTTTAAATAATGATTTTGCCTTTTGATTGCTGATTACAATCATCCCAGTGTCGTTTGTGCTGAGAATCGCATCTGTGGAGTTGTTCACCACCGCCGAATACTGCTCAAATTGGATCTTAAAGAATCTCTTTTGAATGGCCTCTTCTTTTTGAACCCGTAATAATTGTATTGCAGTTTCAATGGCAAGTTTAATAGACTGTTCTGTATTTTCCACAATTGTGTGCGGTATGTTCAGTCGCTTTGCCTCTTTGGGCAATGTTTCTCCGCCGCCTAAAAGGATACTCGCATGGCTATTCAAGGCATTTTCAACACTTATTTCGTAGTCATATGCATTGCTATAGGCAAATATTTCAGCATCTTTTACCTCTAAATAATCGCATAGTTTTTGCAGCTCTGGCAAGAACTCATGAAATTCAACGATGGCTATTTTGCCATTGTGTTCTTTCATGAGATTTAGATGGCGCAAATAATCGTTTAGAGTGGTATTTATCTTCGCCACATTGTAGCCGCTTTCACTTAGTAAAGTGGCTGTTCCCTTTCGGCTGATGAAAACTTTCGCCCCTCTTTTCACCAATTTTTCAGCGATTTTTACACCGTCGTCCAATACGCCTTTATAAATGCCTATCTCTAGATTCAGTTCCCTTGCGATTTCCCGAGTCAGCTTGGCAAGCGCACCAGAAGGTGCTATCAAACAAATCTCAGGAACTGAATGACTGATTTTATCCATAGCCAGCACCCCCGTCCTTTAGAATTATTGATATTATAGCACATGAACATATAAAAATGTTCCATGAACCCAAAAAGAACCGCAATGTCAAACTCCATTGCGGCTCTCTATCCCCATCTTTATTTAAGGTAGTCTTCAGTTGGTTCGGTAATTTCCATAAGTTCTATGAGAATACCGTTGGTACATTTAGGACGAAGAAAATTGATTTTCATGGTTGGACTTGCTTGATTGCAAGTGCTTTCTAAGAATTCATATCCCTTTGATTTAAATTCTTCAAATGCTTCGTCTATATTGTCTACTTCATAGCAGATATGATGGATTCCGCCTCTACCTTTATTGTATTCTGCCAGCACCCCTTCTGTTGGCACTAAGAATTCAATTGGACTTTCGCTATAGTCTGGATTCATCTCTGTGAAGACATAATGTGCATGATATGGTGCTACAAAACCAGTCAGTCCTTTTTTTAATCCAAATGCCTCCATGAGGCTTTCTACTTTTTCCATACTTGGTTGTATGATTCCGATGTGATGTAATCTTTTATGGTACATAATTTCACCCTCCTTTAGCCACTGCTTATGTCACTTTTATCCTTTAATTCAAAACAAGTCATCCTCATCTGTAGCATGCTGTTTTTAAAGCCAATTTATAATTTTATACTGTCAATGCGTCAATTAACATGGGGACAACTTCGTTTACGTCGCCGACTATCCCCATGTCCGCCACATCAAAGATTGGTGCAGCTGCATTTTTATTGATGGCTATGATATAGTCTGATGACTGCATTCCAGCAAGATGCTGAATTGCACCAGAAATACCGCAGGCGATGTAAAGTTTAGGCTTGACTGTCGTACCGGTTTGTCCAACCTGATGTGAGTGATCAATCCATCCGGAATCAACTGCCGCCCTTGACGCTCCAACCACGCCGCCGAGCTTGTCAGCCAGTTTCTTCAGCATTTCAAACCCCTTTTCGCCTCCTAGACCAAGTCCGCCGGAAACGATAATTTCTGTATCTGTGAGAGAGACCATTTCCTTTTTGAGTTTTACAATTTCAATGACTTTGGTTCTAATCATCTGTTCTGTTAAGTTCACGTCAACGTCAACTTGTTCAGCACTGTGATTTCCCTCTTGTTTAGCCTTTTCCATGACCCCTGGTCTCACTGTAGCCATCTGAGGTCTGGTGTTTGGACAGATAATTGTCGCCATGATGTTGCCGCCAAATGCAGGTCTTGTCTGAAGAATTTTATGATCTGTTGGATCAATTTCCAGCTTCGTGCAGTCTGCCGTGAGACCTGTGTTGATTCTAGAGGCAATTCTCGGTGCCAAATCCCGTCCAATATTGGTTGCACCAAACAAGACAACTTCAGGTTTATATTGATTGATGGCATCTGAAATAACCTGTGTATAAGCATCCGTCGTATAGTTTTCAAGCATGCTGTTATCTGCTCTGTAGACGATTTCAGCACCATAAGATGAAACCTCTCTCGCCAAATTATCAATTCTGCTTCCCAGCAATATGGCACATAGTTTACAACCAGATGCCTTTGCCAGTTTCTTGCCTTCTCCCAAGAGTTCAATCACCACTGGCGTGAGTTTTCCCTGTCTCTGCTCGGCAAATACCCAGACGTTTTTGTATAAGTTTAAATCGTTGCTCATATGCCCCTCCTAAATAATATGTTTTTCCTTGAGTAACGCCATGACACTTCCAACATTTTCTTTAGTTGTTCCTGAGAGCATAATTCCCTTTCCTTTTACCGCAGGGGTGAACGACTTGTAAACCTTTGTCGGAGATGCTTTTAATCCAACTGCATCCGGATTTATATCCAAGTCGCTTAAGGCAAGTCTTGTAATCTCCTTTGAATAGCCTTCAAATATTTTGTCCACAAACATATACCTCGGTTCATTTAACTCTTTCACCGCAGTCAGCAGGACTGGCATTTTGACGCCAATCACTTCATAGCCATCTTCAAGCTGTCTTTGCACGATGGCGGTATCGCCTTCTATTTTTACCTTTTGAACATAGGTCACTTGTGGCAAGTTCAGCTTCTCAGCAATTTGAGGCCCTACCTGTGCCGTGTCTCCATCTATGGCCTGACGTCCAGCGAAAATAATATCAAATTCTCCCATTTTTCGAATACCCGCTGCCAATGTGCCAGAGGTAGCCCATGTGTCTGCACCGCCAAAGGCACGATCACTGAGAAGCACGGCTTCATCCGCTCCCATTGCAAGGCATTCTCTCAACATGACCTCTGCTTGTGGAGGGCCCATGGTCATAACAGTAACGGTTGTGTCTTCAGTCTTATCTTTTAATCGCAATGCTTCTTCCAGCGCATTTGCATCATCTGGATTTAAAATGCTGGGAATACCGTCTCTTATAAGTGTTCCTGTCTCTTTATTGATCTTAACCTCAGTTGTATCTGGTACTTGTTTTACACAAACCAAAATTTTCAAAAGGTTGCACCTCCATCTTATTATTGTTGTCTCAAAGTGTAACGCCCATGACTACTTCAAAATTGAAGACGATATGACCATTTGCTGAACCTGCGAAGTTCCCTCGTAAATCGAGAGAATCCTTGCATCTCGATAAATTCTCTCAATCGGATAATCCTTGATATAGCCATATCCACCGTGAATTTGAAGCGCCTTATAAGCCACTTCATTTGCAATTTCAGCTGCGTAATACTTCGCCATGGACCCTTCTTTTTCAATGCCCTTCTTGCCGTCTTTTAACATGGCTGCGCTGTAGACAAGCATTCTAGCCGCAGTGACTTTAGTCTCCATATCCGCCAGTGTAAACTGCGTATTCTGAAATTTGGAAAGTGATCTTCCAAATTGAACTCTCTCTTTTGAATATTTGATTGCCTCGTCAAGAGCACTTTGTGCAACGCCCACCGCTTGTGCCGCAACGCCAATACGTCCAGCTTCCAGAGTGTTCATGGCGATTTTAAATCCTTTTCCTTCTGCGCCAATGAGATTTTCTTTTGGTACTCTGACGTTTTCAAAGACGAGGTCAGAAGTTTGTGTTCCCCTAATCCCCATTTTGTCTTCATGCGCTCCATGTGAAAACCCTTCCCAGCCGCTCTCCACAATAAATGCAGAAGTGCCTTTAAGTCCTTTTGAACGGTCTGTCACCGCAATGACAATTGCAAAGTCACAAAATGGCGCATTGGTGATAAAGCATTTCCTACCATTTAGAATATAGTGATCCCCCACCAGCACTGCCTCTGTCTTTTGAGCGCCAGCATCTGATCCCGCTCCTGGTTCAGTCAGTCCAAAACACCCTATGCTCGTTCCCGCCATCAACGGTTTTAGATATTTTTCCTTTTGTTCCTCTGAACCAAAATTCAAAATTGGCAGTGCCACAAGCGATGCACCAGCAGTAACAAAAGTACCTGTTGAACAACATTTTCTGCTGAGTTCTTCCATGACGATGGCATAAGACATATAATCCGCGCCTGCACCACCATATTCTTTTGGCACAATTGTACCAATGTATTTATACAGCGCTAATTTATCCATCAACTCTCTGGGCATTTCACCAGTCTTATCCATTTCTGCGGCAATTGGTGCCAGCTCTTTGTTTGCAAAGTCTCTAATGGCCTTTTGCAACAATTGATGTTCATTTTTTAATAGCATTTATGCCTCCATCCTCTACATTTTTTAGTATTATCTGAGCTCTAAAATCTCTGCAAATGTCTGTATCCTCGTTCCAATTTGTTCATCTACACCAGTCTGTTGGTCGATTTCTATAAACAGGTTGGGAATTCCAGCGCCATCCACTGCACCTTTCATAATTGGATAATCGTACTCCTCAGGATCGCAGAATTTCATCATGCAAAAGATTACGCCGTCTGCATTTTTCTTCTTGACGTCCTCTAAAATCATATCCGCCCGCTTCTTCTCAGGGTCATATGCCAGCGAACACCCTTCAAAGGCAGACCAGTATTTTGCCAATCTGTCTATGGCGTCCTCACCCGATGGAACATCTTGTCTAAACTGTCTGCTCTCTTGTGCAAGATCATCTGCCACCACTTGAAGGCCGTTTTTATGAAGCACTGCCAAGAGCTCTTTTGAATCGGCAAGTATGCCTGAGAGGAGTACTTTCTTATGAGTACTGACTTCTTTTGGCATAGACACAAGGCTTGCAATAATGGATTCCACTGATTCCGTATGGACTTTTTTGTCCATATAAAATCCACTCCTTATTACAATGTGTCTTCTGTATGGTGTGATTGTTTGAGGGTATTCACTTGCTATTTCAACAAATTTTCGCATTGTTTTCCGGTGCTCGTTGTATAAGTCTATGCTTTCGTTGAGACTTTTATTAGTCACCACTTTTCCAGATATTTTTTCGAGAATTTCTGTCATGTTGAGATACTCATCTTTTAGATAATCAATTCCCGCCTGAATTTTTCTATTTTGAGGGTGTACCAATGAAATATAAGGGATATGCGGAACTGCCGTTTTCCAGTTCTGTCCAGTACAGATTAACGTGTCACACATTCCCGGTATAATCACCGCCGACAAGTCATCATATGTGCCTTTGAGGGCGTACTCCATGCAAGATTGCATAATTGAGCAAGCAAACGCAGGAAAATACTGTTTGCTCCTCTCCAGTTCCGTGTGTCCACCCCACATGCCCACTGGCAGCATCCCCGATGCATGTACCAATTCTTCAGGACAATGAACTGGAAAACAGCCAATGACTTTATTTCCTGTTTGTTGTTTATAATTTTTTACCGCTTCTTTTGGATTTTTAGCAATCTCTTCCAGTGCCTTTAATGTCAATTCCAAGCTCATTAGTTGTTCCCCCCTGACCGTTTTCTTGATTCCATAACCTCCACGAGCCCTTGAATTCTAGTTTCAAACTGTGCTTCGGCGAAACATCTCGGGTCTGCTTGGTCTCCATCAAAACTACTGTATGGAAGCCCTGTTTCCTTTTGCACTTTACGTGCCATCTCATACTGAATCAGACTCATGAGCTTACAGCTTCTATTCATGTGATACAGTGCACCCTCACAATTGCCCAGTTTTAGACAGTCAATCCGATACTGTGCCATTCTGTCTAGGTTGACATTGTTGAACATGCTGCTATACGCCTCTGCCATGCCGTCTAAGTCATTTGCTTCATATTGAAGCGCCCACGCATCTGGATAGACGCTTCCAGTCATGTTGATTCCATATTTGGCAAGCGTTTTCATCTTGTAGCCGATATAAGGCCAGCAAGGAATTCCCTCCATCATAATCCGGTGCTTCTCTTCACCTCTGAAGGTAGATTCCTTTGCCTCGATTCTATTTTCAAGTTCGGCAATAAGTGTCTTAAAGGCTTCTGTTGTCTCCTTCTTGCCTCTTGCACAGACAATAACAGCCATATAGTTAAAGAGGTCGAAGCCGTTCATCGGAGAAGGCGTCGCCGACGGCAGGGACATGGAATACTTCCAGAGCCTCCCGTTTTCTGCCGATATTTTCATGACCTCTTCGAATTTTTTTTCGTCGAATTTCTTGCCGGAGATTGCCTCAAGTTGCTTAATTGCCTCGTCAAATTGTCCTCGGATATATTTGACTCTAGAGCGAGTCACAACGTATTCGTTGTTGAAGGTGGTATCAATCATAATGAGCGGAATGTTTAATTCCTTTGAGATGTTCTCATACCACTTGATGACCTGATTACAAATATTATTGCAACATAATAAAAAATCGGGTCTTGGCATGTTGAGACTCTCGCAGCCGCCGTTTTCCAAGAATCCAAAATTGGTACGTGCATAGGCGCATAGGTCGATTGAGTATCCTTTGTCCTCGGCAATATTGCAGAGTTTAAGCGATTCTTTTTTAGCGGCTATGCCGGCAGCTTGATTTTCTGGATAGCAAATTTTTAAGTCGAACACCTCTGCCAATTCCTGTGGAAAAACAGAGGTTGACCAGCCAATCGGCTCTCCTCTTTTCTTGGCTTCAAACGCATCTTTGTAACTCTGACTCAAAAGTGCTCCTATCAGTTCCTTTGAACTTTGTTTTTCATCCATTTTCTTCTCCTTAATACACAATTATCTGTCCTTGATTTCGTCAAAGGCATAGACGGCTGCTCCCAGCGCTCCTGTCAATTGAGCCATTTCTGGGACGATGATCTCTACTTCTAGGATTTCCCTCATTGCCTTCACAACACCCTTGTTTTGAGCGACGCCTCCTACCATGGCGACTTTGCTTTTCACTCCGACTCTTTTTGCAAGACTGGAAACCCGCTTTGCAATGGATTTGTGGACACCGGCGATGATATCCTCAATGGGCACTGCGCTGGATAGATGCGAAATGACTTCCGACTCTGCAAAGACTGTGCAAGTGCTACTGATGGACACTTCTTTTGAAGACTTTTCAGAGAGCGCACCCAGTTCGTCAACGGAGACATCTAAGACCCGTGCAATAACATCTAAAAATCGACCTGTTCCCGCTGCACATTTATCATTCATGACAAAATCCGACAAATGTCCATTTGCATCTATGCTCATTGCCTTTGCATCTTGACCGCCAATATCAATAATTGTCCTAATCCCCGATTCGATGAACAGCAGCCCCCTTGTGTGGCAGCTCAATTCACTAATCTGTTTTTGCGCTCCCTTATAAGTCATTCTCCCATACCCTGTGACGATGGTGTTGGCTATTGTCTCTCTTTGAATCTCAAGTTGCTCAAAGAGCGCCTGTTCGACTTTAGCCGGGCCAGAAGTCCCTGTCCCCAGTGGCACAACCACTTTTGCCACAATTTCCGTCCCGTCTTTGAGAATGACCCCTTTTGAAGATGTTGAACCGATGTCCAAACCCAGTGTATACATATTTTTCTACTCCTTTTAAATAAACATCACTCTGTGTTCTATCGTATCGCTTTGCTCGTTTTCATATTCTCGATAAATGTCTCAGAGTAGCCAAGTGATTTCAGTATTTCATCTGTATATTCTGAAATTCTCGGTGCTGGTTTCATTGGACGAATGCCCATTTCTTTGAATTTGACAGGCGTGTTGACCAAGACGCCCTCTGTTCCAGAATCATAGGTTTTCTTTACTAGAAAGTCATTTGCCCACGCCTGTTCATCCGTCAATATATCTTCAACCGTTTGTACCCTTTCAAATGGAATGTCATATTGGAGAAGTATCTCTTCCCATTCTGCCAGGGTTTTCTTCGCCATTTCCACTTCGATTAGATCGACCATGGACTCGACATTTTGCTTCATTCCGCCTATTTTGTTGTAACGCTCATCTTCGATCAGGTCTTCTCTTTCAATTGCTTTGAAAAATCTTCCAATCCACTCA
The DNA here is from genome assembly GCA_002452745.1 of Firmicutes bacterium UBA6806. GTDB lineage: Bacteria > Bacillota > Clostridia > Peptostreptococcales > Acidaminobacteraceae > Fusibacter_A. Next base: position 78,067 of record DKFC01000053.1, read on the forward strand.
TCATACTGTATAAGTGCAAGCTGTATCCATTTTCCATCACCACATTTATAAGAGTTGCTTACGGCTGAGTTCGGGCTTTTGCGAGTCATAGGCATCTTGTTGCCATATGCATCTGAGAAAATCATGCAACCAATGCCGTAAAGTCCCATGTGAAGCAGGCTGACCGTTACTTTTTCGCCTTCACCTGTTCTCAGTTTTTTAACCAGTGCTGCACAGACACCTGATGCAAGCGCAATTCCTGTGTAGTGGTCTCCAAACCCAGCAACGCCGTTGAGCGGCGATGTGTCTTTTTCCATCAGCGTCATCATGATGCCACCTCTTGCAAAGTAGGCTGTATAGTCAAATCCCGGTTTATCTTTAAGCGGGCCTTCTTCTCCATAGCCTAAAACCTGTGCAAATACCAGCGCTGGATGTTTTGCTTTTAATTGGTCATAATCGAGGCCAAGTCTTTCAAGCGCCTTTGATCTGACATTGGTCACAAATACATCCGCTTCCGATATGAGCTTTCTGAATACGTCCATGCCCTCTTCTGACTTTACATTAATGCAGATGCTCTTTTTATTGAAATTTTCGTTCTCAAACCATGGGTTTTCGTCTTCTTTAGTAGGTGAAGAAAAAGTTGCTCCAACATGTCTCTGTCCTTCTCCGCTAATCGGTTCAACTTTGATAACTTCTGCACCCCAGTCTGCAAGCATTTTCGCACAGCTTGGCGCAGCCACAAATGTGGCGAATTCAACAACCTTGATTCCCTTTAAAAGCCATTTGTTTTCCATTTTTCACTCCTATAATTTTGTCTGCTTTTTATAGACCTACATTTGCAAACAATATTTTTGCATAAATCATTCCTAAAACGCCGTAAATAAGTACTAATATCAACCAGCTTGGCAAACACTTCTTCATGATTTCGCCCTCTTGACCAAGGGTGTTTACAGTGGCTGACGCCGCAACGATATTGTTAGGGCAAATCATATTTCCGATACCGCCTCCTGCATTTTGGCAGGCAAATGTGACGGTTTTATTGATGTTTAAAAGGTCTGCCGCTTGCATGTGCATCGGACCAAACATGACATTTGAGCCAAGGCCTGTTCCCGCTATAAAAGTGCCCAGTGACCCAATTAAAACTGCAACAATCGGATAAACTGGCCCTGCTGTTTTGGCAAGTCCTTCTGCAATAATTGAAAGCATGCCCGTTGCCTTCATGATATTTGCAACTGAGAGCAGTGATGCCATTGAAACCAGCGCTGGAATAACCTTCACAAGGCCTTCCCCAACGTATTTGAAGTAATATTTTACGCCATTTAAAATAATGGCACCTATAAAGACGATGACAAAAATCGTGACTGCGATCCACATGACGTAACCATATTTTGCAAGTGTTGCAAGTGGAAACGAAAATCGAATTGCAGGCAATGCCACAATAAGCAAAATATATGGCAGAAACGATTTAAAAGTACTTGGAATTTCTCGTCGCTCAGCATCGCTCAACTGCTTGACAAAGCACTTGAATTCCTCGGGTGTCTGATGGTTCGTCACTTTTACATAAATAAAACTGGAGAGGACGCCAATTGCACCTGTTCCAAGACTCACGATTTCAGGCCCAATAAAATTCGAAATGATGAACATCGAAAGTCCACAGACAACCCCTGTGAAGAGCAAATACTTAACGAGTCCTTTGAATCCGTTTTTCCCCATCAGCATATAAATCATAATAAATGGAACTGCTATTGCGCCGAACATTAGAAAGTTCCCCGTCATCGCTGTTACAGAGCCAAGTGACACATGATCTGCTACCGCCCCTGTTCCAACAATCGTCGTAGCCCCTGCACCACCAAAAGGCGGCGCAATTCCAGCCCCAAGCATCCCAGCCATAGCAGCTGATAATGGTGAAAACCCTATCCCCACTAAAAATGGTGCGCAAATTGCTGTAGGTGTGCCTGCTCCAGCTGCCCCCTCTAAAAAAATGCTGAAGCAAAATCCGATCATGATGAGCAAGATACGCTTATCATCTGTTATATTTGCTAAAGCATTTTGGATACCGTCCATTGCTTTTGTACGTTGAAGCATAATGAGCATAGAAAATGCCGACCATATTAGAAAAATGATTTTTCCCCCTTCTATGACGCCTCCGTACGTTTGATTCAAAACCAGGCTGCCTTCGCTTTTGAAGACTGTTAAACTCAGGATTACAGTAAACACCAATGTCAGCGGTGAAACAATCATGGCTGGTTTTTTCATAACAACCATTCCAAGAAGAATAACAATTATTGGTAATAACGCAAATATAAACATGTTGATCTCCTTAATCATTATAAATTTTTATATTATATAATATGTTTCTATGAGCTCGTCTGTATATTACGCAATATGCATGCCAAGTCTGTATTTTCTTTCACAATGTCTGATTCGCCGCACTTTCCTCTATATTTTTAAAAAGCAAACCTCACATTGCCCATTCCATTCTCTTGCAAAAAGCAAGAAAACTCTTGCAAATTGCAAGAATTTTCTCTAAAATGTCGATTTTCGTTAATTGATTCACATGACTTTTTCGAATTTTCAATCATTTCGTTATATTTTTGACATTGAAACAAACCAACTTATGGACTATAATTAAAACATACCATATTTGAGTTCACGCTTGAACAAGCATTTTAGGCGGTTTTACATACATCAGAAAGGAATCCACTTATGTTAAAACAACTACTTCCTATTTTCAATGAACTCAATCGACCTTATATCGTATGCAATTCGAAAGGTGATTTCTTGCATTACAACGCCTTGTCTAGTGAATTGTTTAACGATTTTGAGTTATCAACTCCCCAACACATTAACGTTATTGATTCCTCTTTTGACTTTAAAAAGATAAAGTCAAAAAAAACCCTTTCTAAGACCATTACCATCAAAAGTTATTGCCTTGACAGCACCGTCAATTATATCTGTCTCTCTGAAACTGAGTTCATTGTCTATGTAATCAAACCTTTCATGTCCATAGATAAATCCACTGATATTGTCATGGAGCATATTGACGATGTCATTATCTTGTTCGATGAAGGGGGAAAACTCAGAAAGATGAATTCTATATGTGATGAGATTCTCCCTTTTAAGCGCAAAGAAGTTATCAATCGAGCTATTGATGACTTAATCGTCGAAGGGTTCGTCAGCAATCCTGTGATGAAGGAAATGATTATTCAAAGAAAAACACTGCATCGCAACATTTCATATCCTAATGGAAAAATCATCGCTTACACCGCCACCCCTATATTTGACGATGCCAATGTCTTTAAGGGTGGTATCCTCACTGGACGTGATATTACGAGAATTATAAGGTTGATGTCACATGTGAATACATCGCACTCTAAAATTTGCGCAGAGCATTATATCAGTCAAAGTGCGATTCTTGAACAAATTAAAGAGATGTGTGTCAAAGCCGCAAGTACAGATTCTTCCGTTTTCATAACTGGCGAATCGGGCACTGGAAAAGAGGTTCTTGCCAATATGATACACAACTACAGCAATCGAAGAGAGCGCCCATTTACTGCAATCAACTGCGGCGCGATTCCCTCCGAACTCCTTGAATCTGAATTCTTTGGGTACGAAGAGGGGGCTTTTACCGGATCAAAGAGAGGTGGCCGCAAGGGTCTTTTGGAAGAATCCAGCGGTGGCACGATTTTCCTCGACGAAATTGGGGAACTTCCCAGCAACATGCAGACAAAATTATTGCGTGTTATTCAGGAACTTCAGATTTCGAGAGTTGGCAGCAACGAGACGATTCCCATTGATATCAGATTTATCTGCGCCACAAATGTACCCATCTGCGAACTAAAAGCCAACAAGAGTTTCAGACTTGATCTCTACTATCGACTCAGTGTAGTTCCCATCAACATTCCGCCACTTCGGGAACGTCCTGACGATATTCTTCCCCTTGTGGAACACTTTTTAAAGGCGTTTAATGAGAAGTACTGCCGCAAGCTAAAATTTTCAAGTGAAGCACTTGATATGCTGACTCAATACAGTTGGCCCGGCAATATCAGGGAGTTAAAAAACATCGTTGAGCGTTTGATGATTCTAAATTCAAATGAGACGGTGTCAAAGTCAGACTTGTCCTTTCTCCTAACCTTAGATGCCATTGAACCTTATGATTCTGACAGCAAGAACATCGATATTCATGGGTATCATAATCTGCATGAAGCCTACACTGCTGTGGATCAAGTGATGATTCCGTCTGCCATCAGAAGATATGGTTCCATCGTCAAAGCCGCTGAAAAACTAGGTATTAACCCCTCAACCATTCACCGAAAAATTAAGGATGGGGATATCTTTATTTAACATATATGCGCCAATTATTCACATTGGTGACCCGATAAAAAAGAGCCAGTAAAAACAATCTGTTTTTACTGGCTCTTCTCTATGTCCATTTAATTAAATGTTTATTCTGCGTTTAAATGCCTGTCACTGGCGCCAGCAACACGCGACCTGTTCCCCTGTACACGTTAACAAGACCCTCTCCAGAAGCCGCTGAACCAATCAGTGATTTTCCAGAACGTTCCACAGTGAAGTTGAGGCTTCCACTCCAAGCAATCGCCATATTTCCATCAATTTTTAAAACGTCATCTTGCAGGTCGATTTGTATGAGTTCTTCTTTTGGGCAGTAAGATTCAAGGCATAAGATGCCGTCGCCTGTGATGCCTAAATTGAACAGCCCTTCATTGCCGAGCGCTGCTGATGATAGATTAGACCTCATAACCGCTTTATGCTTGAGGGTTGATTCACAAGCAAAGAAAAGACCGTCGTCCAGTACAATAGACCCGTTCCAATCTTTGAGGTCTATAAGGAGTAAATGTCTGTATGTAGGCTCAAGTACCAACGCTCCGCTACCTGTGTATTCTGGTTTGATTGCAGATTCACCAGACACTTTCCCACGGATTGCCTTGCCAAATAAATCACCCACACCCTTAATCCCAGTGGTTGCATTGACATCTCCAGCCGTCCATTGCATAGCCCCTGCCTGAACAGTAACATTTGACTTTTCCAAATTGCAGACAACTTGACGGCGTCTGACGTTCATCGCATGGCTGTAATATGCGTTCATTGCGTCATTTGGCATAACACTTAAGTCCTTTTGATACTCCAGAATCGTAAAAGCGCCTAGTGTTTCCAATGTTTTGATGTTTTCATTTTCAAATAGATTCGAGATTTTGTACATTTGGTTTCGCCCCTTCCTCAGTAAATTCATTGACATCTTCGCATTGAATTCGGTTCACGTTCCACTTATTTTGTTCATCGTTTCCTGCTAAATGCGAAATATCATATTCCAGCTTCTATATTTTAACATTTTTGTCGTAATGTATTCAACTTAATTTTATTTTTTAAACTGTTAAATTTGATTTTACAATGAGATTTTGTTTTTTTAAGACAAGCAGTTTACATTTTATGTGGTAATTCGTCATTTATATATGAGATGTGGTTAACCGGTTAAACTTTCTCAGTCAACCTTTACAAGAAGATGAGGTCAGTTGAACTATACTGACTTATAAAAAAGGAGGTCATTTAAAATGGCGAAAATTGAAGTTTGCCCACCGTGCACAAAAAATGCGTGGGAAGTATATGATATTAGACATAAAAAAATTACCAAGTGGTTACCTTTAGCAAATGAAATTGGTGCTAAATACGGTGTAAACCCAGCAATTATTTTAGCAGTCATCAGCATAGAATCTAATGGAGATATCAAAGCTGGCGGTTATTACGGGTTAACTCAGATCGGTAAAGATATGCTGAACACATACAACAGTGATAAAGATTGCAACTACAAGTTAACAGATTTACGAGGGGAAGGTCCAAATATCACTAACGAAAATGAAGCTGCGTCCTTGGGAATTGAAATTTTTACTCTCTTTGTTTCTAAAGCAATGCTCACATTAGACGGAACTAGCGATATCTATGCACTGGATCGACTTATCAAAGATGCCACTACAAGATGGAATGGATCAATCTGCAACGGTACATTTTCAATGGCATTCTACCCATTTGGGGATTCAAAATTTTATGTAAAAGATAATTTTAGCTGTTATGGTTTCAACGTATACAGACTGATGAGCGTTGCTGACAGCTGGTGCTCTAAGGATCCGTGGAACAGTGATGAACTCTCAACACCATCTTCACCTAGCTCTTCATACGTATATCTGCTGGGAAAATAACTTGAAATAGAAAGGGTTCAAAATGGAAATTTATTTAGACAACGCATCTACCACTGCATTAGATGATGAAGTTTTTGAGCTGATGCTGCCCTATATGAAAAAATACTATGGAAATGCATCCAGCGGCCACAGTTTAGGTGAAATATCGGCAATTGCTCTCAATGAGTCAAAATATAAAATTTCAGAATTATTAAATTGCAATCCAAATGAAATTTATTTTACAAGTGGTGGTAGCGAAAGCAATAATTGGGCTATTAAGGGGATTGCAGAAGCAAATATTGATAGAGGAAATCACATAATAACAAGCCAAATTGAGCACAAATCCGTTTTAAGCAGTTGCAAATATCTTGAGGAAAAAGGATATGACGTTACTTATTTACCAGTTGATAAAAACGGGATTGTTTCCTTGGAGGCGTTAAAAAAAGCAATTACCAAAAAGACTATTTTGATTTCTATCATGTCTGCGAATAACGAGATTGGAACACTTCAGCCCATAGATGAAATTTCAGAAATAGCATTTGAGCATAATATCTTTTTTCACACTGATGCTGTACAAGCAATTAATAGAATTCCCTCGTTGATTGACTCCAAAATTGACCTTTTGTCTCTGTCAGCCCATAAATTTTCAGGGCCTAAAGGCATCGGGATATTGTATGTTCGGAAAAATACACCAATTACGCCTTACATACATGGTGGTTTTCAACAAAATGGGCTCAGAGCTGGTACAGAAAACATAGCAAATATTGTAGGCGCAAAAGCTGCCCTAGAAAAGAGCTTTGCTAATCGGAGACACAAAGAAAAGTATGTAAAAGAATTAAAGAATCTCTTTATTTCAAAGATAAAACATCAAATACCGGGTGTGATCTTCAATAGTCCCCAATATTCATGTCTATCTAACATGATAAGCATTCAATTTAAAACTATAGATGCGATCAAACTTGTGACTTGTCTAAACAATAGAGGCATTTATGTCTCAAATGGCGCAGCTTGCAACTGCAACTTAAAAGGGCCTTCCCATGTGTTAAAAGCCATCGGATTATCAGATGAAGAAGCATTGTCATCCGTTAGAATTTCTTTGGGGTATAATAATACAGAAGAAGATATCTTATCAGTAGTAGCTGTTATCACCCAGGAACTGAAAACCCTTTCTTAATAAAAACCCATCATCTGTTTGATTCATTTTCAAGCAGATGATGGGTTTTGAGTCTTAAAGTGGATTATTGCCCTCTGTTCACTTTTTTATTAATATTCCAGTATGTTAGAACCTAAAAAATCTCTAAAGAACAGTTCATAACGATACTCTGCATCTTCGAAATAGACATTCACGGTGCTGCCATTTGTCAATCTAGCCACTGAGATTGAAACCATTTTAAAATTAGTAAAATCAAATTGAGTAACGCTCTTTAGAACGTCTTCATACATCAGCACATCATTGGGGTCACTGCTTATTAAATAAAGCATATAACCATTGTCCAGTTTATACTTTGTCATCATGTTATCATAAGTATAGACGCCATCATTTTCTGTTACATTATTGGGATTTATACCATAATCATCACATATTGATTGAAAAAAATCATATTGTTCGTGAGATTTTTTGAAGCTAAACAGATTGTCATGCATTGTATGTACATGCCCAGTATGATCGTTTTGATCTAATACAGCAAAAGCATCCTTTTTGAAAATAGAGTATGAAATGGCGTCCTCATTGATTTCATATACAAATTCGTAGTTTCCCTCTTTGATTTCAGGTAAAAAATATGGTTTATAATCCGATAGTAAATGTTCAATTGAACTTAGCCATGTGCTATATTGATCTTGCCACTCTGTAGTTTTCTCTGATGAGTTCTCTATTTCGGTTTCCTCTTGAACTGGATCAGTGTTTGACTCTTCTGCTATGTCATTGTCTTTACATGCTGTTAATAAAAGTAGCATCACCATAAGTACAACTGCGGCTTTTGAGGTGTAGATTTTTGTCATTTAAACAATCTCCTTCAATATATAAGGGGAGTTCTCTTTATAAAGTCGTCCTCAGAAAATATGTATCTCTCATTTTACTTGAATAAAATCAGATTATTTATCTTCTGGTTTATTTGAGAACATAGCGACCTCCAAACAAATTCTTCTCTATAACTCCGTTTAATCCTTTGCTACTTTTAATTCGGTACTTTTGTCCACTGCAAAAAAATCCTGAAATATCCTCAAGTACAAAATTTTCACCAAAGAAATGTATTGTTTCAAGTTTTCCAGTAAATGTTTTCGAGAGTTTACCAAGATCTTCGTCAAAAAGGCCGGCTTCACGGTAAAGGTGTAATTCTCCGTCTATTGTTTTAAAATAAAATGTCATGAGATTCCTCCTATTTTTATGCATTTTCTCTTTCGTTTTAATATTTCTCTTAAAGTTTATTATATCATTGCCTTTACGGTTTAGAAACAAGTTGTTAAACGATTCTAACCCATTAGTTTAACTTGCCGCAGTTATCTCAACCAAAAGAGAAATTACGGGATATTGCTTATTGTAAAATGTAAAAATGGAAAGGTGGCCATAATGCCCTCTTTCCATTTCCAACTATCTATACAGCCTATTTTGTAATGGTTCATCTTTACTGATGCACAACCTTACATTCATCTAAATCTCAACTATACAATTTTCAAAATATGTCGTCCTGTGTGTGTGCCTGCCTTAATGTTTTTAAAGACTTCGCTCAGTTCTTCCATAACAACATCTTTAGCAATCGCTTGGCTCATAATATGCCATTCACCCGCAAAACGCTTCCAAATAGCATCTCGCTCTTCTATAGGGAAATTAACTGAATCAACACCTAGAATGCTGACACCTCGAAGGATAAACGGCATAACAGTGCTGTTAAACTTAATTCCGCCTGCATTGCCGCACATGCTCATGCTTCCACCATAATAAATTTGTGGCAACAAGCCCGAAGCGACTTCACCACCTACAACATCAAGAACATAGTGGAATTTTTGTTTATCGAGTACTTTGGGCTTTTCTGGTAATACATCCCGAGCTAAAAGTACATCTGTTGCACCAATTGAAATAAGTTTCTCTGCTTCGCTTTCATCTCTTGCAAGTGCATGAATATTCTTATAGCCGCTCTCTTTAAGAAGCTGTATCGCAACACTGCCCACACCGCCAGAAGCACCTGTAACAAGAATCTGTTGGTCTTTATCAGGTGACATCCCTTTTGATTCTAGCGTCATAATCGAAAGAGCTGCTGTAAATCCAGCAGTGCCAATTACCATCGCATCATGTAATGAAAGCCCTTCTGGTAGTGCAACAACCCATTCAGCCGGCACTCTGGCATACTCTGAATAACCACCAGTATGTGTCATACCTGTTTGAAAACCTGTTACAAGAACTTCTTGACCTTCTTTGAATTTATCACTACCCGACGAAACCACTGTTCCACTTAAATCAATACCAGGAATCATTGGATAGTTATTGATGACACCGCCTTTGGTTTGGACGGCTAGCATATCCTTAAAATTAACTGATGAATACGCCACTTTAATGATTACATTTCCCTCCGAAAGCATATCTGCACTAATGTTTTCAATAGCATGTGAAACTTCACCATTTTCCTCACGGACTACAAGTGCTTTAAAATTATCTTTCATATTTTACACCATCCTCATGTTTTTGTTTGTGTATTATTCTGCATTGTAATATTTCGTAATAAGAACTATTTCTACTTTGAATAGTATCAGGTTTGTGGTATACTGTCAATAGAAAAAGAGGTGAAAAAATGGAGATTAGAAATTGCATTAATTTTTTGTTGAGTTCTTCTCAAAATACAGTATTCAAATATTTTTCAAAAAGGCTAGCAGAATACGGCATAACGCCATCACAATATGGTGTTTTAAACTGTCTATGGACATATGGCGATATAAGTCCATCCAAAATAAGAGAGATTTTAAATCTTGAAGCATCTTCAGTGTCTGGGATTCTCGACAGGATGCAAAAGAATGAACTCATTGAGCGACAAATAGATCAAAATAATCAGAGAGCTATTATCGTCTCTCTGACAGAAAAATCTATGGCTATTAAGGACGGAGTCGAAGCTGTTGTTAGCGAGATGAATGAGAAGTTTTTAGAGCCCTTCTCAGATGATGAGAGGAAAATACTAAAAAAAGCACTTTTTACAATTATTGATATGGAGTAAATGAAGATGCCTAGCTCCAGAATGTTAGAAGCTAGGCATTTGTTGTTTTAATTGAGTGAAAAAAATGAGATTCAAACGTACGATCTGTCAGTAATACCACAGAATTAAAATTAATGACCTTAAATGCAACATACCAATCAATACCTTCTACCTTTACGGTTACTTCTGTCTATAGACCAAAATTAAGCTAAAAATCCCCGAAACACCTTATTTTTAAAGGGTTTCGAGGATAATATGTTTTACTCCCACTCAATTAGGGTAGTCTGTTTCACCCTGAATTTTCATGATTTCATAGTGTTTTTTGTGTTTTTATTTGCAATATTAGCCGAAATTTTGCTGACTATCAAAAAAATTCGAGCCATTTTGGAGTCATCTATTCATTCATGAGTCAAAATGGAGTCATTTTGGAGTCAAAATTCAAGCCCTGAAAATGCTTAATAAATCGTTTTGGATAACTCGCCATTTGGGCTAGTTATGAATCCTTGAACTTATTATACACCTAAATTATATAGATTACAATTTGCATATAACCTAAAAAGAGTATCTGATTAAAAGTACATTCATACTCTTAATCAGATACTCTTTTCAATCTACATTAATTTTAAACCAATTCATTTTCCTCTGGAACAACCAGTGGATACATTTCCTGAAGCAAAATATGTGTTTCATTCAGTAGAGCCTTCAATTCCTCATCTGAATTTGAATCTCTTATCTTCTTTAATTCGCGAGCGAGATTTTTTATTGCATAGGCAAGTTTATCACTTTTAAATTTTCCTACACTGATTTGAACTTTACCAGTTAATACAACTTCCCTTAAATAATCTCCCTTAACTTCACCAGTTACTTTTATCCTTTTATCAATGATTTCAAATTCTTCATCAGTACATCTAAAAGCAAGAGTTCTTGGCCTTTTTCTATTCCTGTTTGGACAAGCCATTAATCAGCCTCCTCATTATATTCTGCATCTAATTTATCAGCAATCTCATTTTGCTTATTTGGGTAAAGGTGAACATAAGTATTCAGCGTTGTTTCAACTTTTTCATGACCAAGTCTTTCTGCAATTGCAACTGGTGTGAATCCAAGCTCAATCAAATGACTTGCATGACTATGTCTCAGGTCATGTAGCCTGATTTTTTTAACGCCACTTTCTTTTACACCTCGTCTCATTTCACTTGAGAGATATCCCTTTGTAACATTGAATATTCTTGAATTTACATCAAAATTATAAATTCTAGTGAAGTAATCTTCATAATCTGCTACAAGAAATGATGGTATGCTAATAGTTCTTTTACTCTTTTGTGTTTTAGGCTCTGTAATGACATCTCTACTTTTTAAACGCTGGTAGGATTTTGTAATGGAGATCGTCTTCTTATTAATATCAACATCTGCTGGTGTTAGTGCCAACAGTTCCCCTATTCTCATACCGGTCCAATAAAGAGTTGAAAAAGCTAAATAAGATGTATGCTTATCCATCATATGTTCAATAAATGTATCAAATTCTGCTTTTATCCAAAACTCCATGTCATCTGCCTGTCCCTTACCCATGCTTCCTGCCTTTCTACATGGATTACTTTTAAGTTCATAAAATCTTACTGCATGATTTAAAATCGCACTCAATTGATTGTTAATACTTTTAAGATACGTGTCTGAATAATTCTTTTTCATTAATTCATTTTGCCATTTGCGAACTGTTGACGCTTTAATATCACTCAGTTTCATATCTTTAAAATATGGTAATACCTTTA